>NC_013889.1:1027500-1627500 GCF_000025545.1 Thioalkalivibrio sp. K90mix
CATGTAGCCGATGATGCCAATCACCAGCACGAAGGCCGCCAGCTTGTCGTACTCCAGCGTGTCGCGGGCATCGTTGATCGCATAGCCCAGCCCGGAGGTCACGCCGAGGTACTCGGCCGGAACCAGCACGATCCAGGCCACACCCACTGCCAGGCGGATGCCGGCGAATACGTCCTGCGCGATCGCGGGCATCACGATGTAGCGCAGGGTGTGGATCGGATTGGCTCCGAGGTTGGAGCCCACCTTGAGCCACATCGGGTCGATGCGCTGGACGCCATGGGCAGTCGCATAGGTGATCGGCCAGATTGCGGCGATCGCGATCAGGAAGATGCTCGCCCCGTCCCAGGTGGCGAAGGCCAGCACGGCAATCGGCATCCAGGCCAGCGGCGAGATCATGCGCAGGAACTGGAACGGCACATGGGTGATCTGCTTCAGCGTCAGGAAGTAGCCGATCATCACACCCAGCGGTACCCCGATGGCGATGGCGTAGAACAGGCCCCAGCCCACGCGGTACAGGCTGGACTCGATCGGTTTCCAGACGTTGCCGGAGCTGACCAGGTCCCAGAACGCCGTGAGGGTCGGCCCGGGGGCGAAGCTGGCGAACGCCATCGTGTCCTCGTTATTGGCAATCAGCCAGCCGCCCCACCACCACAGGGCGAAGAGCCCGGCGATGCCCACCGCCGGGTACTGCACCCGGCGCCGGACCTGATCCGCCAGCCGCAGGAACGGGAGCATCCGTTCCAGGGCCGGGTTCAGCTCGTTCATCGTGGCTTCGCGGTTCATAGCGCGATCACCTCCTCGCGCTCGAATGGCGAATCGAGGTTCACGCCGGGCGCGCCGTGCCAGGCGGTGTGCTTCTCCATCGCCTTCTTCACGAACTCGTAGTTCACCAGGTCGTCGGTCACGAAGTCGGGATCCAGGTCCTGAAGGAAGGTGGTGTCGCCACCGACCAGGGTCTCGTTCATCGCACTGACCAGATACTTGGTCGCGGACGGGTAGGGCCAGGGCGAGAAGTCGATGCGACCGTTGCCCCAGTCGGCGTTGCGGATCGCGCCGCTGTCGGTGTAGGTAGCGTCGTTGGTGTAGTTGGTCATGGCCCGTTCGACCACGCCGGCCGGCATTGGCAGGTAGCCCTTGCCGTCACGCGAGAGCAGGGTGGCGACCGCCTTCTTGTCCTCCTGGATGGTGCCCTGGGCGCGGACCACGGCGTTCATGACCTTCTGCGTCCATTCCGGCTCGCGGTTGGTCAGGCGCTCGTTCATGCAAATTACGCAGCAGGGGTGGTTCTTCCAGATGTCGCCGGTAAAGCGCAGCAGATTGCCATGGGCCAGCATCTCGCCCGCCGCGTTGAAGGGCTCGGCCACGATAAAGGCATCGATAGAGCGCGCGGCCAGGGCCGGCGGCATGTCCGGCGGCGGCATCAGCATCAGGTTGACCTCGTGCGACTCCAGTGCCGCTCCCTGGTCACGGATCACCGGGGTCAGCCCGGCGTCGCGCAGGGCCATCTGCATCACCACGTTGTGCATCGAGTACCAGTAGGGCACGGCTACGCTCTTGCCGCCCAAGTCCGAGAAGTCCTTGACCTCCACATGGCGCCCGGTGACCACGGCCGATCCGTTGATATGGGCCCAGGACATGATCTTGACCGGGAAATCGTTCTGATAGCGCATCCACAGGGGGATGGGCTTCAACAGGTGCACGAGATTGAAGCGGTTGGCGGCGAAGGATTCGATCAGCGGCGACCAGCCCCGGATCAACGTCGGATCGGCGACCTCCAGGCCTTCGTCCTCGAAATAGCCCTCGGAGTGGGCCACCAGCAGCGCGGCGGCATCGGTGATCGGGATGTAGCCGATTCGCACCACGCCGTCGAAGTCACGGGTGATCCCTTCGGGCTCTTCCAGGCCGTCCGGCTCGGCGCCGAACAATGATCCCGGCAGGGCGAGACCGGTGCCGGCCAGCCCGCCGACGGCGGCGGTGCGCAGGAAGTTGCGCCGCGAGAAGTTGGTCGACAGCAGCTGGTCGAGCTCGCGGTCGATGTCGTGGTGGTGGTCGCAGTTGCACATGACGGTGGTTCCTTTTTTTCGCGGTGACGGTGACGACGGGTAACGGTTGGTTGCGGCTTCTCAGGCCGCGCGGATCCGCGCCTGACGACGACTGGACTCGCTTTCGGGTTCTGCTTCGGCGCGGGGTTGCACCCCGGAGCCGCCCGGGTGGCGGGTGGCACCAAAGAACTCCATGAGCTCGCTCTTGAGATCGACGAAGCGGTGGCTGGCGCGATCACGGGGGTAGGGGAGTTCCACCTTCAGCTCAGCGGTGATCGTGCCGGGGTTGGAGCCCATCACCAGCACGCGGTCGGCCATGGCGACGGCCTCGTCGATGTCGTGGGTCACGAACACCACGGAGATGCCACGTTCGCGTGCCAGGCGGGTGACTTCGTCCTGCAGGGCGACACGGGTAAAGGCGTCCAGCGCGGAGAACGGCTCGTCCAGCAACAGCAGTTCCGGGTCCGTCGCCAGACTGCGGGCCAGGGCGACGCGCTGCTGCTGGCCGCCCGAGAGCGACTGCACGTTCACCTCGGCCTTGTCCGCCAGGCCCACCGTGTCCAGGAGCTGATCGATGCGGTCCTTCAGACCCTTGCGGCGACCCTGGAAGATCAGCCCCAGGGAGGCGTTCTTGCGCACGGTCATCCAGGGGTACAGCGAGGGCTTCTGGAACATCATGTTCCAGCGCGGGCTGGGTTTGATGACCTGCTGGCCGTTGATGCGCACGCAGCCGTCGCTGGGCAGCAGCAGCCCGGCGAGCATGTGCAGCAGGGTGGATTTGCCGCATCCGCTCTGGCCGATCAGCGCGACCGTTTCGCCCGGTGCGACGGTGACCTCGATGTCCTTCAGGGTCGGCTGCTCCTGACCCGGATAGTGATGGGTGATGTAGTCGATGGAGATGGCGGCGCCCATGGCATGTCCCTCGTTAGCCTGCGTTCATGCGCCGCCCGGTGGACGGCGCGTTCACAGGGGTCCTTACAAGGCGCGTGCCAAACCTCGCGATGTGATTCCCCGAGGGTTCCCGGTCCCCCCGATAAATGGCGACGTGGAGCCGTTCCGCAGGTCTTGAATCGCGGCGGGGCTGGGATCTCTGTTGGTGTCGAGCAGCCTTGGGCGTCCGGCACGTCGCGGACAAAGACGACAAAGTGTCCGCCTTGGCCGACAAAGCGGACACATCGTCCGGTCCGGGTGATTGGTCAATTTGGCGCGTTCAGGCGGAAATCGCTTCATGGAGCCGTTTTTCGGCGGTTGGCACAGCTTCTGCACTGTGCTGGTCGACCCGGCGTAATCCGGGACGGTCACCCAGCCGGTGGCCTTAACCGCCAACCATCGAGAGGAGCTACACCATGTCCACTGCCGAAGCCACCACCACCCTGTCCATGAACGCGCTGGAGCCGATCGACCAGAACGGTCTCAACGATCTGGCCGCCAAGGGCAAGGCCAACCCGGAGAGCATCGTCACCCTGAAGGCCACCACGGTCTGCGAGGGCAAGTTCCGCAACCTGACCTATGTGCGCGACCTGGATGCGCATGTGATCGACGAGCCGCCGCACCTGCTGGGCGACGACACCGCCCCCAACCCCTCCGAGGCCGTGCTGGCCAGCCTGGGCGCCTGCCTGTCGGTCGGCATGCACGCCAATGCCATTGACCGCGGCATCACGCTGACCAAGCTGGAGCTGACACTGGAGGGCGACATCAACGTGACCGCCGTCTGGGGTGTGGGCGACACCGACGTCAACAAGCGCCTCGGCTTCACCGATATCCGCGTGAAGGCCCACCTGGAGGGCGATGCCAGCGAGGAACAACTGAAAGAGCTGGTGGCCCATGCCGACTTCTGGTCGCCCGTGGCCAACACCATGCGCAACCCGGTTGGTGTCAGCGTCGAGCTGGCCTGAACCACCTGCCATCCCGAACGGGAGAGAGAACCCATGTTGCAAACCCGTACTGACGAACAGACGGGGGTGTCGCCGGCCGCAGGGCCGGCGGACGCCGATGCCCCATTGAAGGCGCTGGTGGAACGCGAACTCGCGCCGCTAACCGCCCGCATCGATCGCGAGGGCGTCTACCCCGAGAATTTCCTGCGCGAGGCGGGTCGCCTCGGCGCATTCAATCGCCACCTGGCCAGCCAGAATGCGACCGGTACTACCGACCTTGCCGGCGCGATCCGGGCGACCGAGGTGATCTCGGCCGAGTGCATGACCACAGGCTTTGTGGCCTGGTGCCAGAACGCCTGCGCCTGGTACGCGGAGAACAGCGACTCCGAGGTGCTCAAGCGCGAGGCCCTGCCGAAGCTCGCCAATGCCGAGGCGCTGGGCGCGACCGCTCTGTCGAATCCGATGAAGTGGTTCGCCAACATTGAGGAGTTGAAGCTGAATGCCGAGCGCGTCGATGGCGGCTATCGGGTCTCCGGCGCGCTGCCCTGGGTGTCCAACCTGGGCGAGGACCATTATTTCGGCGCGATCTTCCGCACCACCGATGCCAACCCGCGTCCGTTGATGGCGCTGATCAACTGTGCCGATCCCGGTTTCAGCCTGACGGCCTGCCCGGAGTTCACCGCGCTGGAGGGCTCACGCACCTTCGGTTGCCACTTCGACCGGGTGTTCGTGCCGGATGCCCATATCCTTGCGGACCCGCTGCCGGAGTACATCCGCCGCATTCGCCCCGGTTTCGTGCTGCTGCAGATGGGCATGGGACTGGGCCTGATTGATGGCTGTATCGAGACCATGCGCGAGTCCAACGAGACCCTCGCGCACGTGAATGGCTATCTGGATGACCAGGTCGGCGAGCTGGAAGAGGCCCTGGCGGATGCCCGCAGCGCCTGTTACGCGCTGGCGGAGACCCCGTTCGATGACTCCGAGCGCTTCTTTGCCGATGTACTGCAGATGCGCCTGACCGGCTCCGAGCTGTCCCTGCGGGCCTCGCAGTCGGCCCTGCTGCACTGCGGCGCGCGGGGCTACAAGGCGGACGCCGCGGCCCAGCGCAAGCTGCGCGAATCGTACTTCGTCGCCATTGTGACGCCCGCGATCAAGCACCTGCGCAAGGAGCTTGCGCGGATCCACGCCCACTGAACCGGTGCCCATCGAACCTGCGCGGCCCCGGTGAGGCCGGGACCGCGCCCCGAACGCAAGGAATCCCCATGTTGGAAACCACCACCCGACTGGACCCCGAGACCGCCGTGGAACGACTGAAGCAGGCGATCGAAGCCCAGGGCCTGAAACTGGTCTCGCACATCAACGGCCAGGCCAATGCGGCAAAGATCGGGGTCGAGGTCCCTACCGACCAGATCCTCGAGGTCTTTCACCCGAGCTACGCGGTGCGCGTATGGCAAGCCTGCAAGCACGCCGGAATCGATATCCCGCTGCGCATCCATGTATCGGGTGAGGGCGGTGTTCTGTGCATCCGCACGCGCTCGGCGCGGGAGGTATTCAAGCCCTGGGCGAGCCCTGAGCTCGACGCCATTGGGGCGGAGCTGGATCCGAAGCTGCAGGCGATTCTGGACACCCTGGAGGCCGCGTGATGACCACCGAAACCGACGACTACAAACGCTATATCTGCAAGGTCTGCGGCTACATCTACGACGAGGCGAAGGGTGACCCCGACTCCGGCCTCGCGCCGGGCACCCGCTTCGAGGACATTCCCGACGACTGGTACTGCCCGGACTGTAACGTGACCAAGGCGGATTTCAGCCCCTTCGAGCCCCGGGCCGAGTCCACCGATGCCGTCTCCGCCGCAAGCGCCTGGAGTGGCCCGCGCGGCGACGACCCCGACGCGGTCGTGATCGTGGGTGCCGGCATGGCCGGTTGGGCCCTGGCCGAGCGCCTGCGGGAACTGGACCCGCGCCGCACCATCCGCATGATTACCGCGGACAGTGGCGACTATTACACCAAGCCGCGGCTGTCGAACGCGTTTGGCCGCGAGACCGCGCTCGACGAACTGGTCGAAGAGGGTGGGCAGCAGCGCGCGGGGCGTCTGGGTGTGGAGCTGATGCCATTTCTGCGCGTGCTGGGTATCGATCGCGACCGGCAGCGCGTGATCACGGCGCGCGGGGGCATACCCTATGGCCAGCTGGTGCTGGCCACCGGTGCCCGGCCGCGCCACATCGATTTTCCGGGGGATGCGGCGGCCCCGCTGTCCGTGAATACCCTGGATGACTACTGTCTGCTGCGCGAGGCACTGGAAGCGCCGGGAAAGAGCCCGGCCGAGACACCCGTGGCCATCATTGGGGCGGGTCTGGTGGGCTGCGAGCTGGCCGATGACCTGGCCAGGGGAGGTTTCCCGGTCGCACTGATCGAGTGTGCCGAACAGCCTCTCGCGGGACTGTTGCCGTCGCCCATGAGCCGCGACCTCGCCGCCGCGCTGGAGAACAGGGGTGTCGATTTGCGTCTGGACGCGAATATCGCCCGCCTGAACAAGGGGGAGTCGGGGACGACCATCGAGCTGCAGGATGGCGAGCCGGTCCAGGCCGAGGTGGTCCTGTCCGCGCTGGGCTTGGAGGGCCAGAATGATATCGCTCGGGCCGCGGGTCTGGACTGCGGCCTCGGAATCCGCGTGAATGCACAACTGGTCACCTCCGATGCGTCGATCTTTGCCCTCGGCGACGGCTGCGAGTTTGCCGGCCGGTTGCGCCCGTACGTGGAGACGCTGCGCGACCAGGCGGCGGTGCTGGCTCGAACCCTCTGTGGCGAAGTGACGGAGTACGTGCCCGGGTCCGGTACGGTCCAGATGAAGACGGCGAGTCTGCCCCTGAACGTGTGTCCACCGCGCGACGTCACTCGGGGTACGTGGGTCGAGACCGAATCCACCCCTTCGGGTCGCCAGCTGGAGTTTCACGCCGACGGCGTGCTGGCCGGATTCGCGGTATCGGGGTCCCTGGCTCGGCGCGCGGCAGAGCTGGAGACCCGGCTGGGACAACCCGTGGGCGCCGAACGCCCGCGCATGGCCAGCTAACCGGTGCGATGGCCGTTGGCGGCAAGGCCCCGACCGGCGTGGAAGAACCGAGTGCTGTGCGGGGTGTTCGTTATACTGGGGCGCTGATGCATTTACGCGATGGCCGGTCCATCGTCGGCAGGAGAGAGCGCCTTGGCCAGTTTTACGATCACCTTGCATGCCCGCACCGCGGACGAGCCCGAATTTCAGCGCGTGTCCGTGACCGCGGGCGGCGACGAGGAGCTGCCGGAATATGGCCAGGTCTGGGTATGGGACATCCTCTACGCCCAGCAGCTGTTTGCCCTTGGCGAGACGCAGCCGGCTCAGGAGCTCAAGGAGACCCTGGAGCTGTGGGCGGTGAATATGTCCAGCAAGGTGTTCCAGCCGCATGGTCACATCCTGGCGAAGGGCTACCTGGACCTGTCGGAAGACCTGAAGCTGGTCAACGGTGACGAGGAACGCCCGACCGCGGCTGACGGCGACCGCGAGATCATCGTGACCGTGACCGGTCAGGCTGGCCAGCTGCCGGATGTCGCAGTCAGCCCGGAGGCACTGGAGGCCGAGGAGCGCAAGAACCTCGTGCTGGGCCTGGGGCAGTTCTTCAACTTCGACAACCCGATGTTTGCGCGCGAGCTGCCGATCCATGTGCTCGCGATGCGCAAGTACCACGCCGATATCCACGAGCCGCACACCCGCGAGGCCCTGGACGAGGCCCCGTTCTACGCCATTCAGAAGGCGATGGAATACTTCCAGGCGGCCAACCAGGGCACGGTGCAATAGGACGTACTGACTGCTAGGGTCGGGTCATGCGCACCGTTTACACCGCCGCCGACCCGGTGATGGCCGGGTTTATCGAGAACCTCCTGCAGGAGGCTGGCATCCCCGCCTATGTCGCCCAGGCCGGGCTTTACGGCGCCGCCGGCGAGATTCCGCCGACGGAGTGCTGGGGACGGGTGATGGTGGTGCACGAGGCCCAGGCCGAGCAGGCCCGCGAGCTGATCGTGGAGTATCTGGAAGGCGAGCCCGAGCACGACGGGAAGGAGTGGAAGTGCCCGCGCTGCGGCGAGCAGATCGAGCCGCAGTTTACCCAGTGCTGGAACTGCGGGCGCGAGCGGCGCTGATTCTCCAGCCACGGCGTGCCGCTGGGCGTCTTTCTAGCGAATCCCGTTCCCCGAGCCGTACTGGGCCCGTACCCGCTGGATGTAGGTTTGGGTCTCGGGGAAGGGCGGCACGCCGCCGTGGCGCTCCACGGCGCCCGGGCCGGCGTTGTAGGCGGCCAGGGCCAGATCCAGATCCCCGTCGAAGCGTTGCAGCATCTCGGCCAGGTAGCGTGTGCCGCCATGGATATTCTGGGCCGGGTCAAAGCGGTCGGTCACACCAAGGTCGGCGGCGGTGGCCGGCATCAGCTGCATCAGGCCGTGTGCGCCCACCCGCGACACGGCCTCCGGGTCGAAGCAGGACTCGACGTGAATCACTGACTGCACCAGGGCCGGGTCGACACCGTTGTGGCCCGCGGCGTCGCGGATCAGACCGGCGAACTCGCCACCACCACTGGCCAGCGCCTGGCGGGCGCGTTCGCCGCAGCGCGCCCGAGCCGTTGGACGGCCGTAGGTGGCAATCAGGTTCATGTTGGCGTTCTGTTGGCGCTGGTTGGTGACCAGGCGCTGGCCGTCGGGGCCCTCGAACACGAAGATCTCGCTGGGCGACCAGCTACCGCCCGAAGCCGTTCCGCTCTGCCTGGCCGACGTGCCGGGACGCTGGGGCGAGGGCACGGTCTCGTAGTCGATGCCCTCGGGGCGCTGGTCCGTGATCACGCGGGCACCCGTGGCGTCGTAATAGGTGTACAGCTCGGCCTGGGCAGGTACGGCGAGGATGCCGGCGGCCAGCAGCAACGCCGGCAGTCCGCCCGCGAAACGCTTACCATGTGCACGATTGCGCAACCGAATCCCCCCTTGTCGCCCACGTCCACATGAACGTTCCCCAGACGACCGATCCCATTATGGCGCCGGAAACCGCGCAACTGGAAGGGCTGCTGCGCGAGGCCCTGGCGGGAACCGCGCTGGAACCGCCGCTTACGGAGGTGCTGGAACGGGTGGATTCCACCAATGCGCGACTGCTCGAGGCCGCGCGGATGGATGCCGGGCCCAGGGTGTGTCTGGCGCGCGCGCAGCTGGCGGGGCGGGGGCGACGAGGCCGGGCCTGGGTGGCGCCCCCGGATGCCGGCCTGGCCCTGTCGCTCTCCTGGCCGATTGCCGCCGACCAGCGGGTGCCCGCGGCCTACCCGGTCGGTGTGGGGATCGGGGTCATCCGCGCGCTGGAGGCGCTCGGTGTGGAGGGCCCGGGCCTCAAGTGGCCGAACGACGTGGTGGTGGGCACTGCGAAGCTGGGCGGTATTCTGGTCGAACAGCGGCTCCCCCGGTCGGACCGGCCCGGGCGCCTGGTGGTAGGGGTCGGGCTCAATCGCCGGGGTTCCGGCGCGCTTGGTCTGGACCGCGAGGTGACCGACCTGGAAGCCCTGTTGGATGGGCAGGGGCCCGACTGGCTGGCGCTGGCGGCCGAGGTGGCAGGGTGGCAGATGCGCCTGCATCGGGTGCTGATGGCACAGGGGCTGGCGGCGCTGGGGGACGACCTCGACCGCCTCGATGTGCTGGCCGGACGCACGATCGAAGTGCCGGATACGGGCCTGGCGGGCGTTGCCCGGGGCATTTGCCTGGATTCGGGCCGTCTGCGCGTCGAGGATGAGGCGGGCCTCCTGCATCATCTCGACGCGGGAGAAGTATCCATCCGGAGGGCCGGGCATGCCTGACTGCGCACTGATCGACATCGGCAGTACCCGAGTCAAGTGGCAGCGCCGCGACGCGGCCGGTCATGTGCTGGACGAGGGCGCGAGCCTCGCGATCGAGGATTGCGCCCAGGCGCTAAAGGACACCGGTCTGGCGATCTGGGCCGCCCGGGTCGGCAGCCCGGAGCGCCAGGCGGCACTGGAGGCCGCGATAGGGGCGGCGGTACCCATCCACTGGGTCGGCACGCACGGGGACGGGCGCTATGGCGTGCGCAGTGATTACGCCGAGGGCCAGCTGGGTGTGGATCGCTTTTGTGCACTGGTGGCGGCCCGGGCGGAAGGGCCGGGACCCTGCGTACTGGTGGATGCAGGGACCGCGGTCACGGTCGATCTGCTGGATGCCGAGGGTCGGCACAGGGGCGGGTACCTGCTGCCGGGGCGACAGCTGGGCTGGGAGTCGTTGCAGGCCCGGCTGGCCGACCGTGTCACTCCGCGTGATCCGGCTGGCTGGCCTGCGACCTTCGACTCCACACCGGGGCTTGGCAGCGAACCGGGCCTGGAACGTGGCCTGATGCTGGGCCTGTCCGGTGCGGTTGATCGTCTGATCGTCGAGGCCCGCACCCACCTGGGCAATGACACCGTCTGCTGGCTATACGGCGGGGATGCATCGTGGCTTGCCGGGCAACTCACCGAGTTCTTTACCCTGCGCGAAAACCTCGTGCTTGAGGGTCTGTGGCAGATCGCGCGTATGGAGGAGGGCTCGTGATGCGCTGGCTTGTCGCGCTGCTGCTGCTGGCGAATCTGGCCCTGTTTGGCTGGAGCTGGCAACAGGGGCACTGGAACGGAGACCCCTATGCCGATGTGCCACCACCGGAGCGGGGGACACAGACGCTCGACGAAGGCGATATGCGGATTCGCCCGCTGGACGCGGGCGACTGAGTCAGTCGTCCAGTCCCGGGATGCCGGTGCGCAGGGCCTGGAAACCGATAGCCACGTCGTCGGGGTCAGAGCCGGGTTCGATGTGCAGCCGCGCGCGAACCTTCTCCGGATCGATGTGGGATTCTTCCACGACCTCTTCCGGCAGACGGTGCAGCCACCAGGCCAGTGCGGCCTGACTGCGCGTCTCCGACCACGGTTCAAGGTCCGATCCGACACGCTCGGCGTGCGCCTCGAGCTCCTCGTCAAAGAACGGCTCCAGGCGGTCCAGCGCGGCGACTGGATCGGGCAGATCGGGTTTTTCGCCCTCCAGCGCCTCGATCGCGCGGGCCAATTCGATGCGAGCGATCTCCGGCCAGATCTGGGCGGGCAGGTAGCCCTCCATCGCCGGGCGGCCATCAGCGGTGAGGCCATGGAGAAAGCCGGCCTCCGTGCCCAGGTACCGGTCCAGGGCTTGCATGGCCTCGCGTGCCCAGTCGAGGGTGTCTTCGTCCTCCATGACCCGGGCCATGTTGGCCAGGGCGGCGATTGCCTGGCCGGAGGTATCTGCATAGGTGTTGCGATCCACCCGCGGGGGATCGGTCTCCAGCCGTTCGCCCGGGTCGAGCTGGTAGTAGTCGCGATCCGCGTACTGGCTGTTGCCGAAGCGTGATTGTTCTTCGTCCCAGAGCTGGTCGCGCAGATAGTCGCGGATTCCGCGTGCGAATTCGGCGTGATGTTCCTCGCCGAAGCGCTCGTAGGCCTCGGCGTACAGCCAGAGGAATGCGGCGTTCTGGTCCAGCCGCTTGGAAGTCTCGAGCGCCAGAACCGGATCGCGCTGGTCCCAGTCGTGGAAGAAGAAGAACCCGCCTTCCACGCCGTCGTACAGGTCGGCGGCGATCTGGTCGAGCATGGCAGGCATGCGCTCTTCCCAGTCCTCCTCGTCGAGCAGGAAGCGATAGGTCCAGGGCTGCGGGCGCTTGCTCAGGGTACCGAACGCCGCGCTCCCGCTCAGCCGGTGGGCGGAGCTGTCGTAGACCTCGTCGAGCATCTCGCGGAAGGCGGAAAGATCGTTGATCGCGGCATCGTCCGGCGTGATCTCGCGCCCGGTGACAGAAAACATGTCGCGCTGGGCCTCCAGGATGCCCTGCAGGTCGCGCGGGTTCACGTGCCCGGTAAAGCGGGTCAGCATTTCGTCCTCGTGGTTCACGATCACCACGAACGGCAGGCCACGACCGCCGTAGCGGCGAAACAGGTCAGCACGCTCGTCGAGGTCGACCAGAACCGGAATGTAGTGCCGGTCGATCGTGTCGACCACGTCGGGGTTCTCCAGCGACTCGTCCTGGAAGTCGCGGCACCAGGTGCACCACTGCCCGTGGAAATAGAAGAAAATCGGCCGTTCGCGCTCCTTCGACTCCTCGAACAGTTCACTGTCCCAGGATTGCCAGTCGATCTGCGAACCTTCCGGGTAGTCATCCACCTCGAAACCGTTGTCGGGCCCGTTATCCGGGGCCTCGGCGGGCCCGGCCGCACCTTGGGCACTAGCAGTGCCCGCAAGGCCCAGCAGAACAAGGCCCACGACGGAACTGGTCCATCCGCCGATGGTGGTGACTGCAAGGGATTTGTGCTCGTCCATGGCGCACCTGGAGATTTGGGCTGCTTATTACGGTAGACCACAATCAAGGGCTTGCTGTTCCTCGGGCGACGCCTGCCTCGGTGGTAGCATGGCCGTGGATCAGGCCACAGGGGATCGAGATGCGCCTTTGCAGGGGAGGGACGGCCGCGACGAGGGGGTACCCAAGATGGCGAGGGTGACGCTCCTGCTGCCCGGGTTGTTTCGGCGGGCCGAGGCGGGCTTGCCGAAGGACGGCGAGGATCCTCCGGGTATCCGCCACCTGGCCCGCTGGATGGGCCGGGCGCGGCCGCTGTCGCCCGCGCCGGCGGGCGCTCGGGATGGCTGGGAGGCCCAGCTCGCGAGGCGACTGGGCTTCGAACAGCCGGTCTCGGGACCGCGCCTCTGGCTGGCGTGGCCCGTGCGGCTCACACCGGGGATGAAGGACCTCGTCGCGGATCCGGTCTTCGAGGTCCATCAGGAAGAACGCGAGGCACTGTGGGAGGCGGCCCGTCCGGATCTGGCGGCGGCGGGGGCTACGCTGCGGCTCTCGTCGGGTGGACTGTGGCTCCTGGAAATGGAGGGCGAGGGGGATGGCACGGGCGAGCCACCCTCGACGGGCTGGGGTCGCTCGATGAGCCGAGGTGCGATGGACAGTGACGTCGCGCGCCGCCTGCAAGTCCTCAACAACGCCTTGCAGATGAGCTGGTTCCAGCATCCGGTGAACCAGGCGCGCGAGCAGTCCGGGCGGGCACCCGTTCACGGGCTGTGGTTCTGGTCACCGGGGCGTCCGGAGGGTGCCACGGCCGTGCGCGCGGTCTGTGGCGGCGGGCCCGTCGCGCATTTTCTGGCGGACTGGACGGCGCTTGACTGGTCCCCCGACCCGGCATCCGCCGCGGAGATGGCGCGCGATACCGTCGTGGTGCTGGATGCCCTGGCAGGCGCACGCGACCTCGAACGCCATGCGGAGGTCATGCAGTCGCTGGCCGACGACGTTGTGCAGCCCCTGCTGCCCCTGCTCCGGAGGGGGCGCCTGGAGGCGCTGGAGTTTCACGATCCGCTCGCGCGCTCCGAACCGCCCAGAGTGCTGGAACGCCGGGACAGCCTGGCGTTCTGGCGGCGCGCGCGAGCCCTCTGACGCACCCTGTCCGGTTGCCCCGAGTGCGCCAGACGCCAGGTCAGGGGTGTTATACTGCGCGGCTTTTCCGCCCGAGTTACTGTCAAAAGTGGTGTACGGGGGGATTGAGGAAGGCGGCGTATCCGGCTGGAATGGAAGTGCGACCAACCAGCCAGCCAGAGGAGATACGCCAACATGGCTCACGATACGACAGAGAACCCGAACGGACCAGAGGACCCGTTGACCGATCTGCTGCGCCGCGGGGCGCGGGATCTGATCCAGCAAGCGGTGGAGGCAGAGTTGCGGACGTTCATGGAGACCTACGCGGAGGATCGCATGCCGGACGGTCGCCGGGCGGTCGTACGCAATGGCTATCAGCCCCAGCGCCGGGTTCAGACCGGCATCGGCGATGTACCGGTGCAGGTGCCGAAGACCCGGGATCGGTCCGGCGGTGGCCGGCACTTCACGTCGAGCCTGCTGCCCCCGTATCTGCGCCGGGCGCGCTCGGTCGAGGAGCTGCTGCCCTGGCTCTATCTCAAGGGGGTGTCCTCGGGCGACTTCCAGGAGGCGCTGAGCGCGCTGCTGGGCGAGCAGGCCCAGGGGCTGTCGGCCTCGACACTGGGCCGCCTCAAGCAGCAGTGGCTGACCGAGCACGCCGAATGGCGCGAGCGTGATCTCCGCGCCTACCGCTACAGCTACTGGTGGGCGGACGGTATCCACTTCAACCTGCGCGGGGAGGACGACGAACGCGCCTGTGTGCTGGTCATCATCGGGGTCCTGCCCGACGGGACCAAGGAGTTTGTTGCCCTCGACGACGGGATGCGCGAGTCCGAGCAGAGCTGGTACGAACTGCTGGTGCGCCTGCGGGATCATCAGGGCCTCGCGAACGGCCCGAAGCTCGCCATCGGCGATGGCGCGCTGGGCTTCTGGAAGGCCCTGGCCCGGGTCTACCCGGACACCCGCCGCCAGCGCTGCTGGGTCCACAAGACCGCCAATGTGCTGAACCGGCTGCCCAAGCGCAGTCAGCCCAAGGCCAAGTCCGCCTTGCAGGCGATCTGGATGGCCGAGACCCGCGCCGACGCCGAACAGGCCTTCGACGCCTTCCTGACCGCCTACGGCGACAAGTACCCGAAAGCCGCCGAGACGCTGGCCAAGGACCGGGAAGACCTGCTCGCGTTCTACGACTTCCCAGCCGCGCACTGGCAGTCGATCCGGACCACCAATCCGATCGAATCGACCTTCGCCACCGTGCGGCTGCGCACCGACAAGACCCGGGGCTGCGTGACCCGCAACACCGTCTTGAGCCTGACGTTCAAGCTCGGTCAGAGCACGCAGAAGCGCTGGCGTCGGCTCCGGGGTTACGAATGGCTCGACAAGCTCGAGCGCGGGGTCAAGTTCATCGACGGCATCGAGCAGACCGAACCGACCAACGACGAGGCATCCTCCATCACCGACCGGAGCGCCGCCTGAACCCGCCATCGCTCATACACCAGACTTGACCATAACTCTTTCCGCCCACCCGGACACCGGAAATCGACGCATCATGGAACTGAATCCGCTGTATACCCAGATTGATGACCTGAAAGGCCGCCTGGAAGGCCTTAGGGGGTATCTTTGACTACCCGGTCAAGGAAGAACGCCTAGAAGAGGTCCAGCGCGAGCTGGAAAACCCGGATATCTGGAATGACCCGGACCGGGCCCAGGCGCTGGGCAAGGAACGCGCCCAGCTCGAGAACATCGTCGTCAACATCCGCGAGATTGGCACGCAGCTGGATGACAGCCGCGACCTGCTGGAGATGGCCGAGGCCGATGACGATGCCGAGACCGCATCGGCGGTGGAGGCCGACGTCGAAGCCCTGACCGCGCGGGTCGAGGCGCTGGAGTTCCGGCGTATGTTCTCCGGCGATATGGACGAGGCCAACGCCTATCTCGACATCCAGGCCGGTTCCGGCGGCACCGAAGCCCAGGATTGGGCCAACATCCTGCTGCGCATGTACCTGCGCTGGGCCGAGGCCCACGGCTTCAAGACCGAGATCATCGAGCTTTCCGAGGGCGAGGTCGCCGGCATCAAGAGCGCGACCGTGCGCATCGAAGGCGAGTACGCCTTTGGCTGGCTACGCACCGAGACCGGCGTGCACCGCCTGGTGCGCAAGTCGCCGTTCGACTCCGGCAACCGCCGGCACACCTCGTTTGCCTCGGTGTTCGCCTCGCCGGAGGTGGACGACAGCTTCGAGATCGAGATCAACCCGGCCGATCTGCGCGTGGATACCTACCGCGCCTCCGGGGCGGGCGGGCAGCACGTCAACCGGACCGAGTCCGCGATCCGCATTACTCACGAGCCCTCCGGCATCGTGGTGGCCTGCCAGAACGACCGTTCGCAGCACAAAAACCGCGATACGGCGATGAAGCAGCTGAAGGCCAAGCTCTACGAGATGGAGATCCAGAAGCGCAACGCCGAGAAGCAGGCGGCCGAGGATGCCAAGTCCGATATCGGCTGGGGCAGCCAGATCCGCTCCTATGTGCTCGACCAGTCGCGGATCAAGGACCTGCGCACCGGCGTGGAGGTCGGCAACACCCAGGCCGTGCTCGACGGCGACCTGGACCAGTTCATCGAAGCCAGCCTGAAGAGTGGGCTGTAACGCTTTCTTTTACCGGGATTCCCGATGACCGAGATTACCGACGAGAACAAGCTGATCGCCCAGCGTCGTGCGAAGTTGAACGAGCTGCGCGAGGCCGGCCCGGCCTTCCCCAACGACTTCCGCCGCGATGCCCTGGCGGCCGATCTGCACGCCGCGCATGACGCCACCGAAGGCGAGGCGCTGGAGGGGCAGGGGATCCGCGTGACCGTGGCCGGGCGCATGATCGGCAAGCGCGTAATGGGCAAGGCGAGCTTTGTCCGCCTGCGCGACCAGTCCGGGGACATCCAGCTGTTCGCTCAGCGCGACAGCCTGCCGGAGGGCGTCTACGCGGCCTTCAAGCACTGGGACCTGGGCGACATCGTCGGCGGGCAGGGCACGCTGTTCAAGACGAAGACCGGGGAGCTGACGGTGCAGCTGGACGAGCTGCGCCTGCTGACCAAGAGCCTGCGCCCGCTGCCGGAGAAGTTTCACGGGCTGACCGACCAGGAACAGCGTTATCGTCAGCGCTACGTGGACCTGATCACCAGCCCGGACAGCCGCGAGCTGTTCCGCACCCGTACCCGGATCGTGCGCTACATCCGCGAATACTTCGAGCGCGAGGACTTCATCGAGGTGGAGACCCCGATGATGCAGGTGATTCCCGGGGGCGCGACCGCGCGGCCGTTCGCCACCCATCACAATGCGCTGGACATGCCGCTGTACTTGCGCATCGCGCCGGAGCTGTATCTGAAGCGCCTGGTGGTCGGTGGCTTCGAGAAGGTCTTCGAGATCAATCGCAATTTCCGCAACGAGGGGCTGTCCACCCGGCACAACCCCGAGTTCACCATGCTCGAGTTCTACGAGGCGTTCGTGGACTACCACGCGCTGATGGACCGCACCGAGACGCTGCTGCGCGGGCTGTGCGAGGACGTGCTGGGCACGACCACCATCGAGTACCAGGGCGAGACCTACGATTTCGGCCAGCCGTTCACGCGGATGACCGTGCGCGAGGCGATCCTCGCGCACAACCCGGAGATCAGCAGCGAGGACCTGGCGGATATCGACAAGGTACGCGCCCACTGCGAGCGCCTGGAAATCCCGATCAAGCAGAGCTTCGGCCTCGGCAAGCTGTGGACCGAGATCTTCGAATACACCGCCGAAAACAAACTGCGCCACCCGACCTTCATCACCGCGTATCCGACCGAGGTCTCGCCGCTGGCGCGGCGCAACGACGACGACCCGTTCGTGACCGACCGCTTCGAGCTGTTCGTCGGCGGGCGCGAGATCGCCAACGGCTTCTCCGAGCTCAACGACCCCGAGGACCAGGCCGAACGCTTCCAGGCCCAGGTCGCGGAGAAGGACGCCGGCGACGACGAGGCGATGCACTATGACGCCGACTACATCCGCGCCCTGGAATACGGCCTGCCGCCCACCGCCGGCGAGGGCATCGGCATCGACCGCCTGGTGATGCTGCTGACCAACAGCCCGTCCATCCGCGACGTGCTGCTGTTCCCGCACCTGCGCCCGGAGGCCTGACCGGCTACGGGAAATCCCCCGGGCCGGTCAGGGCCCGGGGGGCAAGGTCAGTCGCGGTCGACTTCCAGCACGGTATAGCTGCGACGTTCCAGCTTTAGCTCCAGCTCGGTGCCATCATCTGTGCGTCCTTCAATCTCGATGCGATCACGCTCGTCCAGTTCGATCTCCTCGAACCGTTTCATGCCGTGTTCTTGGGCAATGGCCACCGCTTGCAGGATCTCGGCATCGGTCAGCCCGCGCTTGCGATTGGAGCCGCGTTTGGTCTCTTCTTCCAGGATGCGCCCGTCGAGATCGAACTTGACCGCGATGCGGCGTTCGCTTGCCTTCCAGCCTTCCAGTTCGAAGCGGTCGTCACCCTTTGCCTCGATCTCCTTGTAGCTGGAAACGCCGTATTCCTTCCCGATCTCGAGGATGCGTTCGACGGTGTCGAGCGGCAGGGAGTCCGCCTGCGCTGGGGATAGAAGCAGCAGCCCGAACAGCAGGGTGGAGGCAAGGGTACAGCGCAAAGTCGGTTTCATGGCGGGCCCTCCGTGAGGCACTGAAGCAAAGATTAGACCTGTTTCGCGGGATGGGTTCCGGCCGGTCACGAGGCTGCGCCAGCCGGGGTTCGGGTCACGTCTTTCCCGCCATGATCACGCTCTTGAGGCTCCGTGCGGTCGGGCGTGGCGAGTGCGCGTTGCTGGAGCTCGGCGAGAGCGATCTGCTTGTTCGGGAAGATGTTTTCGCGGCCGATCTCGTCCAGCAGGCCCGCGCGCTCCATGGCTTCGCGGACAGGTTTCTTCAGGCCGCTGAACATCAGCCTGCAGTCGGCCGCCGCGAGGTCGCCGATCAGGGCACGCACCTTGTCCACACCCGAGGCATCGATACGGTTGATGCTGTTGCCGAGTACGAGTACCGCGCGGGCATTCGGGTTGCGCGCGACGGCGTCCATCACGGCGTCCTCGAAATGGGCGACGTTCATGAACACCAGCGAGGCATCGAAGCGCAGCACGGTGAACCGGTCCCCCGCCGGGCGCAGGTCGTTGCTGATGGCCCCGGCCAGGGCACCGTCCGGGCGCAGGCCCTGAATCTCCGATCGCGGGCGTACCGTGCCGACCAGGAACAACAGCGATGACAGGATCACCCCGACGATCACCCCGTTGGCAAGGTCCGGCGCCATGTACAGCGTGACGCCGAAGGTCAGAAAGCCGGCCAGGCCGTCGGCACGGCTGATCGTCCAGGATCGTGCGAGGGTCCGGAAATCGAGCAGACCGAAGACCGCGGACATCACGATGGCAGCCAGTACGGCCTGCGGGAGGTGGTAGAGGTAGGGGGTCAGGAACAGCATGGTGATCAGCACGCCGATCGCGCTGACCACCGCGAACAGGCCGCTTTGGGCGCCGGAGCGGGCCGCGACGGCCGAGCGCGAGAACGACCCACTGACGGAGTAGGACTGAAAGAAACTGCCCACGATGTTGGCCAGGCCCTGGCCGATCAGCTCCTGATTGGGGTTCAGCTTTTCGCGGCGCTGGGCTGCCAGGGCGCGCGAGATGGAAGTGGCCTCCATGAACCCGATCAGGGCCATCACGAAAGCGGCAGGGAGCAGAGCGGGGATGACCCCCCAGTCCAGGACCGGCAACTGCAGGCTGGGCAGACCCTGCGGGATGGTGCCTACAACCTGTCCGCCGGAGGCGACGATGATGCGGTCCCCGTCGAAGCCGGAGAGTCGCCATGGGCGGCCTGCCGCATCGTCCTCCCAGGCGCGGAAACGACTATTGCCGTCCGCGTCCTCGGTACGTTCCAGGCGTTCGGCGTGCGCGGCAATGCGCAGGTCGCTCAACTCGCGTTTCAGCCGTGCCTCTTGCACCTCCAGGCGGGCGACCTGCACCGCCAGCTCCGGGGATTCCTCGCCCGCCTTCTCGGCCTCCTTCAGCTTGCGGCTGCTCTCGCTCAGGTCTTCCGAGGTGGTGTTCAGCGCGGCGCGGGTGTCGGCCACATTCTGGTAAAGCTCGCGGCTCTCCGTGGCCTCAATCTGCTCCGGCGTGATGGTTTCGTTGTTCTGGAATCCGGTCAGCGCGCTGATCAGGGTTCCCAGCACGACGACTACCAGCACCCCCGGCAGGCGCGGCATGACTCGGCGCAGCCCGATCAGGGTCAGCAGGGTCCCGGCACCGAATGCAATGGTGGGCCAGTGCGCCTGTTCGAGCTGGGTGACGACCCCGGCAAAGTCGGTCAGGAATGCCCCGGTATCGGGCTTGGGCACATTGAAGAAGGTGTTGATCAGGGACAGCCCGATGATGAGCGCGGCGGCGTTCGTGAAACCCACAATTACCGGCTGCGAGACGAAGTTCATCAGGATGCCCAGGCGGAACACCCCCAGAAGCAGCCGCATGATGCCGACCATCAGCGCGAGCAGGATCGAGAGCTGGATGAAGTAGTCCGTGCCGGCTACCGCGAAGGGGGCCAGTGATGCCGCCGACAGCAGCGACAGCATCGCCACCGGGCCGGTATGCAGAAAGCGCGAAGAGCCCCACAGCGAGCCGACGATCGCCGGAATGGCCGAGGCGTACAGGCCATAAACCACAGGCAGGCCGGCCAGCGTCGCGTAGGCCATGCCCTGGGGTACCAGGATCATGGCGACGCTGAGCCCGGCCACTACATCGGCGCGGATGGAGGTTCCCGGCATCGGGAACCAGGCAAGAAAGGGAAACAGTCGGTAGGTCCAGTTGCTATTCATCTAGGGGTGGCGTTCCTTGTTTAGTCGAGGGGCCGATCGGGGGCATGCCGGCGACCGGAGGTCCCGGGCCGGTTGCGCGAAAACACAGGGCGGGTTCTAGCCCGCCGATGGGACCGCAGCGCCGAGGGCAGCCGGCCGGCGTTCCTTGCGTCCCTCGGTACGGGGGGCTGCGACCATCACAACCGGTAGTTCGGTGGCGGTCTCGGTGCCGAGGATCTGGTGTCCGAGGTAGCCCTGTTCGTCACAGACCAGGAAGTCCAGCCGCAGGCCACGACCGAGTACCCGCCGCAAGGCACGTTCGGGATCGCCGGTCAGGGCCTCGATGTGTACGCCGTGCGGCAGGGAGGGCTGATCCCGGGTGAATCCGTTGATCAACGTCCGCGCCTCGCTTTCGCCGAGAAAGGTCAGGACGACGAGCTCGGCGTCCAGGCGCTCGCAGCTGTCGGCGGCGTAATCGAAGACATGGCGGGAAGCGAACGGCCCGACGAACAGGCCGATGCGGCGGCGTGGTTCCGGCTGTGGGGCGGGTTCCGCCAAGCGGTTCGCGGCTTTCGTCGAGTTCGTTGGTTCGTGAGCGAGCGAGCGGTACTTGTCGGTCATTGGCTGCATCTCGGCGAGGTCTGCGTAGGCGAGACCTTCCAGCATCTGTTTCATCGCGCGGGTCAGGGCAGGCATTGGTGTCTCCATTGGGTTGGTCAACGGAGTTATTGCACGCTGCGTGCCAGATCGTAAAAACAATGACTTACATCAGTTCCGGGTGCGTTCCAGCTGGTGGGGTGTTGCAGGTTGCATCGATTTCGTTCGGCGGCCCGGAAACGCCATTGCCAAGCGGTTGCAGATAGTTGCAATATGTAACAATCCATATTGCAACGAGTAACATCATGGGTCGCAGCTTGCGCAGCAAGGTTCGCTGGGTATACGCCGGAGTCCTGGTCCTGGTGCTGGGGCTCGTCGTCGCCCAGTACGTGGTGCTCTCGACGATCGAGACCCGCCTGCAACAGGGCGACGTGGTGGCCGAGCTGCTGCAGGACAGTCTCGAGATGCGCCGCTTCGAGAAGAAGTTCTACAGCACCGGCGAGCATGGCGACCTGGCAGCCGCCCGGGATCATGCGGAGGCCGCGCTGGAGCGTGTACGCGATAACGAGGAGGCGCTGGCGCGGCATGCCACCACAGGCGAACTGGACGAGTTGCGCGGGGCGCTGGAGACCTACCGCAGCGGGCTGGAGCGCTATCCCGGTCTGGCCGGGGCACAACGCCAGGAGGTCATCGAATCGATCCGCAATGCCGGTGGCGAGGCCTCGGCCCTGACCAAGGTACTGAGTCAGCGCGAGCGCGAGAGCTTGCGTACGGGTGTGCAGGTGTCGCGGACGGAGCTGCTGGTGGCGACCGGCATCGTGTTGCTGCTGGTGCTATTGGGTGGCTGGTGGCTGGCACGGCGCATCCTGGCGCCGTTGCGCTCGATGGAGGAACAGCTGCGCGCGATCGGGGCGGGTACGCGCAGTCGCCTGACTGCGCCCACCCGGGACCGCGAACTGGTGTCCTTTACACGGGCCTTCAACGGAATGCTGGACGAGCTGGATGCGCGTCAGGCGGACCTGCGTCGTTCCGAGCGTCTGGCGGCATTGGGTGTGCTGGTCTCGGGAGTGGCCCACGAGCTCAATAACCCACTGGGCAATATCTCCACGGCATTGCAGCTGGTCTCGGAAGAGGGGCCGGGGGGCGATCCGGTCCTGCTGCAGGAGTGGTTGCAGCAGGCCGAGGGGGAAACGTCCCGGGCCCAGAATATCGTGCGTGGTCTGCTGATGTACTCCCGTCAGCAGCCCCAGAGCCCCCGGCGCGAGGAGTGCCGCCCACTCGGCACCATCCTGGACGGGGCACTCGATCTGGTTCGGGCCACCCTGCCGGTGGAGCGGATCGACATGCGGATCGACAGTGCCCTGCAGGTGACGGTCGATCCCGAACGGCTGCAGCAGGTGTTTGTGAATCTGCTCCGTAACGCCTTCGAGGCGGGGGGCGAAGAGGTGGAGGTGCGTATCCAGGCGCAAAGGGGTCGTCTGGGTGACCTCCGGCCGGGTACGGGGGAGCACGTAGTGGGCGATCTCCTGACCCGCGACGCGGCAACCCCGGTGGTGCGGATCGCCATCGATGATGACGGGCCGGGCATACCGGAGGCCGCGCTTGACCACGTGTTCGAGCCATTTTTCCGCGGGCGCGAGGAGGGGAGCGGGTCCGGCCTCGGATTGTTCGTGGCGCAGGAAATCGTGCAGGACCACGGGGGGGCGATCGGCGTCAGCCGCTGTCCGCTCGGCGGGACGCGGTTCCACCTCTGGCTCCCTTGTGATTGCGAGGACGAGGACCGGACATGAGTATGGATTCGGAGCCGACGCGAGGGCCTGCGGCGGAGCCTGGCAATGCCCGGCTGCTGGTGATCGATGACGAGCCGATCGCCTGCCGCCAGCTGGAGCAGGTGTTCCGTCGATCGCCCTGCACGGTGGTGACGCACGAGGATGGCGCGGCCGGTCTGCAGGCGCTGGAACAGGAACGTTTCGATGCGGTTCTGACGGACCTGCGCATGGCTGGCGTCGATGGCATGCAGATCCTGCACCGGGCCCGTGAGCTGGATCCGGACCTGGCGGTCATCATGATCACGGGGCATGCGACCCTTGATTCCGCGGTCGAGGCGATGAAGGCCGGGGCGTTTCACTACATCGCCAAGCCATTCCGGATCGACGAGGTGCGGGAGGTCGTGGCCAAGGCGGTGGAGTTCACCCGGCTACGCCGCGAGAACCATGCCCTGCGTGATCAGGTGGAACAGGGGGGGCGGCGCGCGACGCTGGTGGCGCAGGATGCTGCGATGCAGCGTCTGCTGGAGACGGCCCGCCAGATTGCGCCCACGGACTGCAATGTCGTGCTGACCGGCGAGAGCGGGACCGGGAAGGAGCTGCTGGCCCGCTACATCCACAATCACAGCAATCGCGCGGCGGGGCCATTTCTGGCGGTCAACTGCGGGGCGTTGCAGGACGAACTCCTGGCGAGCGAGTTGTTCGGCCACGAGAAGGGTGCGTTCACCGGCGCCACCCAGCAAAAGAAAGGCCTGTTCGAGAGCGCCGCGGGCGGGACACTGTTTCTCGACGAGGTTGCCGAGACGAGTCCTGCGATGCAGGTGAGTCTGCTCCGCGTCCTGCAGGAACGGGAGGTGTTACGGGTCGGCGGACGCAAGCCGATTCCGGTGGATGTCCGTGTCATTGCCGCCAGTAACCGCCGTCTGGATCGGGCGGTGGACCGCGGCGAGATGCGCGAGGACCTGTATTTTCGCCTGAACGTGGTGAACCTCGTGCTGCCACCGCTGCGCGAGCGCCGCGACGATATCCCGCTGCTGGCCTACTACTTTCTCAAGCGCCATGCGCTGGCCATGGGCAAGCGCATCGACGACATCCAGCCGGAGGCGCTGGAACGCCTGGTTGACCATGACTACCCCGGCAACGTGCGCGAACTGTCCAACATCATTGAACGTGGTGTGGCTCTGGCCCGCACGTCCCGTCTGGCGCTTGCGGACCTCCCGCGCAGCCTGCGCGAGACGACGGTGCGCGTGGTCGACGAGACCCAGGCGCCGCTGAGGACGCTCGAGGAGCAGGAGGCGATACAGATCCGTCAGGCCCTGGAGCAGACCGGGGGTAACCGCACGCAGGCGGCGCGCCTGCTGGGCATCGACCGTGTCTCGCTGTGGCGCAAGATCAAGCGTCTGGGCATCGATGTGGGCTCTCATTGAGGGACTCGTCTCGGTGCCGTTGGACCGCCACGGTTGTGCCGTCCGCGAGTGAACAATCCCGTTGCCTGGGTGTCCCATTTTCTCGAAGAACCAGGATAGGGAGACACAGCATGCGAGACGGAATTGTGGACGCACCCATGACACGATTTGGCGGGTTGCTGGCGGGCATGGCGCTGGCGATGTCAGCCGGGGCGGGCGAGACGGTCGAGTCTGGCATCAGTACCGAGTACGAACAGTTCGACCTGGTGCGGGTTGCGGGCGATCTGGAACACCCGTGGTCGGTGGCGTTCCTGCCCGGTGGAGGCTATCTGGTCACCGAGCGTACCGGCGCGCTGAAGCACATCCGCAGGAACGGTGAGGTCCGCGAGGTGGCGGGCGTGCCGGATGTGGTGGCCCGCGACCAGGGCGGGCTGCTGGATGTGTCGCTTCATCCGGATTTTCGTGACAACGGCTGGGTCTACCTGACCTATTCCTCTGGTGACGAAGATCAGTCCTACACCGCGCTGGGGCGTGGCCTGCTGGAGGATGGCGAGCTGCACGACTTCGAGAAGCTCTTCGAGCAGGATCGCGGGGGCAGTAATCACGGCCATTTCGGTTCTCGCCTCGCCTGGCTCTCCGATGGCACCCTGCTGATGACCATCGGCGACCGCCGCCAGGAGGAGCCGGCCCAGGACCTGTCCAGCCACAGCGGCAAGCTGTTGCGCCTGACCGAGGATGGCGAGGCCCCGGCAGACAACCCGTTTGCCGACCGTGAAGATGCCCAGCCGCACATCTATGCCTACGGCCTGCGCAACGCGCAGGGGCTGGTGGTCGATCCCGCCGATGACACGATCTGGCTGACCGATCATGGCCCACGTGGCGGGGACGAGCTCAATCGGATGGAGGCTGGCGGTAACTACGGCTGGCCGGGTGTCACCCGTGGACGTGAATATCCGACCGAGCGCCCGTTTGGCGATGCCCGTCAAGCGGACGATGTGATCCCCCCGGTCTACGAGTTCCTGCCCACGCTGGCGCCCTCGGGTCTGGCGCTGGTCACCTCGGATCGCTTCGAGGCCTGGGAGGGTAATCTGCTGGCCGGCGGCCTGCGCGCGGAGCGTATCCTGCGCATCGTGATCGAGGACGACGAGGTCGTGCACATGGAAGAGTTGTTGCACGGCAAGATCGGGCGCATCCGCGATGTGCGCGAGGGCCCGAACGGTCATATCTACGTACTGACGGACGAGTCCGATGGGGGCCTGTATCGGATGGAGGCCCGGTAGAGCGATCGAGTAACCCGGGTTCAGCAAGCAGGGCCCTTCCAGCGGGAAGGGCCCTGTTGTTTTTTGGCGCTAGAACAGGTCGTCGCGGATGGCGTCGATACCCGCTTCCGCACATTCGTGGTCGACTTCACCACTGGGGGCGCCGGAGACGCCGATGCCACCGATGATGCTCCCGTTATCGGTGATCTGCACACCACCGCCCAGGATGGTCACATTCGGCAGGTGCTGAATGCCGTAGCCGAGCTCGCCCGGCATGGTCATTTCGCGCAGCTCCAGGGTGTCGGTACGGAAGCTGACCGCTGTCCAGGCCTTCGACACGGCGGTATCGACGGTATGGGCACCGGCGAAGCGGTCGCGTTTCACGGCCTGGGTTACACCGTGACGATCCACAACGGCCACCGCGACCTGGGTATCCCGATCACGACAGGCCTCCACGGCTGCCTGGACCGCTTTTACGGCCAGTTCGGGGAGGAGCGTCGGGGTATTGAAGGTGCCCTCGCTGCTTTGCGCCGGGCTTGCGGCGAAGGCCAGGGCGCCGGCAAGGAACAGGGGGGTGAGCTTGGCGATACGCATGGCGATACTCCTTGGTTTAGATCCCATTTGTTATCTAGTCATTGATCGAGTGTTCCGCAATGGTGGGGGGGGGCGAACATAGTTGGCGAAACCCGCGCGTGATGAGTGATGTTTGCGTGCGGATCGGGCACGGTTGGGCTGTTAATGCAGGCGTCGACAGCGCATGGAGGACGACGGGTGGAACACAGTAAGGCCAGGGAGGGCAGGCGCAGGCTGGAAGGGGTCGATGTGGCCCGTGCGCTGGCCATGATCGGCATGCTGATGGTGCATGTGGGGCCCACGCGCCTGGAGTCTGTCGCGGGGCAGTGGTATGCGTTGCCGCACGGGCGGGCCTCGGTGTTGTTCATGCTGGTGGCCGGGGTCGGGATCTCGTTTCTGGCGGCCTCGCGGCGTGTCGCGGCCGAGGGCCTGGCCGGACAGCTCCTGTGGCGGGCGCTGTTGCTGTTCCCGCTGGGCCTGGCCCTGCAGGCCATGCAGGACGAGCTGAACGTGATTCTGCAGACGTACGCGCTGTTCTTTGTGCTCTCGATCGGGCTGGTACGGTTGCATACCTCCGTTCTCCTCCTGATCGGTCTGGTGGCCTTCACCCTGGGCCCTCCGCTGTATCTGTATGGTCAGATGCTGGATCCCGATACGTTCCAGCGGGTCGGCATAGGACCCAACAACCCGCCGGGCGTGATGCTGCACGCCCTGGTGTTTTCGGGCCCCTATCCGCTGGTGACCTGGATCGTGCCCTTCCTGGTGGGTCTGTGGCTGGGTCGCTGCGATCTGCGCAGCGACGTGCTGCGTTTGCGGATACTGCTGGTCGGGGCCCTGGTCGCAGGGGTGGCCTGGGGCCTGCATGTGGTGCTCTTTGCGTGGTGGGGCGAGCCGGGCGGGGGACTGCGCTGGGCCGATCTGGCCGACATGAAGGCCCACAGCCAGCGTCCGCTTTGGCTGTTGAATGCGACTGGGGTGGCGGTGGCCGTGCTTGCCGTGAGTCTGGTGGCGGCGGATCGTCTCGGGCGTGCGCTGTGGCCGCTGGTCGCGACGGGCCAGCTGGCACTGACCTTCTACGTGCTGCACCTGGTCGTGATCGCCCTGTGGCGCGATGAATTGGTCTTCAAGCAGGAGGTCGGGCCCGCGCTGCTGGTGGCGGGGGCCTTCACCGGGCTGTTCATGCTGTTTGCGGTGGGCTGGCGCCGGCTGTTCCGCAAGGGTCCCCTGGAGAGCCTGCTGGTCGTGCCGTGGACATGGAGGCGCTCGGCGAAGACCGGATCAGGCTGATGCGCGAGCCTGCTGCGCCAGGCTGCGTGTGGCCTGACGGAATACCGGTCGCAGCGGCTTGTTGAGGAAGGTTCGCGCCCGGCTCGGGGCAATGCCCTGATAGTGACAGAACAGGGCCAGCGCATAGACGAGATCGTCGCGCCCGAGCGATGCCTGGCGTTCTGCGCTCGGGCCACTGCACGAGCCACAGCCACCGACCCGCACGTGGAAGGCCGTGTTGGCGAGCATCACGCCGAATCCCATCTGTGTGGCCAGCAGTTCGGCCACATGCCCCTCGTTGCCGGCCTGCGAGGGGGCAGGCTCTTCCGAGGTGGGGAGCAGTCTCAGCGCGATCTCGCGGGCAAAGTGGCCGATCAAGGCCTCGTTTTCGCCGACCAGCCGGGGGTCGTACGGAATCGGGATGGATTCGGGCCGGGGTGCGTGGCCCCAGGACCCCATCGGCACCGGGTCGTCCAGGAGGTCGTCCGGTTGCGCGAGCCGAAACGGGCCGTCGGCAAAGCCGGCGTGGTGGCACACGGCGTCGAACACGATCTGCGCCATCCCGTGGCGGGTATCGGCCTGTCCGGGAAAATGCTCGCGAATCGGCAGGACCAGGTGGGCCTGGCCTAGCGGGCGCGCCCAGACGGACTGGCGTCGCGCCCACAGGGTTACGGCGCGGACCCACTGGCGGGCCTCGGTGTCGGGTTCGGGGGCGCGCTGGAACAGGCGCGGGATCAGCGAGAGCATTGCGGGAGGCGGGCTTGGGTGCCCCTCCATTGTGCGCCAGGACGGGGTGGTTTGCAGGTCTTTATGGAAACACGGTTCGGTGTTCCCTTGACGCAATAAGGCCCGGGCCGCTCGGCCCGGGCCTTGCCAGATGGCGGGTCTAGTTGAAGGCCTCGCCGGGCTTGACGCCCATGGCCTTCAGGATCATGGCCAGCGGGCAGAAGCCGGTGAACGCCGACTGCAGCAGGTTGAAGCCGACGAACAGGGTCAGCAGCAGCCACCAGGGGCTGAATACCCAGGCCAGGATGGCACTGATGATGACGACGGTGCCGGCAAAGGCAAGGACAATGCGATCGATGCTCATGGGGTTCCTCCCGATTGATCTATTAGACAAAACTAATATGGGCGCGCGGACACAGAAACACAAGGGCCCATCGATCAATGGGCCCGTGCACGTGTCGGAACAGGTGGGGTCAGCGGAAGATCTCGCCAGGTTTCATGCCCAAGCTCTTCAGCACCATGGCCAGCGGGCAGAATCCGGTAAAGGCAGACTGGATCAGGTGGACGCCGATGAATACCGTCAGCAGCAGCCACCATCCACTGGCGGCCCAGGTCAGCAAGGCGCTGATCAGGACGACGATCCCGGCGAAGACCAGGAAAAAGCGATCAAGATTCATGGACGATCCCTCCCTTGTGTCCATTGTTTACTCAGTAGATAGCACCGGCGCTGTTGAAGGGCAAGGGAGGGGAATCACCCCGTAGGTTCCTACCGTTCCTCGATCGCGATGTATTCGCGCGAAGGGTGCCCGGTGTAGAGCTGGCGCGGACGGCCAATGCGCGATTCCGGGTCCTGCATCATCTCGTTCCAGTGCGAGATCCAGCCCACCGTACGGGCCAGCGCAAAGATCACGGTGAACATGTTCAGCGGGATCCCCATCGCGCGCAGGATGATGCCGGAGTAGAAATCGACGTTCGGATAAAGCTTGCGCTCGATGAAGTAGTCATCCTCCATCGCGATACGCTCCAGTTCCATCGCGACGTCGAACAGCGGCTGGTTGTCGGCGCCCATATCGCCCATCTCGGCCAGCAGTTCGTGGCACATCTTGCGGATGATCTTCGCGCGCGGATCGTAGTTCTTGTACACCCGGTGGCCGAAGCCCATCAGGCGGAACGGGTCGTTCTTGTCCTTCGCGCGGGCGACGAAGTCCTGCACGCTCTTGTCGGAGTTCACAATCTCCTCGAGCATGCGCACGACCTTCTCGTTCGCACCGCCGTGCAGCGGGCCCCACAGCGAGGCGATGCCGGCCGAGATCGCGGCAAACGGGTTGGCCTCGGAGGAGCCGGACAGGCGCACGGTGGAGGTCGAGGCGTTCTGCTCGTGGTCGGCGTGAAGGATCAGGATCAGGTCCAGCGCGCGCACGAACACGGGGTTTGGCTGGTAGGGCTCGCTGGGCACGCCGAACATCATCGACAGGAAATTGGCGGTGTATGACAGGTTGTTGTCCGGATACATGAACGGCTGGCCGTGGGCGTACTTGTACGACCAGGCGGCGATGGTGGGCATCTTGGAGATCAGTCGGTGCGCGGCAATGCGGCGGTGCTCCGGGTTATGCACGTCGACGTTGTCGTGATAGAAGGCCGACAGCGCGCCCACCACGCCGACCATGATCGCCATCGGGTGTGCATCGTGACGGAAACCGTCGAAGAAGCGGCGCACCGCCTCGTGCAGCATCGAGTGTTCCTTGATGATGCGCGAGAAGTCGTGCAGGTCGTCGGAGGAGGGCAGTTCGCCGTTCAGCAGCAGGTAGCAGACCTCGAGATAGGTGCTCTCTTCCGCCAGCTGTTCGATCGGGTAACCACGGTAGAGCAGGGTGCCTTCGTCCCCGTCGATGAAGGTCACATCCGAACGGCAACTGGCCGTGGACATGAACCCGGGGTCGTAGGTGAAGTAGCCGAGTTCCTTGTACAGCGCACGGATGTCGATGCAGTTGGGCCCGTGGGCACCTTCCTGGATCGGCAGCTCGATGCTCTTGCCGGTGGTGTTGTCGGTCAGCGTGACGGTCTTGCTCATGAAACGGCCTCGAAGATTCGCTGGGGCGCCCGAACGCGCGGAGTCTAAAAGAGCATGGTAAACCATCGACACGGGCCGGGCAGCGTCGTTCCGGACGGTTTCCCCGAATCCTGGACGGGTTCCACCACGTTATGTCAGTGGGCGTTGCGCTGGTTGCGCTTGTCTTCGTACATGGCCTTGTCGGCATGGGCCTGGGTGGCTTGCAGATCGCCACGTGTATCGCGCGAGCATGCCCCCAGTGCGGCGGAAACCCCGGCCTGGGAGAGGGCTTCGCGGAGGCGCCGGATGATATCCGGAACGTAGTCGATGGGTGTCTCGGGGAACAGGATCGCGAATTCGTCGCCCCCGAGGCGGGCGACTGTGTCGATGTCACGCACGGTCTCGCGCAGGACACGACCGGCGGTTGCGATCAGCCGATCACCGGCGTCGTGCCCCTCGCTGTCGTTGACAAGCTTCAGTCCATTCAGGTCGACCATGACGACGCCAGCCGGCAGACCGTGTCGTGCACAACGATCCTCTTCTGAAGCGAGGGCGAACGACCAGCCGCGGCGGTTGTAAACGCCGGTGAGGGTGTCGGTGTGGGCCTCAAGCCTTAGCGTTTCCTGCTCGCGCTCCAGGCTGTCGACCTGATGGCGCATGTGAATCAGGGACTCGAGGGTCCCCACCGCGGCCTGGATCGGCGCGTCGTGTTCCTCCGGCGAGATGGCGATGGTTTCCGGATGGATCGCACACAGGACGCCATACAGCTGGTGATCGACGTCACGGATGGGGTAGCCGATATAACTGCTGATTGGGGCCTCGTTACCGGCCGCGGCGAGCGCTTCCAGGGCCTCGGCATACGAGGGTTCGCTGGCGGCGTCCGGTGCAATACGCGGGGCGCGGCCCTCGAGCATGCGGATGCAGAAGGAACTGCTCCAGTCGAAGACCGAGCCGGCCTCGATGCCGTAACCGTGGTCGTCCGCGCGAACCACGATCTGTTCGTTGCCTTCCACCCGCGTCAGCATCCAGGTGTCGAGCGGGGCCAGCAAGTGCAGGAGCCGCAGCGTGTTGTCGACGCCCTGGGTGAACGAGTCGTGGGCGGCGTCGCACCGGTCGTGGGAACGTTTCATTCGATCGCGCACGGGCTTCTTGGCGATAGCCCGTTACTTTGGACTGTCGCTGCACCTTATTAGAGTGTCATCCGGACTGCAGCAATTCCAGATTTTGTGGATGCGCGACGGGATCGGCGGCGCCTTACAGTCGAGGCAGGTCGGGGTGCGGGAGCTGGCCGCCATGGACGTGCTGGCGACCGAACTCGGCGCAGCGTGCCAGTGTGGGCACCGCCTTGCCCGGGTTCAGCAGGCCGAGCGGATCGAAGGCCTGCCGCAGCCGGTGGAACTGTTCGAGTTCGAGGGGGGCGAACTGCACGCACATGCCGTCGAGCTTCTCGACGCCCACGCCGTGTTCGCCAGTAACGGTTCCACCGACGGCCACGCATAACTCCAGGATCTGCTGTCCGAAGGTCTCGGCCGTTTCCAGCTGGCCGGGCTGGTTGGCGTCGTAGAGGATCAGGGGGTGCAGGTTGCCGTCGCCGGCATGAAAGACGTTGCACACGCCCAGGCCATGTTCGCGCGACAGCGCATTGATGCGCTCCAGCACGGTACCGAGCTGGTGACGGGGGATGGTCCCGTCCATGCAGTAGTAGTCCGGCGAGATTCGGCCGGCGGCCGGAAAGGCGGCCTTGCGCCCGGCCCAGAACAGGGCCTGCTCCTGGGCGTCGCGCGCGGTGCGCACCTCGGTGGCGCCCAGCTCGAGCAGCTTGCGGCGCACCACCATGATGTCCTCGGAGACCTCGGCGTTGGTGCCGTCGAGCTCGCACAGCAGGATCGCGGCGGCATCCACCGGGTAGCCGGCATGCACAAAATCCTCGGCGGCGCGGATGGCGGCGTTGTCCATCATCTCGAGGCCGGCCGGGATCAGTCCGGCCGCGATAATCCCGGCCACTGCGCGCCCGGCGGCCTCCACATCGTCGAAGCTCGCCAGCAGGACCTGGGTGCGTTCCGCACGGGGCAGCAGGCGTACCGTGACCTCGGTGACGATGCCGAGCATCCCCTCGGAGCCGATCATCAGCGCCAGCAGGTCGGGGCCCGCGGTGTCCAGGGTCTTGCCGCCCAGGCGGATGATCTCGCCATCCAGCGTGACCATTTCCAGTCCCAGCACGTTGTGCACGGTGAGGCCGTATTTCAGGCAGTGCACGCCGCCGGCGTTCTCGGCGACGTTGCCGCCAATCGAACAGGCGATCTGGGAGGAGGGGTCCGGGGCATAGTAGAGGCCCTGCGGGGCCGCCGCCTCGGAGATGGCGAGGTTGCGTACGCCGGGTTGCACGACCGCACAGCGGTTGTCGGCGTCGATCTCCAGGATGCGGTTGAAGCGGGCGAGGGACAGCAGCAATCCGGTGGCACTGGGCAAAGCCCCGCCCGAGAGTCCGGTGCCGGCCCCGCGGGGCACGATCGGGACCTGGTGCTCGCGGCACACCCGCAGGCAGGTAAGTAGTTCCTCTCGCGTGTGGGGCAGCGCGACGGCACCAGGGGTCTGGCGATAGGCGGACAGCCCGTCACATTCGTAGGTGCGGCGCTCGTGGGCCTCCAGTATCAGCCGATCCGCGGGCAGCTCTTGCTGCAAGACCGCGATCGCAGCCGCCAGCGCATCCAGCGCAGTGGAATCCGGGGGCAGGGGCTGTGCGGCACTCATGGTGTGGTCAGGGGCGTCCGGATTGGGTGATGGACCCTTCAGGTTACAGGCCGTGGGCGGCACAGGAAATGTCCGTGTCACTTCGTGTTGTCTCTGGGGAAGAACTGATCGATGTACACACTCGCGTTGGCAACCCAGGTTTTACGAGACCAGGCGCGGTGAAGGCAGATGCAATAAACCGAGTGCGGGTTGGGAATTTTTCCTGTTGCGTGACGGTCTAGTCATTCGCGGGATTACTAGAATGATTCCAACCCCGACCCAAGGAGATTGCGATGCGGTATTCATGGATCACGACGGCCTGTGCGGCCGCTGCCCTGGCTTCAGCCCCGGCGTTTGCGGCCGACAAGGTCACGCTGGAACACGACGACCTGACCCTGATCGGTCATTTCCAGGAGGGGGCCGGCGCCTCGCCTGAAGACGGTGTGGTGCTGATGCTGCACGGCACGCTGGCCCACGGCCGCATGGAGGTCATGCAGGCGGTCCAGGATCAACTGGCCGACCGCGGCCATAACACGCTGTCGATCAACCTGAGTTACGGGATCGACGAGCGCGAAGGCATGTTCGAATGTGATGCGCCGATCCATCATGGGGTGGACGAGCACCTGAAGGAGGTCGCCGCCTGGCAGGAATGGCTGCAGGGTGAAGGCTATGGCCCGGTCACGCTGTTCGGGCATTCGCGTGGCGGCAACCAGGTCGCGCGCTATCTGACCGAGCATGATCCGGACGACATTCGCGCGATGGTGCTGGTCGCCCCGTCGACTTTCGATGCGGACAAGGTCTCCGCCGATTACGAAGAGCAGGCCGGCGAACCACTGGGTGAGGTCCTGGCCCGAGCCCAGGAAAAGCACGATCGTGGCGACGGCTCCATGCTCGAAGGCGTGCGTTTCCTGCAGTGTGGCGAGCTGGATGTCGCGCCCCATGCGTTCCTGAGCTATTACGATCCGGCTCCGGTCCACAACACGCCCAGCGTGATCGACGGCATTCAGACCCCGACGCTGGTGGTGATCGGGTCCGAGGATGACGTGGTGGCGGATCTTCCGGAGCGGATGGATGCGGTCGAGGACAAGGAGCACATCACCGTGAACACCGTCGATGGCGCGGATCACTTCTTCCGTGACTTCTTCGCCGACGACGTGGTGGACTTCACCGTCGATTTCCTCGATCAGCACTGATCGGCTGATCCGAGCCCATCAGGCCGGCCCTTTCGGGCCGGCCTTTTTTGTGTGTGTCTCAACCGGCCCAGAGGGTCAGGTACAGGCCCAGCATCGCGGCGGCGAACAGCAGGCCAATGGTCTCCCAGCGCGTGAGTACGCGCTCGGCCAGTTCCAGCCGTTCGCGCAGCCGGTAGCGTACCCAGCGCAGGCGCGCCGGGTGGCGCCCGACGCTGATGAGTGCAGGGTGGCGGTGCCACAGGCGCTGGCCGGTCTGCGCGAGCCACTCCAGGGGCACGACAAGATCGCCTTCCGGCAGCCACGGCCGATCGCGATCCCGGGCCCATCGCCAGGCCAGCAGCCCCAACACCAGGCCGACACCGATGGGCCAGAGAAGGCTCAGGCCCGTCAGCACGACCCAAGCCGGAACCTGCTCCGGTGGGGCGACCGCGACCCCCAGCAGGGGGAAGACCAGCGACATGCACGCCAGGCCACCCCAGGCCCACCAGCGGCGGGAGTCCGCGCGCGGGGGCGCCTGTGTGCCTTGCTGTGCCTGATACCAGCGCCAGAGGAAGCGCAGCATCAGGAGCGTTGTGCCGGCGGCCGCCAGCGTCAGCGCGAATTCCGTATGAGCCATCCAGCCGGCCAGATCGGCGTCGTACAGCGGTTCCTTCAGGATGTTCTTGGCGAGTGCTCCGCTGGTCATTGGCATCCCGGCCAGGGCGAGAGCCGGCAGCACCGCGAACAGGAAAAACGCCAGGCGGGCTGCACCACCCGCGGGGCGTTGCGTGGTCATCCCGGCGGCCAGGAACAGCGCACCCTTGGCAAAGCCGTGGTGCACCGCGTAGAGGGTAACGGCCATCAGCAGCCAGGCCCGCAGGTCGGGCAGGACGAGCGCCAGCCCGGCCCCGGCCGTCATCAGTCCCATCTGGCTGATGCTGGAGTACGCGAGGATGGTCTTGGGACGCGACTGCACGGCCCCGGCGAGTGCGGCGAGGAAGGCCGCCGACAGACCCAGCAGCACGAGGGTCTCGCCGAGCAGCACGTGGCCGGTCTCGTCCAGTGGCAATACCCGCAGCCAGCCCAGCAGGCCCGCCTTGATCATCGCCCCCGATAGCACGGCGCTGGCTGCGACCGGTGCGGCCGGATGGGCCAGTGGCAGCCAGAAATGCAGGGGAAGCATGCCGGCCTTGATACCGAACCCGAGCACCAGCAATGCAAGCCCCCAGCCCTCGGGCCGCGCCTCGGCGATCGCGGTCAGCCGCGTATCGCCACCCGCCTGGTGGATCGCCATTACGAAGCCGGCAAACAACAGGATCTCGCCAACGACGGCCAGAATCAGATAGATGCGCCCGGCCCACCAGGCCTCCGCGGTATTGGAGTGCACCACCAGCCCATAGGCGGCCAGGCTCATCAGCGAGAAGAACAGATAAAAGCTCAGGGCGTCCTGCGCGAGAATCAGGCCCAGGTTTCCGGACAGCGCGAGTAGCCAGAACACGTAGAAGCGGTGGCGCAGCGGGTCATCCTGGCGGTCGCCGAGGGCGAACAGGCCGGCGGCCAGCCACAGCCCCGAGGTGAGCGCCAGAAAGGCCTGCCCCAGGGGATCCAGCCCCAGCAGGGTGTTCAGCATCAGCCAGTCCAGGACGGCGGGTTCGACATCGCCTCCAACCGCCGCGACCACAAGACCGGGCAATGCGGCCCACGGGAGCCAGCGGTTGAATCGGGTCCGGTGTGGTCGCAGGCCGATCAGCACCGCCAGCAGCAACGGGACCAGAGGGATCGCCAGCCAGACCAGGGCGTTCATGGCGCGAACCCCGGGATCGAATAGTCGCGTTCCACGATCAGGGTCACCCAGTCGAGCGGACTCAGACTCATCCCGGCCAGCAGACCGCCGAGCAGGCTCAGCGCTGCGACGAATAACGTCGGGACGAGCAGCATCCAGTGCGTCTCGAAGCGCGTGGGGCCGCTATGCTCGACCATGTGCTCGTGCCAGGGGGTGCGGCGCTCGCCGAGCCAGCCCCGGATCACCGGTGGCAGAAAGTACGCGGCATTGAGCAGGCTGCTGGCCACGAGCACCGCCAGCACCCAGTGGAACTGGGCCTCCAGCGCGCCCAGGCCCAGATGCCATTTGGTCACGAAACCGGCGAGCGGCGGCAGCCCGATCATCCCCAGGGCGCCAAGGGTGAAGGCCAGCATGGTCAGGGGCATGCGGCGGCCTACGCCGTCCAGCTCGCTGATCTTGTGGATGCCGAGGGTCTCGGCGAAGTTGCCGGCACAGAAGAACAGCGTGATCTTGGTGATCCCCTGGTGCACCAGATGCACCAGCCCGCCGATGACCCCCAGCGGCCCGGCCAGCGCGACCCCCAGCACGATGTACGAGACCTGGCTGACGGTGGAGAAGGCCAGCCGCTGCTTCAGGTCGTCCGTGCGCAGGGCCTGGATCGAGCCGTACAGGATGGTGATCGCGGCGATCACCACCAGTCCAGCCGCCAGCCCGAGCTCGATTGCGACCTCGGCGCCATAGACGTCGTTCACTACCCGCACGATCCCGAAGGCCCCGGCCTTGACCACCGCGACCGCGTGCAGCAGGGCGCTGACCGGGGCGGGCGCGACCATCGCGATCGGCAGCCAGGAGTGCAGCGGTACCAGGGCCGCCTTGACCCCGAACCCGATCATCAGCATCACGAACAGGACCTTGAGCGTGGTCTCGTGTGTGGTCGCGAGGTCGCCCAGGTAGCCACCCGGCACGAAAGACTCGGCACCGGCCAGCAGGGTCAGCCAGACGATGGCGGTGAACAGCACCAGTCCGCTGGTCAGGGTGTAGGCGAGATACAGCCGTCCGGCGCGCAGGGCGGCGGGGGTGCCGCGATGCACCACCAGTGGCCAGGTGGCCAGCGTCAGCAGCTCGTAGAAGATCAGCAGTGTGATCAGGTTGCCCGACAGCGCGATCCCGACCGTGGCACTGACACAAAGGGAAAAGAACCCAAAAAAGCGGCTGCGTCGGGGCGAACCTTCCAGATACCCGATGGCGTACACGGTGGTGACGAACCACAGCACCGCCGACAGCGTGGCGAACAGCAGCGACAAAGCGTCCGCCGCAAGCACAAAGTCGATCCCTGGCACGAGCGGAAGGACCAGGCGGTACTCGTCGCCACGCAGAACGCTCACCAAAAGCCAGCCGACCAGCACCAGCTTGGTCCCGGCCCCGCCGAGGTTCAGCAGGGTCCGCAGCCCGTAGCGCCGCTCGGGCAGGAAGAAGATCGCCAGGCCCGGGCCCAGCGAACTCATCAGGATGGCGAGGAGCAGCCAGCCGCCGTCGCTCATGGTGCCCCCGGCGTCAGTGTCAGGGTGTGCAGGGTCAGGGTGCCGGCGAAGCCGGCGGCGGCCGCGACCACGGCCAGCCCCAGCGGCACCCAGTCCATCCACGGCGAGACCGCCTCGCCAGGGTTCTGGGGACCACGGTGAAAGGCCGGGGCCACCATGCGCAGCACGTACCCGGCCGCGAGCAGCCCGCCCCCGGCAATCGCGATCACCCACAGCACGCCGATCAGGCTGCCTGCCAGGATCGTGGACAGGCCCGCCTCCAGCAGCAGGTACTTGGCGATGAAGCCGCCGGTGAAGGGCAGGCCCATCAGGCTCACCCCGGCCAGGCCCAGCGCGAATACGGTGCGGCCGCGGGCGCGCAGGACCGCGCCCATGTCGGCCAGACGGTCATGCCCGGCCGCGTGCTGCAGTGTGCCGGCGGCGAGAAAGACGGAGGCCTTGGCCAGGGCGTGCACGACGGCAAAGAACACCACCACCTTCCATGCCCCGGAGTCCACCAGCATCAGCGGGAAGGCGATCAGCAGGTAGCCAAACTGGGCCACGGTGGAGTAGGCAACGATGGATTTCAGGCGCCCGGAGCGCAGGGCCTGGGCCGAGCCCCAGATCAGCGCGGCCACGCCAAGCAGCCCCACCAGGATGCCGAATGCCGGTGTGGCCAGTGGGGCAAAGGGGCCCATCCACAGGCGCAGGATCAGGTAGAACGAGCCGGTGACCACCAGGCCGGAGAGCACCGCGCTGACGGGGGCCGGGGCGGAGCCGTGTGCGGGGGCGAGCCAGACATGCAGCGGGAACAGCGCCGCCTTCAGCATCAGCCCGGCGGTCATCAGTACCGCGGCCATGCGTTCGGTGGGGCCGATCTCCGTACGGGCCTCCAGCAGCACCAGGTCGAGCACCCCGTGCTCCCCGAACAGGAGCACGACCCCCATCAGGAAGCTGAGCGAGCCGAGGATGTTGATCAGCAGATAGCGCATCGCCCCGGATACGGCGGCCGCGGTCCCTGTGAACGCCACCAGTGCCACCGCCGACAGCGACACCACCTCCAGCGAGATATACAGGTTGAAGGCATCGCCGGACAGCAACAGCATGTTCAGCCCGGCCCACAGCCACAGCCACAGGGGCCAGAACTGGCGGCGTTCGATCGGGTCGTGCACGTACCCGAGGCTGTACAGGCTGGTCGCCAGCCCCACCACGCCGGTGAGGACCAGCAGCGTCATCGACAGCCCGTCCAGGTGCAGCATCACGCCGAGGGGGGCCTCCCAGCCGCCCAGCGCCACGCGTGTGGCCGCGTTCTCCGGCTCGGGTCCCGCAGCCAGGAACAGGGCGCTCAGTGTGACTACGGCTGCGGCCATTAGAACCGCGCCATAACCCCCAATCCGGTGCGCCTGGCGCGGCCAGATCGTGGCGAGGATGGCCAGCGCCAGTGACAGGGCCACCAGTCCGCTGATCGCCAGCGGGAGCATCGCGGCGGGTGTCTCGCTCATTCGCGATGCTCCCGCTCGTACTCCGCGGAAGGGGCGTGCTCCTCGCGCGAGATGTCGTCCACCGGTGCGTCGTCGTCTGGTGGGCCGGGTAGCATCATCGCCTGCCCCGTGATGCGTGCCAGGCGCACGACCAGCGCCAGGGCAAATGCCGTCGCGCTGACCGCGACCACGATGCCGGTCAGCGTGAGCGCCTGCGCAACCGGGTCCGGTGGGCCCTCGCCGCGGGCCGCAATGCCCAGCAGCACCATGAATACCCCGGAACCCATGATGTTCAGCGCAAGAATCCGCAGGACCAGGTGATGGCGGCGTATCAGCCCGTACAGGCCGAGCGCGAACAGGACCGCGCCGGCCGTCGGATAGATCAGGCCCGGAGCCAGTTGCTGGGCAAGCCATTCCATTAGTGATCGTCTCCGGCAGGCCGTCCGGCAATGAACAGCGCCACCAGGGTGAGGGCGATCGACAGCGTGGCCGCCACCTCGATCACGATGATCAGCGGATAGGCCCACTCGGGCGGATAGCCGAGCAGGCCCGGGCCGATGAACAGGCCAATGACCCCAATCGCGAGGAACAGGCCCACACCTGCGGCCAGGCCCAGCCGCAGTGGCGTACTCGGCGCCATCGGCAGGTCGCGCGGCCGCGCCAGTACAAGCAGGATGCCCGCGGCGCCCAGGATGGCCCCCGCCTGAAACGCCCCGCCCGGGGCATGGCTTCCCGCCCAGAGGATATACACGCCGGTGACGATCGCGACCGGCACCAGGAGCCGGAGGGTGCCGGGCAGGATCGGGCCGGGCGCCGGGCGTGCCGGCAGGCGGTCGTAGCGGCCCAGCGACCAGGCCCCGAGCAGTGCGATCAGGACGATCGCCAGCTCCAGGAAGGTGTCATAGGCGCGAAAGTTCAGCAGCACGGCGGTGATCGGGTGATCCACGCCCGAGACGCCCATGTGTTCGTCGACCACGGGCTCCAGGCCCACGGCGTCCGGCTGATGCCACAGGGCGGTGACCATCAGCCCGCCAACCACCAGGGCGAAGGTCAGTGCCGGAACAAAGGTCCGTCGTGGCGGCGGGGGGTCATGCAGGGCGTGCAGCAGGGCATCGGCGCCGGCCGGGTCGGGTGGCTCGTCAGGGCGTCCACGCCGGCGTTCGACCGCGATGCTGCGCAGCCTCTCCAGCGTGACCAGCAAAAGGGCGCCGGTGATGCCGGCGCCAATCGCGGCCTCGGCCAGGGCGATGTCCGGGGCCTCCAGACGCACCCAGGCCAGCGCGAGTAGCAGTCCAAAGGTGATGAACAGCACCACCGCCCGGAAGAGGTCGGTACTCGCCAGGCAGCGCCAGGCGACCCCGAGGAGTCCGACCAGCAGGACCAGGTCGAAGACGACGAGGAGCAGGCCGCTCATCGGTCGGACTCGAATTCCCCGTGGGTCCAGGTGCGTTGCGCCACCATGTGCGCGGCCGTGGTGCCGGCCGCCAGGACCAGTACCCAGATCAGGAACAGCTTGAGGATGTCCGCCGGCCCGCCGGCCTGCAGCATCAGGCCAAGGATGACCAGGCCCAGCCCGACATTGTCCGCCTTGGTCAGCGCGTGCAGGCGGGAGTAGACATCCGGGAAGCGCAGCAGCCCGGCCGTGCCGGCCGCGAAGAACACCAGTCCGGCGAGGATCAGGATCACGGTCAGGGTGTTAGCGATCATCGTCCGGCTCCTTTTTCTGGCCGTGGCGCTGATGGATGGGCGTGCCCGAGGGTTCCGGCAGGCCGTGCTGGCGGACGAACGCGACCGCAGCCACCACCGCCAGCAATGCGAAGACCAGCGCGACGTCGACCAGTGCCGGGGTCTCCAGCGTCAGTGACAGCAACAGCAGGATGGTGACCCCGGTAGTCCCGAACAGCTGGGCGGCCAGCATGCGGTCGCCGGAGCCGGGGCCGCGCAACACGCGAATCAGGCCCAGGAGAATGGTCGCCAGCAGGAACAGCGCCGCGCCCAGATAGAACGCGCTCATGTGCCCCCCTCCTTACGGCGCCGCGGATCCTCGAAGGCCGCGTGGATACGCCGCTCGAGCTCGCGCAGCGCGACTTCGGGCTGGCCATGGCGATCCAGCACATGGACAGTCAGCAGGCGCCCCTCGAGGCGAACGCTGAGGGTCCCCGGGAGCAGGCTGAGCACGGCCATGAACAGGGTCAAAGGTGGTCCATGCGGAAGGTCGGCCCGGTACTCGATGAAGTCCGGTGCGATGGGCAGTTTGGGGTCCAGTGCGCGTCGGGCGATGTCGATGCCGCCGAGGAAGGAGGCTCGCAGGAAATAGCCGATCAGGCCCGGTATGGCCCGGATTCGGACGCCGAGGGGGCGACCGCTGGGCAGTACGAGGCTGGCGGCCCCGGCCAGCAGAACCGCGAGCAGTGCCAGGGGTTCCAGCAGGGCATCAAGCCCGGCCAGGATCCACCACAGCACGGCGGCGGCCAGGACAGTCCAGGCTGCCCGCCGCCAGCGTGCCCGGGCGCGGTTGAGGCCGGCCCGGCTCGTTGCGTCCCTGTGCTTCGCCACACGGGTCATTGTACCGGCCCGTGTGGCGAAGCCAAGCGAAGGCCTAGAGCCGCTCGCTGGCGTCAGTGAAGCCCATCAGCGAGACGTCGAAGGCCAGCGGCTGGTCGCCATGCAGCGGCCAGAAGCCGACTGTCAGCGCACTACCACCACGCATCGCGCTGAACTGGCTTTCCGTGAGCTCATGGCCTGCCACGCAGCCCTGCTCCACACAGGCGATGTAGGGGGCCTCGATCTCCTCGCCGTCCTCATCGACCTGCATCAGGATGCCGGGGCGCAGATCCACGCCCAGCGGCAGCAGGATCTCGATGATGTAGCTGTCGCCATCGCGGAACAGCGAGGCCTGCAGGTAGGCGCCCTGCGCCTGCTCGTCCTGGATCTGCAGGGTCTGCTGCATACGGCAGCGCTCGCCGCCCTGAACCTCAATGCAGGCGACCTCCCAGTCCTGGTAGGTCGTGGTCTCCGGCTCCTGCTGCTGCATCTGCTCTTCCATCTGCGGGTCGGTCTGGGCCTGGGCCAGGGTCAGGCCCGGGATGGCCAGCAGCAGCGCACCAGCGAATGCCAGGTAAGGCTTCATGTAGGGATCTCCGTCATTGCATTGGCAAACAAACGCGTCAGCTTGAACGCGCGTTGCGCCGGGTTCAAGCATATCGCCGTGCCTGTGTGACCGTAATACCGCACCGACGTTCGCGGCGTTACGGGCTGTAGCGATCGGTGAAGTCGCAGCGGCCTTCGGGGAGCCAGGCGGGGATGGCGTAGTAGTCGGCCAGGATCTCGGTCAGGACCTGCTCGCGGTAGGCGTCATAGCGAAATCCGTGGCCTTCGGCGAATTCCCAGTCGATCCCGCGGATCGGCTGGCGGCGGATCACGACCTCGTCGAAGAAGGGTTCCAGGTCGCCCGGGTCGACCTCGCCGCGGGTCGCGACGTACAGCAGGTTCTCGCCGTCCAGGGCGCGGAAGTCGGTCAGCAGGTCGTCCTGACGGCCGTAGTGCGAGCCGGAGCCGAGTACCCCGACGTCGCGTCCGGCGTAGTAGGCGAGTACGGCGGAGCGCGAATAGCTGCGCGTGAATACGTGCCAGTCCGGCTCGTATTCGTTCACGGCCTCGGCCACGGACTCCGGGGCGAGATAGTAGACCGCATCGGCGTAGCGCCCGTGGTCCTCGAGCCATTCCACGGGCATTAGCGCGATGGTCAGGAGTACGGCTGCGTGTACGCCGGCCAGGATGGCCGAGAGCCAGGCGCTGATGTTCAGTGCGCGGGTGCTCAGGAACAGGGCGGGCAGCAGCAGGAAGGGTACGAACACCGCCAGCCAGTGCAGGCCGATGCTCTTGAACGGCGCCAGCAGGGCGAACACCGCGAGCGGGATCAGTCCGGCGCTCAGGAAGACGTCAAGGTGATGTTCGCGGATGCCGGGGCCCAGCGCGCGGAACTCGCGGGCGATGAACCACAGCAGCCAGGGGGTGAAAACGTAGACCAGCATCGCCGCGTAGGCGAGCAGGTTGGTCGGGTCGATCCCGTCGCCGCCATGCCGGTTCACGATGTTGAACATCACGTTGTACCAGCAGTTGTCCCAGTTCCAGTACAGGTTCAGGGCCACCGCCGGCACGACACCGAGGATGATCAGCAGCAGTCCGCGCCAGTGGCGCGGCGCGAACAGCAGGATGTGCAGCCCCAGCGCAATCCCGAGCAGCACCGCGAAGTACTTCGACAGGAAGGCCAGGCCCAGCACGAATCCCGCCAGCAGGAACCAGCCCGGACGCCCGGTGCGCAGCGCGTGCCAGGTCAGACCGGTGGCCAGCAGGCCGAACAGGAGCAGCGGGGTGTCCGTGGCGGTCAGTACCGCGATGAACAGCAGCGGCACGAACAGGGCGATCAGCGAGACCAGCCGCGCCCGAACCGGGTCCTGCCGGCGCCACAGCGCAAGGATCAGCAGGGCGGGGGCCATGGATACGGCGATCCCCAGCGCCCGGATCGCGAGCGGGTGGTCCGAGATCGCGAGCACCAGGCTCAGCCACCAGCCAACCATCGGGGGATGGTCGTAGTAGCCAGGATCGGGGTGCTGCCCCCAGATCAGGAAGTACGCCTCATCGCCCGTGATCGGCAGGGTCCAGGCGATCAGGATCTTGGCGGCCAGGGCGGTCAGCAGCACCGCACCGTAGTGGCGCGCGAGCCAGGGCGCGCCGGGAGGCAGGCGATCGGCACTCATGCCTTGTGCGTGTCCGTCTGGATTGGCTCGAAGCGGCCGCCCCGCAGTCGGTAACCCGTGGTGACCATCTGCAGCATGGGTTCGTCCCCCGCGCTGTCGCCGTAGGCGGCGTAGAGGTCGACGGGCGTGTGCGGGTCAAAGCGACCCAGCCAGCTGGCGATCGCGGCGGGCTTGGCCGCGCCCTGGCAGTTGGTTCCGTCCAGATGCCCGCTGACGCGGCCGTGCTCGTCGACCGCCAGGCGCGAGCAGATCACGTCGGCCAGGCCATGGCGCTCGGCCCAGGGCTGCAGCCACAGATCCAGCGAGGCCGAGACCAGCACGCAGGTGTCGCCGGCCGCCTGATGGTGTTGCAGGCGTTCCATGCCGGCCGGTCGCAGCAGGCGGTCCAGCACGCGATCCGCGAAGGCATGGCCCCGGGCCTGCAGATCGTCCAGGGATGCGCCGCCGATCATCCGCTGGAGCACGGCCTCCTTGGCGACCTGGTTGGCGATGCGGCCGCGCGCGAAGCCCGCCAGGGTCGGCAGGCAGCCGGGCAGGGCCGCGACAAAGCGCGGCGTACCCAGCGCGAAGCGCAGGAACGGGAACAGGCTGTCGCGTCGGGTCAGGGTCCCGTCGAAGTCGAACAGCACGATGCGTTGCGGCGCCGTCATTACAGCTTCAGGCGTTTGAACAGGTATTCGGGGATGAGGCGGATCACGGTCATGATGCCCCACCAGATCCAGGGCAGGTAGGCGACATCGCGGCCGCGGCGCATGGCCTTGACGATCCCGCGCGCGACCGTATCGGGCTCCGCCCACAGCGCGCCGGCGCGGTTGAAGCCCTCGGTCATCGGGGTGCGCACGAAACCCGGCTTGATCGTGACCACATCCACGCCGCTGAAGAACAGCCGGTTGCGCAGCCCCTGGAGATAGGTGGCCAGCATGCCCTTGGCGGTGCCGTAGACGTAGTTGCTCTGACGCCCGCGGTCGCCGGCGACCGAGCCGATGGCGGCGATCACGCCACGGCCGCGCTGCTCGAAGTCGGGTGCGATGCAGGCCAGGAAGGCGATGGCGCTGGTGCCGTTCACATGGATCGCCTCCAGTGTGGTCGCGACCGACGTGTTGCAGGCCTCCTGATCCGGCAGCGTGCCCCAGGCCAGCAGCACCGCATCGATGTTATCGCTCAGCGCTTCGCGGGCCTGCGCCCAAACATCCGCGTGGGCGTCGATGTCCGCCAGGTCGGCCGTCGTGCCGAGGATGCGCGTGCCGGAGGCATCGTCGCCGCGTACGCGCAGATCCTGCAGCAGGGGCTCCAGGCGCTCGCCGTCGCGCGCGACCAGAAACAGTCGGGCCCCGTGCTCGGCGAGTTCGCGCGCGACGGCGGTGGCGATCGCCGAGGTGGCGCCGAGGATCACGACAGACTGCAAACGGTTCATTTGGTCACCCTGCGCCAGAAGCCGGAGGAGAATTCGGGGTCGACAAAGCTAGCGAACTCCTCCCAGCGGGGAAAGCCGCTGCGGAACAGGTCGGGTGACATGCGCGCATCCTTGGCCGGGTACAGCGCGCCGCCGGCCTCCTGCACGATGTGGTCCAGGCGCCGGAACAGGTGCTCGGTCTCGTTGCCGCGTTCGGGGAAGTCCAGCGCCAGGGTCGCCCCAGGACGGGGGAATGACAGCATGCCCGGCCCCGCGCGATCCCCGAAGCGCTTGAGCACGGCGAGGAACGAGCCCTGGCCGCTGGCGGCCACGGCGTCGAGCAACGCCTGCATGCCGTCCTTTTGCGCATGCGGGGGCAGCACGCACTGGTACTGGTAAAAGCCCTTGTACCCGTAGATGCGGTTCCAGTGGCGGATCGCGTCCAGCGGAAAAAGCCAGGGCAGGTGATGGACGGCGCGGGCGGTCGGGTGTACGGATTGGCGGTAATAGAGCTGGTTGAACAGCCGCAGGGTCACCCGGTTGACCAGTGAAACCGGCGGGTCCAGCGGTATGGCACGGCGGGGCTCCCGGTATTGGCTGCGCGCCGGTGCGGTGGTGGCGTGGCGCGCCCCGCTGTAGATGCCGCGCCCGACCTCGCCGCGCGGGCCCGGGTTCAGGCAGTCGATCCAGGCGACGGTGTAGGGCCATTCGCGCTCGGCCCGGGCGTCCAGCTCCCAGAACTCGTCCAGGCTGTCGAAGCGCTGCGACCACGCGCGCATCCAGGGCGTGCGTACGGGCACGAGCTGCAGCGTGACCGTCTCGATCAGGCCCGTCAGCCCGAGCCCGCCGACGGTCGCGGCGAACCAGTCCGGGGTGTCGTCGGGGGTCACCTCGAGGCATTCGCCGGCCGAGCGGCGCAGGGTCATGGCGCGGACGTGCTCGCCGAAGCTGCCGGCATGGTGGTGGTTCTTGCCGTGCACGTCGTTGGCCACCGCGCCTCCGAGCGTGACAAAGCGCGTGCCGGGTACCACCGGCACGAACCAGCCGCGCGGGACCGCGAAGCGCAGCAAGTCGTCCAGGGTCAGGCCGGCCTCGGCGGTGATGCGGCCCGTATCGGGATCGAAGGCGATGAAGCGATCAAGGTCGCGAGTATGCAGCAGGCTCCCGCCGGGATTCAGGCAGACGTCGCCGTAGCTGCGGCCGAGGCCGTAGGCCAGCAGTGGGTGTGAAGCCCCGGGCAGGGGCTGGCCGCGCCGGTTCAGCGTGACCTCGGCGGCGTGCGCGACACGCGGGATGCGGTTCCAGCTCGTGGTCATGCCGTGGCCTCCGGTTGTTCGCGGCCGCGAGCCTCGGGGTTGGTGCCCAGGGCCATCAGGCCCAGGATGACCGCGAACCACAGGGTGGTGAAGCGGATCAGCATGGTGGCGGCGACCGCATCGGCCGCGGGCATGTCGTGCAGCAGCAACAGGCCGACCATCACGGCCTCGGTCCCGCCGAGCCCGCCGGGCAGGAAGCTCAGCGCGCCGGCCAGCATCGCCAGCGCAAACACGAATGCGGCGAAGGCAAAGCTGGCCTCGAAGCCCATTGCGTTGAGGATCCACCAGAAGGCGAGCGCCTCCGCGCTCCAGGCGACCACACTCAGAATGGTCGCCCCGGCCAGCAGGGTGGGGCGGTGGCAGCGCCGGGCCTGCAGCAGGATAGTCGCCAGGTGATGAACGGTCCGCCACAGGCGCTGGCCGGGCCGGTCCGTCCACGTCTGCAGTCGTGCGAGTGGTCGGCGCCACGACAGGATGACCAGCGCGAGCGCCACCGCACTGGCCCCGGCGAGGATCAGCCAGCCACCCTGGGCCACCAGGGTGAAGCCCAGCATCGACAGCAGCACGACCGCGATCAGATCGGACAGACGCTCGCTGACGAAGGCCGCCAAGCTGTCGGGATAGGGAACATGGCGTCGCTTCAGCAATACGCCGCGCAGGGCCTCGCCGGCCTTTCCGGGTGTGGTGGTCAGGGCAAAGCCCGCCAGGTAGATGTGGGCGCTCCTGCGCAGGGGCACGTGGTGACCCAGCCGGCGCAGATAGAGCTGCCAGCGTGTGAAACGCAGCGAGTAGTTCACCAATGAGAGCGACAGGGCCAGCAGCAGGCCCCCGATCCCCACCAGCGCGAGGGCATGCCAGACCTCGGCGGCCCCCGCCCACAGCGCAACCCCGAGATACAGCACAACGGCCGCGATGACGGATAGCATCACGGCCCGCATGCGCCAGCCGGACAGCAGGACCGCACTCATGCGAGTACGGCGATGGTGACGCCCAGCCAGACGGCAACCGTTGCGAGCAGGTGCGGGTCGGTGACCAGGTCGCGCGAGGTGTCGTTGCCGCCACCACGGGCGTGCAGCAGGAACAGGTAGCGGAAGATGCCGTAGATCACGAACGGCAGCGTGTAGATCAGTCCATCCGTGCCGTGCAGGTCGATCGTCTGGGCACTGACCGTGTAGAGCCCGTACGACAGGACTGTGCAGGCCGCGCTGATCGCGATGAACTGGTCCACCAGGCCCACGCTGTAGTCATTGAGTACGCGGCGCGGGCCTTCCCGTTCGGGAGAGCGCTCGATTGCGGTATCCGCCAGTTCCGCGCGGCGCTTGGCGAAGCCGAGAAACAGTGTGAGCATCAGGCCGCACAGCAGCAGCCACTGCGAGGGCTCGATCCCGAGCCCGAGCGTGCCGGCCAGGATGCGCAGCATGAAGCCCGCCGAGATGCTGAACACATCCAGGATGACGACATGCTTCAACCACCAGGAGTAGGCGACGTTCAGCACCAGGTAGGCAAGCACTAGGGCGGTCACGCCGGTGCTGACCATGGCCGCCAGTACGAGGGCGACCACCACCAGTGTGGCGAAGATCGCCCAGGCCGTCCCGACCGGGATTGCCCCGCTGGCGATGGGCCGGTTGCACTTGACCGGGTGCTGGCGGTCGGCCTCGACATCGACGATGTCGTTCAGCACATACACCGCACTCGCAATCGCACAGAAGGCGATAAAGGCGACCCCCGCGGCCAGCAGCATCGCCGGTTCCCACTCGTGGGCGAATACGACGCCCAGCAGGACAAACCCGTTCTTGATGTACTGGTGCGGCCGCAGCAGTTTGATCAGTGGCTGAAGCATCGAGGGGTTCCGGGGCATTTGCTCTGGGAAACACGGACCAACGCGAGTGGGTACATGGGTCGGCGAGTCCGTGAAGTCTACTGGGGCCAGGGATGCGTTACCATCGGCGGCGTTTGCCGCGAACGACCGACCGTTCACGGCGCGCATTGTTTCACAGCCCTGGAGGAACCCCCATGAACCGACTGTCCGCACTCCTGCTCGCCGCGCTATTGGCGACTTCCACCCTGTTCCTCGCGGCCTGCGACGGCGGTGCCAACGCCTCGGCCGACGAAGTGGCCGAAGGCGAGGCCTTCCCCGAGCGCACGCTGAATGACCAGCACGGCAACCCGCTGCAGATACCGGGTGATGCGCGCGTGATCCTCAAGACGGTGGAGATGGCCCCGGCCGATATCGCCAACGCCGTGCTCGGCGAGATGACCGAGGAAGAGCGCAACGAGATCGGTGTGATCTACATCGCGGATATCCACCAGATGCCGCCGCACGTGATGGAGAACGTCGTGCTGCCGCGCATGCAGGCACGTGAATACCCGACGGTGGTGACCCAGTCCGAACAGGACGCGGGCTTCATGCCGCACACACCGGAAGAGGTCACCGTGATCCTGCTGGACGGTGACGGCACCGTTACCGGTATTCATAGCGCCGCGAACGAGAACCGGCTGAAGGAGTTGCTCGAACAGGCGGGTGAATAAGCCCCTGAAGCGGCGAGCGCCGGTTTCGCGGCGGCGTCGCTGATGGCCTTTTTCCTCGGACTCCTGACGGCGCTCGGGTTTGGCGCTGGGGATTTCTTTGGTGGCCTGGCCTCGCGCCGAATCCCCGCGCTCGTGGTGGCCTGCTATTCGCAGTTCCTGGCCACCGGCGCGCTGCTGCTGATCGCCGTTCCGCTTGCGGGGCTGCCGGGCCCGCAGGCGTTGATCTGGGGGGGTGCCTCCGGGCTGGCGCTGGCGCTGGGCCTTCTCGCCTATTATCGCGGGCTGGCCGAGGGCTCGATGGGCCTGGTGGCGGCGATTACTGGTGTGATCTCCGCTCTGGTGCCGCTGGGGGTGGGCCTGGCCCTCGGTGAGCGGCCGGGCGTGCTGGCGCTGGTCGGCATTGCCGCCATCGTGGTGGCCATCGGCATGATCTCGGGCGGGGCGCGCAAGGCCAGCCCGCGGCGTCTGGATCAACCCGTTCGTGGCCTGATTGCGCTGGCGCGGGGTGAGCATCCGGTCAAGGGGCTGCTGGACGCCGTGATCGCCGGGGTCTGCTTCGGCCTGGTCTTCGTGTTTCTCGATCAGGCCCAGGCCGGATCACCGTTGTGGCCCGTGGTGGCCACCTCGGCGGTCGGGGCCCTGACGCTTGCCCTTGTCATGCTGGTCTTGCGGCCCGAACGCGGGATGAGCCGCTCCACCTTCGTGCTGCTGGCGCTGGCGGGGCTGTTCCAGGCGGCAGCGACCCTGGCCTTTGTCGTGGCCGTACGCATGGGACTGCTGTCGATCATTGCGGTGGCCGGGGCGCTGTCGCCCGCGCCGACCGCGCTGATGGCCCGCCTGTTTCAGGCCGAGCGTATGTCGCGTGTGCAACTGGCAGGCTTCGTGTTCGCCCTGCTCGGGATCGTGCTGATCGTCTGGGCGGGTCCAGCGTAGGGGGGCTTGCGCCTGTCACTGGGTCAGTAGCAGAAGTGCTAGTCTCGGCGAACAGGCTCGCAATGAGCATGACCATGCCGACAGGAGGTGCAAGGTGAGCGAAGGAACACGACCGGAAGTCGAACCGAGCGATGTGAGCCGCCCCGTGCCGGGTCCGCGCAAGGAGCGCACGATGGTGACTGTGGTGTACGTACTGTATCTGGTCAGCTTTCTGACCGCGCTCACCGCGATCGCCGGTTTGATTATTGCTTACATCAAGCGCAACGATGGGGACGCGGTCAGCGACACGCATTTTACCTACCAGATTCGTACATTCTGGATTGGCTTGCTCGGCGTGATCGTAGGGGCTGTTTTGACCCCGATCGGTATTGGATTCCTGGTCTTGCTGTTCATGATCGTCTGGCTTTTGGTGCGTTGCATCAAGGGTCTGCTGGCGAATAACGAAGACCGGTCGATCGAGCAGCCGGAGACCTGGCTGTGGTGACATTGGTTAGTGATACTCAGGAATTGTCTCGTGTTTGAGACGTAGTGTCCCCGTATCATACGGTCGGGGATTTTAAATGCATCACAAAAAGGGCCGCTCTCGAGCGGCCCTTTTTATTTTCGGGCGAATCTGGCTTCGGGAATATTAATGCCCTTCATTAAAATAAATTGTAAGTCTTTTTGGTGGTTAATTTCGCGCTCCTTGTTTAATGTTTCGATCGTTCTTTTCCCCTATATTCCGGCAGAGACAACGCTGAATTTCCAGCGATGGGTCGGTTGCGTCGAACCGGCAAGTAAAGCTGGATCTGAACAATAGGGACGGGCATGGCCGGATCGCGAAGGTTGAATGGTTCCTTTTTGCGGTCGGTGGATGGCGGGACTTTCCTGCCCCGGGGGGATTCCGACGAATCGCGTTATGCACTGCAGCGCGCCTGTGCGACTGCGATGGTGCGCGAGGTGGCATGGGTAGACGGTGGCGGCGGCGCGGGGGAATCGATGCCGAGCTTCTCCGATGCCTGGACGCTGTGGCGCGTCCCGGGGCCGGGTGGGGTAACGGAGGGGACACTCAGCAAGGTGCGTGTTGGGCTTGTCGACCTGGGCAGCCCCATCCCGAACTGGGTGACCGAGTTTGTACACACTCATCAGCATGTGAAGTGGATCGCGCTCGTTCACCCGGATCTATTACTGCGCGACGACGTTCGCGAGCTGATCCGCGAGTCCTGTTACGACTTTCATACCCTGCCATTCGACCAGGCGCGCCTTGAAATCACGCTGGGACGGGCATGCGGCATGGCGGCGCTGGAAGCGCGGCCCACTCGTCCCAATCAGGATGCCGAGTCGGACCATATTCCCATCGTTGGGCATAGCCCGGCGATGCAGGGACTGGCCCGCCAGATCGAGCGCGTCGCGGGCTCCGAGGCACCGGTGCTCTTTCAGGGCGAGAGCGGCACCGGCAAGGAACTGGCTGCGCTGGCGGTGCACCGACATTCACGAAGGGCGAACGGGCCTTTTGTGGCAGTGAACTGCGGGGCATTGCCGGCGCAGCTGATCCAGTCGGAACTGTTTGGCCACGAGGCAGGCGCCTTTACCGGGGCGGGTCGACGCAAGATCGGGCAGTTCGAGCTGGCGCATGGCGGCACGCTGCTGCTGGACGAGATTGGCGATCTCAGCCTGGAGCTACAGGTCAATCTGCTGCGTTTCCTGCAAGAGGGAACGCTGGTGCGGGTCGGCGGGTTGCAGCCTATCAAGGTGGATGTGCGCGTGCTCGCGGCGACCCATGTCGCGCTGGACGAGGCCGTCGAGAGCGGTCGTTTCCGCGAGGACCTCTACTACCGCCTGAATGTCATCCAGCTGGATGTGCCCCCGTTGCGAGAGCGGGGCACGGATCTGAAAGAACTCGCGCGCTTCTATTTCGAACAGTTCCGCAGCCAGAACCCTCGGCTGCGCGGCTTTACCCAGGCCGCGTGGCAGGCGATGTATGCACATGCCTGGCCCGGAAACGTACGCGAGCTGGTGAACCGGGTGCGGCGGGCGGTGACGATGGCGGAGGGACGCCTGATTCGGCCGGAGGATCTGGGACTGGCCGCTTCGGGCAATGCCGAGAAGCCGCAAACGCTGGCCCAGGCGCGCTCGACCGCCGAACGGGAATTGCTGATCAAGGTGCTGGGCCAGTGCGACAACAATGTCTCGCGGGCCGCGCGCCAGTTGGGGGTGGGCCGGATGACGCTCTACCGCCTGCTCGACAAGTACGGGCTGCGTTCCAATGCGCCCTGAATCTTGTGACGGGGAAGAGAGTGGCCCTTGCGTAACAGTTCGGCCCCTGGGGCCATGGAGAACGACGGTGGACAAGCGATGGGTCAGGAGAAGTGGGTTGGGGATCGTACCGTTTTGTATCGGGTTGGCCGGGCCGGCCGTGGGCCAGGAGGCTCGCGAGGCGGTCGGGGACGCCCCGGTGGATTCGGGCCCCGAGGTGACGGTCTTCGAGGAACGTGGTGTGCTCACACCGAAGGGGCAGTGGGTAGTGGAGCCGTCGTTGTCGTACGTGCACAGCAGTTCGCTGGATGTGTCGATCGAGGGGTTCACCATCATCCCGGCCCTGGCGATCGGGCTGATTGATGTCAGCGAGACGGAGCGCGACACGCTGACCGCGGCGGTGAGCTTTCGCTATGGCCTGACCGAGCGGCTGGAGGTCGGGATGAAGATCCCGTATGTCTACCGCGAGCAGCAGGTGCGCCGGCGCGACATCCTCGAGGCGACCGCGCTGGAGCGTGTGACGGGCTCCACCGGGCAGGGATTGGGCGATATCGAGTTCGGCGTGTCTTACCAGTTCAACATGGCGGATCGAGGTCGGCCGTTCTTTATCGGCAACCTCAAGGCGAAGAGCACGACTGGTAAGGGGCCCTTCGATGTCGCCCGCCGCGAGATCCTGGATGACGAGGGCAATCGCCTGGGCGAGATCTTCCTCGAGCAGCCCACCGGTTCCGGGTTCTGGAGTATCCAGCCCAGCGTGACGATGATCTATCCGACCGACCCGGCCGTGATCTTTGCGAACGTCAGCTATCTCTGGAACATCGAGCGCGATGTGGGCGATGGCTATGGCAAGGTCAATCCCGGCGACGCGGTCGGCATGAGCCTGGGGATGGCCATCAGCCTGAACGACCGCACCTCGATGAGCTTTGGCTACGACCACAGCACGGTATTCCGCACGCGGGTGGAGAACGAAAGCGGGCTGGAGCCCGTGTTCGGGCGGCGCCAGGTGGGGACCGTACTGTGGGGTATCTCGCACCGGCTGACGGACCGCACCAGTGTGAATTTCTCGCTCGGTGTCGGGGCGACCGAGGCCGCACCGGATGTGCAGGCCACCCTGCGGGTGCCGATCCGTTTTTGAGGGGCGCGTTGCCGTGGCGGAGGGTTCAGAAGCCTCCGCCACGCTCGAGCATGTGCTGTTCCAGTGCCCGGCCCAGGTCCCCGCGCGGCATCTGCAGATTGCCAAGCTCCAGTTGCAGGATGGTCTGGTGGCGGATGTCCTGTCCGTCGAGCTCGTTCTGGATCGCAGTGACCCAGCCCATGCCCGAGGTCCAGCTTTCCGCCGGCATCGCGCCCCCGGTCTGGATGACGACCGAACGCAGGTCGGTGCCGGGCCAGTGGGAGCCGCTGGCGATATCGCTAAGGGGGCGTAGTGTCGAGTGATTGATCACCTCGCCATTGAGTGACGTGATCTGCTCCAGCCCGATCGAGATCTCCAGACCATCGCGCCCGAAGAAGCCGCCGCGCTGGGCCTCCAGTACCGAATCCGGTACTACGCGCTCGTCGCCGAGGGGGGGCAGGACATCCAGGGCATGAGCCGTTGTAGCCCATGTCGCGCTGGCCAGGATGACGCCCAGGATGCAGCAGGGCAGGCGTTTCATCATGGCGCTCACCAGTCGCTCGCGCGGGGCAGATGCAGGGTGAAGCTCGCCAGGTCGCTGCGCACGACACCCGACTCGATCGGCGCGCGGGTCACGGCGGCCCAGGTTTCGGAGGCATTGAAGCGATGCCGGGCGAGGTCCACGTCCTCGCGAATGATGAACAGGATGTCGTTGACCCAGATCTGCTGGAACTCGTTACGGGTGTAGCTGTTGACCCCGAGAGCCGGATCTCCCACCAGTACCCGTCCGCCTTCGAGCCCCTTGATTACCACGAAGTGGCGATAGCCCCGAGTCTCGATCATCGCGATCGCCGGCACCCCGAGATTGTCGAGGTCATCCAGCCCGATGCGAAAGCCGTCGGCGGGCATGCCCTGTTCGGCCTCCAGGTAGTGCTTCATGTCGAGCATGGAGAAGCCCTGTTCGCGGATCAGGTCTTGGTCGCCGCGTCGGAACATGCTGTCGAAGGTCTCGACCTCTGTGGTGGGGCGGTCGTAGTGGTACGTGAGCAGCGTAGCCAGGGCGGCGGAGCCGCAGCTGAAGTCGTATCGCTGCGGGACGATGGAGCGAAAGCGCAGGTCTTTCAGGCTCTCCACCGGCACGTTCATGCTGCCGATCATGCCGGGGAACTGGGCCCCGCCGGCCCATGCGGACAGGGCAGGCGAAAGCATCAGCGCGGTGGTGATGACTACGCAGAGGAACCAACGGCGGATGGGCATTGGTGATTCCTCAGGGGTTGATCGTGATGTTCACGATCATCGATTCCTGTATGGCGACGTTGTTGCCGCTGTTCTGAATGACCGTGGAGATCCCGCGGGCATTGTCGAAGGCCCCGGCCGCCACGAAGTTCTTGCCGGTGGTGGAGTTCACGGCGTGGTTGTTCGCGAGGTCAATGCGCGAGTGGATCTGACCGAGCTGAATATTGGTCACGCCCTGGCGTGCCCGTTGCGCGTCCAGTGTGGCCAGATCGACCACCTCATAGGCGTCGGGAGCCGAGCCGAACAGCAGTTCATCGCCGGCCGGCGGGACTTCGGCATGGGCGATGGCTGTCACCAGCAGCATGCCGGCGGACAGAAAGGCAGCAGAACCGATGCCGCCCCGGTGAGCTGACGGATTACTCATGACCGGACCCTCTTGCATGGCAGGGAGAATGCGGCGGGGATGATCCCGCCGCATGCCGTTCCGACACGCCGTGTCGGTTAGTTGCCCAGGTTCAGATGCGCCTGCACCGAGACCTGTTGCTGGGTCAGGCTGTTCGCGCCGCTGTTCTGCGACACCTGGGTAATCCCCGCCGGGGCCACGAAGGAATCCGAGCCGATGTAGTTGTGGCTCTCCTGGTTGGCACGACCGGCGATGTCGACGTAGTTCCCGGTCACAGTACCCGACAGTTCGTTCTGGCTGACCACGGCGTTCACCTGCAGCGACGTGTTGAAGCTGTCCGTTGCGGTGTAGTTGCCGGAATCCATGATGGCCGAGCTGTTGTCGGAGTTGTCGCTCTGATCACGGGTCACCGAGGCAGTGGAACCGTTGTTGGCGGCTGCACTGTTGTCGTCCGCGTGGGCCATGCTGTTGTCGGAGTTGTCGTTGCCCGAGTCGGAGATGTTCAGGCTGTTGTCGGAGCTGTCATTCCCGGAGTCGGAGACATTCGTGCTGTTATCGGAGCTGTCATTGCCCGAATCCGAGACATTCAGGCTGTTGTCCGAATTGTCGTTCCCCGAATCCGAGACTGTGGTGTTGCCGGAGTCGGAGATCGCGGTGCTGTTGTCGGAGCTGTCGTTGCCCGAGTCGGAGATGCTCGTGCTGTTGTCCGAGTTGTCATTGCCCGAATCCGAAATGCTCGTGCTGTTGTCGGAGCTGTCATTGCCCGAGTCCGAGATCGCGGTGCTGTTGTCCGAGCTGTTCGACAGGTCGGAGTCATTGATTGCGAACGCCTGGGAATACTCGTTCGCCGAGGCGCCGCCGCCATCGGCCGAGGAGGTGGCGGTGGCGGTCTGATCACCGACTTCGCCATCGGCGGTATTGGTCGGGTTGGCCAGGGCCAGGCCCGAGCTCAGGCCGAAGGCCAGGGCGATAGCGGAAGCAATCAGGGTCTTTTTGAAGTTCATGGCTTTGTCTCCATTGGCTAGCCAGCAATAGACGGTTGTCGTAGCCCCGGTGCACGTGGCCCGTGCTACGCAACAACCCAACTAGCAGGACTTGGGCCAGCGGACGGTTTGTCCGGGAGAACAATGACTTATAGAGTCAAGGGGTATCGCGATCGGACCCAATCTGTGCCATCCGCGATACAGTGCGTGCGCTCGGGCGCGGCCATTCGAGGTTGAACCTATTGAAATCACGAGGGAATCGGGTTTCGCGTGAGTGACTCAACGAGGAGACACCGGGTACCCCAGCTACGGTTGCCGCGGGCTGACTTGCAGGGACGAGGAGGGTGGGTGGCGGTCGGGAAGAAGGCCGTTGCAGCGCATCGGGAGATGCAGAGGGGGGCGCCTGGCCAGGCGGATGCAGCGAGATTGTGGGGCTGCCTGGCAGCCCCATTGATGCGGACTTAGCGTTCCAGATGCTTCAGCTTGCCCTCGACGCCGTCCCACTCCTCGGCGTCTTCCGGCGGATCCTTGCGCGCGGTGATCACCGGCCAGGTGCGCGAGAGCTCGGCGTTCAGCTCGATAAACTGGAGCTGGTCTTCCGGGACATCATCCTCCGGCACAATCGCCTCGGCCGGGCACTCCGGCTCGCAGAGCGTGCAGTCGATGCACTCGTCAGGGTCGATCGCGAGGAAGTTGGGGCCTTCGTGGAAGCAGTCGACCGGGCAGACCTCGACGCAATCGGTGTACTTGCACTTGATGCAGTTCTCGAGAACGATGAACGCCATTGGTTTCTCCCTGAAATCAGTTAATTGCGGTCCCGCCTTCCGGTGGTCTGGCGAGCGCCGCCGCGCGTGCCCCCGGGGCCTGCGCATGGGCTGCAGCGCGCATTGTAACGTCAGGCGAGGGGCGAGACACGTGAATCCCCGCACCCTGCGGGATTACCCTTTGCGGCTGCCATGGGTCACGACGGACTCGATGCGCTGGGCGCGTTCCAGGTCCATGCCATCGACCTCGGCTAGTTGCTCGGCATCCGTGTTCAGCACGTCGCGCACGCTGCCGAACTGGCGCAGCAGGTCGCGGGCCAGATCGGGTTCCACACCGGGCAGGCCGCTGATAATGAACTCCGCCGCTGCACGGCGCTTTTCGGGCTTGGCGGGGCGTGCGATTGGGTCGGGGTCCACCTGGGCGTTCATGCCTAGCAGGTAGATCAGCATGCCGCTGGTGTCTTCGTCATTGGAGGGCAGCACACTGATCCCGAGCGCGATCGTCAGATGCGTCAGGGCGCGGTGGATGTCCAGCGCCTGCTGGTGGAAGCGTGGTTCGTAGAGGTCCCCCTCGACTACGTAGATCACCTTGTCGTGCGTCGCCTTAAGCTTGGCGGCGTTCTCCCACAGGGTCTGGTCCACGACGCTCAGCACCATGTCGGTGGCGGACTTGCGCTCCACGACGACCCCACCGGGGAGTTCGTAGTCGCCGACATCAAGATCGACGAACTCCAGCTCCACGCCCTCCAGGCGCTCGAGGCGCTGGATGATCTTGCCCTGTTCGCGGCGATCCACGCGGATCGGGAGATGCAACTGACTCATGCGGTGTACTCCATTGCAGTGAATGCGCCGAGTGTAGGGGGCTCGAGCTCGGGGCCCAAAAGGCCCGATCTTCCCCATGTCTCCGCCAGCATCTGTCACGCGTGCGAAAGCGAGAATGTCCCCTATACTCCGATGGGCATGCCGAACGATGCATGCCGGATATAACGAAAACACAGGAGGGAGTGATGGCGATTCAGATCGCGATTGTGGGGCTGGGCCGCGTAGGGGGCCGTTTTCTGGAACTGCTGCTGGACAGCGATACGCCGGGAATGGAGATTTCCGCGGTATCGGAGCAGGGCGACACCGACGGCCGCAAACTGGCGCAGGCGCGCGGGATTCCGGTGGAATCGGTCGAGGAGATCCTGGCCCGTGGTGATCAGGTGGATGTGGTCTATGACCTGACGGGGCAGGCCGAGGTGCGCCAGCGCCTGCGCGAGGGGATGCAGCGCGGGGGCAATTGCCACACCGTGGTGGCGCCCGAGGTCATGGCGCATCTGACCTGGTCGCTGTTGACGCACGAGGCCCCGCCGGACGTCCACGCGAACATGGGCTACTGACCGGGGTTAAACAGGCGGTCGGGGTTCGTTCCCGGCCGCACCGGTGTTCTGCGGTATTCAGCCGGCGACCGATCCGGAACGCCGGCTTTCCGCGACCGGAACAGGACAGGGTTCCAGGGGCTCCGGCACGTGGAGTCCAAAGCCCTGGGCATAGTCCACCCCCACCAGCCGCAGGGCGTCCATCAGGCGCTCGTGCGAGACACACTCCGCGACCGTCTTGACCCCGATCACGCGGCCGATGTGGTGAATGCTCTCGACCATCGCCCGGCTGACCCGGTCCTCCGCCATATCGCGCACGAAGCTGCCATCAATCTTCAGGTAGTCGACCTTCAGTGTCTTGAGGTAGCCGAACGAGGCCATACCCGTCCCGAAGTCGTCCAGCGAGAAGTGACAGCCCATGCCCCTCAATTCGCGGATGAAGCGGCTGGCCTGGCTCAGGTTGGCGATCGCGGCGGTCTCGGTAATCTCGAAACAGATTCGGCTGGGCTCGACGCCGCTGTTCTGCAGCTGATGGACGATATAGTCCAGCATGCCCCGGTCACAGAGGGACTGGCCGGACAGGTTCACGGCGAAGTGACCCTCGGTATCGGTGTCGGTGGCCACGTGCTGAAGCACCCGCTTGATCACCCAGCGATCGATTGCGGGCATCTGCCCGTAGCGCTCTGCGGCGGGGATGAAGGTGGCCGGCAGGACGACCGTGCCGTCCTCCTCGACCATCCGCAGCAGGACCTCGGTGTGTGTGGGTTCGTCGCCGGAGACCGGAACGATCCTTTGCCCGTGTAACCAGAATCGGTTGTGCTGCAGGGCATGGGTAATGCGCTGGACGCAGTTCATCTCGCCCTGGCAATGCGACAGCTCGGCGTCCCCGGCCCGCGAGACATGGATGCGGTTGCGTCCCTGTTCCTTGGCCAGGTAGCAGGCGGCATCGGCCTCGCTCATGTACTGCACCGTGTCTTTCAGGTGCCCGAACACCGGGACTACCCCGATGCTGATCCCGACGCGGAAGATTCGTCCCTGCCACTCGAACCGGTAGTTGTCGACGGTTGTGCGCAGGGTCTCCGCGATGCGTTCCGCCTGTACCAGCGGGCAGTTCGACAGCAGCACGCCAAACTCGTCGCCTCCCAGGCGTGCCAGGGTGTCGCTCTCGCGCAGCTGGCTGTGCAGCTGCGAGGTCAGCTGGCACAACAGGTCGTCGCCTGCCCCGTGTCCGCAGGTGTCGTTGACCAGCTTGAACTGGTCCAGGTCCATGTAGAGCAGGGCGTGTTCGCGGTTTTCCTGCTGGGCTGTGGCCACCAGCTGGCTCAGGCGCCGCTCGAATTCCGCACGGTTGGCCAGCGAGGTCAGGCAGTCGTGGGTGGCGGCCCAGGACAGTTCGCGGGCCATCTCGCGTGCCTTGGAGACATCACGGAATACCAGGGCCGCGCCGATGATGGTGCCATCGCGGTCGCGGATGGGGGCCGAGACCTCTTCGATGGCGTGTTCGCGACCCTCGGCCGAGATCAGGATGGCCTCCTGGTCCAGCGTGCAGGCCGTGCCATCCGGCATGCGTTCGGTCAGCGGATGGTTGAGCCGCTCGCCGGTGGACTCCCGGATGATGTGGAACACGCTTGCAAGGGGCTGGTTGTAGGCGGACGCCTGGTCCCACCCCGTCAGGTGCTCGGCGACCGGGTTGAGATAGTCGACCCGGCCCTCGAGGTCCGTGGTGATCACGCCATCGCCAATGGCGTGCAATGTGACCTGGGCGCGTTCCTTTTCTTCGTGCAGTGCGGATTCGATCCGCCGCGTATGACGCAGGACACCTAGCGTGATCAGCACACCTATCAGTAGGGCGGCGCCGCCGAGCACCAGCATCAGAACGACCGCGGTACGGTATTGACGCGCGGTGTCGCGCACGGCTGTCAGTCCGGCCTCCTGCTGAAGGTTGATCATCGCGTCCAGGTGTTCCAGCACGCGCCCCTGTTTCGGGATAGCCTCCGCGAGCAGCCAGCTCGTCGCCTCGTCGGTCTCGCCGTCCAGGATGTGGTCGAGCACGCGTTCCTGGACCTGAACCGCGCGCTCGGTCAGTCCGCGGGACTCGTCCAGCAGCCGCTGTTCGGCCGCCGTCATCGGCATCGCATCCAGCTGCTGGCGGTTGTACATGAACTTCGAGGCATGGCCACGAAAGGTCATGATCCCTTCATCGAGGTCGAACGGGTCGGTGGTGATCGACAGCTGGAGCAGGGTTACCGAGCGTTCGCGGGCGGCGTTGCGCATGTTGCCCAGCAGCTCAGTCTTCACGTTGTGTTCGTGGACAATCAGCTCAAGGCGGTCGTGCACCTGAGCCATACGATTCAGGCCCAGCGCGATCAACGCCGCCATCAGCACGAGCACGATGGTAAACCCGAGCCCAATCACCCATGCGGAACGGCTGCGCGGCTCCGCCGGCGCGCTACCGCCAGGCCCGGGTGCCGGCCCTTTGAGGAATCTCCCTGCCACGCCCACTCCCTGTGTCGCGAGGGGGCTCGGCCGAGCTGGCGTCCCCCTTCCTTCTTTTTATGACCCGTTCATTCCAGGCGTTATGTTGCTGATTCAATGGGAGTGTTAGCTGAGTGTCAAACAGTGAATGCTAATGTATGTTCAAAATGCAGCCAGCAGGGCGGGTTTCAGGCATCCAGTTGCGAGTGGACCGTGGCACGGAACTCCTCCACCGAAAGCGCGGGCGAATAGAACCAGCCCTGGTACAGGTCGCAGCCTTCTCTGCGCAGAAAGGCGAGCTGCTCGGCTGTCTCGACGCCTTCTGCCACCAGCTTCAAATGCAGGCTGTGACCGAGGCCCATCACCGAACGCAGAATCATCTCGGCGTCGCGGTCGTGGCCGATCCCCGCGATGAACGAGCGGTCAATCTTGATCTTGTCGATCGGCAACGACTTCAGATAGGCGAGCGAAGAATACCCGGTGCCGAAATCATCCAGCGATACGCGCACACCGAGGGCCTTGAGCCCGGAGAGGTGCTCGCGCGTCAGGGCGACATCGGCCATGGCCACGGTCTCGGTCACCTCGATCTCTAGATGTTCGGGCGAAGCGCCGGCCTCCTTCAGGGCCGCAGCGAGTCGGGAGACGAGATCCGGCTGTCGGAACTGAAGCGCCGAGACATTGATGCAAATGGAGGTGTCGACATCCAGTTGTGCCCAGTCGGCCAGTTGCTGGCAGGCGCGACGGATCACCCAGTCGCCGAGCGGCAGAATCAACCCGTTCGCCTCGGCGCTGGGGATAAAGCGCGATGGTGGTACGGCACCCAGTTCCGGATCGTTCCAGCGGAGCAGGGCCTCGGCGGCGGTAACGGCCCCGGAGTGGGCATCGATCAACGGCTGGAAGTGGAGTGCCAGCTGGTCGTGCTCCAGTGCGTGTTTCAGTCGCTCCTGGAGCTGCTGTTCCGCACGTACCTGGGCATCCAGGTGTTCGGAATAGAATGCGTAGGTGTTGCGCCCGGACCGCTTCGCTTCGTACATCGCCATGTCGGCATAGCGCACCAGGGTGTTCGCGTCCCGCGCATCCTGCGGGAACAGCGCGATCCCGAGACTGGCACTGGAGCTGAATTGGCGCGTGGGGCCGGTGTGAAACGGCCGGTCGAACTGCGCCAGGATCTCCTGGCCGCGCTCTCCGACCTGCAGTTCATCCGTAATCTCGGGGAGCAGGATCATGAACTCGTCGCCGCCAAAACGCCCGATCGTGGCGTCGGTGCCCGCTGCGTCCTTCAGGCGCTGCGCCACTTCGCGCAGCAGTTCGTCACCCTCGTGGTGCCCGAAGGTGTCGTTGATCATCTTGAAGTGGTCGAGATCGAGCAGCATCACCGCAATGCGGTGTTCGTGCCGGCTGGCATGGGCAATACTCTGGGCAAGCCGATCGTGCAGGAGCCAGCGGTTGGGCAGGCCGGTCAGGCTGTCATGAGTCGCCTGGTGCTGGATACGGGCCTCGCGGCGCTGGCGGTCCGTAATGTCACGGATAAAGGCGGTGATGCGCCGCCCGCCCTGGTCCTCGAAGGCATTCAGGCTGATGTCGACTGGAAACTCGGTACCGTCCAGCCGACGTCCCCGCAGGTCGGGTATTTGGCCCATGGTGCGTTCCGAGATGTTGTCGCCCTGCTGCAAGCGGACCGATCGGTGGTGTTCGCGCAGGCGCTCGGGGATCAGGTTCTCCACGGGCTGGCCAATCAGATGCCGTCGCGGGTACCCGAACAGCCGTTCGAGGTTGCGATTCGCCATCAGGATGGTGCCGCCGCCGTCGGTCACCAGCACCCCGTCCGGCGCCGTGTCGATCAGTTGCTCGTAGCGCTGCTGGCGCAGCTCGATATCCCGGTGGGCAGCCCTCAGCTGGGCCATGGGCGCTCGCACGCTTTCGATGAATACGGCCCAGTAAATCAGCGCATAGGCCGCCACCTTGTAGATATGGCCGAGTACGAAGAAGCCGTCGGACAGGTTGTCGTACAGGGTAAAGAACACCTCGCTGGCCATCAGGATCATCAGCGCGGCGGCCACCAGCGGCATGCCCGGGCGCTGCATGAGCTGCGGGCGCAGTAGCAGGATCACCAGGGTGGCCGCATGCAGTGCCACCACCACGCCCTCCAGCGCGATCTTGAACGGCGTCAGTCCCTCGCCCGGGATGAACAGTGCCGGGATGCGCTGCTCATGCCACAGCCCTACCCAGGCAAGCAACGCAACAAGTACCAACGCACCCGCCAGCATGCCTCTGGGAGCGGGTCCCTGGCTTCTCGGGACCAGGGGAAGTGCTACGTAGAGCAGAAGAGCCAGCGCGCCGACGAGCCGCGCGGCCAGCCAGAAAAAGATCGTCTGCTGCGAGGAGTTGGGAGTGATGAAATCCGGCATCTGCGGATAGGTCATCAGGTGCAGGAAATCGAGCAGGCCAACCGCCAGAAACGCTGTGGCGAGGACCAGAGTGGCCATCAGCCGACGGCGGTCGCGCACGTGATAGGCGACCGCGAACACGCCGATTGCCACGACCACCGCGAACAGTTCGGTGGCCGTGTGGAACGCGGTCATGTGCTCCAGCGGGACCAGAGGCGGGACGGGGATGCCGACCATCCAGAGGAGCGCGGGCAGCATGAACAGTGCCAGCAATGTCAGCCACATCAGGGGCATATGGGGTAGAGCCGGGGAGCGGGGAAGGGCGTTCATCGGGGCCCCTGAGCGACACGACTCATGTGCACGCTTGGCGACCCTTCGCTCGGGTAGCTGCACCGGACGTACTGCGCCATCGTGCCCCTCCACAGTCGGCAACGGACGATCGAACTCCTGGATGTATGCCGTTGCCGTGAGGCACGCGCGTCTGACACGGGGTGCAACGGATCCGTATCGCTGGACCTTCGTCACCCGGCCATCCCTGGCGCGTTTATTCTTATAATCTTCGTATTATACGATCGTTTTTGGAATCAGCCCAGATTCTTTACCGTGGGAATTGGGTATTCAGAGAAAATCCGCGGAGAATCACTTGCTTTCATCTTCTGACCCGGTATAGTGACCGCACCGAACGCCCCGCCCGTCAGCGTCCGTTCACTGATTCGGAACCCTCTCGGTTCCCGTCCCCCCGATTTCGTCATACCCCGATGGGTGCCCCTCGAGTACGAGCGGCGGGTAGCCGTTGGAGTATTGCATGTCTTCTGTTTCTTCTTTTGCCGACCTTGGGTTGGCCGAATCCCTTTTGCGTGCGCTGGACCAGGCCGGTTACAAGACGCCGACCCCGATCCAGGCCCAGGCGATCCCGGAAGTTCTTAAAGGCGGGGATCTGCTGGCCGCCGCGCAGACCGGGACCGGCAAGACCGCCGGCTTTACCCTGCCGATCCTGCAGCGACTGACCACCGGGCAAACGCCCGAGCGCAAGCCGGGGCGTCCGCGGGCACTGATCCTGACGCCGACGCGCGAGCTGGCTGCTCAGGTCCACGATTCCGTCCGTACCTATGGCCGCCACCTGTCGCTGAAGTCGATGACCATCTTTGGTGGCGTGAACATGAATCCGCAGATCAAGGCACTGCGGGGCCCCATGGATATCGTCGTGGCGACCCCGGGTCGCCTGCTGGACCATGCTGGCCAGAAGACGATCGACCTCTCCGGCGTGGAGATCCTGGTGCTGGATGAGGCCGATCGCATGCTGGACATGGGCTTCATCCGCGACATTCGTCGTCTGATTGGCCTGATGCCCAAGCAGCGTCAGAACCTGATGTTCTCGGCGACCTTCTCCGGCGAGATCCGCACACTGGCGTCGAGCCTGCTGAACAAGCCGGCCGAGGTCGACGTGGCCCCGCGCAACACCGCCGCCGAGACCGTGCAGCAGACCGTGCATCTGGTGGAGAGCAGCCGAAAGCGCGAGCTGCTGAGCCACCTGATCCGCAGCAACGACTGGGGCCAGGTGCTGGTGTTTACCCGTACCAAACACGGCGCCAATCGCCTGGCACAGAAGCTGACGCAGGATGGCGTGCCCTCCGAGGCGATCCATGGCAACAAGAGCCAGGCGGCCCGTACCAAGGCGCTCAAGCAGTTCAAGACCGGGGCCGTTCCGGTCCTGGTCGCGACGGACATCGCGGCGCGCGGCCTGGACATCGACCAGTTGCCGCAGGTGGTCAACTTCGAGCTGCCAAATGTGCCGGAAGACTACGTACACCGCATCGGCCGCACCGGTCGTGCCGGTTCCGTTGGTGCCGCCCTGTCGCTGGTGGATGGTGAAGAGATGAAGCTCCTGAAGGGCATCGAACGCCTGATTCAGCGCCCGATCGAGCGCATCGAAACCGATGGCTTCGCGACCCCGAAGCCGGCGGCCAACGATGGCAATGGCCAACGCCGTGGCGGCAAGCCGGGCGGTGGTGCGCGTAATGGCAAGCCGCGCCAGAGCCGTGGCGGCAAGCCCGGCGGCAAGCCCGGCGGCAATCGCGGTGGCGGTCAGGGCCGCGCGGCCCAGGGCAACCGGGCTGCACGCAGCCGCTAGACCCTCGGCCGTTCTGACCAACTCCGCCCGCGTCTCCCATGGGGACGCGGGCTTTTTTGTGTTCGCGAACCTGCGGTCGCCTTGATCCGGATCACCTGCTCTTGGAGGCGCTTGCGCGAAGATGGGCGTGCTATCAAGAAGCGGCCACTCTGGCCGTTATAGCGGGGAAAGGAGGGACCCCATGAACCGGCTTCTGAAGATCGGCGGACTGCGCCTCAAGCTTGTGATCCTTGTGATTCTCGTCAGTACCATCCCGCTCTCGATCATGGGTGGGGTGACCTTCCACACCATGAAAGGCGACCTGGCGACGAATGTCGACGCGGCGCTGGTCGATCAGTTGTGGTGGCTCCTCTGGGGCCTGTGGGTGGTGGCCTTTCTGATTGCGCTGGCGATCGGCTGGTTTGCGGCCAACATGCTGGTGCGGCCGCTGGAACGGCTGGCCTCGGGGCTGGAGGCGATCGCATCCGGTCAGGCGGACCTTGGCCACCGGGTCGAGGTCACCACCGACGACGAGATTGGTCGCACCAGCACCGCATTCAACGCGGTCATGGAGCGGTTGTCGGGCCTGATCACGCAGGTGGCGGATGCGGCCGACGGCATCGCCGCCTCGGCGCGCCAGTTGGAGGGTCGTAGCAACGAGCTCAGTCGCGAGACCAACGAGCAGCGCTCGGATGTCGAGCAGGTGGTCACCGCAATGAACCAGATGTCCGCGACCGTGCAGGAGGTCGCCAACAACACCCAGAGCACGGCGGAAAGCGCCGGTCAGGCGACCCGTGCGGCCGAGGGCGGGCGCAATGTAGTGCAGGCGACCCAGGGCTCGATCAATGCCCTGGCCAGCGAGATCCGCAAGGCCAGTACGGTGATCGACGAGCTCAAGGGGGACTCCGACAACATCGGGTCCATCCTCGAGGTGATCGAGGAGATCGCCGAGAAGACTAACCTGCTGGCGCTTAACGCCGCGATCGAGGCGGCCCGGGCCGGGGAGGCCGGTCGCGGCTTTGCCGTGGTCGCCGACGAGGTCCGCCATCTGGCCCAGCGCACCAACGACTCCACCGGCGAGATCCGCGAGATCATCCAGCGTCTGCAAGGTGCGGCTGGCAAGGCGGTGCAGGCGATGGAGGTGAGTCAGCAGCAGGCCGAGGCCTCGGTCAGCAAGGCCGGCGAAGCGGAGGAGACCCTGGGATACATCCATGACTCGGTGACCACCATCGACGACATGACGCGTCAGGTCGCCTCGGCCACCGAGCAGCAGAGCCAGGTCGCCGAGGAGATCAACCGCAACATCCACCACATCAACGACATCGCGGTACGCAGCGCCGACGGCGCCCGCGAGATGCAGGAGGCTGTCGAGGCCCTGGAAGGCCTGGCCGAACGCCTCCAGGCCGAGGTAGCCGGCTTCCGCCAGCAACCCGCCTGACACCCGGGGTCAGCCCTCTACTAGCGTCCTTGGGGCTGGGCCTGGTTCGGCATCTGGAGTTTACGGTGGCTTCGGTCCACCGTCTGCCTGCGCTGTCTCGCCAGCGCGCCGCGCCCGTTTTTGATCAACAAAGGGCGGGGTGCGCTGCCGAAACAGCGCTTGGCAGGCGGCCGGACGAAGGCTCGTAAACCCCCGATGCCGAACCAGGCCCAGCCATGACCACGCCGAAGAGAGCCACGAGCGCCGGAGCCCGCTAGAAACGGTCAGCCAGCCCCAAGCTTACTCGCGGTCGCCGCATTCCAGCCAACGTACACGTCGCTGCCACGCTCGACGACCGGGCGCTTGATCAGCGTCGGATGCTCGAGCATCAGGGCGATGGCACGCTCCTGGTCGATGGCCACACGCGTCTCTTCGGGGAGCTGGCGCCAGGTCGTACCACGGCGGTTGACCAGGGCCTCCCAGCCCACGGCATCCACCCAGCGGCGCAAGCGCGCCTCCTCGAGCCCGTCCTTGCGAAAGTCCACGAAGCGGAAGTCTACGCCGGCCGCATCCAGCGCCCGGCGTGCCTTGCGCACGGTGTCGCAGTTGGCGATCCCGTAGACGACCCGCTCAGACATCGCGCAGCAGGGCGTTCAGGCCGACCTTGGCCTTGGTCTTCTCGTCCACGCGCTTCACGATGACCGCGCAGTACAGCGAATACTTGCCATCCTTGGACGGCAGGTTGCCCGGCACCACCACCGCGCCGGCCGGCACACGGCCGTACAGGATCTCATCGTTCTCGCGGTCGTAGATGCGGGTGGACTGGCCGAGGTACACGCCCATGGAGATCACCGCGCCTTCCTCCACGATCACACCCTCGACCACCTCGGAGCGCGCACCGATAAAGCAGTTGTCTTCGATGATGGTCGGGGCGGCCTGCAGCGGCTCCAGCACGCCACCGATGCCGACGCCGCCGGACAGGTGCACGTTCTTGCCGATCTGGGCGCAGGAACCGACGGTCGCCCAGGTGTCCACCATGGTGCCTTCGTCAACATAGGCGCCGATGTTCACGTAGGAGGGCATCAGCACCACGTTGGGAGCGATGTAGCTGCCGCGACGGGCGGTGGCCGGCGGCACGACGCGCACACCGCCCTCGCGGAAGTCGCGGCTGGAGGTGTCGGCGTACTTGGACGGCACCTTGTCGTAGTAGTTGGTGAAGCCACCCTTGATGAACTCGTTCTCGGCAATGCGGAACGACAGCAGCACGGCCTTCTTCAGCCACTCGTTGACGACCCAGTCGCCACCCTTTTTCTCGGCAACGCGGGCCTGGCCGCTGTCGAGCATCGCCATGGCCTCGTTCACGGCATCACGCACGTTGGTTTCCACGTTGCGCGGGTTGATCTCGGCGCGGCTTTCGAAGGCGGTCTCGATGATGCTCTTGATGTCCGACATGAAGCAGTCCTTTTAAGTTTTTAAAAAATGCGTTATTTGTAGAGTTTGGCGATGCGTTCGGCCGCCTCGATGCAGGCCGCCGGTTCGGCGACCAGCGCCATGCGCACGTGTCCGGCCCCGGGATTGTGCCCGGTCTCGGGGTCGCTGCGGGAGAGGTAGCGTCCGGCCAGCACCGTGACGCCGGCTTCGGCATACAGGCGACGGGCGAAGGCCTCGTCGTCGCCATCCGGCACGCGTGGCCAGAGGTAGAAGCCCGCGGCGGGCGGTTCCACGTCCAGGACTTCCTGCAGGATCGGCACGACCGCGGCGAACTTTTCGGCGTACAGCGCGCGATTATCGGCGACATGGGTCTCGTCCGCCCAGGCCGCGCGGCTGACCGCCTGCGTGGGCGGAGGCAGGGTGCAGCCATGATAGGTGCGGTACAGCGCAAAGCGTTCGAGCCGATCGGCATCGCCGGCGACGAACCCCGAGCGCAGGCCCGGCAGGTTGGAGCGTTTGGACAGGCTGTGGAACACCACGCAACGCTCGAAGCCGCTCCGGCCCATGCGCGCAGCGGCCCCGAGCAGGCCGGCCGGCGGTTCGGCATCCGGGTGGTAGATCTCGGAGTAGCACTCGTCCGCCGCGATCACGAAGTCGTGCCGGTCGGCGAGGCGGATCAGCTCCTGCATCGCCGCCTCGGACATGCAGGCCCCGGCCGGGTTGCCGGGGTTGCAGATGTAGACCAGCTGCACCGCATCCCAGGTCGCGGCATCGACCGCGGAGAAGTCGGGGAGGTAGCCGTTCTCCGGCGTCAGGTCGTAGAAGGCCGGCTCCGCCCCGGCCAGCCGGGCCGCGCCTTCGTAGATCTGATAGAAGGGATTCGGCATCAGCACACGCGCCCCGGACTTCTCCGCAACGACGGCCTGCGCGATCGCGAACAGGGCCTCGCGCGTACCGCTGACGGGCAGGACCTGCCGGTTGGCGTCCACCTCGTCCAGCTGGAAGCGCCGCTGCAGCCATGCGGCGATGGTCTCGCGCAGCGCGGGTTCGCCGCGGGTGGTGGGGTAGTGGTTGTAGCCCTGGAGGGCGTCGCGCAGTACCGGTTCGACAAACCCCGGCAGCGCATGGCGCGGCTCGCCGATCGACAGGGCGATCGGCTCCCGGTCGGCGGGTTGTTCCAGGTCCGCGAACAGCCGACGCAGGCGTTCAAACGGATAGGGCTGTAGCCGGTCCAGGCTTGGGTTCATGGCGGCTCGGGCGTCGTGTTCGAGGGAAACGAAAGACCGCGCAGTATACCGGAGCCAAACACCAATGGGCGATCCACACGCTTCCTGTGCGGCCAGTATGGAGGCGCTGGTTTTGCTCTCGAGCGGGCCATGCGGCAGGCTTAGCCGTTTCCGATCGGGGGCGATGCATGGCGTGCAGTCATGACCACACGGCGCAGGGGAAGCGCGGCGCGACAACCTACCGCAAGGGATTGCATGACCTGGGGAACGGCACCTGGGCCTATCTGCAACCCGACGGTGGCTGGGGCTGGAGCAATGCCGGGTTGATCCGCGATGGCGAAGAGGCCCTGCTGGTCGACACCTTGTTCGACGAGCGCCTGACCGCCGAGATGCTCGCACAAATGGATGCCGCGACCGGGATCGGCGCGGGGGATATCAACCTCCTGGTCAATACGCACGCCAATGGTGACCACACCTTCGGCAACCGCCTGGTGCATCAGGCCGAGATCATTGCCTCTCAGGCGAGTGCCGACGAGATGCCGGAGCTGCCGCCGGCGATGCTGGCCGGACTGATGGCGCAAAGCGGCGCGATGGGCGAGGTGGGGAAATACCTGCAGCGCTCCTTCGGTGCGTTCGATTTCGGTGGGGTGGAGTTGACTCTCCCGACGCGCACCTTCAGCGGCGAGCTGGGACTCAAGGTCGGTGACAAGGACGTGAAACTGATCGAGGTCGGGCCGGCGCATACCCGTGGCGATGTGCTGGTGCATGTGCCCTCCGATCGCGTTGTGTATACCGGCGATATCTTGTTTATCGAGGGTACGCCCGTCATGTGGGCCGGTCCGGTGGGCAACTGGATCGCGGCGATCGACCGTATTCTGGGCATGGATGTCGAGACCATCGTCCCGGGACATGGTCCGATCACTGACCATGCCGGTGCCCGGCAGGTACGCGACTACCTGGTGTATATCGATCGCGAGGCGCGGGCGCGCTTCGACGCCGGGATGCCGGCAGCGGAGGCGTCCTTCGACATTGCGCTGGGGGATTACGCCAACTGGGGCGATGCCGAGCGCATTGCGGTCAACGTCGACACCCTGTACCGCGAATACGCCGGAGACACTACAACGCCGGACATCATGCAGCTGCTGCGTCTGATGGCGCGGCTGGATGCGGCGCGGCGGGGTTCTCGCTGAGCGGTTTCGCGAGACGCCGGCAATGACCCCTCAGTCCTTCGGCGGCGTGTACGAGAACCAGGCGAGACGGTGCGAGCGCAGGCTCCAGGGGAACAGGAGCGCCGGTAAAACGACCGGGACGTGGCGCGCGGGACTGAATCATTCGGCCTTGCACCCGGAGGTTAGTGCCGGCGTGTCCAGGACCTCGACGCGCTGGCCGTGCGTGTCGGGCCCCAGTGTGCCACCGTCGCAGACCCTGCCCCTATTCAGTGCCGTGAGCGTGGCCTTCAGCAGCCGGGCGGCGGGCCAGGTATCGGCATCGACAAACAGCAGGTAGTCCCCGCTGGCCCCTTCGGCGCTCCGGCTCGAAGATGAAGCGGCACCCGGCGCCCTGGGCGACATATGGGGCCGCATCCGTGGCAGCCACTCGGCCTCGTTCCAGGCCGGGATAATCACCGAAACGGCGGGAGCGCGGGTCACGTAGCGGCGAGGGTCAGTAGGTCGCCATGTGGGGGTCAACGTCACGCGCCCAGGCATCGATGCCGCCGGACAGGTTGATCACGTTCTTGAAACCGACACGGGCCAGGAATCCGCACACCTGCTGGCTGCGCACCCCGTGGTGGCGGATCACCACGATCTCGTCGTCCGGATTCAGGTCCTGATATTCGGTCGGAATCTGCCCCATCGGGAGTAGCCGCGAGCCGTCGATGCGGCAGCGCTGAAACTCCCAGGGTTCGCGCACGTCCAGCAGCAACGGCGGTGCTTTGGCCTGCGAGAGGTAGTCCTGCAATTCCCGGGGAGACATCTGTCGCATGGTTCGTTCCGTGATGGGGGAATGGTTCAGGCTGGCGTCGAGGGTTCGATTTTGCAATGGAGCGGGTGCCGGATGAGGGCAGGGGGCTGTGGAGCGAGCGAGCCGTCGTCGAAGACGCGGGCCTGGGTCATTCGACCCTCAGCGCGCCAGCGCACAGAGGATGCCGGCGTCCCCGGAGTAGGCTCATCCGGATGAGCAATCGGTGCCCCTGCGCGGGTCATTCCTTCCGGCTGGTTCGGGGGATCGAAGAAAGAGTCGCACGGGTCGGGCGGATGCGGGTCCAAGCGAATGACGGTTTTTCCTACGAGCGGGGCGAAAAGCAGGCCAAGGCAAGGGTTGCCCGGCCCGGCGCTTTGGTCCTCACGGAATGGATAGCGGAGCAGGCATGCAGGTGAAGGGCGTGGTTGGAAGGGCCCACAATGAGCTCCCGGATGGTCCACCAGATGCCGGGCTGGTGATTACGTGCGAGCACGGTGGCAATCGCATCCCTGCGCCCTATCGTGACCTGTTGCGGCCGTACCGGGCCATACTGCAAAGCCATCGCGGGTTTGATGCCGGGTCGTTGCAGATGGCGCGGGATCTGGCGCGGGCATTTGGTGCACCCCTGGCGGCGGCCACGGTCACTCGCCTGCTGGTCGATCTGAACCGCTCGCTCGGGCACCCCCAACTGCACTGTGCGGCGGTCCGGAAGCTGCCTGCGTCTGTACGGGCGCGGATCGTGGAACGTCACTATCAGCCCTATCGCTCTCAGGTCGAGCTTCTCGTGCGGGAGGGAATCGCCCGGGATGGCCAAGTGGTGCACGTTTCCAGTCACAGTTTCACCCCCGAGCTGGATGGCAAGGTCCGCACGGCCGATATCGGATTGCTGTACGACCCGGCCCGGCCAGGCGAGGTGGCTCTGGCCGCACGCTGGAAGGCCGCAATCAAGGCATGCGCCCCCGAGCTCACGGTGCGCCGCAACTACCCCTATGCGGGCCGCAACGACGGACTGACCACCTCGCTGCGCAAGGGCCTCTCACCCGAGTGCTATGCCGGGGTCGAACTGGAGATCAATCAGCGGCACGTGCTGCGTGGTGGGCGGCACTGGGCCGCCCTGCGCGAGACGGTCATCGCGTCCTTGCGGACCGCATTCGCTCCACGCGGCACGGGCAGCCTGGAGACGGCAAACGAAGGGGGTCAGCGGCGTGACCTGGATGCCCCACAGCTTCCCGCCGTACCCAGGGATGAACGGCATGCCAAGGGAGTACTGCAATGAAGATCCGTATCGGTTACGAGCTTGTCTACGACTGTCCCCAGCCGACCCCGATGATCCTCACGCTGAATGTGCATTACACAAGGATCTCCGATCTCCTCGCGCCCGATCACATGATTGCCGACCCGCCAGTGCCGGTCACCGCCTATCGCGACAGCTTCGGTAACTGGTGCTCGCGTATCGTCGCGCCGCAGGGGCTTCTCCGGCTGTCTGCGAGCACCCTGGTGAACGACACCGGCCAGCCCGATGTGGTAGTCCCGCAGGCGCGACAGATTCGGGCGGAGGATCTGCCGGACGAGACCCTGCAATTCCTGCTGGGAAGTCGCTACTGCGAGACCGACCGGCTCTCGGAAACCGCGTGGCATCTGTTCGAACACGCCCCGGAAGGTTGGGGACGCGTCCAGGCAATCTGCGACTTCGTCCACCGACATATCACCTTCGGTTACGAACATGCGCGACCGACCAAGACCGCGTTCGATGTGTACCAGGAGGGTGTTGGGGTATGCCGTGACTACGCGCATCTGGCGATTACGTTCTGCCGGTGCATGAATATTCCCGCCCGTTATTGTACGGGCTACCTGACCGACATCGGCGTGCCACCGCCCTACAGCGAGATGGATTTCGCCGGCTGGATCGAGGCGTATCTGGACGGCCACTGGTACACCTTCGACCCCCGCAACAACACCCCGCGTATAGGTCGCGTTCTGATCGCCCGTGGACGCGATGCCGCCGATGTTGCGATCAGCAATACGTTCGGCCCGAACACCCTGCGCGGATTCAAGGTCTACGCCGAGGAGATTGGTGAGGGGCCGTCCGCGTGATGTCCAGGGCCAACCGCTGTGGGAGACCCAGGGGAACGACGACCCTGCACGTTACGTTGGCGGGCGTCTCCCTAGAATGGAGGCGACAGAAGGCGATCGTACTCACTGCGGACGGTTGCGTAGCACTCGCAGACACGCGCCTCCAGCCCGGGTCGGTCGAGGGCGACGATGTGCCCCCGGCGATACTGAAAGGACACCCATAACGAAAGGACACCCATAACGAAAGGACACCCATAACGAAAGGACACCCATAACGAAAGGACACCCATCATGTGGGCCGGTCCGGTGGGCAACTGGATCGCGGCGATCGACCGGATCCTGGCGATGGATGTCGAGCTGATTGTGCCCGGCCACGGGCCCATCACCGACAAGGCCGGTGCCCGGCGCGTGCGCGACTATCTGGTGTATATCGATGCGCAGGCGCGGGCGCGTTTCGAAGCAGGAATGCCGGCGGAGGAGGCCGCGTTCGACATCGCGCTGGACGACTACGCCAACTGGGGGGATGCCGAGCGGATCGCGGTCAATGTGGACACGCTGTACCGCGAATATCGCGGCGATACCACACCCCCGGACATCATGCGCCTGCTCACGTTAATGGCGCGTCTCGACACCGCCCGTCGCCAGTAGCGCGCAACGGGCGCTCATCCCTTCGGGCGCGTGTACCAGAACCAGGCCAGCCGGCGCGAGCGCAGGCTCCAGGGCAGCAGCAGGGCCTGTAGCACTACCAGGATGTGCTGGGCGGGGCTGAACCAGTCCGCCTTGCGCCCCGAGGTCATCACGGGTGTCTCCAGCATCCGGAACCGCTGCTCGTGCTGGCGGCCCCAGCGCGCCATCGCTCGCGACAGGAACACTTCCTCGCCCGCATAGACCCGCTCGCTGAACCCCCCGACTGCCTCGAAGGCCTCGCGGGTGCAGAAGACGTAGCAGCCGGCGGCGAGTCCCAGCCGTGCCGACAGGGTGTTCCAGGCCGCCGCGCCCCAGCGGTAGATGCGATGGGTCAGGTGATCGAACGCGACGCGGGCTCCGCCGCCACAGACCGCGCCGCTGTCCAGGGCGTCGAGTGTCGCGCGGATCAGGTCGGCGTCGGGCCAGGTGTCGGCATCGACGAACAGCAGGTAGTCGCCACAGGCGGCCCGGGCACCCGCGTTGCGGGCGCGGCTGATGCGCCGCTCCGGCTCGAACACGACCCGGCAACCGGCCTGCTGCGCGATCTGCGGAGTGGAATCCGTGGAGGCATTGTCGACGACGATGATCTCGGTTCGTCGATCCACGTCGGCGAGGGCCTGCCGCAGCGCCGCCAGGGTGTGCGGCAGCCACTGCGCCTCGTTCCAGGCCGGGATGATGACCGACAGGGCCGGGAGCCCGCGCACAGGGGGTATCAGTAGGTCGCCATATGGGGATCGACGTCCCGCGCCCAGGCGTCGATGCCGCCGGCCAAGTTGATCACCTTACTGAACCCGGCCCGCTGCAGAAACCAGCACACCTGCTGGCTGCGCACCCCGTGGTGACAGATCACCACGATCTCGTCGTCCGGGTTCAGCTCCTGGTATGCCGCCGGAATCTCGCCCATAGGGATCAGCTTCGAGCCGTCGATGCGGCAGCGCTGGTACTCCCAGGGCTCGCGTACATCCAGCAGCACCGGCGGCTGGTCCGTCTCGGCGAGGTGGTCCTGCAATTCCCGGGGAGACATCTGGCGCATGGCGAATTCCGTGTCGGTGGATGCCAACACGCTAAGTTCACAGGGGGTTGGCCGCAAGAGGCCGGCTGCTACGCAGGGATGGTGGGTGCGAGGACGCGCGGATGGACGGTGGCGGCTGTCTCAACCGCGGCGCAGGCGGTCCTCTTCGCGGCTACGGTGCTCCAGCCAGCGGCTGCCTTCCTCGGGGCCCAGCAGAGTGGCCGCCAGGGCGATCAGGGCGCACACAATCGCGGGGGCGACAGCCCCTGCAAGGCCCAGGATGTAGGCGGAATAGGCGGCGGGTACGGCGACGGCCACCGCCAGTACGACCACGCCCGGATAGGCCATGCGGTAGAGCCAGCGCGGATCGACCGAAAGCGCCAGCACCGTAACAGAGCCCAGCAGGCCAAGCAGGATCCAGCCCGTCGCCGCGGCTTCAAACTCCGCGGCCAGCAGGGCGATCGCCAGTACCAGGCCCAGGGCGACGTGCCGCAGACGGGTGGAGGCCTTTGGTGTGATCAGCGCATCCATCCAGCAGGGACGGAGGCCGGGGATGGAGTCGGGGGCGGGGGCAGTGGTCTGGTACATGAGGGGCTGTTTGTTGAGTAGATCGAACCGATTGGGTCGCGGCTCTCTCTCGGCTTCGTTAAACGAAAAAGGGCACCCAAATGTGAGTGCCCTTCTCCAAGAATATGGCGCGCCCGGAAGGATAGCGGCGGCGCTACGCGCCTGGCCCTTCCGGGTGTCGGCCGTGGGCCGACACGTTCCTCGCTGCGCTCGGGATCGAACCGGATTGTTGAACGGAGGTTCGAATCCTTTGGGGCTTTCTACTAATGAAAAAGGGCACCCTGGTGTGAGTGCCCTCTCTCGGGAATATGGCGCGCCCGGAAGGATTCGAACCTCCGACCACCTGGTTCGTAGCCAGGTACTCTATCCAGCTGAGCTACGGGCGCATCGACTGAAGGCGCGCATTATCGCGATTGGTCCCGAGGGATGCAAGCGCCATGAGGCATTTGTCTCAGCCGCGCGGGATGGGATGGTAGGGCGTGGAGCGCACCCGGTCGTGTTCGTTCATGCGGTAGTGGACGAATTCGTCCTTGTCCTGGAAGTGCAGGAACGGGTTGCACTCGTCCTGTTCCGCCAGGGTGGATTCGGCCTTCTCTGCGTAGTTGTGTCCCGGGTGGATGCAGGTATGCGCCGGGAGGCCTTCGCGCAGCCCGTTCAGCGTATGGAACATCTGCTCCGGGTCGCCCCCGGAGAGGTCGCAGCGGCCGCAGCCGAACACAAACAGCGTGTCACCGGTAATCAGGTCGTCGCCGGCCGGCATGTGGAAGCAGGCGGAGCCGGGGGTGTGGCCGGGCGTGTGCAGGAAGCGGATCTCGGTGTCGCCCAGCTTCATCGTGTCGCCGCCGTGGTGGAGTTGCGGGCGCTCCAGCTCCTTGCCCCAGAACTCGGCCTCGGGCTTGAGGATATGCAGCCGGGCATTCGGGTACTGCTCCAGGATCGCCTCGACGCCGTTGATGTGATCGTGGTGGCTGTGGGTCAGCAGGATGTCGGAGATGGTCACGTCCTTCTCGCGCGCCTGGCTGAGGATCGCATCCGGTTCCCAGGCCGGGTCCACCACGGCCGCGCGACGGCTGGCCATGTCCTCGATCAGGTAGACAAAGTTTTCCATCGGGCCGAGTTCCTGGCGGTGGATGCGGTAGGGCAGGTCGTTGCGGTCCATCGGCTTCTCCATTGAGTCGTTTCCATGTTGGTAGGCTCTACTACTCGAGTGGTTCCATCGTCCGCACGGAAGGAGAGAGATGCAAAATTCCGAAGAGTCGTCTGCCGATAACGCCGCCCTGGATGCGGAGGCCGACTGGGAGTCCCGCTATCAGGAGGGCTCCACGCGCTGGGATCGCGGTGGCCCCAGCCCGTCGCTGGAGGCCTGGCTGGCGGTCACCGATCTGGCGAATGGCTCGCGGATCGTGGTGCCGGGCTGCGGCTTCGGGCACGAAGTCCCGGCTCTGGCGCGCCTTGGCTATTACCCGATCGGTCTGGATGTGGCGCCTACCCCGGTGCGGCATCTGCGCGAACAGCTGGAGCGGGAGGGGCTGGAGGCGGAGGTCGTTCAGGCCGACATGCTGGCATGGCAGCCGGAGATGCCGGTGGATGGCGTCTACGAGCAGACCTCCCTGTGCGCGATCCCGCCCGAGCAGTGGCCCGCCTACGAGCAGCAGCTGCACGCCTGGCTGCGTCCGGGCGGCGAGCTGTTCGCGTGCTTCATGCAGACCGGGGGCGAGGGCGGGCCGCCGTTTCACTGCGAGATAGCCGACATGCGGGCGCTGTTCCCGGACAGCCGCTGGGAGTGGCACAACGACGCCGGGCGCACCGAGCACACCAATGGCAAGTTCGAGTTGCTTCATCGGCTGATTCGGCGTTGAATCGGGTGAAGGGGCACATCCGTGCCCCGGGCCGGGGCCCATGGATCCCGGTCGGATACCGCGTGACGTGCCGCGGCAAGGGGGGTACCCATGCTTGAGTCGACTCCGCAGGGGATGGAGCAGGTCCGCGCGCTGTTGCTGGACCTCTCCGGTGTGCTGTACGTGGGCGACGAGGCCCTCCCTGGCGCCATCGAGGCGGTGCAGCGGGCACAGGCCGCCGAGCTCCCGATCCGTCTGATCACCAACACCACGCGCGAGCCGCGCGCGGCCATCATCGACAAGCTGGCCGGCCTCGGGTTCGCGTTCGAGTCCGCGCAGTTGACGACAGCCCCCTCCGCGATCCGCGAGCGGCTCGAGGCCGAGTCCCGCACCCCGCTACTGCTGGTACACCCGGCGCTGGAACCCGAGTTCGAGGGCGTGCCCACGGGCGAGCCGGATGTCGTCGTGCTGGGCGATATGGGCGCCGCGTTCGACTACGCGGTGCTCAACCGTGCGTTTCGCGTGCTGATGGAGGGCGCACCGCTATGGGTGATGGGGACCAACCGCTACTTTCGCGAGGCGGATGGCCTGTCGCTGGATATCGGCCCGTTCGTGCGCGCACTGGAGTATGCGGCCGATGTGGAGGCCGAGAACTTCGGCAAGCCGGATGCCCGGCTGTTCCACACGGCGATTGCGGATCTCGATCTGCCACCGGAGCAGGTGCTGATGGTGGGCGACGATGTATTGGGGGACGTGGACGGCGCGCGCGCCGCGGGTCTGGCAGCCTGTCTGGTGCGCACTGGCAAGTATCAGGACGGCGACGAACAGCGGGCACAACACCGCGGTGCCGGCCTGGCGGATCGCCTGGCCGACATCGTGGATGCTTTATTGGGTTGAGGTGACCGCGCGCCGGCCATCAACGGCCGGTGCGCGGGTCCTGGCCTTGATCAGGCGGAGCGGCGCTTGACCGACAGGGTGCCGTCACCGCGGCTGTCGGCGGCCTTGCGGCTCGGCGCCTTGCGCGGCTTTCCGGCAGCCGCATAGGCCGGGCGCTTGCCGTTGGCCGGGGCCGGGCCGCGCCGCTTGGCGGCCGGCTTGCCGGGACCACGGGGCTTGCGCGCGGCCGGGGCGTGGCGCTCGGTCGCACGCGAGTCCCGGGTCGGCACGGAGCGCGCCATCTCCAGGCGACGGTTGGCGACATGGATATTGCCCAGTCGGCGCACTGCGGCCTCGTCCAGCGCGGCCGGCAGGTCCACATGGCTGTGGTCGTCCTGCAGGCCGATCCGGCCGATGTCGCGGCCGTTCAGGCCACCCTCGTTGGCCAGCGCGCCGACAATCGCGCCGGGCGCGATGCCGTGATTGCGACCGACCGGCATGTAGTAGCGCACCATGTCCGCTTCCGGCCCACGGTCCTTGCCGCGGCTGGGGCGGGGGGCGCGGTCACGGTTGCGATCCGCACGATGACTGTCGCGCTCGGGTCGGCTGGCGGCCGCCGTCACCGGGTCGTGCGCGTTGGGCGTGCCATCCAGCGGCGTGCCCTGGGTTGCCAGGGCGAGCAGGGCGCGGGCGAGATCGCGTTCGCCCATCTGGCCGTTGGCCAGCAGTCGGTCCAGCAGGGCGTCGAGCTGTGGCGATGCTTCGCCGGCCAGCTCGGCCTGCAGGCGTTCGGCCAGGCGCTCCTCGCGGCGGGCGATCACGGCGGCGCGATCCGGGACCTTCTGCTCGCGCACGGGCTTGCCGGTCAGGCGTTCGATATCGCGCAGCATGCGCCGCTTGCGCGGCTCCAGGAACAGGATCGCACGGCCCTTGCGTCCGGCGCGGCCGGTGCGGCCGATGCGGTGCACGTACACCTCGGCATCGCCCGGGGCGTCGTAGTTGAAGACATGGGTGATGCGCGGGACATCGATGCCGCGGGCGGCCACGTCGGTGGCCACGATCACGTCCAGACGGCCATCGCGCAGGTCGGCGACTACGCGCTCGCGCTCGCCCTGTTCCATGTCGCCATTAAGCGGGGAGGACTGCACGCCCTGGGCATTCAGGGCCTCGGCGATCTCCGCGGTCGCGGCCTTGGTACGGGCAAACACGATCGCTGCGTCCAGTCCCGCTTCCACCTCGATCATCCGGCCCAGGGCCTCGGTCTTGTGGCGCTGGTCGACCAGGCAGTAGCTCTGGTCGATGTCGGTGCCGGCCTCGTTGCCCGCGCCAATGCGGATTTCCTGCGGCTCGCGCATGTGGCGGTGCGCGATACGGCGGATCGGTGCCGGCATGGTCGCGGAGAACAGCGTGGTCTGGCGCTCGGCCGGGGTCTGTTCGAGGATCCATTCGATCTCCTCCACAAAGCCCATGCGCAGCATCTCGTCGGCCTCGTCCAGCACCACCATGCGCAGCGCATCCAGTGTCAGCGTGCCGCGCTTGATGTGGTCAACCACGCGGCCGGGCGTCCCGACCACGACCTGCGCACCATCGCGCAGGGCGCGGATCTGCACGCCCATCGGCTGGCCGCCGTAGACCGGCAGGATCTCGAGCCCGTCGATGCTGGCCGCGAAGCCCTCCAGGGCAGTGGCGACCTGGCCGGCCAGCTCGCGGGTCGGCGCGAGGATCAGCGCCTGCACGCGACGCTGCGCGGGATCGATCGAGTCGATCAGCGGCAGGCCGAAGGCGCCGGTCTTGCCGGTGCCGGTCTGGGCCTCGCCCAGCACGTCGTCGCCGGCCAGCAGGGCCGGGATGCACGCGGCCTGGACCGGGGTCGGGGTGGTGAAGCCCAGTTGCAACAGGGCACGGGCCAACGACTCGGACAGGCCGAGTTCGGCGAAGGAGGGGGATTCGGACATGCTGGGGGTACTCGGGCGGGCCGGAACAAAGGCCCGGCGAAAATCGGATGAATCTACTCAGCGCGCATCATACACGAATTGCGGAACGAAATACGTCTGCGCATATGCAATAAAACTCTTGCCCGCGCAAAACACGGGCATTACGTGGGCTTGGGGTCTGCTACTGCCCCAGCCCGGTCAGCCGGGCCGGCTCCAGGATCTCGATCCAGTAGCCGTCCACGTCCTTCACGAAGGCGATGTCCTTCAGCCCACCCTCGTCCGGCCGCTTCACGAACTCGACGTTATTCTCGTCGAACCAGCGTACGGCCGCGTCCAGATCGGGGACCGAGAAGCAGATGTGGCCGAAGCCCTGCGGCTCCTCGTTGCCGTCGTGGTAGTGGAAGTCGGCGTCCTTCTCCGTTCCGTAGTTGTAGGTCAGCTCCAGGATGCCGCGCTGGCTGAACATCCAGCGGGTGGCCTCGCCGCCGTCCTTGGGCGGGTGGGGCTCGTCCTCGCCGATCTGCGCCAGGAAGTAGAGCGTGAACTCGAACTCCGGGAAGTCCAGCGTCTTGACCAGCTGCATGCCGAACACGCGCTGATAGAAGTCCAGTGCCTTCTGCGGATCCTTCACGCGCAGCATGGTGTGGTTGAAGCGAAAGCCTGCGGTGGGATTGTCGCTCATGGTGCGTCCTTGTATCGGCTAAAGGGGGGGGTGTCCCGGAAGACTGGAACACAGGGCCCGAGGTTCCCTCAAGTACCACCATCACACCGTCCGCGATCCCCCGTCACTGCGAGGAGGCGCAGCCGACGCGGCAGTTGGCCGGGTTTGCCCCACCGTCGGTGCCTGCGCTGGGAGATCGCTTCACTTTGCTCGCGATGACGGGGGTTGAACGTGGTCCGTGGGGGTCCGGCTACTGTCGGCAGAACGGACCGAATTGGTAGAAGCGGCGGCAGCGGAACTCGGACTCGCAGCTTTGCAGTTGGGACTCGTAGCGGCCTGCGCGCTGCGCGACCTGTCGTGCCGCGGCCTGGACCTGGGGCTTGCTGCGGTAACTGCCGCGGTTATAGCCGCCCTGGCCCTCGTGGTAAGCCAGGTACAGGTGCTCGCTATTGTGCAGGGAGACCCCGGTGATGCGCTGGGTGCGCGCGTTGTACCAGCCGATAAAGTCGGTCGCGTGCTTCATGTGTGTGCGCCGCGCCATCCGGCTTCCGGCATCCTCGCGGTACTCGCCCCAGACCGGGTCCTGCGCCTGGGCATAGCCATAGGCAGAGGAGGGACGGCGCCACGGGATAAATCCCAGCAGGCGTTCGCGATCCGGTCGCACATGGCTGCGGAACGACGACTCCTGCTGGATAAACGACATCTGTGTGGCGATGGGGGTGCCCCATTCGCGTTCGGAGTCGCGCGCGTAGTCGTACCAGCGCGGCTGGTCGCGGAAGATCTCGCAGATGTTGCTCTGATCCGACGGCGGCGATGGCGCCAGCGTCGCACAGCCCGCCGTGATCGCGGCCAGCGCCAGCAGCAGGCCCACGCGCAGCCCATTGAGCGCTACGGCCCGCCATTCCCCCTGATATGCCTTGCCCACCCGAATCTCCCGCCCGGTTCCCCAGTGGCCGGCAGTATAAAGCACCCGCCACAGTGGCCAAGAGCGCGCCATGCGCCGTTCCCGGTTGGGGAGGTTGCCGCGGCCCCCGCGGCGCCTCGCAGCGTCGTGGCGATCTCCGTCCGGAGCTACCGAATCCTGCGTAATAGCGCCAATTGTAGATACCGTCTTGCCCTACGGGGTGCAAGGGGTTTCATGGCGGGCTTGATACGGGGTTTGGGATTTGAGCACACCGAAGGCGATGTGCAGGAGTTTGCGCATGGCCGCCCCGATCGCCGACATCTTGGCCTTGCCGCGTGTCAGCAGACGTTGATGTTGGTGTCGCACGTCCGGGTTGTACCGGGTCGCCACCACCGCCGCCATGTAGAGCGCCTTGCGCAGTCGGCTGGAACCGATCTTTGCCAACCGCGAGGGCCGCCGGACCGTGGCCCCCGATTCTTCCAGGACCGGCGCCAGCCCATGGAACGCCGCCGCTTGTCGAGCGCTCGTGAACGCGCGGCTGCGCAGCGCTGCGGTCATCGAGGCCGACAGCACGCGGCCGATGCCGGGGATGCTCTCCAGCAAGGTCCGATCCCGCTTCAGGTGGTGATGGGCGTCGAAGTGATCGTCGATCTGCTGCTGGAGCCGACGGTGTTCCTCACGCAGGGCCTGCAGGACGTTGTCGATCGACGCCTGAGCGAGGGTGTCCTCACTGAAACGCGCCTTCTCCAGGCGGTTCTCTTCGCGCCGCATATCCTGTTCCAGAGCCTCCAGGCGGCTGAGCAGGCGCTTGAGTTCCCGCACCTCCGGCGGTTCGGGCTGCCAGCGCCGTGGTGCGCGTTCGATGCCGTAGCGGGCCAGCATCATGCTGTCCTTGCGGTCGGTCTTGTTGCGCACCCCCATGCCCTTGGCATGCGAACGCACCTGGGCCGGGTTCAGCACGTGGACCTGCACCCCCTGATCATGAAGCCAGTACGCCAGCGGCTCGTGGTAGATGCCAGTGGCCTCCAGATACACATGGAGCCCCTCGGGGGTCTCGCCGGTGTTGCGCTCGAGCCAGTGCAGCAGCTCCCGGTACTGGTCTTGGCGGTTCGGGAACACCTTGGGCTTCACCTTGCCCGCCTCCAGATCCCGGACCCACATGCAGTCGAGCTTGTTCTTGCTAACATCAACGCCAATATGAGCCATCTCGTCCTCTCGCCTTGTCCGTACAGCCTCACCCGTCCGTCACGGAGGGGGGTCTTGGATACCGTTCAAACTTCGAGATGAGAAAGGACTCGGGGCCAATCTACAGAACAGGTTCGTGACCTCAGGAGCCTGACGGGTTACCCGAGCCCAATACGGTTCATGGTAGCGATCCGTGAACCGCAAGACACAAGGAGCCTGCTTGCAGGCGAAGCTTCCGCCCGCGTCTGACTTTGGCAGGGGCTTCGCCTGCAAGCAGGCTCCTACGGGGGTGGTGCGAAAGGTATTACGAGGGGTGTGATGGGGGGGTGTTCCAGTCGGGGTCGAGGGGGCTCTGGGTCGGCGTGGTGCACCAGGGGCCCGGCTCGACGGGTTCGTTTGTGAGCTCGCGAATGCGTGCGATGAACTCGCGCCGGGGGAGGGTGATGGCGCCGAGGTTGCGCAGGTGCTCAGTCTCCATCTGCACATCCACCAGGGGCCAGTCCCAGGCGACCAGGTGGCGGCAAAGCCAGGCCAGCGCGATCTTGGAGGCGTCGCGCTCGCGCGAGAACATCGACTCGCCGCAGAACAGCCGCCCCACGGCCACGCCGTAGAGTCCGCCGATCAGACGCGGACCGTCCCAGACCTCCACCGAGTGCGCGTGCCCCGTGCGGTGCATCGCGATGTAGGCCTGCTGCATGCTTGCGGTAATCCAGGTGCCCTCGGCGTACTCGCGCGGCCCGGCGCAGGCTTCGATCACGGCCTCGAAGGCGCGATCGAAGCTGACCGTGTAGCCGCGATTGCGGATCGCCTTTTTCAGGCTGCGGTGCATCCGGAAGTGACCCGGTTCCAGCACCGCGCGCGGGTCCGGGCTCCACCACAGGATCGGCTGCCCGGCCTCGAACCAGGGGAACACACCGGAGCGATAGGCATTCAGCAGCCGTGGCACGGAGAGATCGCCGCCGGCGGCCAACAGGCCGTTCGGATCGGGCAGGGCATGCGCCGGGTCCGGGAATGGCGCGTCCGGGTGCTCCGGGTCGAGCCAGGGCAGGGTGATTTGCGGGCCACCGGTCATGGGGTGCCTCTCCGTGGAGGGCGGTGCATACCCGAGGTCATCCCGGACGCCGCTGCGCGGCGATCCGGGATCTTTGTCTTCGGCCACAGGGCGGAGCGCAGGAGGCCCCGGCTTTTCGCTGCGCTGCAGCCGGGATTGCCTGTTGGAGATGCGAGATAACGGGGGTGGTTGGGAGCGAGCCTGGGGCTGGCCGCCCCCAGGCTCGCTCCTGCCCCCGCGACCGACCCGTGATGGGGCATTCGGCCCTCGACATCACGGCCCGGCGGCGGGCCGGCTTCTTTTGTTGTTGACTTGGTTGGGCCGCAGCGGCGCGCCCGCAGACAATCCGAAGTCGAGGTTTCATCATGCCTGATACCGATTTGAATGCCTTTAATGGCACTCCGCGTTGCCTGGGGATCGATGTAGCCAGGGCCCATGTCGTGATCCACGATTTGCACGCGGGGCGTACCCTCAGTGTAGAAAACGCGTCCGACGCCCTCCATACGGCCCTTGCGACCTGCGTGGGCCATGATCAGGTCGTGTGCGAAACGACCGGGGGCGACGAACGCGCAGTGCTGGACGTCGCCCCCGACCTGAACCTTCCGATCCATTGTGCGGATGCGTGCCGGGTGAAAGCCTTTATCGCACCCCATGGCGGCCGAGCGGACGTCAAGCCTGTCGCGTTCATGGCCGCATTGTCCGTCGCCCTGGGGTATCGGGACCTCAGCACCAGCTATAAGCGGCTCCTCGCCAGGGGCAAACCCAAGCCCGTTGCCCCTGGCTGCCGTTGCACGCAAACAGGTCGTCATCGCCCGCGCCAAAATCCGTGACTCTAAAACACAGATCATACTGATTCGATGAAGGAGCTGAGGGAATGTGGCAGGGCTGGCTGAGGTTTGGCGGTTGCCGGCGGGGCGGCTGGAGTTTGTGGCGGCGTCAGGTTGAGCGGTTGGGGATGCGGCGCACGGACTGGACGCTGCCGAGGGATTGCAGGCGGTCGAAGAGGGTGCTGAGTTCGCCGAGGTCGGTGATCTCGGCTTCGAGTTCCATGTGGACGCTGCGGTCGTTGGGGTCGGTTCGGGTGTTCACGCGCAGCAGGTTGATGCCGCTGGCGGAGAAGGCATTGCCGACTTCGCCCAGCAGGCCGGCGCGGTCGTGCGCTTCGAGCTCGAGGGTGATGGGTTCGCGCTCGGGCTCGTCGCCCCAGGAGACGGGGATCAGGCGGCCGCGTTTTTCCTCCGGCATGCGCAGGATGTTGACGCAGTCGCTGCGGTGGACGGAGACGCCGGCCCCGCGCGTGATGAAGCCGACGATCGCGTCGCCCGGCTGCGGGTTGCAGCAGCGCGCGCGGGAGGTCAGCAGGCCACCGACGCCGCGGATGCGGATCTCGTCGTCCTGGATGCGTTCTTCCCGGCGTGGTTCCGCGGGTTGGGGCGGGGCGGCCTGTTTGGCGCGGGCCTTTTCCGCCTGGCGTTGTTCGCGCAGCTGGTGGGAGATGCGACCGGCGATCTGGCTGGTGGTGATGTCGCCGGCACCGAGCGCGATCAGCAGCTCGTCGAAGGTCTGGAACTTCATGGCGTCGGCGAGCGCGTTGCGGTCCAGGTTCGAACCACAGCCCAGGCGCTGGCATTCGCGGTCGAGCAGGTGCTTGCCGGTGGCCAGGTGTTCGTCCTGGTGCTGCTGGCGGAACCAGGTGCGCACCTTGGAGCGGGCGCGGGCGGTGTTCAGGTAGCCGAGATTGGGGTTGAGCCAGTCGCGGCTGGGGCCGCCCTCGCGGGTGGTGAGCACCTCGACGCGTTCGCCGGACTTCAGCTTGTAGGTCAGCGGGACGATGTGCCCGTCCACCTTGGCACCCCGGCAGCGGTGACCGACCTCGGTGTGCACGGCGTAGGCGAAGTCCAGCGGCGTGGCGCCCTGGGTCAGGTCCATCACCTCGCCCTGGGGCGTGAGCACGAATACGCGCTGATGCAGTGGCTCGCTCTGGATTTCGTCGAGCAGGTTCTGGTCGGAGTTGTCGGCGGCCTCCAGTAACTGGCGCAGGCTGCTGATCGCGCGGTTGAGTGCCTGATCCTCGCGTCCCCCCTCCTTGTAGCGCCAGTGCGCGGCGACCCCGAGTTCGGCGAAGTCGTCCATTTCGCGGGTGCGGATCTGCACCTCGACGACCTTGCCCTCGGGGCCGACCACGGCGGTGTGCAGCGACTGGTAGCCGTTGTCCTTGGGGTTGGCGATGTAGTCGTCGAACTCGCTGGGCAGGTGGCGCCAGTCGTTATGCACGATGCCGAGCACGGTGTAGCAGGTGGCGAGTTCGTCAACGATTACCCGCGTGGCACGCAGGTCGTAGAGCTCGTCCAGCGAGGTCTGCTTGCGCTGCATCTTCTTCCAGATGCTGTAGATGTGCTTGGGCCGCCCGAACACACGCGCCTGGATGCCGGCTTCGGCCAGCCGGTCGTGGAGGGTATGGGCGAAGCGCTCGACATAGGCCTCGCGTTCGGTGCGGTTCTCCTCCAGTCCCTTGGCGATCTCGCGGTAGGTCTCGGGTTCGAGGATGCGCAGGGCGAGGTCTTCCATCTCCCATTTCAACTGGCCCACCCCCAGGCGGTTCGCCAGCGGGGCGATCACGTCCAGGGTCTCCTGTGCGAGCACGCGGGCGCCGTCGTCTGGTTCCTTCACGGCCAGGCGCAGATGCTGCACCCGGTAGGCGAGCTTGATCAGTACCGCGCGAACGTCGTCGACCATCGCCATCAACATGCGGCGCAGGCGTTCGGCCTGTTCCGGGCGCCCGACCGGGGCCTCGAACCTGCGGCTGACCAGGGCCGCGACGTTGACGGTCAGGCGCGCAATCGAGTCGCCGAAGCGTTCCTTGAGGGCGCGCTCGTCGATCTGTCGAGCCAGATAGGCGCTGACCAGGAGCGCGGCGGTGATGGTCTGCCGGTCGACGTTCAGGTGACGCAGGACCTCGGCCACGTCCAGCGGATGAGACTCCAGGCCGGAGGCATCCACCGAGGTGAGCGCCAGGTCCAGCGCATCCGCGAGCGCGGCTGCGGACGCGGCATCGCCGTTGGGCCCGGCAAAGCGCGCGACCAGCGGGTCGCGGTCCAGGCCCTGCAGCTCGGTGTTGGTGAGTAGCGAATGGCGCATGATCGCTTGGTATTGTACGTCAGCCGTCCGCCGGGCAAAGGCTCTGTCCGAAGGGGATTCATACGACGGTCGACCCGTTTGGCTTGCCATCGGACCCATGCCGGGTCACGATCGAATCATGCTGAACCTGTTCAAACTGGCGCTGATTCTCGCGGTTGGGTACGCCCTGGTCGTAGGCCTGATCTACCTGACGCAGGATCGGCTGATCTACATGCCCAGTAGCAATGTGGTTGGCAGCCCCGCGAACATCGGGCTGGAATACGAGGACGTGGCGCTTGAGACCGAAGACGGCGTGCGGCTGCACGGGTGGTACCTGCCGGGTCCGGAGGATAATGCGCCGGTCTTGCTGTTTCTGCATGGCAACGCGGGGAACATCGGGCATCGCCTGGAGTCGCTCGAGCAGTTCCATCATCTGGGGCTTGCGGTGCTGATTATCGATTATCGCGGGTACGGCCAGAGCCAGGGGCGACCTCACGAGGAGGGCACCTATGAGGACGCCCGTGCGGCGTGGAACTGGCTGCGCGAGCATCTCGAGTACGAACCCGAGGAAATCGTGCTGTTCGGACGCTCCCTGGGCGCAGCCGTGGCGGCGCGACTGGCCGAGACCAAGAGCCCTGCGGCCGTGATCCTGGAGGCGGCCTTTACCTCGGCTGCCGATCTGGGGGCGGAGGTCTACCCCTGGCTCCCGGTGCGGGCGCTGATCCGGCATGAATACGACGTGCTGGGACGGGTCGGGGCGATCGAGGCGCCGTTGCTGTTTGCCCATGCGCGCGAGGACGAGATCGTGCCGTTTGCGCATGCCGAGCGCCTGCTGGAGGCGAGCGGCGGCGAAGCACAGCTAATGGAGATGGACGGCGGGCACAATGATGCCTTTCGGGCGACCGGCTCGCGCTACATTGAGGGCCTGCGCGAGTTTCTGGAGGATGCCGGCCTGGAGCTGCGCCCGCAGGATGCGACGAATCGGGACGGGGAGTAGGTGGGGTGCTAAAATCGGCGCCTTTTGTGCCCGTCATGAACGGCATGGACGCATGAATGCCTCAGCTTGAATTAGGCCCACCGGGGCTCGCGATCAGCCGGCAGGAAGGCCGGGGCGACGCGCCGGTACTCACGCTGCGTTTCGGTCGCGTTACCGGGGCCACGCTGCGCCCGGACGGGATCGATATTGCCCTTGGGCTCGAGCCGCTGGAGATCCCGCAAGGGCGCGAGGCGGCACCCGAGCTCTGGTATGCGGCGGGCGCGGTGCGCACCGAAGAAATCGATGACCTGATGCTGGCGCATGCGGGGGATCGGCTCGTGGGCTGCTGGTATCGGCCGCATGGCGCCGACGAGGACCCCGAGGCGATCACCGAGCAGGCCTATCATGCGATCCTCGACGCCTGCCAGCAGCGGGGGTTCGGACACCTGGTGCGCGCCTGGAACTATTTCCCCGCGATCAACCAGGAACTGAACGGCCAGGAGCGCTACCGCAGTTTTTGTGCCGGGCGCGCCCGGGTGTTCGAGGCGCTGCCGGATTTCGAGCGGCACCTGCCGGCGGCGACGGCTATTGGTACGCATGTCGACGGCATGCTGATCTACTTCATCGCCATGCGCGAGACCACGCTGCGTATCGAGAATCCGCGGCAGGTCAGCGCGTTTCGCTATCCGCGGCAGTACGGGCCGCGCAGCCCGTCGTTCGCGCGGGCGCGGATGAGCCAGGAGGCGTGCGGGGCCGCGGAATTGTTCATCTCCGGGACGGCCAGCATCGTGGGCCACGAAAGCCGGCACGCGGACGACCTTGAGGCCCAGATCGACGAGAGCCTGCGCAACATCGGGGTGCTGCTGGCGGCGGCCTCCGAAGAGGGCACTGTGGCGTTGCGCGATCCCGGTGACCTGTCGATGCTGAAGGTCTATCTGCGCCACCGGGCGGACGGGCCTCGTGCGCAGCGGCATCTGCGCGAGTGCCTGGGCGAAGACGTGGATATCCTGCTGCTGCATGGCGATATCTGCCGCAGCGAGCTGTTAGTGGAGATCGAAGGGCTGTACCGCGAAGGCTAGCCCGCAGGGCCCCGCCTCTCGCGGGCGTTGAAACGGTATTGGGCGCGCGCGGCGCGCAGAAGGGGGAAGTGGATGAATGATCCGGGGTACAAGCCGCATCCGGTACTGAAGGACTACTACGGCGACGAGTCGGAAAAGCGGGCGTTTGTCGACGATCTGTTCGACCGGACGGCACCGCATTACGACCGCATCCTGCGCTGGGGCTTTCTCGGCACTGGTCAGGCGTATCGTCGCTACGCGCTGAAGCAATCCGGCCTGCAGCCCGGCATGGATATCCTGGATGTCGCGACGGGCACGGGCCCAGTGGCGCGCGAGGTGCGCAAGGTGGTCGGTGACGAGAACATCACCTGTGTCGATCCCAGCCGCGGCATGATCGATGTGGCCCGGCGCTCGATCAAGGCGCGCTTCATCGAGGGTCTGGGCGAGCAGCTGCCGCTGCCGGACAAGCAGTTCGACCGCGTCTACATGGGCTACGGCCTGCGCCATGTGCGCGACCTGCATGAGCTGTTTGGCGAGTACTTCCGTGTGCTCAAGCCGGGCGGTCGCTGCATGATCCTCGAGGTCTCGCGCCCCAGCACCGAGCGCCAGTTCAAGATGGCGCGGTTCTACTTTCGCGACTTCATCCCGTTTCTCAGCCGTCTGCTCACCCGTGACCCGGATGGGCATCTTCTGATGCGCTATTTCTGGGACACGATCAACGAGTGCGTGCCGCCGGAGAAGATCATGGGCGTACTGGAGGATGTCGGTTTCCGCGACGTCAAGCGCGATGTGCAGCTCGGCGTGTTCAGCGCCTACCTGGCGACCCGGCCGGCCGACTAGGCGGTTTGGCTCGCCTTAGGGTCCGCGTGGCGCCGGGCAGCAAGCGCGATGCGATTGGCCCCTGGATGGGGGATATCCTCAAGCTTCGGGTGCAGGCCCCACCAGAGAAAGGCCGGGCAAACGAGGCCGTTTGTGCCCTGCTGGCGAAGGCGCTGGGTTGCCCGGCCCGTGACGTGAGCGTTGTGGCGGGTGCGACCGCGCGCGACAAGACCGTGGCGATCGAGGGTTACAGCGAGGCGGACCTGCGCCGCGCGTTATCCTGATCGCCGGAGATTATCAGCGTTTCCTTAATGGAGCCGCCAGGGCTCCCGCGACCCTTCCAGGATCCCATGAACCGTCTGACGATTACCCGACCCGACGACTGGCACCTGCACCTGCGCGATGGCGATGTACTGGGCAGCGTGCTGCCGGATACCGCAAGGCGTTTTCGCCGCGCGATCATCATGCCGAACCTGAAGCCACCGGTGACGACGGTGGAGGCAGCAGCCGAGTATCGCGAGCGCATCCTCGCGGCCCTTCCGGATGAGGCGGATTTCGAGCCGCTGATGACGCTTTATCTGACCGAGGCGACTACGCCCGGGATGATCGAGGCCGCCAAGGCCAGCGGGTTCATTCACGGCGTGAAGCTGTATCCCGCGGGGGCGACGACCAACGCGGCCAGCGGGGTGTCGGATATCCGGCGATGCTACCCCGTGTTCGAGGCGATGCAGCGGGTCGACCTGCCGCTCCTGGTGCATGGCGAGGTGACCGATCCGGAGGTCGACATCTTCGACCGCGAGGCGGTGTTTATCGAACGGCATCTGCAGCCGCTGATTCGCGAGTTCCCGGAACTGCGCGTGGTGCTGGAACACACGACCACGGAATCGGGCGTGGCGTTTGTCGAGTCGGGTCCGGATAACATCGCCGCGACCATCACCCCGCAGCACCTGCTGTACAACCGCAATGCGCTGTTCGTCGGCGGGATCCGTCCGCATCACTACTGCCTGCCGATCCTGAAGCGCGAAGGTCACCGTCAGGCCCTGTTGCGTGCGGCTACCAGCGGCCACCCGCGCTTCTTCCTCGGGACCGACAGCGCGCCGCACCCGCGACATGCGAAGGAGTCCGCTTGTGGCTGCGCGGGGATCTACTCGGCTCATGCGGCGATCGAATTCTATGCCGAGGCCTTCGCCTCGGTGGATGCGCTGGACAAGCTGGAGGGTTTCGCCAGCTTCCACGGCCCGGATTTCTACCGCCTGCCGCGCAACACCGACAGCATCACGCTGGAGCGGGTGGACTGGACTGTTCCGGAGGCGGTGCTGTTCGGCCACGATCCGGGCGTGCCGCTGCGCGCGGGCGAGACGGTCGCCTGGCAGCTGGCGCGCCACTGACCCCGCGGCGTGACGGAGCCGGCACCGACCGTGGCGGGGCCGAACCTCAAGCCGTCGCGGTGGTCCCCGGTAGTACAGGCATTGTTTGCACGGCGTATCCAATTCCGACCCCAGGGAGGGCACATGACCGAACCGGACGTACAACGCGGAACCTTGTGGTTCTGGCTGCTGATCAGTGTGGGGGTGGGCCTGCTGATCATCGCATTGGGCGTGGGCCTGGAGCCGCATGGCGCGGCCATCCTGCGCGCGCCGCTGGAGTCGCCGGCCGCAGGCGCGCTGGCCTTTGGCATGGTGATGGTCTGGGCCGCCTATGGCTACGCGCTGACCGCGGGGCGTGCCGCCGGCTCGCAGGAACTGGGGGTGGTGTTCCTGAACCTGGCGCTGCCGGTGGCGCTGATCGTGCTATGGGGCAACGAGATCTTCGCACTGGCGTTCTTCGTCGCCTTTGGCTGGGCGTTGACGCTCATTGGGATGGCGTTTCGCCTGTTCCGGCGCGAGGCACTGGCCGGGGTGATGATGCTGCCGGTGATCGGCCTGAGCATGACGGCCATCCTGCTGTCACTGACCCTCTGGATGGTGCCGGCCTAGGGCAGCCATGATCTCGGTCGTACAGGGCGACATCACCACCCTGGAGGTGGATGCGATCGTCAACGCCGCCAACGAGAGCCTGCTGGGCGGTGGCGGGGTTGACGGGGCCATTCATCGCGCCGCCGGCCCCGAGCTGCTGGAGGTGACCCGTGCCATTGGGGGCTGCCCGACCGGCGACGCGCGCATCACCCCCGGGTTTCGCCTCCCGGCCGAATACATCATCCACACCGTCGGTCCCGTGTGGCAGGGCGGCCAGGCGGACGAGGACACGCTGCTGGCCTCCTGTTACCGCTCAAGCCTGGAACTGGCACAGGAGTACGGCCTGAGCGAGGTCGCCTTTCCCCTCATCAGCACGGGTGTCTATCGCTTCCCCAAGGACCGCGCGGCGGATATCGCGCTGGAACAGCTGCGTGCGCAGGAGGGTCAGTTTCGTCGCCTGCTGGTCTGCGCATTCAGTGCGGCCGATGCGGACCTCTACCGGGTTCGGCTCGAGCGCTGACGGATGCTGTCTTCTAGTGAAGCATGGATCCACGCACGCGCTCGCGTTCGCGCTTGTACATGGATCCGAATTTCCCTCGACGGTACGCTTCGATGAGCCAGGGCGATGGACCGGTTCGTGGCCGCGGTGCGACGATCCAGCCCCTGGCACGCTTCGAGACCACGCACTGCGAGCCGTTCGACGATGGCTGGGTGGGCGATGACGAGGAGCCCCGGTCGCTGCGTACCGAAGTGACGCCGGAGCACCCGCGCACTGTCCTGTCCTGGAACCAGTCCCCGGATGTCCCGTTCGAGCTGTCCCTGAACCCCTATCGCGGCTGTGAACACGGGTGTGCCTACTGCTTCGCACGGCCGGCGCATGCCTATGTCGGACTATCGCCAGGGCTGGATTTCGAGAGCCGGCTGTTCGCCAAAGTCGGCGCAGCGGATTGCCTGCGCCGCGAACTGGCCCGGCCCGCGCATCGCGTGACGCCGCTGGCGCTGGGCATCAACACGGACGCCTACCAGCCGGTGGAACGCGAGTGGCGCATCACGCGAGAGGTCCTGGAGGTGCTGGCCGAGGCGTGTCATCCCGTGTCCATCGTTACGAAGTCCGCGCTGGTGGAGCGCGACCTGGACCTGCTGGGGCCCATGGCCGAGCAGGGGCTGGTACAGGTGGCGATTTCCGTGACTACCCTGGACCGGGTGTTGTCCCGACACCTGGAACCCCGCGCGGCCGCCCCCCAGCGACGTCTGGAGACCATGCGTCGTCTGAGCGAGGCCGGAGTGTCGGTCGCGGTGCTGGTGGCACCCCTGATCCCGGTTCTGACCGATGGCGAACTGGAATCGCTGCTGGATGCGGCACGCGAGGCCGGTGCCACGAGCGCCGGGTACGTACTGCTGCGCCTGCCGCGGGAGGTGGCGCCGCTGTTCGAGGACTGGCTGCGCACGCATCACCCACTGAAAGCGGACCATGTGCTGCAGCGGCTGCGTGAGGCGCATGGGGGCCGACTGTATGACTCGACTTTCGGGCACCGCATGGTTGGCACGGGCCCGTATGCCGCATTGCTGCGTCAGCGCTTTCGGCTGGCCCGGCGCCGGGCGGGTCTGGCGGGGCGTCTTGCGGAGCTGGATACCACGCGCTTTCATCCGCCCGCCGCGCCGAAGGCCGAGCGCGACCCACAGCTGGATCTATTCTAGGAATAGGCTGGAGTGCGCTACAGTGGGCGCGAATACATCGGCAACGGACACAGGACACCCCCAGGGATGACCGAGAAGGACAAGACAGGGAAGCGACCGACCTGGTGGGGCCGCTGGTCGTTGCCGCGGGGACGTATCGGGCGCTGGTCCGTGGGACCGCTGGATATCTGGCTTGAGCATACCCAAGCGGAATGGCGCCTTGGGCTGGACCGGCCGCGAGACGCGGCCGATGCGACGCTGGATATCGAGGTACCAACCGATTCCGAGTGGCCCGAGTCGCTCTCGGAGCGCCTGCGCTTTGCCGGTGCCACCGGCGACACCCAGCCGGAATTGCGTATCGCGCTGGCTGACCGTCCGATGGTCAGTCGGCCGGAGAACCCGTTCTATGTGCCGGCCCAGGGCCGGGTCACCCTGTTTCTCAGTTCGCCCGCCTGGGTGCAGTTCTATCTGGGCGATGCACGGGCCCACGAGTTCCCGGTTTACGCGCCCTCTGACACCTGGTTTGGACCCAACACCGTGGAAGGCGAGCTCTGCTATGCCACGCGCACCCAGGCGCGGCTGGCCCTGGAGGACGTCCCGGAGCGCCCGCATCGCGTGGTTACGCCGCTGACGATCCACAACAAGGCGGTGGATGCGCTGTTCCTGGAGCGCGTGAATCTGCCGGTGCCGCGTCTGCCGGTCTATGCCGATCGCCGCAACCGCCTGTGGACCCCGGCGGTCCGCATGGAGCGCGAGGATGACAAGGACATGGCGGCGATGAAGATCGACGCCGGGCCGCCCGCCGAGGCCGAGGGCGCTGAGCGGATTGCCGAGCCGCGCGAGGTGGGTGGGCGGCATGTGATGGTGCGGGCGTTCAGCGCCCTGTTTCAATAGGAACGAAGGATGGACGCCTGGATGCAAAGCACCATGGACTTCCTGACCAGCGACGCTTTCCTCGCCGCGCTGCGGGCCTCCCTGTACATCATCGTCGGGTTGATCCTGGCACGACTGGTCTCGCGCAACCTGACCCGGGCCTTCGGCCGGCACATGGATGCCCAGCAGATCATGCTGATGCGTCGCATCAGCTTCTACGTGATTATCGTTCTGGCGGTGGTCTCCGGGCTGCGCGAACTGGGTTTCGATCTCACCGTGCTGCTGGGGGCGGCGGGCATCCTGACGGTCGCGCTGGGCTTTGCCTCGCAGACCTCGGCGTCCAACCTGATCTCGGGGCTGTTCCTGATTGGGGAGCGGCCCTTCTCGGTCGGCGACATCATCAAGGTGGGGGACGCGACCGGGGAGGTGCTGTCCATCGACCTGCTGTCGGTGAAGCTGCGCACCTTCGACAACCTGTTGGTGCGGGTACCCAACGAAAGCCTGGTGAAGTCGCAGATCACCAACATGACGCGCTTCCCGATTCGCCGCCTGGACATGCAGATCGGGGTCGCCTATCGCACCGATCTGAAGGCGCTGCGTGACATCCTGATGGACGTGGCGGACCGCAACCCGGTCTGTCTGGAGGAGCCCAAGCCGCTGTTCATCTTCCTTGAATACGGGGATTCCGCACTGAAGATTCAGCTGTCGGTCTGGGCGCGGCGGGAGAAGTTCCTGGACCTGCGCAACAGCATGCACATGCAGGTGAAGGCCGCGCTGGACGAGGCGGGCATCGAGATCCCGTTCCCGCAGCGCACGCTGAGCCATATCGATGGCGGGCCGATCCCGGTGCGCCTGATCCGGGACAACCTGAGCGAAGAGGAGACGGAGGCCGCCGAGAAGGCCGCTGCGCCCGAGGCCGACGGGGACACGCCCGAGTCCGAGCGACATTCGACGCGCGACTAGTCGCGCTGCAGGTCCAGCCAGACCGGGTCGTGGTCCGAGGCTCGCCAGGGCCCCTCGGCGGGCTGGCTTCCGTCGAAGCCCAGAAAGGCCGGTTCATCGGCGTTGATCGCCCACGAGCCCGCCTTGCCAACCCGTTCCTCCAGGTCTCGCGGGCCGAGTAGATAGTCCAGTTGACCGGACTGACCGCGAAAGACGTAGCTGTAGGCCTGGTCGGGTTCGGCATGGACCAGGTCGCGCTTGCCTGCCTCGCGCAGGAGGCGAAGCGGGTCCTCCGCGGCATAGGCGTTCAGGTCGCCGGCAATGATTACGGGCAGCCCGTCGCGACGCTCCTGTTCGATCCACTGCGCCAGGCGTTCGGCCTGCGCTGTGCGCCGCTCGTTCCAGCAGCCCTGACCGCGATCGATGTCGCCGCTGGAGGGGCATCCGGATTTGGCCTTGAAGTGCACCGCGACGATCCCGAACAGGGGCTCGCCGTCCAGGGTGCCGAACCATGCGAGCAACGGTGGGCGATGATGCACGCGGTCTCCGTCGGCGACGGCATCCAGTAGTTCCAGTCGATCGGGCCGGTAGCTCATGCCCACCTTGATCGCGTCCGTCCCCGGTGCGGGATGGCGGACGGCCTGGTAGGTGATATCGCCGTGCTGGTTCAGGCGTTCGATCAGGCGTTCGCGCGCGGCGGGCCGGTTTTCCAGTTCGATCGTCGTAATCACGTCCGCTTTCAGGGGGCGCAGGGCGGTATTCAGCTTGGCCTCCTGCCGCACGCGCTCGGCGCGACTGGACGCGCCGCGCTCGCCCAGCGTGACGAAGTCGTTCTCCAGGTTGGCGGTGGCGATGCGCAGTGCGCCGTCTGCCGCCCGCTCGGGCGCCTCGGGCCGGGCGCCACCTTCCCACTGTGGCGATTGGGTCGGGTGCAGGCGGTGGGCGTCGAAGGCATGCGTCAGGATACCGGTCAGGCCCGTGACCTGGCTGCCGACACGGCGTGTCCCCTGGTCGTCGAGATAGGGGACGGGGTCCGGGCGGGCACGGTAGCTGCCATCGTCCAGCACGATGCGGCGTTCCGCGTGGTCGTGGTCGTCGAATTCGCCGGTCTGGCCAGGGTGCCACAGGCGCCCGCCGGCGGAGAGCGTCAGGCTGCCGTAGCGCTCAAGCTCGTGGTGCCCGGTTACCGTCAGCGTCTGTTCAAAGCGCACGCGCACGTCTTCGAAGTCCGACAGGCGCTGGGCATCGCGCGGGAGCTCGAGCGTCACGGGCTCGGGCAGACGGCCGCTGCCACAGGTCTTGATCCCGTCGACGCGGGCGAGCTGGGGACGGCCGTGATGATGGCCAAACCGGCCCTGTACGCGCAGACGGTCACCCGGCGTAACTGGCTCCTGGCCCGGGGCATAGACGAACAGTCCGGTTGCCCTGTCGGATTCGTCGTTCTGCAGGTAAAAGCCGCCCAGTTGATCGTTGCCCATGAACACGCCGGTAACGATGCCCTCCAGCACGACGGGTGTATCGTGCCCAGGCGGGTCGGCCAGCAGTTCGTTGGTGGTAAGGCTGGCGTTATCGGACGGGCAGGCGGGTGCCAGCGCAAGCGCAGGCGGTGCGACGAGCGTAAGGGCCGCAAGCAGCAGGGTTGCGGCCCATAGCGGTCGGCGGGAGGGCACGTGCCGTTCCATGGCGGCGTCCTCAGGTCTGCGGGTCAGGCGCTATAGCGTAGCAGGGACCGCAGGTGCTCGGGTGACTGGGTGACATCGCGCACGGTGTACTGATCGAGTACGGCGAGGAAGGCATCGCGGGCGTCGTCCAGTACCCCGCGCAGCTGGCAGCCGGGCAGGATTGGACACATCGGGCTCTCGCAATCGACGACCTTGAGGTTGGGCTCCATGTCGCGTACGACGGCCCCGATATTGATCGACTCGGGGGCGCGCGCGAGCGAGATGCCGCCGCCCTTGCCGCGGCGGGTGATCAGATACCCCTTCTGGCCCAACTGGTGAACGATCTTGACCAGGTGGTTGCGCGGGATGCCGAAACGTTCGGAGATATCGGTGACGGTGACCCGCTGGTCGTCGGGCTGAACCGTGAGGTACATCAGCACGCGCAGGGAGAAATCAGTAAAGCGAGTGAGTTGCATGGGGTGACTCGTTGGCGGTTTGCAGGCCAGATCGGCGCTCGCCAGGTCCCGTACGTTCTCGCGGGTCGCACGGGTTCGGTTGGTCGGCTGCCAAATATACGGCTATGTGAATGTATAGCAGTACGATAAGCGTGTGCTGGCGCAAAAACAAGTACGTTGGGTATATGAAACCGAGTGCCGGGGCGCGAACCCGGTAACAACGTTTCCCGGGCCGTTTCCGTATACTGCGCCCGCCTTTGGGACAAAACCGGAATCGGAATGACAGTTTGGGTTGCCACCTTGCTCGGAGTCGTGCAGGGAATCTTCATGTTCTTGCCGGTCAGTTCGACTGCCCACCTGGTACTGACCCAGCACTGGCTGATCCTCAGTGGCGAGCCGCTGCCGCCACCGGAAAGCCCGGAGATGATCCTGTTCGACCTGGTGGTGCATGTCGGCACGCTGGTATCGATCGTCTATGTGTTCCGCCAGAGCCTGTGGCGCCTGAGTGGCGGGATTGCTCGAGAGAGCTGGCAATGGGCCTCGGCGGGCGGAAGCGCGGGTCGCGAGATGCTATTCCTGCGCCTGGCACTGCTTTGCGGCTTGTCGGTGTTCGCGACGGCCGTGATCGGCTTTACGCTGAAGGCGAGCTTCGAGCACGTGTTTGCCAACCCGACGCTGATCGCCGGTACGCTCACGCTCACGGGCATCCTGCTGTGGTGGACAGACCGTCTCAGTCGCCGCCCGTTGGGCCTGCGCAAGCTGGGGCCGAAGATCGCCACGATCATTGGTGTGGCCCAGGGCTTTGCGCTGGTGCCCGGCCTGAGCCGCAGCGGCATGACCATCACCTTCGCGCTGTTCTCGGGCCTCAAGCGGCGCTGGGCGGCGGAATACAGCTTCTTCCTCGCGATCCCGACCATCCTGGCGGCCACCGCCGTACAGTCGCTGGACGTCTGGATCAACGGCAACGGGTTGGGGGATCTGACCTGGACGCCGCTGATCGTGGGGTTCGTGGTCTCGGCTGTGGTCGGGGTCGTCTCCCTGAAGATGGTGCTGTTCTTCCTCTATCGCGCGCGCCTGAAGGTCTTTTCCTTCTATGTCTGGGCGCTGGCGGCCCTGGTCCTGTTCGGCTTCCTCGACGTGGACATCATGTACGGTCACTGATGGCCGTGGCGCATCACTCGGGGCCGCGCAGGACCCCGAGTGGCGCCTGGCGCAGCACGCTACGCGTTCCCAGCCAGCCGGCCAGCGCAATGCCCAGGGTCCCGCCGACAATCCCGAACACGAAGGTCATCGGGTTGACGCGGTAGTCGAACTCGAATACCTGCCAGGCCAGCAGGCCTCCCACGGCGGTCGCGATGACGGCTGCCAGCAGACCCGCCAGAAAGCCCAGGCTGCCAAACTCGGCCAGCAACGCCCGCCGGATGTGGTGGCGTCGGGCCCCCAGGGTGCGCAGCAGGGCGGTCTCGCGGCGGCGCACGTCGCGTGTGGCCTGCACAGCCGCAAACAGCACGGTCAGGCCCGCGAGCAGTGTAAACAGGAACACATACTCCACGGCGCGGGTGGCCTGATCCATCACGTCACGAACCTGCTCGAGGATCGCGCCGACGTCGATCGCGGAGACGGCCGGGAATTCCCGCAGCCAGCGGTTCTGCTCGGCGCCCATCCCCTCCGGCACATGCAGTGCGGTGATGTAGGTGCGCGGCTGTTCGCCCAACAGAGCGGGTGGGCCGATCACAAAGAAATTGACCCGGAAGCTGTCCCAGTCGACCTCGCGCACGTTGGCGATCATGCCGCGCACGGGTTGCCCGCCCACTCGGAAGGTCAGGCTGTCGCCAATCTCCAGACCGAAACGTTCCATCAAACCGGCCTCGACCGACCATGCGCCGTCCGCATCCTCGCCGGTCGGCCCGTGGTGGAACCAGTGGCCTTCCACCACGCGGTTGTGCTCTGGCGGTTCTTCCGCGTAGGAAAGGTTGAACTCGCGATCCACCAGACGCCGGGTCTGGTCGTCGTCAAAATCATCGGGCTGGACCGGCTGGTCGTTGATCGCGATCAGGCGCCCGCGAATCATTGGGTCCAACTGCGGGCGTTCGAGCCCGGAGGCCTCGATTCGGTCGGCAAAGGCCTCTTCCTGCCCGGGCTGGATGTTGACGAAGAACTGGTTCGGTGCATCGGCGGGGATGCTCGCGTCCCAGGCGGAGAGCAGGTCCACGCGCACGATCGCCAGCAGCAATAGTGCAAGGATGCCGATGCTGAAGGCGACCAGTTGCACGGCGCTCAGTCCGCCACGGCGGGAAAGGTTGGCCAGACCAAAGCGCATGGCCATACCTCCATGATTGCGCAGCGGGCGCAGGGCCAGCACCAGCAGCAGGCCCAGTGCCCCGAGCACGATTAGCGCGCCCGCGGTCCCGAGCAGGACCCAGGCGGCCAGACGCGGGTCGGCCGCCTGCCAGTACAACAGCGCACCGAAGGCCAGCAGGGCCAGCAGTCCCGACAGCCAGACGGACGCGGGCGGGAGCCCCAGATCGCGGCGCAGCACGCGCAGGGGAGACACCTGGCCGATGCGCAGCAACGCGGGCAGGGCGAAGCCGACCGCGGTAATCAGTCCCACGCCGAGGCCCGCCGCCACCGGGCGGAGCCCCGGCGGCGGCAGGTCGCCCGCCAGCCATTCCCCGAGCAGCGCGGAGAGCACAAACTGCGCGGCAAATCCGATGGCCAGTCCGATCCCACTGGCGAGCAGGGCAATGATCAGGACATGGCCAAAATAAAGCCTGAGTACATGGCGCCCGCTGGCCCCCAGCGCCCGCATGACCGCGGCGGCATCCGCGCGGCGCTGGGCAAAATGATGGGCGGCCACCGCGATCGCCGCCCCGGCCAGCAGGACTGCCATCAGCGAGGCCAGCCCGAGAAAGCGCTCGGCCCGCTCGATGGCGACCTGCAGCTCCGGGTTGGCGTCATCAAGCTCGCGCAGGCGCTGACCCGGCTCCAGCCGCTCCTCGATCCAGTCGCGGTAGCTTTCGATCTGGGCCGCCGGGCCGGTCGCAAAGAGTTCGTAGCGCACGCGACTGCCGGGTCCGATCAGCCCGCTGACCTCGAGATCGTCATAGGCGAGCATCAGCCGGGGTGCGATATCCAGCAGGGCGCTGCCGCGGTCGGGTTCGCGGGCGATCTCGCCGGCCACTTCCAGCACCAGTTCGCCGACCTCGACCGTATCGCCAACCTCGAGCTCCAGGGCCTGCAGCAGAGCGCCTTCCAGCCAGGCCGTACCGGGTTCCGGACCCTGCGTGTGTACCTCGGGGTCGGCATCCGGGACGTCTCTTACGAGCGCCTCGCCCAGCAGAGGCCAGTCACGGTCCACCGCGCGCAGCGCGGACAGGCGGGAGTCGTCCTCGGGGGTAAACAGCACGCTGGGCAGCGCGGCGGTGCGGGCGGTCTGCAGGCCTCGGCGTTCGGCCTCCGCGAGCCAGTCCTCCGCGATCGGCTGGTCGCCGACCACGGCCATGTCACCGCCCAGCAGCAGGGTCGCCTGCTGCGCCATGCCCCGATCCACCCGGTCGGTGAAAAAACCCACCGCCGCGACCGCCGCCACCGCGACGACCAGCGCCGCGGCAAGCACGCGCAACTCGGCGCTGCGCCACTCGCGCCAGGTACCGCGAAGCCATTCGCGCGGACCACCGCGCCCGGAAAGACGTGTCATGCCAGCACGCCGTCCTGGATATGGAGGATGCGGTCGCATTGCTGCGCGAGATCGGCGTCGTGTGTCACCAGGATCAGCGCCGTGCGCTGACCGTGGTCATCCGGTTGTCGGGCCAGGCTGAACAGCAGTTCGATGATGCGGCTACCGGTCTGGCCGTCGAGATTGCCGGTGGGCTCGTCGGCGAACAACACGGCGGGGCGATCCACGATCGCGCGGGCAATGGCGACGCGCTGCTGCTCGCCGCCCGAGAGCTGGTGCGGGTAGTGGGCTTCGCGCTCGCTCAGCCCGACGCGTTTCAGCGCGTCGCGGGCCCAGGCGGAGATCTCGGTTTGCGAGCGCGCCTCGTGCTCGGGGTTCAGTTCAAGCGGGAGGAGCACGTTCTCGAAGGCCGTCAGTGCCGGGAGGAGCTGGAACGACTGGAAAACAAAGCCGACGCGCCCGGCGCGCAGGGCCGCCCGGCCATCCTCGTCCAGCTCACTGATCGTTTGCCCCAGCAAGCGAACTTCTCCGGCACTTGGGGCGTCCAGACCTGCTAGAAGTCCCAGCAATGTGGACTTGCCAGAGCCGGAGGCGCCGAGGATGGCAACGGTCTCGCCGGTGTGAACCGAGAGCGAGACTCCGCGCAGAATATCCAGTACACCGCTGGGGCCGGCGATCCGCTGTTGCAGGTCGCGGGCTTCCAGAACCGAAGATGAGGATGCATCCATGTGGCGTTATTCCCTGGTCATTATTGCGTGGCTCGCGTTGCTATGGAGTCCGCTTGGCCTTGCGAATTCCATCAGCTCGGAAAATTCGGGGGAAGAACCCGCGAAGGTGCTGGTGTTCGGTGATTCCCTGAGCGCGGCATTCGGGATGAGCGATGCGGAAAGCTGGGTGGGGCTTCTGGAAGAGCGTCTGAGTGAGCGCAATCATCCCTGGCACGTGGCGAATGCCTCGATCAGTGGCGAAACGACGGCCGGGGGGCGCGAACGCCTGCCGGAGGTCCTCGAACGCGAGAGCCCCGACCTTGTGATCCTGGCCCTGGGGGGCAACGACGGCCTGCGCGGACTCTCGCCACGGGCCATGCGCGAGAACCTGGAGGCGATGCTGGAGGCGATCGACGCGGCGGGCGCCCAGACCCTGCTGCTCGGGATCCGCATTCCGCCCAACTACGGCCCCCAGTACAGTCAGCGGTTCGAGGCCGTCTTCGCCGATCTGGCGCGGGAACGCGGGCTGGTGTTCGAGCCGTTCTTCCTGCACGAGGTCGCCTTTCGCGACGGGATGATCATGGATGACGGGATCCATCCGACGCCCGAGGCGCAGCCCTACATGCTGGATGCGGTATGGCCCCACCTGGAGCCCATGATGCGCGGGATAGAAGCCTGTCTGGACGATGCCGTTTCAGTTTCCGAGCGCCCGTCGCAGATCCGTCAAGACGTCCTCTGGGAGGAGCTGGCGCAGCACCGGATGGATGTCGCGTTCGACCTCGGATAGCAGCGGCAGGGTGCGAACCAGCGAGTGCCGCGAAAGCGGGTCGCCGTACTGGTTGGCCTGAATCGGGCGGTCCAGGCCAGTCTCCATCAATGCGATACCCGGCTCGCCGCGGGGGCCTTCGTCGAGGACCTCGACCAGTTCCACCATGCGGCCGTCCACTTCTCCCTGCACCCCGATCAGTGGGGCCAGGAGGTCGACCAGCCGTTCGGCCTGTTCCGTGGTAAGCGTCGCCATTGACGTACCTTACGGCGGATTTTCCGCCGACACCAGTTCGTTAAGGAAACACTGATCAACGTACACGCTCGCGTTGGCACCCCAGGTTTTCCGAGACAAGGCGCGGTGCGCAGCGGGTAGTGGTTCTACCAGCAAGTGCCGCAACGCAGGATCGGGGAACCTGGGGTGCCAACCCCGAAGGGGCTCGGCCGCCCGTTGTTATCAGAAACGGGCATGCGCACGGCGTTGCGACTCCCTTGTGCAGAATGACTGCACGGCAGTCGCCGCGCCTTGTTCGCATGCAAGAGCGACTCGAGCGCGAGCGTGTACGTTGATTAGTGTTTCCTTAAGGAAACACTAATGGAAGGTGGTGTCCCCGGCAGGATTCGAACCTGCGACCTGCCCCTTAGGAGGGGGCTGCTCTATCCAGCTGAGCTACGGAGACAGCCGCGCCGCGAGTATAAGCATGTGTCGGGATTCGCGCCAAAGGGGCCTGGCGGTGCCCAGGCTATGGTACTGGTCACCCTGGAGCGTCCAGGCGATGGTGTGCCCAGGCAACAAAGTCCGTCACGGAGCAGCGGCCTTCCTCGGGAACGCCCGCGCCGCTGATGACGCGATACGTGATCAGGTCGGCATCCCGCGCCAGGACCTTGCGCACGCTCCAGGCGTGGTCCTGGGCGCCGTTGCTGTAGCACTGTCCGGGTCGAATATCCGCAGGATTGATCGCGTCCGGGTGCTCATGGTGGCGTCGTGCCAGCAGATAGAGGCGGGCCAGGTCGTCCTCGGTCATGTCGAGATACAGATTGAGATCGCGCATCGCGTGCTCCAGGTCCGCCTGGCTCAAGCCCGCACGTTCCAGTGCACCGGATGGGCCGGCGGGTGAGGGCTCGTCCAGGCGCGCCAGGGCCGCCGGGTAGCGACGCCATGGAAAAGGGTAGTTGATCACTATGGCGACCATCAGCATGACGGCCACGCTGGACAGCACGGGGTGCAGGATGAACAGCAGGCCGAGTTCCTCGACCGACGCCCCGCCGACCACGGCATACAGCGCTGTGGCGCCCCCGGGTGGGTGCAGGCAGCGCAGGTAGTACATCGCGTAGACGGTGAGGCCGACCGCGAGCGCGGCGGCCAACAGCGGGTGGTCTACCGCCTGCCGGACGGCGACTCCGACAATGGCGGCAATGGCATGCCCGCCAAGGACATTCCAGGGCTGCGACAGCGCGGCCCGAGGTGCGGCGAAGAGCAGCACGGCGGTAGCGCCCAGCGAGGCCAGGATGAGTCCGTTGATGCCGCTTTCGGTGACCGAGGCCGCGACCTCCAGTGACAGATACAGCCCGACCACGGCGCCGATCAGGGCGATCAGCTTGTCCTTGTGATTGGTGGTGTCGAGGAAGTCGCCGAGTAGGAGGCCGCGTCCTGTGCGCATGTCCGCCAGTTGCTCATAAGCTGAATAAGGTGCACAGCTTTATGGGCGGAGGGTCTGCGGTCAAGTGGTGGGTTGCGTGCTGCGGGATTCCCGGGGCAGGCATGGGAATCCCTCGACCGTCATGGATGCGCGGCCGTTGGAGACTCGAGGATCAGCGCGACACGCCGGTTCTCGGAACGGCCGCGTGCGGTGTCGTTGCTGGCCACAGGCTGGGTGTCGGCCCGGCCCACGGCGCGCAGTCGCTCGGCCTCGAGCCCCTGGTCCAGCAGATAGCGGACCACGCCGCTGGCGCGGGCCGAGGAGAGCTCCCAGTTGGACGGAAAGCGCTCCGTCGCAATCGGGATGTTGTCGGTGTGTCCCTCGACGGTGATCAGGCCGTCGTGCTCGTCCAGCAGGGGCTCCAGTTGGGCCAGCAACATCCGGCCTTCCGGTTGCAGATCGGCCTGCCCGCTGGCGAACAGGATCTCGTCCTGGATGCGCAGCTCGGTGCGGCCGGGGTGCTCCACGACCTCGACGCCCTGAGGTGCCTGCTCGCGCATTCTGGATGCGGTCGTGGCCGTGCCCTCGAGATCGGGGTCGTCCACTTCCGGCAGCGGTTCATGGAGCCGCCCTTCGAGATCCCCGAGGTTTCCTGTTAGCGGCGCGACCAACGGGTCGAGGAGGGCCTGGCGATCGGGATGGGCGAGCTGGATCGGCTGGGCCGCGCTGGCCAGGGGACGGTCGTCGCGCGGGTCCATGAAGGTCAGCATGATTACGAATATGACGATGACCAGGGTGAGGACGTCGAGGTAGGTGAGGATCCAGGCGTGCTCGTCATCGCGCTGGCGCTCGCCGGGATAGGAGCCGAGAAAGGCCTGTTCCGGTCGCGTCGCCGCCTGGGCGTCCATCTCGGCCTGCATGGCCGCGCGGTTGGAGGTGGAGTATCCGGGGCTGGGCATGCTCAGGTGCGTTCCTGGCGTTCGGCTTCATCCGGATCGGGTTCGCCGTTTGGCTCGGTCTGGCGGATCTCGTCGCGGTGGTTCTCCATGAACGAACGCAGGGTCTCGCGGATGTACCCCGGGCTGCGGCCCTTGCGCATCAGCATGATGCCTTCGAGCACCATGGTCATCAGCACGACGCGGCCCTCGGTGCGCCGTTCCAGCTTGATCGCGATCGGGCGGAACACGAGGTTTGCCAGCAGGATGCCGTAGAACGTGGTGATCAGGGCGATCCCGAGGTTGACCGCGATGATGGTGAAGTCATCGGTCTCGGTGGTCAGCAGCAGATTGATCAGGCCAATCAGTGTCCCCAGCATGCCGAAGGCCGGGGCATAGGTGGCCATGGTGCGAAACATCTGCGCATCGGCCTGTTCGCGGGCGCGCAGGCGGGCCATGCGCCAGTTGAGCAGGTCCTGGATGTCGTCCATCGGGGTGTCATCGATCACCAGCTGGATGCCGGTGCGCAGGAACGGATTCTGGACCTGCTCCAGGCGCTGCTGGACGCCGCGCAGGTTCTGCGAGTACCAGTAGCGCGAGACCTGAACGATCTCTTCCAGGTCGCGGGCGATGTCGTAGCGCTCCTCGCGGATGGCGTGCGCCCCCGCACGGAAGACGCGCACCACCTCGTGAAAGGGGTAGCTCATCAGGGTCGCGGCGATCGTACCGCCGAGCACGATGCCCAGCCCCGGCAGGTTCAGGAAGGCATGCAGGTCCTGCGAGGAAAAGGCGATCACGCTGCCGAAAACCAGCAGGCTGCCGATAATGCCGAGAAGGGTCGAGAGATTCATTCAGGAATCCGTAAGGCTCCGGGGGTTGATGGGGGTCAGGGTATAGCACGGCTGCGCCGGGTTCACGCAGGCCCCTGCGTTCGCCGGCGGCGTCGTTCCTGCGTACACTCGGGGCTTTGTTCGCTGAGGGAGAGGCCGGCATGGAATGGGTGCTGATCGCGATTGTGGTGCTGCTCGTGGTCTGGGCGGTCTGGACATACAACCGGCTGGTGACGGCGCGCAACCGCTACAAGAACGCGTTTGCCCAGATCGACGTCCAGCTGACCCGGCGCTACGACCTGATCCCCAACCTGGTGAAAGTCGCGGAACGCTACATGAGCCATGAGCGCGACACGCTGGAAGCAGTGATCCAGGCGCGCAATCAGGCCATGGATCGGCTGAAGCAGGTGGGCGGGGACCCCACGAACAGCGAGGCCGTGCGCCAGCTGTCCGGGGCCGAGCAGGGGCTGTCCGGCGCCCTGGGACGCTTGTTCGCGCTGTCCGAGAACTATCCGGACCTGAAGGCCAACGAGAACATGATGCAGCTCTCCGAGGAGCTGACCAGCACCGAGAACCGCGTGGCCTTCGCGCGTCAGGGCTACAACGACGCGGTGATGCAGTACAACATCCTGCGCGAGATGTTTCCGAACACGCTGATCGCGAACAACTTCGGCTTCCGCCCGGCACAATTGCTGGAGATCGAGGATCCGCAAAAGCGCGAGCCGGTCGAGGTCAACTTCTCATAGGGACAGGGCATGGATTTCTTTGAGCATCAGGACCGTGCCCAGCGGCGCACGCGCTGGCTGCTGGGCCTGTTCATGCTGGCCGTGCTGGCGATTGTGGTGGTGATGAACCTGATCGCGCTGGTGCTGTTCGGCCAGGCGCAGGCGACCGCACCGGGCGAACCCTGGCTCACCCGGGAGTTTCTTCGCGACAACCTGGACGTGGTCGGCTGGACCAGTGCGTTCACCGTGGGGCTGATTGGCCTGGGCAGTCTCTATCGCATGCTGAGCCTGCGCGACGGCGGTGGCGCGGTGGCGCGCGAGCTCGGGGGTACGCGAATCGAGGGGGATACCCGGGACCCGTTGCGTCGACGCCTGATGAACGTGGTGGAAGAGGTCGCGATTGCCTCGGGCGTGCCGGTGCCCGAGGTCTACGTGCTGGAGCAGGAGCCGGGGATCAATGCCTTCGCAGCCGGGTATTCGCCTTCGGATGCGGCGGTTGCGGTGACGCGCGGTGCGCTGGAACACCTGAACCGAGACGAGTTGCAGGGCGTGGTCGCCCACGAGTTCGGACACATCCTCAATGGCGACATGCGCATGAACATCCGCCTGGTCGGGATGCTGTTCGGGATTCTGGTGATGGCGCTGATCGGGCAGCGCGTGCTTTTGGCCATGCGCTTTTCACGTAACAACCGCAACGCCGGCGGGATCGTAGTCGCCGGCCTGGTGCTGATGATCGTCGGTTACATCGGCCTGTTCTTCGGGCGCTGGATTCGGGCGTCGGTATCACGTCAGCGCGAATACCTGGCGGACGCCTCGGCCGTGCAGTTCACGCGCCAGCCGGAGGGCATTGCAGGGGCACTGAAGAAGATCGGGGCCAGCTATTCCGGCCTCAACGCGGACAGCGAAGAGGTCGGCCACATGCTGTTCGTCAATGGCGGGCTGGGGCGGATGTTCGCGACGCATCCGCCACTGGAGGATCGCATCCGCAAGATCGAGCCGGGTTTCGACCCCTCGGAGCTCGAGGCCGTGCAAAAACGGATGCAGGAAGATGCGCGGCGCCGGCGCGAGGAGCAGGAGGCCGAAGCCGCGCGCGAACAGGCCGAGCCGAAGGCCGGGGGTGGGCTGGGGCTACACCCGGAGGCCCTGCTCGAGGCGATTGGCGACCCTGGCCTTGCGCATATCCTCGGGGCGGGATTCTTGGTCGCCGCGGTGCCCAGCGCCCTGGAACGCTCGGTGCATTCCGACCGCTGGGCCGCCGAGGCCATGCTGTATCTGCTTATTTCGTCCGATTCCGAAGTGCGCGATGCCCAGCTGATGCGCATCCTCGAGACGCGCGGCGAAGACAGCGAAAAGCGGGTACGTGAACTGCTTCAGGAAGTGCCGGAACTCAGCCCGGATCTGCGCATCCCGCTGCTGGAGATGGCCTTCCCCGTGCTGCGCCGACACCCGCCACAGGAACGTGAAGTCCTGTCGCGTCTGGTCGACGAGTTGATTCAGGCCGATGAACGGGTATCGGCCTTCGAGTATGCGCTCGGGCGGCTCGTCCGGCGCCAGCTGCAGGATATCGAACGGCCCTCGCAGGCCCGTTCGGGAGGGCGCCGTCGGCTGGCCGACAACGGCGGGCAGGCGCGCTACGTGCTCGCGGTTCTGGCCCATCACGGCCATCCGGATGATCCCGATGCGGCGGTTACAGCGTTCAATGCCGGTGTGGCGGCGCTCACGGGCATCATGCCGCTGGAGTCGGAAGCCCCGCCGGAGCTCGAGCAGGCTACTGCCGGCACTGCCTGGGCATCCGTGCTGGACAAGGCCCTGGAGCGGCTCGACCAGCTGCGGGTCAAGGACAAGCGGACACTGGTGGAGGCGATGCTGGCGACGGTTCAGCGCGGCGGTGGTGTTCAGGTGGCCGAGATCGAGCTGTTGCGCGCCATGGCCGCTGCATTGCACATCCCGCTGCCCATCGCCGAGATGGCGGACGGCTCGCAGGGGAGCGAGTCGCACGACTGACACTCCACACGGGGCTTGCGCAGCCGGTATGATGCGAGTCCCCGGGGGCGTGGCGAAACGGGTAGACGCAAGGCACTTAAAATGCCTCGGCCGCAAGGCTGTGCCGGTTCGAGTCCGGCCGCCCCCACCATACCGTTCCTTCCGCCCGTGTTATCTGGACCTTTCATGCCTCGCGGAAGCATGTTTCTGGGCCTTTGCCGAGCAGCGATCTCACCGTTCACAGGGGGGCGTTTTGGGCGCATAGTGGGTATTCCGCTGGTAGTGACAGGTCTGGGCATGGATGACAGTACCCACACGCGCACGGAAGCCCCTGACGACGCGCCTCGGCACGAGGGCCGGGATTCGCACTCCACGGCGGGTCCCTTTGTTCTGGGCCTGGCGGCCGCTCTCGTGTTCCTCGGGCTGTTTCTGCTGATTGACCGCGCCTGGAAGATCGAGCTGGAAGATCGCCAGAGTGCCGCGGTGGCGGGCGAGCTCGCCAGTCTGCGCACTCAGGTGGAAAGCCTGATCAATGGGCTGGTGCATTCGACCATCGGCCTGGCGGCCTACGCCTATGTGCATCCGGACCTGGAAAGCGACGAGTTCGAGCGCGTAGCCGAGCGCATCTACCGCGGGCATGAAGACCTGGTGATCTCCCTGACGCTGGCACGGGGGCCAATCATCGAATTCGTCTATCCCCTCGAGGGGAACGAGGACGTGGTCGGGCTCAATCTCGCGACTCATCCCGAACAGGCGGATTCCTTTCGCCGAGTCCTGAACGAACGAGAGGTGGTCGTAGCGGGCCCCTGGCCGCTGGTTCAGGGTGGCTATGGGCTCTTGGTGCGCGCCCCGGTGGACACGGATCCCGCTCCAGATGGGCCTTCTCACCTAGTCATTGACGAGCATGCAAACCAGCTGAGCATCAGCAGCATAGCGCTCGATTTTGAGGCCTTGCTGGAGCGTGCGGGCATCGGTGAACAACGGGGGACGCTGTTGCTGGCCCTGCGCGGCCGGGATGGTGTGGGCGAGGCCGGCCCGTTGTTCTACAACCCGCATGGCCTCGACGAAGAGGCGTCGTACCGGCATCGGATTCGTTTCCCGGGGGGCGAATGGCAGCTGCTGGCCGATGTTGACCCGACGCACAGGGGTACGGATCGCCCGATGGCCTGGTGGGCATTGGGGTTCGTGGGCGCACTTGCGGTGGGCGGCTACACCTATCGTGTCGGGACGGGTCTGCAGGCACGTCGTCGCGACCTTGATCGCTACCGGGGTCTGGTGAATCGGCTGGAAGACCCGACGCTGGTGGTGTCGGGGCGACGCATCCTCTGGGCAAACCCGGCGTTTGTTCGGATGCTGGGGCAACAACCGCCTGTGAATACGGTGCTGGCCCAGTTGGATCTTGTGCATCCGGATGATCTCGATCGGCTTCCACCCAACCTCGATTTCACCGATACGCCGGCCGAGACGCATGGGCGCGAGGTTCGCATATGCGTGTCTCAAGGGGGCTGTCGATTTTTCCTGTTGCGCTGGGTGCCTGTGGACTGGGAGCAAGGCCGTGCATGGCTGTTGACGTTCGTCGACGTCAATGAAAACCGGTTGTTGTTCGACGCACTGACGGCGGCGCGGGATCTACAGGACGCGATGTTCGAGGCCATTCCGGGGTATGCCTTTGTGGTCGATTCGGAGGGAACGGTTCGACACGTGTTCGGGGAGGCTTGCCATCGACAGGAGATGGCCCCGGCCCTCCTTGGCGACACCCTGGATCAGTTGTTTCCCTCGGACGTGGCGGCGAACTTCCTGGAAATGGTGAACCGGGCGATCGACGAAGGGACACTGCAAACGAACGAATACCGTCTGGACGTGGATCTGCTGAAGCGCCTGGGGATCCCCGAGCATGAAACCGGTGCGCGCTGGTTCGAGGCACGGATCCGGCCTCTTGCGCGCGCAATCAACGGCCTTCCCGCCGTTGTCTGGCACGCGCTTGATGTCACGGATCGGCGGGAACTCGAAGTCAAGTTGAAGACCATGGCCTGGGAAGACCCCCTGACCGGGATGGCCAACCGGGCGGCAATGGATCGTGCGTTCCCGCGGTTAGCGGCGCGCGCCGAGCGTCAGGGGGGGCGCCTCGCGCTGCTCTTCATCGATCTGGATCATTTCAAGCCGGTGAATGACCGCTATGGTCATGCCGTGGGCGATCAGCTCTTGCGCCGGGTCGCGGAAAGGCTGAAATCGCACCTGCGCCCGGACGACGTCCTCGTCCGTCTGGGTGGGGACGAGTTCATCGTCCTGACCGCGCCGCTGGATGAGCGTGAAGAGGGCCTTCATCTGGCCCAGCGGGTTCAGCAGGACCTCAATAATACGTTCGAGGTCCACACCGGTCCTGGCGAATTCGTGGAGCTGAAAATCACATCCAGTATTGGTGTGGCCTTCTATCCGGATGTAGGCCGGCATCTGTCGGACCTGATGGTTGCGGCCGATCGTGCGATGTATCAGGTCAAGGCGCAGGGGCACAATGATGTCGGCCTGGCGGGTGATGCACCCCATAACGATGGACGCTCCACGCCGCGGGCGTAAGTCGCCAACACTCCGCTAGTGGGGCGTGTTCTTCGCGACTAGGAGAGGGGGCGTTGCGGGTCGAGGCGGCCAGAGGTGCTGTCCAGCAGCGGTTCCGGAAGACCCAGCAGGCGGTCAGCCAGCAATTCCGCGGCCAGGGGCGCGTACAGCAGCCCGCGCGAGCCGTGGGCCACATTCAGCCAGATCCGGCGGCGGGGGTCGCGGAGGCTCGCACCGGCCAGAGGCAAGCGATCGCGTACCACGGCACGGGTCCCCGCCCAGCGTTCCAGCGTCTCGACCTGTGCGGGGTCGCCGAGTCCGGGAACCCAGCTCAGGTGTTCGAGGTTGAGCTGGTCGTCCTCGGCGCGGGGAGTGGTGTCGGGTGCGGCGTCCGCTGCATCCGGCATCTGTGTCCGCCGATACGTAGCCCCAATCCAGGCCTCGCCCGGACCGAGCGGGATGCAGTACCCCTGTCCCGTCGCGACCTGTCCGCCCCAGTCCGGGAGCGGGGCACGGACCCGCGTCATTTGCCCGGAAACGGTCGATACCTGTTCCAGCTCCGGGCACAGGGTGTGCAACCCGGAAGCCGCCGTTGCGACGATCACGTGATCCCATGGGAGAGGATCGGCGTTGGATTCGGCCGGTTCGGCTTCCAGTATCAGGCCCTCGTCGGTGAGGCGCAGACCGGTGATCAGGCGGGTCTCCACAGGCGGGAGCGACTGCGCGAGGGCCGTACAAAGCCGGGCGAGATTAAGGCCGCACCCCCCGGGATAGTACAGACGTGGCTCCGGACCCGAATCCGGCCCGCCCTCGGGCTCGAACAACGCCCCGGTGTGCTCCCGCCCTGCGCGCAGCAGGCGCTGCACCCGCTTGCGGCCATGGGCGCTGACGCCATGAAAGGAGACGCCTTCCGCCAGCACGGGGTCAATGCCGGTTTGTGCGGTAATTTCGCCGAGCAGGGCACGGGTCGAGCGCATGCCGGCGAGGGCCAGATGATTCAGCTCCGTGTCTTTGGGGTGAGGGTTGGGCAACAGGACCGCGGCCGGGTTTCCGGACGCGCCGCCCCCGGCGCCGGCAGGGTCGAATACCCCGACTTCGCAGCCTCTGTTGTGCAATGCAAATGCAGAGGCGAGCCCGGCAACGCCGGCACCGATGACCGCAACCCGGGGCCGCTTGTGCGCGTCCGGTACGGTTCCGCGATAGCAGCCTTGCAGGCGTTCACGCTTCTGGCCATGTCCCGGGGCGCGTTTGACTGCAAATCCCACGGCCTCCAGATCCCGGCGTACCTGACCGGCCGCGGTATAGGTGCCAAAGGTGGCACCCGGGTGGGAAAGCCGCGCGATCTGGCGAAAGACCGCCGTATTCCACAGGCCCGGGTTCGAACGCGGCGCGAAACCGTCCAGGAACCAGGCATCGATACCGCCGCGGATCTGCGCCAGCAGGGGGGCGGCATCGCCCAGACCGAGCGTCAGGATGGCCCGGGCTCCGGGGAACACAATTCGGTGCAGGCCGCTGATCGGCGGCGGATACTGCGCGCACAGGGCCTGGCTGTCTGCGTCGTCCAGGTCCAGGTGCCGATGGACCTCCCGCAGATCGTCGAGCGACAATGGGTGGGCTTCCAGGCTCAGTATCGACAGGAAGGCACCGGGCGGCGCGTGTTGCCGCCACTGTTGCAGCGTCAGCAGGACGTTGAGGCCTGTACCAAAACCGGTTTCTCCGATGGCAACCGTTCCGCCGGCGGCAAATCGGCGCGGGAGGTCGTTGGCCTGGATGAAGACCTCGAAGGCCTCGGCGCTGGGATCGTCCGAACCAAAATAGGCGTCCTGGTATTCGGGTGCGTACGGGCGCCCGTCGCGCCAGACGAGGTGCGCCTGCGTCAGTGGTTCACACGGGATAGCAGGAGAATGTACGGGGGTCACAATCGAAGCGCGCCCCACCTGTAACGAGGTGAGGTGCCAACCTGTAGCAAAGGCTATGCGTTACTGGCTCAGCAACTCGTCGTAGGGTGTGAATGCGACCTGCGTGTTGCGTTCGCTGTTGTCGAGCTGCGCCAGCAGGGTCTGGCTCAGGCTCTTGAACTTCTCCAGTTCCTCGCCCGCGAGCGACTCGCTTTCGGGGAGTTCGACGCGCATCGGGTCGCGCGGCTGGTTGTTCACGTGGATCTCGTAATGCAGATGCGGCCCGGTTGAGCGGCCGGTATTGCCGGATAGCGCGATACGGTCCCCGCGTTTCACGGTGTCTCCGACGCTGACCAGTTGCCGGTGCAGGTGGAGATAGCGAGTGGAGTATCCCTGTCCGTGTTCGATGACGATGAAACGCCCGGCATAGGGGTGGTTCTCGACTCGGGTGACGCGTCCGTCGGCGGGGGCGTTCACGGGCGTACCAATCGGCATCGCGAAGTCGGTGCCGGAGTGTGGGGCCACACGACCCGTCACCGGATGCCGCCGACGCGGGTCAAAGTTGGAGCTGATGCGGTAATTGCCCGAGAACGGGCGGCGGTCGAATGGTGGCAAAAGGCTCTCGCCGTCCGGCGTGTAGAAGCGGCCGTTGGTATTACGCGCGGCGCGCACCGAAATGCGCTGACCTTCGTAGTCAAACGCCAGCAGGCGCAGGTTGTGCGGGGTGTCGTCACCGACCAGGGTTTCCATCTCCAGCAGCAGGGTGAACTCGTCACCGCTGCGGGCGTGGGTGCGCACCGGAAGGTAGCGATCCAGCAATACGGCAATGGCACCGGCCGCGCGTGGCGAAAGATCGGTGCGTTCGGCCAACGCGGCGGAGATATTGCCCTCGATCTCGGCGCTGATCACCATATGGCTGACTTCGCGACCGTTTTCGACTTCGCCCCGTTCAAAATCCCAACCGTCGTCTTCGCGGACCCACTCGTAGCCGCTGGCGCGGTCGGTCCACAGGCGCAGATGGGTCAGGTAGCCTTCCTCGTCGACCTGCCACTCGATCTCCTGACCCGGGCGGATGCGATTGAGGATGGAGGCGTTCTCGTCGTCGTCCAGCAGGCGGTACAGGGTCGCCAGCGGCAGATCCCAGTCGCGTTGCCAGAGGCTGGTCAGGCGTTCGCCCTGGTCTAGCGTATGGGTGTTCCAGTCCGAGCGGTCGTCTTCCACCACGCGGTCGTCGCCTTCGTCGAGGTCGAAGGTTTCGTAGGAGGTGGGGTAGTCGGTCTCGTCGTCAAAGCCGGAATCATTAATCAAATCGGTCGCGTAGGCCACCTTGGTGGCTTCGGCATCGAAGTGCGAACCGGTGTGTTCGGCTGGAGCCGTATGGCGCGACTGCGAGAGACGCTCGGCCTGACCATTCCGGCCATTGGAAGAAATGCTGGGGACCATCGGCGACATCTTGCCGTTGGACCCGGCCTGCAGCGCTGCAATGTCCAGCGGTTGCGAGGTTTCTGCGGGTTGTGAAGCGAGAAGGAGACTGGCGCTGATTGCTACAGCGAGCCCGGCCGCGCCGAGAAGAAAGACGGGTGGAATCTTTCGTTTGACGCCCATATGGCCTCTACCCGGAAAAGTTTCCGCTTTATACCACGTTTTTTCCGGTAATAAACCCCCTCTTGCCCACGTTGCGCGGAGTCGCGGGCAGGGTGGCATTGTCGTGATGCATCAGGACCGGATCCCGATCCCCTTGTTCAACAGTATCAGGGCCGCCGTGTACAAGACCGCGATGAAGGCCACAATTACGGCAAACGAGACCATGATCGGGAAGTCACTGGACCCAAGACTGCCGTAGCGGAATCCGTCCACCATGTAGAGGATCGGGTTGAGCATCGACACGCCCTGCCAGAACTCGGGGAGCAGGCTGACCGAATAGAACACGCCGCCGAGATAGGTCAGGGGCGTGAGCACGAAAGTGGGCACGATCGCGATGTCGTCGAAGGTGCGGGCGAATACGCCGTTGATCAGTCCAGCCAGCGCGAACAGGATTGAGGTGAGCAGGACGACGACCAGCATCACGCCGATGTTGTGGATGCTCAGAGGGCTGAAGAACAGGGAAACAAGCAGGACCGCCACGCCGACGCTGAGCCCGCGGGCCACCCCCCCGAACACAAAACCCAGGATGATTACGCTGTTCGGGATTGGCGAGACCAGCATCTCCTCAATATGGCGCTGGAACTTTGAGCCGAAAAAGGACGATACGACGTTCGAGTAGCTGTTGGTGATCACCGCCAGCATGATCAGCCCGGGGACGATGAAGTCCATGTAGCGAAAGCCGTCCATGTCGCCGATGCGCTCGCCGATCAGCCCCCCGAAGATAATGAAGTACAGGGCGGTGGTGATCACCGGTGGCAGGATGGTCTGCACCCAGATACGCGCGAAGCGCAGCACCTCCTTGGTCACAATGGTGCGAAAGGCGACCCAGTAGTCGTGCAGGTGGCGAGCGCTCATTGCGGGTTCTCCGGCTGTTCGGCGGCGCCCTCGGCCCCCTGAGTCAGGTGGCTCGGGGCGGCGTCGCTACGGGTCATGCGGAGAAACAGCTCTTCCAGTCGGTTCGACTTGTTGCGCATGCTCTGAACCCGCAGCCCTGCATGGTCCAGCACACGGAAGAGGTCGTTCAGGTGCTGCCCGCGCTGGATGTCGGCCTCCAGGGTGAGTTCGTCGATCTGGCGCAGCGGGATTTCGGAGTCGTGGGGCAGCTGCCGGACGGGCTCGCTGAGGTCCAGGACCATGGTTTCGGTCTCGAGCTTCGCGAGCAGCTGCTTCATCGTCGTGTTCTCGACGATCTGGCCGTCATCGATGATCGCGATGTTGCGACAGAGGGACTCCGCCTCTTCCAGGTAGTGCGTGGTCAGGATGATGCTGCGGCCATCGGTATTGATGCGCCGCAGAAAATCCCACATCGAGCGGCGCAGCTCGATGTCCACGCCGGCGGTCGGCTCGTCCAGGATCAGCAGACGGGGCTCGTGCACCAGGGCGCGGGCAATCATCAGGCGCCGTTTCATCCCGCCGGACAGGGTCCGCGCCATGTCCTTGCGCTTCTCCCACAGCCCCAGCTCGCGCAGGTAGTGCTCGGTGCGTCGCCAGGCTTCGTGGCGCGGGATGCCGTAGTAGCCCGCCTGGTTCACCACGATCTCGCCGATCGGCTCGAAGTTGTTGAAGTTGAACTCCTGCGGGACCAGACCGATCGAGCGCTTCACGGCCTGCTGATCGCGGTCGAGGTCGTGCCCGAACACGCGCACCTCGCCGGCCGTCTTGTTGATCAGCGAGGTGATAATGCCAATGGTGGTCGACTTGCCGGCGCCATTGGGACCCAGCAGGGCGAAGAAACTCCCGGGCGCCACCTCGAGATCGATGCCCTTGAGGGCCTCGAATCCGTTCTTGTAGATCTTGCGCAGGCCGCGAATTTCCAGCGCTGGTGTCATGCTCACATCCTGTGGCGGTGGGTGTACCGGCCGGGGCGGCCGACGGACGTTATTATGGCCGTTTTGGCCGAACCGGGAGGAAAGCCGCGTGGATTCTGTCTTTGTTGACGCCGCCGACGATGCCATCGATCTGGTACCCGTTACCACCGACACCCTGGAAGCCCATCTCGAGGCGGCACCGCCGACCTGGCGCGCGTGGGCCGAGGCGGCCCGCTTCGAGGGCAAGGACGGTCAGGTTCTGCGCGTGCCGGGCGAACAGGGACGGGTGGCCGCGGTCCTGGTGGGGTTCGATGCCGGGACGCCGCTGTGGATGCTGGCCGCAGCCGCCGAGACCCTGGCCACCGGGCTCTATCGTCTTGAGACGGACGGGCTGGAGCCGGCGACCCAGGAGCAGGCGGCGATCGGCTGGGGCCTGGGGTGTTACCGCTTCGACCGCTACCGCGCGGCCGAGGATCGGCCGGCGCCGCGGCTGGTCTGGCCCGAAGCAGTGGACCGCAAGCGGGTGCAGGCCTATATCGAGTCCATTGCCATGACCCGGGACCTGATCAACACGCCGGCCGCCGACATGATGCCGGCCAATCTGGCCCTGACCGCGCGCGAGCTGGCCGAAACCTTTGGCTGCAGCCTGCACGTAGTCAGCGACAGTGATGCGCTGGAGAAGTCGTACCCCTGCGTGTATGCGGTGGGCGAGGCGAGCGCGCATGGCCCGCGCGTGATTGAACTGACCTGGGGCCCGGCGGGTGCCCCGTCCGTGGTGCTGGTGGGCAAGGGCGTCTGTTTCGATTCCGGAGGCCTGAACCTGAAGCCGGGTAACTCCATGCGCCAGATGAAAAAGGACATGGGCGGGGCCGCGATCGTCCTGGGCCTCGCGCGCCTGATTATGGCGACGGAACTGCCGGTGCGGCTGACGGTACTGATCGGCGCGGTGGAGAACGCGGTGGGTTCGCGTGCGTTCCGCCCCGGCGATGTGCTGACCGCGCGCAACGGCAAGACGATCGAGGTGGACAATACCGACGCGGAAGGACGGCTGGTACTCGCGGACCTGCTGGACCGGGCCGGGAGCTTCCACCCGGACCTGCTGGTGGACTTCGCCACCCTGACCGGCGCGGCCCGCGTCGCAGTCGGCACGGAGATCAGCGCCGTCTTTGCCAGCGATGATGCCTGGGCGAAGTCACTGGAAGCCCCGGCCAGGGCCTGGGACGACCCGGTCTGCCCGCTGCCGCTGCATGCCCCGTACCGCTACATGCTGGACAGCGATGTGGCCGATATCGTGAACAGCTCGACCGGCGGCTATGCCGGCGCGATCACGGCGGGGCTGTTCCTGAAGGAGTTCGTGCCGGAAGACGTGCCCTGGCTGCATTTCGACATCATGGCGTTCAACGTCCGCGCCCGGCCGGGCCGCCCCAAGGGCGGCGAGGCGATGGGGCTGCGCGCGCTGTATGGGGCACTGGAAGAGCGTTACGCCCGCCAGAAAGCGTAAGTGGGGTCGTCAGCGGGCCAGACGTTCGATCGGGAAGGCGGCGGTATCGGTGATCGCCTGGGCCAGCCCCTTGGCGTAGTGGTCGATCAGCACCTGACCCAGCTCGGGAGTGGCGCGATCCGCGGCTCCCACCACGCCGCCGGGGTTGAGGTCGTCCGCCATCCAGGCGAATGCGGTTTCGCCGGTGGGGCCCAGGCGCCGGGTCGTGTCCTCGAGGTCCTCGCCCAACGAACGGGCGTCTTGCGCGCGATCCATCTGGACGAGTGTCGGTGCCAGCATGCGCATCATTGCCGTCTCGATCAGGCCGCCGTGCAGGCCATGTCGACGCTCGCGCTCGGGGATGTCGAGAGTGTCCGGCAGGTATTGCAGGAAGTAATGGTGCTTGCTGACCAGCAGTCCATAGTCCCGGCGCAGGTCCAGCGCGGCGAGCTCCATAATCGCGGTATTGCCCCCGTGACTGTTGGCCAGCACCAGGCGGCGAAAGCCGGCATGGGCGACGGCGGCCCCGATCTCGCGCAACAGGGCCAGCGCCGTCTCCGGTGTGAGGCTCAGCGTCCCGGCGAAATGGGTGTGTTCGGCGCTGGTGGCGATCGCCATCGGCGGCAGTACCAGCGGCTCGAGGTCACTCGGGAGGAGTGGCGCCGCCGCATCCAGCAGGCCCAGGCCGATGCGCAGGTCCGTGTCCAGTGGCAGGTGGGCGCCATGCTGCTCGATCGCGGCCATGGGCAGCACTACGACCGCGTCGCGACGGGCATGGTCGGCAACGGCCTCGGTGGTCAGGTCCTGCCAGCGGATCAGGTTGCGGGTGTCCATTCAGGCAGCGTTGTCCGCGAGCGTCGCCCGGGTCAAGCCCCGCGCAGTCGGGCGTAGATGTCGCCGGAACCGATGCGCTCCACATGCTGCTCCAGCCAGGAGCGGATGGCCCCCGCGTCCTGCCAGGTGTCGAACCGGAAGCGGCGCTGTTCACCCACGATCAGGTTGTACTCGTAGTCCCCCAGGGCGATCAGTTGCGCAAGACAGTCCTCGGTGACCTCCTCGGCGCCGGCCACAAACTCGAACGACAGGGCGGGGATCGGCTGGCTAAGGCCGCGCAGGACCTCGGCCTCCAGTCCCTCGACGTCGATCTTGCAGAAGGCTGGCAGGCCATGATCGACGATGAGCTGGTCCAGCGTGACCATTGGGACCGCAATCTGTTCGTCCCAGCTCACATTGCGAAAGCTGCGGTTGCGTTGGGCAATCTCGCGCGTAAAACGCCGCGAGACGGAGGAGACGGTGGGGTGGCTGCGACTGACCTCCAGTTGCGCGGTACCATTTTCAGGGCCTGCGGCCTCGCGGCGAATCCGCACATCGGAAAGCCTCGTGGTGGCCTTGCGCAGCAGCAGGAGGATCTGGGGCTGTGGCTCGAGCGCGACCACGCGCGCCCCGAGCGCGGCGAAGGCCCGCGTGCGATCACCGATGTGGGCCCCGATATCGAACACAAGATCGCCGGGCTGGACGAATACCGAATAGAGCCGGCGCAGGCCGGCCTGGCGCCCGGGACGCCAGTAGATCGCCATTGAGCGCAGCGTGCCCAGCCATGCCTGCAGGCGCTGGGGGAGCCGGTTGCGCGTGGTGGTGTCCTCGGACGTGTCCATAATGGCAGGCTACCGGACGCGGAACGTGGCAGCCATCACGGGGTCGGAGAGTAGGGTCGGGACCGGGCCGGTCCCCAGAGGAGAATGGCATGCAAAGCAGAGGAATCCGATGGCGGGGTCCTGGCGTAATAATCGCCGCCCTGCTGGTCGGGCCGATGTTGTCTGGCGTGGCGGGCGCGGCCTGTCCGGCCCCGGGCCAGTGGGCGACCCCTGCGGGCGAGGAGCTGGACCGGACGGAGCTGTTTACCGAACTGGCGCAGGCGGATGCGGTACTCCTGGGCGAGCGCCACGATCGTATGGACCATCACCGCTGGCAGCTGGGCACGCTGGCGGCCCTGCACGGGCAGCGTCCGGATATGGTGATCGGGCTCGAGATGCTGCCGCGCTCGGTGCAGCCGGTGCTGGATCAGTGGGTGGCCGGCGAGCTGGATGCGGAGGCGTTCCTGCGCGACAGCGACTGGTACACCCACTGGGGATTCGACCCGGAGCTGTACTGGCCGATTCTGCATTTCGCCCGCGTCCATGATGTGCCGCTGGTGGCGCTGAACGCCGAACGCACGTTGGTACAGCGCCTTGGGCAAGAGGGCTGGGAGGCGGTACCGGAGGATGAGCGTTACGGGGTCAGTCAGCCAGCTGATCCGCCGGAGGCATACCGTGAGCATCTGTTGGGGGTGATGGAGCGCCATCCGGCGGGCATGGAGCGCGACTCCGATCGGTTCATCGGCTCACAGTTGGCCTGGGACCGCATGATGGCCGCCGGCATCGCCGAGATCCTGGAGGCTTCCGACGAGCCGCCGCTGGTGGTCGGGATTATCGGTTCCGGCCACCTGCAGTATGGCCATGGCGTACCGCATCAGCTGGCGGATCTGGGCTTTGAGCAGGCCCCGGTCCTGCTGCCCCGCGAATACCGTGAGGACTGCTCGGCGGCCGATCCGGACCTGGCGCGTGCGGTGTTCGGGATTGCCGATGGCGATCGCTTCGACCGCACCTCGCCCGTCCTCGGAGTGCAGCTACGCGGCGACGAGGACAGCGGCGTAATTATCCAGGGTGTCCAGTCCGGTTCGGTGGGCGAGGCGGCCGGGCTGGAAGGGGGCGACCGAGTCCTTCGCGCCGGCGACCAGCCAGTGGAGCGTCCGTCGGATCTGCAACGGATCGTGCAGCGCGTGACCCCGGGGACGTGGCTGCCGCTGGAGATCGAGCGCAACGGCCAGCCGGAAGAGCGCGTAGCCCGATTCCCGTACGCCGAGTAAACGAGGGGGCAATATGCGCGCGGCATGGTGGATCTCGATTGGCCTTCTGGCGTCGCTGGGCTTCGTGGTCGCTTCGGCGGCCGGTAACGACTACGCCGAACTCGATTCCGACTTCCCGATCGGCCTGAACGTGCACCTGCACCCGGGCGAATCGAGCTTCGACGGGCGTCTGGTGCTGGACCTGGAGCTCCTGGACCGGAGCCCGCCGAGCCGATTGCGCCTTGATCCCGCCATGGGGATCGACGCCGTAACGCTGGATGGCGATTCCATCGAATACGAGTTGACCGAGTCGGGGTGGCTGGAGCTGGGCGATGCCCTGACGAAGCGGGGTACCGGCCTCCTGGTCGTCGAGTATGGCGCGCGGTTGTCGCAGCCTGACCAGGCGCGGCCGGGATCGGGATTCCTGGGCGAGGAGGCCGGGTTCCTGCCGGCTGGAGCCGGCTGGTATCCCGCGCTGGAGGACGAGCCCGTTCCCATGCGGATTCAACTGACGGTGGACGGTGGCCAGAAGGCCGTGGTCTCCGGCTCGCTGATCGATGACACGCGCGTGGGCGAGCGCTATCAAGCCCTTTACGAACACCCCGCTGCGCGCCATTTGGCGCTCGCCTCCGGCATTTGGGAGTTGGGCGTGATCGAGGGCGATGGGTGGCAGGTGCGTACCCTGTTCCCGCAGTCGCTGCACGAGGCCTTTGGCGAGGCCTACCGCGAGAAGACCGCCGAGTACATCGAGCGCTTCGAATCCGAGATCGGGCCGTATCCGTTCAAGAGCCTGACCGTTGCGGCCTCGCCGCAACCGGTCGGACTGGCGTTCTCCGGCTTTACCCTGCTGGGCGAACAGGTGATCCCGCTCCCGTTCATCCCGCATACCTCGCTGGGGCACGAGGTCCTGCACATGTGGTGGGGTACGGGGGTCTACGTCGACCGTTCGGGCGGGAACTGGTCGGAAGGCCTGACCACCTACATGGCGGATTACCAGTTCAAGCGGGAGGCAGGCGAGGGCCGCGAGGAGCGGGGGCAGTGGCTGCGCGACTATGCGGCGCTCCCGGCGGACGAAGATCGCGCACATGGCGAGTACCAGGGCGGCAACCAGGGCGCGCTGCGCATCGCCGGCTATCACCGTGGTGCGATGATCTGGCGGATGCTGGAAGACTGGGTCGGGCGTGACGCGTTTCTGGAGGGTGCTCGCACGCTCTACAGCGACTGGAAAGGGCGCGAGGCAGACTGGAATGCGCTGATCGCGGCCTTCGATTCCGCTACCGACGAGGATCTGGAGCCGTTCTTCCGCCAGTGGATCGAGCGGCGCGGCGCGCCGGGGCTCGAGCTGGCCGATCTCGCCGTCGACCAGGACGAGAACGGGTGGACGCTGTCGGGCACGTTGCGTCAGTCCGGCGATGACAAACCCTGGGATCTGCGGGTACCGCTTGTGGTCGAGAGCGAACAGGGGTCGGAGACGTTCTGGCTGGCACTGGCCGAGAGCGAAAAGTCGTTCGTGGTGGAGCTGGATGCCGAGCCGTTGCGCGTCGCCGCGGACCCGGACTGGCGGCTGTTTCGCCATCTGGCCGAAGACGAATCCCCGGCGATCCTGCGCCGCGCCGCACTGGACCCGGACACGCAGGTGATCGCGCTGGGTTCGGCGCGGCCGGTCGAGGTCGCGCCCTGGCTGGGGCGCGCAGCCGAACAGAGCCAGAACGTGGAAGGGACCCGCATCGTACTGGGCGAACCCAAATCGGTGCGCGACTGGCTCCGCGCCCGCGACTGGCCGGAATCGCCGGCGGCGATCGACAGCGATCTGCCCGAGTCCCCGGACGCCGCCGCCTGGGCCGTGCCCGGCGAGGATGTGGTCGTGATTGCGGGTCCCGATGCGCAGCAACGCCGCGCACTGGCGGGCGAGCTGCGCCACCGGGCGCACTACAGCTATGTCCTGCTGGAAGGGGACCAGCGCAGCACCGGGCACTGGGCCACGCCGGGGATCTGGAAGGAACTGCAATGAAGGAGGCGTTCGCGCTGGATGCGCGCCTGCGCGCGGACACCTGGTTCGTCGCGGACTGGCCCCTGTCGACGCTGCTGCTGATGGATCACGCGGCAATCCCGTGGTTCATCCTGGTCCCGCGTCGTGCAGGCCTGCGCGAGCTGCATGAGCTTGATTCCGACGATGCGGCTGTTCTGGCGCGCGAGTCCACGGCGCTGGCGAGGGCGATGCAGGCGGCCTTCGAGCCGCAGACCCTGAATGTGGCCAAGCTGGGCAATATTGTCGGGCAGCTGCACCTGCACCATGTCGCGCGTCAGCCGGGCGATCCGGCCTGGCCGGGCCCGGTCTGGGGTGTCCCCGCCGAGCGGGGCCTGCAAAAGAACGAGGCCGAGGACCGCATGCAGCGGGTCCTCGGCCTCGTGGCAGGGCTCGGCTAGGTCGGTTCAGAAGCGGTAGCCGACGTTCATCCCGAAGGTCCACGGGTCGACCTCGACCGTGCCGATACGCTGGCCGTTCAGGCGGGCCGTGCTCTCGATGTCGATCCAGCGCACCTCGGTGTTCAGGAACCAGTTGTCGTCCAGCGCGATGTCGATGCCGGCCTGGAGGGCGACACCCCAGGAATCGTCGAGGCGCAGGCGGCTGTCGGATAGTGCACCGCGAGTGGTCGTGTCAAAGAAGTGGGTGTAGTTCACGCCGGCCCCCAGGTACGGGCGGAACGCCGATCCGGTGTTGAAGTGGTACTGCAGGCTCAGGGTCGGCGGCAGGTGGCGGGTGTAGCCGACGTTGCCCAGACCTTCCAGTGCGATGTCGTGCTTGAACGGGATCCCGACCAGCAATTCCAGGCCCAGGTTGTCGGTGAACATGTAGGTCACGGTGCCGGTCGGGCGTGTGCTGGAACCGACGTCCACGCTCAGATCGGCCGGGGTCAGTTCGCCGTTGTCGGACTTGGGCGAGATGTAGATCAGGCCGCCGCGCAGCAGCCAGTCGCCGGCGGAGACATCCGCGCTGGAGGCGGTCGCATGGGCCGGGATCAGGGCCGCCGGGGCCAGCAGGCCGGCCAGGGCAAGGGCACGAAAGGTCAGGGTACGGCGCATGTTCGGTTCCTCCGACAATGTGAATGTTCGGAGGTACTATTGCCCGCCTCGCATTAGCGCTTGTTGATGCAGATCATGCGCGGCATCGGTTTCTAGAACGGCAGCTGCTGACCCTCGAAGTCGTAGAATTCCCCGGAGTTCGACGCGTCCAGACGATCCAGTACCTTCAGGAGTTCGCCGGTTGCGTATTCCGGCGCGAGCACCTCGGGGGCACGGGCCCGATAGGGCTCCGACAGGCGGGTTGCACAGGTCCCGGGCTGCAGGGCGATCACCGTGGCCTGGCGATGGCTGAACCGCAGCTCCAGCGCCGTCGTGCGGACGATCTGGTTGAGCGCGGCCTTGGAGGCGCGGTAGCTCACCCATCCGCCCAACTGATTGTCCTCGATGGAGCCGACTCGGGCCGATAGAGTGGCCAGGATGCCCTTGCGCTGACGCGGCACCAAAGGTGCCAGGTGCTTGAACAGCAGGGCCGGGCCGATGGCGTTGATGGCGAATGAGCGCGCCATAATCGCCGGGTCCAGGTCGCGCAAGCGCTTCTCCGGCCCGTGGCCGTTGAGGGTCAGGATGCCGGTGGCGTCCAGAATCAGGTCCCACTCGGGCGCCTGCTCGCGCAGCCAGCCGGCGGCGTGTTCGATGCTGGCTTCGTCGAGGAGATCCACGGGCGGCTCGCTGTGGCGGCCAAGTCCCACTACCCGTTCGCAGTTCGGGTCGTTTTCGAGGTGTTCGACGAACGCGGCGCCGAGCCCGCCCGTGGCACCGATGACCACGGCGCGATAGGGTATCTGCAGGGATTCCATACTGCCTGCGACCGCCGCGCGGGGAATTGATTCCGGGGCCATGCCTCGGCAAGGGAGCGCATGAACTTTCTCCACACGCTGGGCCATGCGGCGCGCAATCTGGCGCCCATCGTGATCGTGGTCGCGGTGTTCCAGGCGCTGGTGCTGCGCACGGTGCCGGAAGGGCTGCTGCCCATGGTGGTCGGGCTGACCATCGTGGTCTTTGGCGTGGCGCTGTTCCTGCAGGGCCTGGAGATGGGGATCTTCCCCATCGGGAAGAACCTTTCGAATGCCCTGGCCCGGCGCGGCTCGTTGCTGTTGCTGATGGCGTTCGGCTTCACCCTCGGCTTCGCCACGGTGATCGCGGAACCGGCCCTGATCGCGGTGGCCGAGCAGGCGGAGCTGATCAGCGAGGGGCGCATCAAGGGCCTCGTTCTGCGCCTGATCGTCGCGCTGTCGGTGGGTGCCGTGGTGGCGCTGGGCATCCTGCGCACCGTCATGGGACACCCGCTGCACTGGTACATTCTGACGGGCTACGTGCTGGTGGTGCTGGTCACCTTTTTTGCCCCCGAAGAGATCGTCGGGCTGGCCTACGACTCGGGCGGGGTGACCACCAATATCGTCACCGTGCCGCTGGTGGCGGCGCTGGGCCTGGGCCTGGCGGCCTCGATCAGCGGGCGAAACCCGCTGCGCGATGGCTTTGGCCTGGTGGCACTGGCGGTGATGGTGCCGATGATCACGGTGCAGCTGTACGGGATCATCGTGTTTGCCGGGGCGGAGGTCGATGCCCCGGGCAATGGCGAGACCGCGGCCATGGATGCGGACACGGATCTGCCGGGCGCGGGCGAGGAACACTGGCTGTCCGCGATGGGCATGGACCTCTTGCTGATGCTGCGCGATGTGGCACCGATCATCGCGGTGATCGTGGTGTTCCAGTACTTCGTGCTGCGCAAGCGCATCCCGTATCTGCCCCGGGTCATTTTCGGGTTCGTGCTGGTGGTGCTGGGCCTGTACGCCTTCGTGGTGGGGCTCAAGCTGGGCCTGTTCCCGATCGGCGAGAGCATGGCCGAGCAGCTGATCACGAACGAACTGTTCCTGTGGGTCTATCTGTTCGCGTTCTCCATCGGCTTCGCGACCACGATGGCGGAGCCGGCATTGATCGCGATTGGCCAGAAGGCCGAGGAAGCCGCGCGCGGTTCATTGCGCGGCAATGTAATCCGCATCCTGGTCGCGCTGGGCGTGGCCATCGGCATCACCATCGGTGTCCACCGCATCCTGGCCGGGGATTCGATCCATCACTACATCATGGGTGGTTACCTGCTGGTGATCGTGCTGACGGTTCTCGCGCCCAAGCAGATCGTGGCGCTGGCCTTCGACCTGGGTGGGGTCACAACCTCCGAGGTGACCGTGCCCCTGGTGACGGCCCTCGGCATCGGCCTGGCTACCCACCTGGAAGACCGCAATGTCCTGATCGACGGCTTCGGCCTGATTGCCTTTGCCTCGATCTTCCCCATCGTCACCGTGATGGTCTACGCCATCGTGGTGGATATCTACGAGCGCTGGACCGGCAGGGGCCGCGCGCAACAGGAGGATTCGCCATGAGATTTTCGGCACTGATCGCCGTGCTTCCGGACGATCTGGAACAGCGCGCCATCGAAACTGCGAAGGTCGCGGGTGCCGGTGGTGTGACCATCATGGATGCCCGCGGCATCGGAGCGGAGGCGCGCAAGACGTTTCTGGGGATGACCTATGAGGGCAGCCAGTCCGTATTGATGTGGGTGCTGGAGAAGAAGGTCGCGCTGAACGTGCTCAAGGCCGTCAGCCAGGACCTGGAACTCGAGGGCGACCCGCGCGGCGTTGCATTCACCGTGGATATTGCCCACTTGGCCGGGATCGGACGCAAGCAGATCGAGCAGTTCCAGGAACACGTTAAGGAAGAAATCTGAGGAGGACTCGAGCATGCTGGTAAGCGACATCCTGAAGTCCAATGTGATTACCGTGTCGCCGCTCGCGCCCTTGCGCGAGGCGATGCAGTTGATGCGGCGGCACAACGTCAAGTCCCTGGTGGTGGACAAGCAGCACGAGCACGACGCCTACGGCATCATCACCTACACGACAATCCTGAAGACCATCGTCGCGGAGGAGGGCGATATCGACCTCTCCAATGTCTATGATGTCTGTGCGAAGCCGGTGATCACCGTACCGGCCGAGATGGATGTGAAGTACGTGGCCCGGCTGATGGTCAATCAGGGCATCCGGCGCCTGGTCGTGCTGCGGGGCAATACCCTGGAAGGAATCGTCACCACCAGCGATATCGTGGGATCGATTCTCGAAATGGCGGATATGGAATGAACCTCCACGCCGCGGGACACTCGGACCGGTAGTACCGGTCCCAGGCTAATCCACTTCAAAGGAGTCCCGTGGCCACTGTCGCGTACATCGAGGGGTTCGAGAAACTCCGGCTGCTGGATGCAGCCATCGACCAGTCGCGCCACTCCGTCCTGATCACGGACGCGGACCTCGACGACGGGCCGCGCATTGTCTACGTGAATGCTGGATTCGAGCAGATGACGGGATACGCGGCGGACGAGGTGCTGGGCGAGACCCCGCGCCTGCTGCAGGGCCCGCGGACATCACGGGTAATCCTCGACCGCCTGCGCGCTGCACTCAGTGCAGGCGAGACCTTCGATGGCGAGGTCATCAACTATCGCAAGGATGGCAGCACGTACGTGGTGCGCTCGTATATCTCCCCCGTGTATGCCGAGGAGGCGCCCGAGCGGGTCACCCACTATGTGTCCCTGCAACAGGACGTGACGGACGAACGGGCACGCGATGAGCAGCTAAGGCTGTTGTCGACGGCGGTTGAAGTGTCCGGGGACCCGGTGCTGATTACTGATCCTGAAGGCACGATCACCTACGTCAATGCCGCGTTCGAGGAGCTGATGGGCTACTCGCGCAGCGAGGTGCTGGGCGAGAATCCCCGGCGCTTCAAGTCGGGCCGCCAGGATGACGCGTTCTATCAAGGGATGTGGCGGGCACTGGAGCGCGGCGAGAGCTTCCGGGGCGAATTCCTGAATCGGCGCCGCGATGGTTCCCTGATCCACCTGGAGCAGACCATCACCCCGGTGCTCGATGACCACGGCAAAATCTCGCATTACGTCGCCCTGGGCAAGGATGTGACCGACCGGCTGCGCATGGAAGACGAGATTCGCCGGGTGGCGCATACCGACTGGCTGACCGGCGTCGCGAATCGGCTAAGCCTCGGGAACACGCTGGAGGCGGAGATCGAGCGCAGCCAGCGCTATGGTCGTCCGCTGAGCCTGATCATGTTCGATCTGGATCACTTCAAGGCCGTAAATGATCAGTACGGGCACGAGGCGGGTGACGAGGTCCTCAAGGCGCTGGCGCAAACGGTGAGCGCGGAGCTGCGCGACGCGGACACCCTGGGTCGCTGGGGTGGCGAGGAGTTCATCATCGTGGTGCCCGAGACGCGACTGGTCGGGGCGACGGCCCTGGCCGAGAAACTGCGCCAGGCCGTCTCCACCATGAGCGTGCCCGGGGTGCCCGGTGTGACGGCGAGCTTCGGGGTCGCCGAACTCGCCTCCGGCGACAGCGCGAAGCTCCTCGCGCGGCGCGCGGACGAGGCCATGTACCAGGCGAAGCAGGCAGGGCGTGATCGGGTCGTGGCCCTGTAGGGCAGCCGATTCTTCAGACACAAAAAAGGCCGGCAGACGCCGGCCTTTTTCATGCGTGCGCGGACGCGCCGGAAACGGCTTATCCGCGGCGACGCAGCACCCAGATTTCCAGCAGGGCCCAGTCTTCGCCGGGGTAGTTTTCCTGCTCCAGCGGGGAAAGACGACGGTGACGGGTCGCGGTACTGCCGACAAAGTCCAGACGATTCAGCAACAAACGCTTGGTGGCGTCCGCTTTTTCTAGTGCGAAGGGGTTGAGAAAATTCACCAGCATGTAGCCTTCGCCCTTGCCGCGTGCGAAGGCGTCCACCAGGCTTTCGATGGCCGGCGGGTCCAGATAAACCAGCGACGCGGTGGAGATGACGATGTCCGCCTCTTCCATCGACTGCTCGATCGCGTTGCGCGTCTCGGCGTCGGCCTGGTTCAAGTCGGCCTCGAAGGTCTGGTCGAACAGACCCGCGCTCTTGCCGTAGGCCAGGGCGTTGCCGGAGATGTCGATCCCGGTGGTCCTGATGGGCAGGCGGCGCGGGGCGGCGACCATCTTGCAGGCCTGCTCATCGGCCCAGTTGGCGCGGATTGCCTCGACATCCATACCGTGCACGGCCGCCATGGTGGTGTTGCCAAAGCAGCAGCACAGGTCGACGTAGTTCAGGGTCTTGCCTGCTTCCGCCTGCTGCTGCGCCCAGGGGAGAATCAGCCGGTCGAAGGTTTGCCGGTTGAAGTCGTCGGAGATGTAATCGAGCGCGTCGATGATGCGCTCCTTGAACGGCACAGGGGTCTCGGCGACGTAGATATCGTCGAAATGCTGCTTCTTCTCCTCGGTCTTCACTTGCGGCTCACTCATCGGCTTCTCCTCGTTTGATAAACCCACCATGGTCGGGGGTATGACGCTTGATCGTCAAGTAACGGCACTCGGCTCGTTGTAATGCCCGTCGCATCATGCCGCGGCTCTGCTATGTATCATGAGGAGAAAGGATTGCGCGCTGCCGGCGGGGCCGGGAGTCGGAGGGGGCCGGAAGGGAACTGCATGAAGATCGATTGTTTCAAGGCGTATGACGTACGCGGCCGCGTGCCGGATCAACTCAACCCCGAGGTGGTATACGCCATCGGACGCGCCTTTGCCGAAGAGGTCCGTCCTGGCCGCACGGTAGTGGGGCACGATATCCGCCTGTCCAGCCCGGCACTGGCCCAGGCCCTGACCGAAGGACTGACCGCTGGCGGCAGCGATGTGGCCGACATCGGCCTGTGCGGGACCGAAGAGGTCTACTTTGCGACTGCGCACTACGGGGCCGGCGGCGGGGTGATGGTTACCGCCAGCCACAATCCGCTGGATTACAACGGACTCAAGCTCGTGCGCAGCGAGGCACGTCCGATCAGTGGCGACTCCGGGCTGCAGGCGATCCGGGCATGCGCGGAGCGCGGCGACTTCCGCCCCATGCCGCAGGGCCAGGTGCATCCGCTGGACCACCGGCCGGACTACATTGCCAGACTGCTCGCATCGGTCGACCGCGAGGCCCTGCCGAAGCTGCGCGTAGTCGTGAACCCGGGCAATGGTGGTGCGGGCCCGGTGCTGGAGGCACTGGAACCGCATCTGCCGTTCGAGCTGATCCACGTGAATTTCGAGCCGGACGGACATTTCCCCAATGGCATCCCCAACCCGCTGTTGCCGCAGAACCGCGCGGCGACGGCGGATGCCGTGCGCCGGCATGGGGCGGATCTGGGGGTGGCCTGGGATGGCGATTTCGACCGCTGCTTCTTCTTCGATGCGGCGGGGAATTTCATCGAGGGTTACTACATCGTGGGGCTTCTGGCGCAGGCCTGTCTGGAAGCCGGACAACCCGGCGAGCGGATCGTCCACGATCCACGCCTGACCTGGAACACCATCGAGATGGTGCGAGCCGCGGGTGGCGAGCCGATACAGTCGAAAACCGGGCATGCGTTCATGAAGGAGCGGCTGCGTCATGAGGATGCCATCTACGGCGGCGAGATGAGTGCCCACCACTACTTCCGCGACTTCTACTACTGCGACAGCGGGATGCTGCCCTGGCTGCGAGTGGCCGAACTGATGGGGCGGCGTGGCCAGCCGCTGGGCGACATGGTGGCGGAGCGCATGGCCCGCTACCCCTGCAGCGGCGAGCTGAACTTCGAGGTCGCGGATGTTGCGATGGCCACCGACCGCGTACTGAAGGCCTTTGCCGGGCAGGGCGGGGTGGAGGATCGGACCGATGGGGTCAGCCTCGAATTCTCGGACTGGCGCTTTAACCTGCGCAGCTCCAATACCGAGCCGCTGCTGCGGCTGAACGTCGAGACCCGTGCCGATCCAGCCCTGCTGGAGCGCCGCGTGGAAGAGCTTTCCCGCCTGATACGGGGATAACAACGATGGCGCCTGCCGATATCCAGAACCAACTGCAGCCGGTGATCCTGGCGGGCGGGACCGGCACGCGGCTGTGGCCGGTGTCGCGCAGCCACTACCCCAAGCAGTTCCTGCCCCTGACCGGCGACCAGACACTGCTGCAGCAGACCGTCACCCGACTGGAGGGCCTGCACACGGCGCCACCGCTGGTGCTGGCCAACGTCGAGCATCGCTTTCTGGCCGCCGAACAACTGCGGGCGATTGGTGTCGAGCAGGCGCGCATCCTGCTGGAGCCGGAGGGGCGCAACACGGCCCCGGCAATTGCCCTGGCGGCACTGCAGGCCCGGGCAGAGGGGCGTGACCCTTTGCTGCTGGTCCTGGCCGCCGATCACCACATCGGCGATGGCGATGCCTTCCAGGCTGCCGTGGGCCGCACCGTGGCGCTGGCGGAGGCCGGCTATCTGGTCACCTTCGGGATCGTGCCCGTGACGCCCGAGACCGGCTACGGCTATATCCAGCAGGGCGAGTCGCTGGGCGAGGCCGGTGCGCGGGTCGCGCGTTTTGTCGAAAAGCCCGATGCCGCCACCGCAAGCGAGTACCTGAGCCAGGGGGGCTATCTCTGGAACAGCGGCATGTTCGTGTTCCGCGCCTCGCAGTATCTGCAGGAGCTGGAGCGCTTCGAGCCCGAGATCGTGACGGCCTGTCAGTCCGCGCTGGAGGGCGCGCGCGAGGACCTCGATTTCCTGCGCGTGGACCCGGAGTCGTTTGCCCGGGCCCCGAACATCTCGGTGGACTATGCCGTAATGGAGCGCACCGACCGCGCGGCGGTTACGCCCCTGGCTGCGGGCTGGAGTGACATTGGCTCCTGGTCCGCGCTGGCCGGGGTACGCGGCACCGACGAGCAGGGCAATACCCTGCGCGGCGATTGCCTGCTGGAGGACAGCGAGGGCTGTGTGGTCGATGCCGATGGCCTGCTGGTCGCGGGGATCGGCTTGCGCAACCTCGCGGTGGTCGCCACGCGTGATGCGGTACTGGTGGCGGACCGTGATCGCGTGCAGGACGTCAAGCGCATCGTCGAGCGGCTGAAATCGGACAACCGCAGCGAGCATGTGGACCACCCGGCGGTGTATCGCCCCTGGGGCTGCTACGAGTGTGTGGACGTCGGGCGGCGCTATCAGGTCAAGCGCATTACCGTGAAACCCGGGGCGAAGCTCTCGCTGCAGATGCATCACCACCGCGCGGAGCACTGGGTGGTCGTCAGCGGCACCGCGCGAGTGCGCAACGGCGAAGAGACCTATCTGGTAACGGAGAACCAGTCCACCTATGTGCCGATCGGGCAGATCCACTCGCTGGAAAACCCGGGCGCGATCCCGCTGGAGCTGATCGAGATCCAGTCCGGCAGCTATCTGGGCGAGGACGACATCGTGCGGCTGGAGGACCTCTACGGCCGCGTCTGAATACCGCCCGAGAGGCGATCCCTCGAGCTAGCCGAAGTCGCGGGAGCGGGTGGTCAGCTCGCCCAGCCAGTCGCTGCGGTCGATCAGGCGCTGCACGATCAAGTGGCCGACCCCCTCGCTGTACTGCCACTCGCCGTGGGCCTCCAGCAGGCGGCCGTGCAGGACCTCGGCGCGAAAGCGCTCCACCCGGTCCGGCCAGACGATCAGGTTCAGCGTGCCGCTTTCGTCCTCCAGTGTCAGGAATACCGTGCCATGGGCCGAGCCGGGCCGCTGGCGGGTGATCACGAGGCCGGCATAGCGGGCGCCGGGGTGCCCGGGGCGTTCCAGTAGCCGGGCGGCGGTGGGTAAACGTCTTTGCTCCAGGAACGGGCGCATCAGCGCCAGCGGGTGCGGGCCCAGGCTCAGGCCCTGGGTGGCATAGTCCTGCACCAGGTCGTCCACCGCATCCGGGCCCGGCAGCAGCGGGGTTACGTCGGCCTCGCGCACCGTCTCGGCCGGGGCGTCGGCGAACAGGGGCAGGGGTTCCTCCACCGCCTCGGTCGCCCAGCGCGCCTGGTGGCGGTTGCCGGCCAGCCCCTTCAGGGCGTCGGCGCGGGCCAGGCGGTTGGCCTGGGCGCGGGTGAGTGCAGCGCGGGCGACCAGATCCGGTACGTCCGCGAACGGGCGTTCGGCGCGCGCGGCGACGACACGCTCGGCCACGGCCTGCGCGAGCCCGCCGACCCGGTTCAGGCCCAGGCGCAGGGCCAGCGCGTCGCTTCCGGCTACGGGCTCCACCGTGCAGTCCCAGTCACTGCAGCGCACATCCACCGGGCGCACCTCCACGCCGTGGCGGCGCGCATCGGCGACGATCTGCGCCGGGGCGTAGAAGCCCATCGGCTGGCTGTTCAGCAGGGCGCAGGCGAAGATCGCCGGTTCATGGCACTTGAGCCAGGACGAGACCCAGGTGATCAGCGCAAAGCTGGCCGAGTGGGACTCGGGAAAGCCGTACTCGCCAAAGCCGAGGATCTGCTTGTACAGCTGCTCGGCGAATTTCTCCGGATAGCCGCGTTGCCGCATCCCGTCCATCAAGCGTTCGCGGTAGCGCGCGAGCTGGCCGGTGCGGCGCCAGGCCCCGATCGCGCGGCGCAGCCCGTCCGCCTCGCCAGCGGAGAAGCCGGCCGCGACCATCGCCAGCTCGATCACCTGTTCCTGGAAGATCGGCACGCCCAGGGTGCGCCCGAGTACGCGCTTCACCTCTGCGTTCGGGTAGCTTACCCGCTCCGGGTGGGCGCGGCGCTTCAGGTACGGGTGCACCATCTCGCCCTGGATCGGGCCGGGGCGCACGATGGCGATCTCGATCACCAGGTCGTAGAAGTTTGCCGGTTTCAGGCGGGGCAGCATGCTCATCTGCGCGCGCGACTCGATCTGGAATATGCCCAGGGTGTCGGCCTTCTGCAGCATGCGATAGACCGCCGGGTCCTCGGCGGGGACGTCGGCCAGGCCCCAGTCGCGGCCCCGGTGCTGGGCCATTAGCTCCAGCGCGCGGCGCACGCAGGAGAGCATGCCCAGTGCCAGCACGTCGATCTTCAACAGGCCCACGGCATCCAGGTCGTCCTTGTCCCACTGGATCACCGAGCGCTCCGGCATTGCCGCGTTCTCGATCGGCACCAGCTCGTCCAGCCGGCCCTCGGCGATCACGAAGCCGCCGGTGTGCTGCGACAGGTGGCGGGGAAAGCCCAGCAGCTCGGCGGTCAGGGCCTGCCACTGCCGGGCCAGGGCGCCATCCGGGTCCAGCCCGACCTCGCGCAGCCGCTCGGCGGGGATGCCGTCGTCCCACCAGGCGAGGTTGGCGGTCAGCGCATCCAGTCGTGCGCGCGAGATGCCCAGGGCGCGGCCGACGTCGCGCAGGGCGCTGCGGCGGCGGTAGCGGATCACGGTACAGGCCAGCGCCGCGCGCTCGCGGCCGTAGCGCTGGTAGATGTACTGGATGACCTCCTCGCGGCGCTCGTGCTCGAAGTCGACGTCGATATCCGGTGGCTCGCCGCGCTCGGCGGAGATGAAGCGCTCGAACAGCATGCTGGAGCGCGAGGGGTCCACCGCCGTAATGCCGAGGGCATAGCACACGGCAGAATTCGCCGCCGAGCCGCGCCCCTGGCACAGGATCCCGCGGCCGCGGGCAAAGCGCACGATGTCGTAGACCGTCAGAAAGTAGGGCTCGTAGCCAAGCTGCGCGATGATCCCGAGCTCGCGCTCGATCTGCTCCGTCACCTTCGGCGGGATGCCGTCGGGCCAGCGCCCCCGTGCCCCCTTGAGGGTTTCCTCGCGCAGGTAGGCGGCCGGGCTCGTGTCCCGGGGCAGGGGATCGGTCGGGTAGCGGTAGGTGACCGCATCCAGCGAAAAGTCGCAGTCCCGCGCGATCCGCACACTGGCCGCGAGCCAGGGGGCGGGATACAACGTGGCCAGGTCGTCGCGCGGGCGCAGGCAGCGCTCGCCGTTGGGGAAGCGCGCCGGGGCCGCCTCGGCGACCGTGGTGCGCTGGCGCAGAGCGGTGAGCACGTCCTGCAACGCACGCCGGCCCCGGCTGTGCATGTGCACGTCGCCGCAGGCGACGATCGGGAGTCTCGTCGCCTCGGCGAGCTGTCGTGCGCGGGTTGCGAGCGTGGCATCCTCCGGCGTACGCAACTGGCTGACCGCCAGATGGGCCTGACCCGGCGTGGCCCATCCGGCCAGCCAGCGGACGGCTTCGGCGAGCGCCGGTTCTGCGGGCTCGGGTTCGATACGCAGCAGGACGTGCCAGCCAGCCCGCGCCTCGGCGGGCAGGACGTCGAGGTCCGCCCGGGTCAGGTGGTAATGCCCCTTGTCCGCTGCCCCGCGCGCCTGAGTGATCAGGCGGCACAGCGCGGCGTAGCCCGCCGCATTGCGTACCAGCAGGGTCAGAGCGGGGCCGTCCGCGAGCTGGAAGGTCGCCCCCAGGATCAGGTGCAAGCCACATTCCTTCGCCGCCGCGTGCGCGCGCACCACGCCGGCCAGCGAGGCGATATCGGTCAGCGCCAGCGCGCGATAGCCCAGCGCCCGGGCCCGCTCCACCAGCTCCTCCGGGTGCGAAGCCCCGCGCAGGAACGAGAAGTTGCTGACCGCCATAAGCTCGGCGTACTCCGGCGGTTCGGGGGTAGTGGGATCCATATACTGTTTATATAAACAGTATTCCGGGCTGGCAAGAAACCCTGGCTTCGAGCCGGTGCGCCGGCTCCGGTATGGTAGGCCCGCTACCGGCCGATCCCAGTGACGAATCTCCTATGCGCAGCGCTATCTACAACCTGCTGATCCTGCGCCTGACCTCGCAGTGGTATGCCGAGGTCATGCGGCGGCTGCCGGAAGGGGCGGCCCTGCTGGACGTGGGCATCGGCACCGCCGGCGCGCTGCTCGCCAATGCCGAGACGGCGCGCGCGAAGGGGCTCGTCATCACGGGGATCGATATCGATGCCGACTACATCAAGCACGCCCGGCAAGCCCTGCGCGACTCGCCCCTGGCCGATTGCGCCGAGGCCTGCCTCGAGTCCATCTACGACCACACGGGCGGCCCGTACGACGCGATCTATTTCTCCGCCAGCTTCATGCTCCTGCCGGACCCCGACGGCGCGCTGCGCCACTGCCGCGGCTTGCTGAAGCCGGAGGGGAAGGTGTTTTTCACCCAGACCTTCCAGACTCGCCCCTCCCGCTGGATGGAACGCTTCAAACCCCTGCTCAGACGCATCACGACCATCGACTTCGGCCGCGTGACCTACGAAGAATCGTTTCGGGAGCAGGTGGCGAGGGCGGGGTTTGTGATCGACGAGTTCACCACGCTCGCGAGTCACGGGACGCGTGCATCCGTCCTTGCCATTGCCCGACCCGCCAGCTCCGCCTGAAAGCACGCCGGCTCGCCGCCGACGTGTAGTGGTCAAGCGATTTCGGACACCTCGATAGGAGGTTCGGCTGTCCATTTTCGCTCGTAGGCGTTGGGCGACAGGTAGCCCAAGGTCGAGTGCATTCGGCGCTCGTTGTAGAAGCCGACGATGTAGTCGGTGATGTCCCGGGTGGCCTCGCCATGGTTGGCGTAGTCCCGCCGCCAGACCCGCTCCATCTTCAGGTTCAGGAAGAAGCGCTCGGCCACCGCATTGTCCCAGCAGTTACCCCGCCGGCTCATGCTGGCCCGGGCGCCGTGCTGCGCCAGCACACGCCGCCAGGCGTCGCTGGTGTACTGACAGCCCTGGTCGGAGTGGACCAGCAGACCGGGCTCGGGTTGCCGGCTCTGCAGCGCCATGCGTAGCGCACTGCAGGCCAACTCGGCATCCAGCCTTCGGCTCATGGACCAGCCCACCACCTTGCGGTTGAACAGGTCCAGCACCGCCGCCAGATACGTCCAGCCGGTGCGGGTCCGGATGTAGGTGATATCCGTCACCCAGGCCGCGTTCGGGCGCGATGGCTGGAACTGCCGGTCCAGGTGGTTTTCCACCACCGGCGCGGTCGCATCCCGCTGGGTGGTCACGACGAACGCCCGCTTCCAGACCGGGCGCAGGCCCTGTTCCCGCATCAGACGGCGGACCCGGTAGCGGCCCACCGTCACACCGTCCGAACGCAGGGCGGCCTGCACACGGCGGCTGCCGTAGGTCCATTCCGACTGCTCGAACGCCTCCTTGACCCGTGCCTCCAGTGCACACGGCTGGCGCGGCCGCCGGCGGCGCGTCTGCGCCGCGTAGTAGCCCGACCGGTTCACCTCCAGCAGATCACACACCCGCTTCACCGGAGCCTTCTTCGCCAGCGTCGTGATGCAGCGAACCATCACAGCAGTTCCCGGGCGAAGAAGGCCGAAGCCTTTTTTAGTAGGGCCTTGTCCTCTCGCAGTCGGCGGTTCTCTTCCTCCAGCTCCCGGATCCGGCGTTGCTCCGGCGTCAGGGGGCGACCATCACCCGCCTCGCCGGATCGATCCGCCTTGAGCTGCTCGACCCAGCGCCGGACCGCCGTCTCGCCGACCCCCGTATCCCGCACCACCTGCGGCACACCCTGGCCCTCGTCCACCACCATCCGGGCAACCCGAAGCTTATACTCCGGATCAAAATTCCTGCGTCCCATATCGTCTCCTCGATCAGATCCCAATCATTCCACCGATCGAGGTGTCCACCAACATTAGACCAGCACAACGCTGGACCCTACCCACTGTAGGAGGCGAGCCCTCTCGCCGATCGGGCATATCCAGCGCCCCATCGCCCAGGGGGCTGGGCTCCTACCGGAGAAGGGGGCTTGTGCAGCATGCGGCACGCCGGTTCATTGGCGAGGCCGCGCTCTATCCACTGTAGGAGGCGAGCCCTCTCGCCGATCGGGCATATCCAGCGCCCCGTCGCCCAGGGGGCTGGGCTCCTACCGGAGAAGGGGGCTTGTGCGGCATGCGGCACGCCGGTTCATTGGCGAGGCGGGGCTCTATCCACTGTAGAAGGCGAGCCCTCTCGCCGATCGGGCATGTCCTGCGTCCCATCGCCCAGGGGGCTGGGCTCCTACAAGAAAAAGGGGTTGTGGCGGTATGTGAACAGGATGGGGTGACCTCTTCGGGTACCGCTCCGGCCTGCTTAATCCGAAGGTAGGCCCCGGGCCCTCCTGCGACTGAAGGCACCACCGCACCGTCCGCTAGAACTCGATGTCGTAGCGCAGCTCTTCATCGGGCTGGCGCAGGAAGTTGCCCTGGACCAGATCGACCTGGGATTGCCAGAGCAGGGCGAGGCCATCCACGTCCTCGACATAAGCCGCCATGGTGCGGGCGCCGCTGGCGCGGGCAATGTTCAGCAGTGGCTCCAGGCGTGCGAGCTTGTCGGCGGCATCGTGCAGGCCGTGGGTCAGAGGACGGGCGACCTTCACGTAGTCCGGTCGCAGGCTGCGCAGGAGTTGGGTCGGTTGGTCGCTGGCAAGACCGAAGTGTTCCACGGCCACTCCCACCTGGATATCGCGCAACGCCCCGGTGACCCGTTCGGCCTGCTCCGGATCCGCCACGATGTCTTCCTCCGCCAGTTGCAGCACCAGTGCCCGAGGCGGCAGGGCCGCATCAGCCAGGATGCGACCCAGCCAGCCGACCAGTTCCGGATCGCGCAGTGATCCCCGCGAGAGTTTGACGAAGAACACCGAATCGGGATGGGTGCGCAGTCGGGCCGCCAGGATGTCCACCGCGTTGGTCAGTACCCAGCGGTCCAGCGCTCGATCGAGGTCCAGATGCGCGGCCATGTTCACGAACGGGCCGGGGAGCTGGACATGCCCTTCCGGATCGCGAATCCGGAGCAGGACCTCGTAACGCTCGGCGTTATCAGAGCCGGCGATATTGGCGATGGGCTGATACACCAGAAAGAGGCGCTGCTCGTGAATCGCCCGGGTGATCACCTGGCGCCAGTGCTGCTGCTGTGCGGCACCGCACTCCGGTGTGACCAGCGCCGGATCCAGCTGGATACGGTTGCCGCCCTCTCGGCGGGCCTGCGCGCAAAGCGCCAAAGACTGATCCACCGCATCCGCCGCGGGAAGGTCGGCCAGTGCCGTGATACCGATGCTCAAACCCGGGGACGGCGCGTGGCTCGGGGCACCATGCGGCGCCGGGACCTTCGCATAAAGGGCATCACCCCAGTCCGACAGGGCTTCCGCGTCGACGCGGTTGAGCAGCACCAGGATTGCGTTCTCGCTGAATCGGGTGACGCGCTCGCCCGCGGCCAGGCCCGACGAGATTCGTCCCAGCAGACGCCGCTGAAGCAGCGAGAAACCGGCTACCCCCTGTTCCCGGATCAGACTCGAGGCCTCGTCCCATTCGATACAGGCGAGGGCGACCATCCCGGGCTGAGTCGCCAGCCCCGCGCGCCAGTGGGCGAGCAGAGGTGCCAGATCGCCGGAGCGCAGGGTGCCGGGGGCGCGCCCGGCCCGACGACGTCGGCGGCAGAGGCGCGCCTCTGCACGGACACGCGCGGGCGCCGCCTCCGGCGGTATGTGCGCAAGCCGAGGGCTCGGCTCGGCTCCAGGGCCTTCTGGTGGCGTCAGCAGAACACGCGGGATGTCGAACAGCGACGGATCCTGATCCAGGGAGCGGGACAGGGCCGCGGCCTGGTCGGCCGCGATGTCCACGTCGATCACAATGGCCTCGGGCAGGCTCTCCAGCGCTTGGCCAGGCACGTCGTCCACCGGCGAGAGACGCTGGATGTCGAGCGCCGGGGACTCCTGCAGGGCGCGGGTCGGGGAGACCGACTGCCCGGTGGTGACGAGCATGATCCGCAGCGGGTCCCACGGGCTGGAGTCCACCAGGCCCTCCAGTGTCGCGGCCATTTCGGAGGGAATCGTGGGCATGGTCAGGACCGCGTCCCAGTCGTCCAGCGTCTTCGGCTGTTCTCCACTTTGGGCTCCGTGCAGAACCAGGATGTTGGGCAGGTGGGTCTCATCGTCCGGTGTCGGCGGACCCGGTGGCGCTGACAGGACGACGCGTGCATGAGGCGTTGCCGTCGATTCGACATGAGCCGCCTCTTGCAGGTTGGCAAAGGCGTCCACGCGGAAGCCGCAGGCCACCAGTTGCAATGCCAGTTCGTCCCGCGGCGCGCCTGCGGGCCCGAGTAACTGGACCCGCAGCCGGTCGGGAACCGGAGTCGGCACACTGTCGGCCTCCGGAGCCGCCGGGTGCCCCTCCGACGCGGCGAGATCATCCGGAAGCGTCCCCTGCAGGCGCAGGATCAGAGCGCCAATGGTCTCCTGTTCGTTGGAGCTGGGAGGCAGCGGGCTCTGCAGGTGCTGGGCCACGCGCTCGTCAATGCGCCGCGCCGTGTTCAGCGCCTCCTTCAGCGCCGTCCCGGCCAGCCCTCCGGCGATCACCCGGGTCAGCGCGCGGATCTCCCCCAGGTCCACATGGCGGCAGCCCCGCTGCCGGATCATGTACCACCGGTCGGCCAGGTCGGCGACCATCCGTGGCAGGCCCCGGACAAACTCCCGGCTGGTGGTGTTATCGGATGGAGTTGGAGAGGACTTCGCCTGCGGGGTGCTGCCGGAAGCATCGGCCATGTGATTCGAAGTCCTCTTGGAATGTGTCTTGTGAACTATAGACAACCCTTCCACGCATGGTTGAGTTTTTTGGTACTGCCTCGATCCATTAGCGATCTGCGCCGGAATCCAGCCCTCAGCGAAACGGCGATACCGCCCCAAAGCGCTTGCGCCTGTGCGTCACCGAGGCTGGAGCTTACCCACTGTAGGAGGCGAGCCCTCTCGCCGATCGAGCGTATTCAGGGCCCCGTCGCCCGAAGGGCTGGGCTCCTACGGGAGGAGGGGCTGCTGCGGCATGTAAACAAGATGGATGTCCTCTTCCGATAACGCTCTTGAGCGAATCGTGCGTGTGCGCGCCCAGGGAACCGAGAAGGGCCCATTTCGGGTGTGAAATGTTTCGTTTAAGGCTCAGAAACCGCCCTTGAAAGCAAGAAAGTCCTGTTCCTACAGAGGGTTACCGTGGTCCGACCCCGTTATGAGAACTCACCTCCAGCCGCACCCAGGGAAAGCCGAGTAGGCCGGGGTATTCCTTGAGCAGCAGCTGGCCGCCCTTGTTGGCCTCGTTGTACAAGCTCCTGCCAACGCGGATTCTGTTGCGGTCCACGGCTCCATCCCAGCCTTCGAGCCACAGGTAGTAGCTGGTGTGACGGTATCCCGGCGAATAGGACTTATCCAACACTTCTACCACGTGCAGTTCCGGAGGCGAGAAGTCCAGCGTCATGTTGGCTTCCCGAGCCAGGGTGAAACTGGTGATGGACGCACCGATGAATCCCACCAGAACCAGTTCCAGCACCACCAGGTGGGTTCGGGACGTGCGCCCCATCCATGCGATGGTAAGGGCGATCAGTGCCCCCACAATCACCGCGCCGGATACCAATGCCAGTGGCACCATGGTTCCCGGCGCGACCAGACCGGGGAGCGGTACGTAGATCCGTCCCGCAAAGTGAACGACGCCGGTGATCAACAATGCCGTACTGATTCCGGTCATCAACGCCGCCTTCCACGCGAAGCGATCACCGCGTCCACGTGCAGCTTCCGGAATTTCGGCGTCCAGCGCGGCCGACAATTCGCGCAGCGTTGGCAAGAACGTCCGCATCAGCTCCGGCGCCGGGAGACTGTCGTGACCCCATAGCGAAACCACCTCCACCCAGACCTGCTGGTCGCAGACACGCAGCTGTCGGAACCGATAGCCATGAATCCGACAGAGCTCCAGGATCTGAAGCATCAAGCTCTGCGTCTTTTCACACCCCTTCAGCGCACGGCAGATGGAATCCTGATCGCTGACCAGATGAAAGGCCCGGTCAAACGCGCGGTTCCCCGTCCGGCACGCAACCGACAGGCCGATCGCCGTGAACACCACGTCCCACCACCGTCGCCGCTTGGCGCGAAACCCCACGTCCGGTGCGCGGTGGAACCCCACGCGTTCGAACGGCGCCAGGTGGCGACGGTCCCTGGAGTTATACAGCGCGTCCTCCGGCGGCCGCTCCCGGCGCTGCCCCGTCATCGGGTCCACCGGTGACAACCGAACCGGCTTCCAGCGATCCTCCAGCCGCTGTCGGTAAAACAAAATCGCCATGCCAATCAGCGTGACGATCCCCACCATCATCCACATGCGCACCTCCCCTGTGCCTGCGTTTCGCCCTGTGCTCCGCGAATTTGTGCCCGGAATCTACCGTTTAAACGATCAAGCCTTGTACCACTTGCGATCGGTGGCCATCACGACACGTTGTGATCCGAACGGCCTTCCCCTCTGATCGGACCTCATCGGCAGAAGGCAAGGTCTAATCCAGACGCCACTGGGACTGCCCAAAGTGCCGTACAAGCCCCATTTCGGGAGCGGACAATACCTCGTTTCTCGCTCACACATGGCCCTTCAAGACCTGAAAGTACCATTCCCACAGCCAGTCACCTTGGACCAAAAGTGAGTTACCGTGGTCCGACCCCGATATACCGATCTACAACGCGGCGCGCGTTCAAAAGCTCAGGCCGGTCCAAAGGGCGAGGGCGCCTGGAAGAAGATGGGTGTTCCGATAACGATCTTGAGCGAATCGCGGGTGTGTGCGCCCAAGGGACCGAGAAGGGCCCATTTCGGGTCTGAAATGCTTCGTTTAAGGCTCAGAAACCGCCCTTGAAAGCAAGAAAGTCCTGTTCCTACAGTGGGTTACCGTGGTCCGACCCCGTTATGCGCAAAGCATCGCCCGAGGGGCTGGGCTCCTGTGGGAGGAGGGGCTGCTGCGGCATGTAAACAAGATGGATGTCCCCTTCCGCCCGACTGAGCACCACCTTGACATAGTAGTCCGCGTCCTCAGGCCCTCCCTCGAAATTCCCATATTCAAGGCCTTACGAGGCATCTGAAGTCATCCCAGATCCCCTGTTGGGCTCAAAACGTCTCTAATTGTGTCTCAAGACAAGATCCCTAGTCTGTGCCGATGTGGCACTCTAGAGTGAACACCACTCAGCACAGACCACCCCATGCCACCAAGACGCAAGCCTGAATGGAAACAGGTGCCCTTCGGCAGCATCGTTGTTCCACCGAATAGCCCTCAAGCGCGACTCCCAGAAGCATCCATCAGGGTCGCGATCCAGAAGCTTTCGCCACACCTTTCGACGCTCGAGTTACTCCATCCGATAGTCGTTGACCAGACGGATATGAGCCTTTGTGGTGGTCATCGAACCTACCGAATTATCCGCGCATTGGCAGACGATCCAGGGCGTCTTACGTGGGTCGTATCGACGTCGTTCCAGAACACCGAGATGGTCGCGGTATTGGACGAATTGGTGTGTCCGCTCTTGGGCTCACCAACTGACGAAGAGACGATTTCCCGATACCTAAAGGCTGCGGATCAGAACGAGAAATGGCTGCGTTTTATGTGGGTTGATCCCACACGGGAGGGGATCGCGGATTTCTTGGGGGTAAGCAGACAGACGGTGCAGCGGGTGGTCAAAAAAGGGGGCGAAGCAGGTGGCTGAGGCCTCAATCTATTCATCGGTCTGCAAACTCCTAGGTCCCGATCTGTGCCGCTTGCAGGAGAGTTTTAAGGAAGATCTGCAATTGCCCGAAGGTTGTGAAGGGCTATTGCTGATTGCTGAAAATCTCGTCGATCTTGAGCCCAAGCTGTCCGTATTGGAGGAGGGCTGGGGACACCGAACAGAGCAGATTGTTCGATGGGCTAGAGAGGTGGACAACCTCAAAAATAACGAAATTCTCCGGGTCGGTTTCTCGGAACTCTTCTACGGGCATGTTGAGCGCGATCGTATCCGCCCACCCTTGCACGGCGTGTATACGAAACATGGTATTTGGGCCGCGATGTGGTTTCGTTTTTGGGATCCGCATTCGCGAACTGATCGGGGGGATACGTATGGTTGGTTGCAAGCTCAAGCCCTCATCGCATCGATATTAGTTCGACGGCGATTCGACCTTCCAAAAAAACTGTTGGATGATCGCCGTTGCCAGGCGGGTCGGTTGATCAGGAACCTTCATGATCAGCGTACTGAGTGGCTTCTAGACCGCTTGAAGGAGTCTTGTCAGCATCCTCGGGAGTTGATGGAATCGCTGAAATACCAAGGCGAGCAAATTGGTCCGGATTGGCAGGATCCAAGGGCAATGGAGCCGGTAAAGGGGAAACGGCGCGGTCAGTATCGATCATTGCCGGCGGATCTGAAAGCGTTCGGCGATCTGCTTTCGATTGCGTACAGATTTACGGACGATCGATCTGACGGGGACTCGAAGGCGCCTCAGAAGCGAACGCAAAATGGGCGCCTTCCAGCCCAGTTTCTGTACTCCCACCATGCGATGTACTGGTCCATCCTCAAGCGCATAGAGGATGTGCAACTGTGGAAAGAATCAGGGATCGAGCTGGGGTTCTACGTTCCGAGTGGCGAAGCTCGAAAGGAACTGCTCGATGCGGACATAGATCCTGCGGAGTTCGGGGATCCGGAAGGCGCCGCGATTGCGATTGAAGATGTACTGGGGTTCGACCCGGACATGTCGGATCTGGGTGCATTGCCCCACCTTTCGACAGTGTTCGCCAAGGCGGCGCACAGAGGCCGCCATATCGCGGTCCAAAATCAGCGACTCCGAATCGCTCGGTCGCGACCTAGGCTCCAGGAGATCAAGCGCCTCGTTAGCGGTCTGAACGATGTTTACAGGATGGCGAGCTCCAGCCGACTGCCCGACGAAATTTCCGCGTCTGAGCGCGAAAAGCTTTGTCGCACGGTGGAGTTCGCCGCGGCGTGCCTGGTCACAGGCACGCCGGCCCAGGCTGTGAGGAATGCGCGAATTCTCGTGGAGGCTGATATAGGGCAACCGCCGAGCGAACTCAATATCGACCTGGCGTCTGGAGTATGGGTTCGTAGCTACGAAGGACCGGAACGCAGGAAGGTTCGAGAGGACGTCGCGAGTGAGATGATTCCGAGCACACAAAAGGTTTTGATCCCGGATGTCTGGGGCCTTCTTCGATGGAAGAACGGGACGGCGATTGGCGAAAAGCCGTTCGCCATGCACCAACTGGATACGTACACCGACGTATGGGATCGCCGGGTTCGTCCTCTGCTCAAGCGGATGGGTGTGTCGGACCGTCACCAGACATTCGACGGTATTGCGGCAGTGTTGCCGGCCTGGTTCAGAGGCCTGGAAGAGGGAGAGCACATCAGCGCCTCGATGTTGTTCGGACAGAATGACCCGCTCGCGGCTACGCACCAGTTCTACACCGCCGTTAACCGGGAGAAGCTCGCGCAGAGGTTTCAAGAGGTCCTGGATGACCTGGGTGCCGCTATCGCACTTCCAACGGTCGATCAACGGAATGACGCTGTTCTGGCTCGATGCCCGGCGGCTTCATGTACAAAGGCGACGATTGACCCTAAAAAGAAAACCTGGGTTGGGGATGATCGGACGCCACGCATCAAGCCGATGGCCGATTTTCTGCAGGAAGTCCGCGACCGGATCGTGGCCGCGCACGTTGGATCTGCGTATACGCTCCATAACCGGCTCGCCCTTTATACGGCATTGGCGTTGGTTCTTGTAACGGGGGCCCGCGCCATCCGTACCCCCATCCCAGATCTCACTGCGATCCATGGGCCAACCCGAACGCTCTGCCTGCAAGAGAAGGACCGTGGTGACGGTTTGCACGCTCGTCTCGCTCTGATGCCGCAACGGGTGTACGACCAGGTGCAGAGTTATCTCACCTGGCTGCAACGGAGCTTTCTTTCGGGTTCGTTGGACATGCCAACGGTGCTTCAACTCAAGGCGACCAAAAGCCGGGATCGGAGCCGCTACGGGGCGGAAGGCTTTCTGCTGGACCTTAGGAAATCCCTCTATTTCTGGGAGGAGGTAGCGAGGGACGAGTGGCGTCCGGTGGAGATGACCGGGAAAAGCCTGCAACAGCAGTGCGAGCAAGTGAGCAAGAATTCGTGGCCTATTGAGAACCAGGCGCGCCATTTTCATCGGACCTATCTGACGTGGTTGGATGTGCCCTCGACGGTCATTAACACGATGATGGGGCATTGGCACTACGGCGAGGAGCCCTGGACCGCCTACTCGGCAATGGATCCGGTGCGGTTACGGAATGAAGTTGAACCGATTTTGGACCAGATGCTGGACCACCTGAAATTCGAGGTTGTCCGGATCTGATGTCTGACGCCCCGGAAACCCAGCAGGTCTGTTCGCTCTGGCGTCACCTTGTGGAGCCGATGGAAGACCTGTTAGCCCACAGGGATCATCTCTGGTGCGTTCGCGACGATCTTTCGCGGGATACCGGTTCGGAGCTTGGCAGAGTCATTTCGGCCATCGAAAAGCATCACCCGGAGGTCCTTAGGCGAGACCGGATTCTCAAGTCGGTCTGGTCCCGTGAACAGTTTGTGGCCCTGATGGACACGGTCCGTCGAGCGGCCCCGCGGGGGTCCTCTTTTCGGGCACGCTGGCGGGTAGCCGAAGTGCTCGATGCTGGTAATCGATTGGGTGTGTGGAAGATCCCACTGTATGACATTCCAGCTCCGCTCCCACCGCCCGGGAGACCGATTTTTCGCCCTGACAGCTTCGAGCGCATGGTTCAGTACGAGCCGTTGTATGCGCGTTTCGTGGATGAGGTGAGCGCTGATCTTGAGCACCTAGATGACGGGCAGCTTGGATGGGGACAGATTCTCGGCTCCCTCCTGCTGTTTGGTGGTCTGGTGCAGCCAGCGTGGCTTGACGCGGTCCCGAATTCGCTCAAACATGCGCCGGCGCACTTACATTGGCTGGATATCGAGCGGTCATTGCCCGACAACCAGCGACCGGTGATTCGTCGGCATTACCTGGATCCGATCACGCGTTCGGTGGTGATGCACTGGAGAGACGATGGTTGGCCGGAGATGCCTCCTGGTAAGGGGCGGAGCCCGGCGTTTCTCAGTCGCGTGATTGGTTCCTACTTACGGCGTTTGGACCCCAGCCTGCGGATTCCGGACAACTGGACGGAATTGCGCGACTTCGTCGAAACCCGTCTGGCCTTGTACGTCCCACCGCACCTGATGGGGTACGCCACGGGCTTTTACAACTCCGTATCGTTGTCGCCGGAAGTAATTCAGCGAATAGAGTTCCCGCCTGGTCAGGTGCCTTCGGGCGAAGGACTCGTCACTGTTGACTCTGAAGGCGTAGTGCCAGTAGGACAGTCGGCTGTTGGTGAAGATTCTGAGAGCCAGGGCAGGCCAATTGCCCCGCCGGCGGGCCCCTGGATTCGCGAATTGGGAAGTGCAATCCGTGGGGGATCGGCGGCGGACCCCAAACGTGTGGCGGCCTGGCTTGAACGCCAAGCGAATGGTGAGGGATCTGAGCCTGACTCGGTACCACCGAGTGTTGTGAAGATGGGAGAGTGGGCCCAGCGTTGGCTGTTTTCGAGCCGTGCCGGTGCCCGACCCATGAAACCCAAGACGGCCTACGATCGCTTCAATGCATTGGCCGTCCCTCTCGCTGGCTTTCTCGGCAACGAGGATCCGGCCGCGTTCGAATGCGTGGACGACTTCGTGGAGGTCTACACCGCCGTCCTTGAAACAGCCGATACTTTGTCAAAGCGCAAGCGGTTAGCCGCAGCTCTGGCGAGCTTTCATGACTTCCTGCGGAACGCGCACGGGGCACCAGATATTGCGTCGGCGGGTCTCTTCACGGTTCGCGGGCGCCAGCCCCACGCCGTCGATGCGAATTTCATCGAACCGCGCGCGTTTGAATGGGCGGTACGCTGGTTGGACTATCGTTACGCCGAGGATCCTGAGCTGCGGGAGAGCCTCGTTTTGATCGCGTGTCTCGGGTATTTCGCGGGCCTGCGGCGCTCTGAGGCGATTGGGCTGCTCATTGGTGATCTTGATGGCGAACCCGCCTGGGACTGCGTCGTGCGACCGAACCGAAATCGGGGGCTCAAAAGCTCAAGCGCGCACCGAGTCGTCCCACTGGGCGTGCTCCTGCCTGCGCGATACCTGAACCGACTGCAGAAGTGGTGGGCTGAGCGTCGAAAAACGATGCTCGCGGAAGGTGGCGATCCTGCGACGGTGCCGCTGTTCGACCGTCCCCGAAAAAAGGGAGCGGAAAACGACAATCTGCGGCGCTTCGATCGGGACCTGGAACGAGTTACCGATGCCTTAATACGGGTGACGGGAGATGGGGGGTTGCGTTATCACCACCTGCGGCACTCGTTCGCCAATCAGCTCCTGCTCGCGTTGTGGCGGCACGAGCACCGCGATGATGCGCTGGTGGTCGAACGGCTTGATCCCCTGATCGGTTTTGAAGACGTCGCGACGTTACGAACAACCCTCCTTGGCGACTCCCCGGTTCAGCGCCGCAGCCTGCGGCTGATCAGTGCCTTGATGGGGCATCTGACGACCGAGATCACGATGAATCACTACATTCATCTGACGGATCTTGTTTGGGGGCAAGCCGTGCGGGGAGCGCTTCCCCCGCTCGAATTCCATGATGTGGCTCGAATACTGGGTGTGTCTCTCAAGCATGTTCAACGAAGCGAGCGAACCTTCCAAACGGGGAACCCGGTACTTCTGCTTGAAAGGATGCTGGACCGTCATCTCGGCAGCCCTGTCCCTGCGGACGTGGATGCAGAAGAGCCCAAGCAGCTACTCCCGCCGCGTGATCCTCATGCAGCACTCCTGTCCTTGACTGACCACCTGAATCGCACTTCGCAGGACGATTCGAAAGTCGTTCATTTCGTGGGGCCTTGGCAAGGGCCCACTCTCGATGTGTTGAGGGCCTGGCTGTCGGACGTTCCGGAGCACTTTCGCAGACCTCCCACAGGGCGCCATGAACGGATCATTGCGCCACCCCGGACTCAGCAGGGGCTGGGTTTATCGAAGGAAGCGGTCCAGTTACTCCTGAGTGTGAAAGGCGCCTGGGGCAAGGAAGAACGCGCCCGCCTGCTTCGGATCTTTCTGTCAGGGAAGCTGGCGAGCGGTCCGCTCGACGTTGTCCTGGCGACCTTGCCCGCGCTGGATCTTTGGGTGCGGTTCCTCCGAGAGATCCAGCTCGATGATGCCTTCGAATACATGCATTTCTCTGGTAAGGGTGGAGGCCGAGAAACGCCGATGGGGCAGTATCAATACTGGGCGCAGCGCGCACCGGTCGCGCTCGAGTCTGGTGACGCCAATCCCGAGCCGTTCGCGGAGCATCTCCCCGAGAAACGAAGAGGCGTCGTGGTTGCCCGGCACCGACGAAGTGGCGAGGCTGGCCGGCACCGCTGGGTGTACGGGGTCTGTTGGGCACTCGTTATGCTGAAGGCGAACGACGAGCATCCAGAACTGGCACTGCTGACGCCATAGCGTGTGCTCCGGGCCTTTGGCTTATATGGCTCGCGCTGTCTCGAGCACCTGGGCTCTCCACTTTTCGGGGAGCGCGCCGGGGGTGACGACGTCGACCTCGACACCGAGGAGTTCTTGCAGCTCCATGCGAATTTCACCGATATCGAAGAGGGAGGTCTCGTCCGTCGGATCGATCAGGAGTTCCAGGTCGCTGTTGGGGGTGTCCTGTCCCCGCAGGACCGAGCCAAAAACACGTGCGTTCTTGGCGTGGTGACGTGCGACCACTCTCCTGATGGCATCCCGGTGTATCTCTACGGCCCTCGAGGGTTGCATGGTCCGGCGTCTCGGCTGCTTTATGAGAAAATCTTACTGCACAATGGCTAACTAGAGCAGCGGGGTAGCCCCTGCACCCTTCGAACTCTACGCAGCTTGGCCGTGGCGGGCACGCCAGAGATCGTAGTCGAGCTGCATTCCCGCCCAGACTTCGGCACGCCCGCCTCGCTCGACACCGAGCCAACGTTCGATGCGCAAAGCCATCTCGGGCGAGATGCTCGCGTGACCATGCAGCACCCGTGACAGCGCTGCCCGCGTGACGCCCAGTTCCCGGGCGGCGGCCGTTACCGACAGGCCCAGGGCTGGCAGCACATCATCGCGCAGGAGCTCTCCGGGGTGCGGCGGGTTGTGCATCGTCATAGTGACCCTCCTCAGTGGTAATCCTGATAATCGACCAGGACCACGTCACCGTTATCGAACTTGAACGTCAGCCGCCAGTTACCGCTGACCGAAACGGACTACTGCGCCGACAAGCCGCCCTTCAGCGGGTGTAGCGCCCAGCCCGGCAGGTTCATGTCCGATGGCCCACTGGCTCGGTTCCGCACAGCGAGTTGGCGCGACAGTCTTGCGGCATGTCCGTTTTGGATGCCGGTCTTGGAGCCCGTCTCAAAAAATCGCTGAAGACCTTTGTGCCGGAAGCTCTTGATCACACTTGTAATCGTATAGCCAGACTATACGGCTTGCGCTTGGGCGTTGGTATCCCGCCTGAGTTCCAGATCAAGGCTTGGCCGTTGCCGTCATCCGCCGCAACAGAGACACGGGCGATTTGCGGCCCCTCCGCATTGTCGTGTATCAGACGGGTTCGGAGCGCCAGTGAATGTGCTCTCATCAGCCTCTCACAACAAGCGCATGGCATCCGCTTGTGCCAACTCCGCTTCCCATAGACAGTTGCGCGTCGAATGAGTCTGTCGTCTGGATCGGTCAATTCAGCCTCGGCGGGTGCTCTGGTGGATGATGAAGGAAGAGTAGTCGTCCCTCCGCGGCGGCCTCATGATGAATAACGCCTCATCTGCCCCACGAGTACGCCCTGGATCTGAAGCTGGTCCAGGGCAACGTGTAATGGCGGATACGCCGGATTCTCTCATTGAGGCCTTTCGGGCGGGGGAGGAAACGCCGGCCGCGTTTCAGCCGATGCACTGGGGGTTCCGGCCCAAACGGGTAACGGATGGGCCGCAGCCCATCAACGCCCGCGCCGAGAAGGTCACGAGCAGTCCGTATTTCCGCAGGGCCTTCGCGCATCGGCGCTGCATCATCCCGGCGGACGGCTGGTACGAGTGGCAGAAGACCGAAGAGGGCAATCAGCCGCATTTCATTACGCTGACCGACAACGCGCCGCAGGACGTGCTCTTGTTGGCCGGCATCTGGGAATCGACCACCGACGGCGGGGCCTGCTGCGCGATCATCACCGAGCCTGCGTCCGAGCACCTGGCGCAGATCCACGACCGGCAGCCACTCGCGCTCGACGCCGAATGCCGATGGGATTGGCTCGACCCCGAGATCACCGATCGCGAGCAGGTCCGCCATATCACTCGCCGTATGCCGCCCTCCGCTTTGCGGGCGTATCCAGTTTCCACCCGAGTGAATCGTCCGGCGAATGACGATCGGTCCGTGCTTGATCCCGTAGACCGGGCTTAATCCACCGTTTGCGTGCCCGAGGCCCGTCGCTGGGGGGCATCTCCCAGCCGTTGTCTTTCTCTGGATGTGCAGGAGCAGAGCATCCCGAAGCGTTCGTCCAAGTCCGAGTGAGTCAGCGCGAGCCCCAGGAGCCTCAGGCGTGATGCAAAGATACAAAAAATTGTATAGGCTATGAGTATGTCCGGTTCAGGCCCCAAGCCAGTCGTGTTCCGAGCGACGGCACTGGACGATCTCCGTGCTTTCCCCTTATCGGCTAGACGGGAGGCGGGGCACCAGATCGACCAGGTCCAGCATGGAAGGGACCCCGACGACTGGAAGCCGATACAGTCCGTGGGGAAGGGTGTCAGAGAAATCCGGATCCGAGACGAGGCCGGAGCATTTCGGGTCCTCTATGTCGCCAAGTTCGGGGATGCGGTTTACGTGCTGCATTGCTTCTGGAAGAAGACACAAAAGACCCGCAAGAGCGATCTGGACTTGGCCGCTCAGCGTTATCGCGATTTGCTGCAGGAGATAGGCCAATGACCGAGCACCGATTCGACAGCGTGTGGGATGCGATTGAGAACACCCCGGAAGAAGCGGAGAACCTGAAGCTGCGTTCCGCTCTGATGAGGGCCCTCAAGGACCATCTCGTTCGCTCGGAAATGAAACAGGGCGAGGCCGCGAAACTCTTCGGAGTCACGCAGCCGCGAGTCTCTGATCTGATGCGAGGAAAGATCGACGTGTTTAGCCTCGATGCCCTGGTGAACATGGCAGCGGCCGCCGGCTTGCACGTTGAGTTGCGGGTCCTCGACGCCGCGTAGCTGTGTCCGCATCTCCTGATCGCACAAGTTCTCGCGTCGGCCTACCGTGAGCGTTTCATGGGGGGCAGACCTTTACGCGTGCGGTCCATTGGTCGCCCTCGGCGACGAAGGCGACAGACTGAACTGCGCTGCGGCTGAGCAGCGTGGGCAGAGTCGCACCGGTTGACTCTCGGTTCGCACATCGCATCCTGCCGGTGTTTGGATTGCTACAATCGAAGCATGCCAGATTGGTCCATGTGTTTCGCCGAATCTCCCTGTGCCACCACTTCGGTGGGGCAGAATCGTGTGGGTCCGACCGACAGGAGCGTGGCAATGGTGTATCTGTCTAAGTGCTGGTGCGTTCACCCCCGCGTGTTTGCTACGAGGCACGCCAAGCTATGATTTGGTCCATCTTCGCGCTTGTGGTGATCGGTGGAGCCGGCGTAATCGCCCTAGGGAAACGCTGATCAATGGGCCTGCATCCGGCTCCGTGCCCCGCCGAAGCGTTTTTGGAAGGGCACTGGGGCCATTACGGCCGGCCTGGGCCCCTGTAACCGCCGTTTTTGGCGGTTACAGGGGCGATTTCCGGTCCTGCGGACACACTACCCCTGCGGCAGCAGCCCCCATTGTCGCGCACGGTACAGGTTCGCCAGGGCGAACAGGCTGTGCAGCTGCGCGGTGTTCTTCTTGAGGCCGCGGTAGCGCACCTTGCGATATCCGAACAGGTTCTTCACCACATGGAACGGATGCTCCACGATCGAACGCAACTGAGCCTTGTGCCGTTCAGCGGCGCGCACCTGATCGCGTTCGGGGCCCTCTGGCATCGCACGTACCGTGCCGCGCTTGCGCGCGATGTGCGTCTCCGGACGATGGCCTTCCAGTCGCTTCTCCGCACCGATGTAGCCGGCATCGCCATGCAGGCTCGCTTCCTCGCCGTGGAGCAGTTCCGGCACCTGCGAGACGTCCGAGACATTCGCAGCGGTACCCTTCACGGTATGAACCAGGCCGGTGACGACATCGGCCCCGATATGCGCCTTCATCCCGAAGTACCACTGGTTGCCTTTCCTCGCCTGGTGCATCTCTGGATCGCGCGCCTTCTCCCGGTTCTTGGTCGACGGCGGGGCCGCGATCAGGGTGGCGTCCACCACTGTGCCCTCGCGCAACATCAGTCCCCGCTGCTGCAGATGGGCGTTGATCCGGTCGAAGATCACCTGGGTCAGGTTGTGCTGCTCCAGCAGCCGGCGGAACTGCAGCAGGGTCGTGGCATCCGGGGCGTCTTCGCGGCTCAGGTCGATCCCGACAAAGCTCCGGATCGCCTGGCTGTCGTACACCGCGTCCTCGATCCCTTCGTCCGACAGGTTGAAGCACTGCTGGGCCACGTACATCCGCAGCATCCGTTCCAGACCAATCGGCGGACGACCCCGCTTCCCCTTCGGGTAGTGCGGCTCGATCGCCTCCACCAGCGCCGCCCAGGGCGTGATCGCATCGATCTCCCCCAGAAAGCGGTCGCGCCGCGTCTGCTTACGCTTGGCGGAATACTCGAGATCGGAAAAGCTGCGCTGGGACATCGGCCATCACCTCGGGCAGGAAACCTGGCGCCATTATCCCAAACCCGCCAGGTGGGCGGGACCCACGGCGGAATAAATCAGTGTTTCCCTAGCGTTGTATCTGGAGCGCAAGGATCTCGCTTTGGCACGTCAGAGGCGCCGGACATGCTCGAGCGATAAACCCTGATCTTGGCCATCCAGTTCCTGCGGTAATGGGCGGGGTCTGGGTGAACGGCTGCGCCCGGTAACCGTGTGCGGGGGCTATTCTTTGTGGGCACTCGATCGCCGGTTCATGCCCGTGACTGCGGGAACGCGCCTACGTCAACTGCCCGGGGCCCTACAAGCCCGTAGCATCCCCGCGGTTGCGGGGAACGCGATCCCCTGTACTGCGTGACGGACGGTTACGCCGGTAGCGGCGAACGTGAGCAGTCCCTGGTTGCTGGAGAGTCGCGTCCTGTCGGATTGCTGGAGTTGGCGCTTACCGCGGATTTGTGGAGACCCTAGCCCACACCGTCCTATCCACGGACAGTTGAAACAGCCATCGAGATGTCCGAGGTTTCGTGAACAGCGCTGGAAGAAATCTGACAGGCAGGTTTGGGTCAGGAGGCTATGAAAGATAGAAAATAGCCCTCGCGAAGAGGGCTATGCCGCAAGCCAGGCCGGTTCTTCATCGAACGTGTCCTGGCTTGGCTGCGCCGGACGGACCTTGGACGCAGTCTCGAATGCCCGATACCAGCAGTAGAGCGGGAACAGAGGAACTCTAGCGAATCCAGCCTTTGACGGACAGCCTTTCGGTGGTGATTGAGTGCACCGAGCGCGGAGGTTCACGGGGCCTGTCTTCCAACTATGAATGTTGGATCGTATTGCCATCCCGAAAACCGCACAGCGGTTATCCGAGATCTCGGGCGCCGAGGCTAATCCTGGCGTCAGAAACCCCGACTCTGCGCTCGGGATGACGGTGTGGCGCCTGGAAGAAGACGGGTGCCCACTCTCTCATTTTGCTCCCGCCGGTTCCGGGGCCTCCTGAACGCATTCGCGCCGGCTTCGAGGATCTCCTGCCATTCGACAAGCAGTCCCCGTTCGAGTGCTTTCGCCAGTGGGTCCTGCAATCGGTCCCGCGCGTTGTCCGTCAGGCGGATGAACCCCATCCGGTGGAGGGCATCGTTCATGGCCATATCGCGGTCGAGTGTGCCGGCTTCAGCCACCGTCCGAACCAGCGATAACGTCAGTTCGGTATCGGGGACGTGGTCGAGCTGGCGCAGCGCATCCGGCAGATTGCTCCAGTCCCGCAGGCAGGGCACCGTGAACTGTTCGTCACGACCGGAGAATTCACCCTCCAGGCGGATCAGACCCTGCGCACCCAGGGCCGCGCGACGCTCATGGATGCGCGCCTGGATCCGGGAGCCGGCCCGGGAAAACCCTGCGGCCTCCAGCAGTCGCCGGGTGAGGATGACGAGGTGAACCGGCCCTTCGGTGTCGGCGATCCGCAACAGAGCCCGGTCGAGTGCCTCCTGCGGGATGTCGTCGAACCGGTCATGTCCCGAAAGAGCAAGACCATTCGTCTCGGTCTCCCGGTAGGGCTGCGTATCCCAGGTGGTCACCCATTCGCAATCATGATCTCGGCAATACGAGCGCCAGGCGGCACAGGTCTCATTCGGTCCGGGGTGCTGGATGAAATGCTGGTGTGCCCGGACCAGGGCCTCCAGGGCCCCAGGAGCTGTCTCGCTCATTGCTCGCCCTCCAGGACCAGCTCTACGCCCATGGCCTCGGCGGTGAGGTCGATCATCGCTTCCTGCAGCAGGGTCTTGGGCCCATCGCGCAGGCAGGCGTCATCCAGGGCCAGCAGGACCTCGCCGCGCCACTCCGAATCGGCTGTCTGTCCGAGGCTCTGCGCCAGGATCGTCACAATCCCCATGGCCGGTTCGATATCTTCCGGCGGCAGAGGTCCCAGCCAGATGCGCCAGTGCTCGCTGGCGGTTTGCATGTCCTCGAACAAGGCCGCCTCAACCGCAGGAGTCGAGTCCCTCTCGTTAGAAGGGTGCGGCAGTGCAGCCCCGCGGCCCAGGGCCAGGAACGCAAAGGCGAGGGTCGCAAGCTGATCCCGGCCAGACCAGGTCGAGGGGTCGACCTCGTGCTCGGCCAGAACCTGGTCGCCCAGTGCCCGCACCGTCTCGAAAGAAAACTCAGGGCGTGCCGCTTCCTCCTCCGCGAGCTGGCGGCGGGCCTGGGCCGCGGCGGCGAGGCGCCCGATCCCGCCGATAAGCCCCGCGAAGAGTCGCAGGACCCCACCGAGGAGCCAGTAAACGCTGGCGAAAAGAGCAAAGATCCCCTGGATGGCGGCTGCGTTGTGCCCCCGCAGTTGAACCCCCGCAATTTTGGCTGACGAGCGCCCGGGCCGGATCCAGTTGAACGAGCCGATCGGGGTCTTGGTGGAGACGGTGACGCCCGACTTCGACAGGTTGAATTTGGCTGCATCCGAGCCATAGCGTCCGCGCAGAATGAAGCGACCGTTCTGGAAGGCGACCTGGGTGTTTTTCGCCAGACGCGTAGACACCCGTACGCCGTGGTTGGTATTGCCGGTCAAGTTGATCCCGGCGGCCCGCGTCTGCGCCCGCAGCGACAGCCCGCCGGTACGACTGGCTCGCAGATAGCGCCCGGTGTGTTCGATGCGCTTCTGCCGGCCGTCGCGGTCCTTTTCGCCAACCTTCAGTAATGCCATGGGCTGAGCCTATCACCCAAGCCGAGCGCGGACTGCCGCGGGTATAGGCACCACCGTTCAGTCAGGATCCACAAGCGGGTCGCCCCCGAGATGCGCACGTAATGCCTCGTACTGGAGAAGCGCGGCGATCATCTGTACGAACTCGTCCTCTCGCAGCAGGACCACCCGGGAGCCGTCCTCGATGCGCACGAATTCGGGGTGCAGGGTGAGTCCCTCCAGGGGTTCCAGGCGATCCGTATTTGCATCGGTATCCGGTTCCATCAACGGCTCCTGAGAGAAGGTTGCGCGACGGTATGGCGGCTGCTCCCCCGTGCACGGGATTGAAGACCGGGAGCAGTGCCGACACGGGCAGGGGGAAATCAATCCGCCTTCACGCGGATCAGCACTTCGCCCGGTTCCGGGCGCGAAGCTGAGGGCAGCGGGCGGCCATCGAGCCGGTAGCCCTCCAGCGCGACCATCAGCGCATCGGCCATCTCGGTCTTGGCTTCATCACGTCCAGCGCCGTCAGTGAGCGCCTCCGGTACGTCGCGGCAGGTGGCGAGGTACCGTCCAGCGGCGTCGCGCTCGATGCGGACAGGGTAATGCGGTGCGTTCATGGCCATCCTCCTGGTCTTGCGTCAACCGTCGATAAGGCTGTCTTTCCGGTGACCCACGAGGCCGATATTGAAGGCCGGTCGCGGGCCCGAGGGGTGAATTCCGTTCCACCCGATACGACACGATACAAAACCTGGGCGACAGAAAACGACGCACTGGGGTGAGATGCTGGGAAGGCATTCAGCCGGAGGAGTAGGCCAATGAAGACGAAGCGCCTAGCCCGGGGTATTGCCCCGCTTGTGCTGACCTTGCTTGCAGGCTGCACCACTCCGACGCTCCCCTCGGGAAATAGCCACCACGTGGGCCAGCCCCTGATCCGCGACGCGGATGGCCGGATCACGGGATACGTCGACGAGAAGCGGTTCGGGCCGACATACATTCGTGCCCCGGACGGGCGGATCCTGGGGACGGTAGAAGAGGGACCGGGCTCGGCACCGACTTATATTCGCGGAACGGATGGTCGAATCCTGCGCCAGATCGACTGATTAGGGTGGGCAGGTGGCGAATGCGTGGATCCACGAACGGTCCCTGATTCGGGAGTCGAGCGGGGTAGCGCCCCCATGTACGCGGACGCCTGTGAACCAAGCAGGGGGTTCTCACGTGGCTTCAGGGTGGTTGGAATGGACCAAAGGGGGATGAAGTGGAAGATTTCGAGAGCCGCGTTGTAGAACATGGCGATGGCGGTTGGACGCTATGGGTCCAGCAACCGGGAAGCGGCCCATTCGCTGTTCTTGAGAGCCATCCCGTTACCTCGGCAAGCGAGCGAGGTTTAGCGCGATGTGGACCCGCCGCCTTGAGTCTCCGCCTGGAGGACGACCGTGACGGTCTTGGTGGGTCCATTGCCGAGGTCCATGTGGACGGGCATGAGCCGCGCGCCAAGCGCATTCGGTTCCCGCGCGCCCACTCCTCGGAGGTAGCCGGATTTTTCCAGCGCGCACTCTCCCCGGGGATGATGGGTATCGATGCGGCCGATGTGTTCTCGGTGCTGCCGGCGTCTCGTGGGGTGGGTGTACTGGTCGAGTATCCGGCCCCCAGAGCACAGCGCGATATGGAGGACGTCGAAAGGTATCTCGCCACACAGGTGAGCCGGTGTGGTCCGGTGTCCTCGGCTCTGGTGGTGCTTCCGGTCGATGCCACCGTGACGCCGGCAACGGTGGATCGGGTTGCGCAATCCGTAACCCGAAACCTTTCCGAAGGATCCGACCTGGTTCTGGCCGCACCGCTGTCGATAACAGATGGAGAACCGATGTCGATTTGCCTCTTTGGGGAATAACGGTATTCGCGTGCGGTGCGTAGTCCGATGTCAGGGCTCTATTTCCAGGCGTCAGGGATGGTCGCCTTTCTCCTTCAGTCTCTGAATCCCGCCCGCATACGGGTGATTCATCCAGACTAGGGAGATCGACATGCAGAAACGGATCATCACGACCGCCGGCCTCATCGCCATGCTGGGCCTCGGCGCCACGGCCGCTCAGGCCTCCGGTTTTGACGGTGGCTACATTGGCGGTCAGGTGGGCGGGGCGTCTTACGACATCGATGCCTCGGTGAGTGGGCTGGGCAGCCTGTCCGGTCTCAGCGGAACCGGGGCTGTTGGGGGCCTGTTTGCGGGGTACGGTGGTGTCTCCAGCGGCGGTGTCTACGGTGGCGTGGAGATCGACGCCCAGATCGAGGACGCGGATGCTACGGTGTCGATCGACGGCGAAGGCACTGCGGGTGTCGAGGCCCGTCACAGCTACGGAGTCACCGGACGTATCGGCGGGCTGGTGAGCGACAACGTGCTCGTCTACGGGCTTTTGGGTTACCAGCAAACGGAAGTCCGCAGCAGCGTGCGCGGTCCGGGCTTCGTGAACGGCTCTGATACCGACCGCATCAACGGTCCGAGGATTGGGGCGGGCGTGGAAGTGCAGCGCGATACCGGATGGTTCATGCGGGGCGAGGTGTCGTACACCGCCTACAGCAGCGAGTCGTATGGCGACCTGGAGATCGACCCCGGTGCGACCCGAGTGCAGTTCGGGCTTGGCTACCGGTTTTGACGGATCGAATCGCGCCTTCGTGCGCATGTGGGATGACCGTGCCGAGCGGTATCCGATACCGGGAGGTGGCGTCGTTGCCATCTCCCGGTTTTGCGTTGGGGCAGGTCGCCTGTCAGTCTGAACAGGGGGCTGGAGCCTACGCCGGATGAACAGGGAGCCGGAGATGAGTCAGGGCAACGGAATGCGTGCCACGCTACAGCGGCAGTCCCGCCGTTTGAGCGCACCGGAACTGGTCGAACACCTGCAAATGCACGGATTGTCGAACACCTTGTGCCCACCGATTGGGATAGGGAGGCGCTGTCCGGCTTCCGTCCGGTGGGCGCGGATGAGCGTGGAAGAGAGTCCAGAGTGAGATGGTCAGTTTTTGAGTCGGGTGGTAGTGCGGGTGGGCAATGAGAGTTTTGGCGATTTACTTTCAGGGAAAATTTAAATGAAAGAGATCTGGGATGGATCCATGGATACGGTCTACTACACCAGTGATGAAGCAACGTTGCGCGCCCCATGCAAGGTTACGATTGGGCGCGATCAGATTAGCGTCTCATATGATCTTGAAGGGGAGAACTATCAGTATACCGGAACGGCTGATGCTCCTGGTCACTTCATATTGGCTTTGGCGAATAGACCAGAAGAAACTGGAGGAGCAACATTGCACCGATTTCCGAACAGCAAGCTGCTGGAAGGATACTGGGAGGAGGGTGGAGTGAAAGGGTTCTGGCGCATCCGTCTTCACGAAAAAGTGGAACCCCTCGGCGGCTAGCCGTTCGTGATCGCATAGCGGGATTGTGAGGTCGTCCGTTCGGAGTTCAGCATCTGAGTGGAACGATACGGAAGGCGGAGGACGAATGAGCAAGCGAGTCCGGGGTGAAAGCCGATATTGAGAAGTCGCATCTGAGAATGGGTTCTACCTGGTCGCCGCTTGATCCACTCGTAGTCGGTTTCGACCTGAACGTTTCGCTGTTGATAATGCGTCGTCGGCCCGAACGAGGAGGTCCTCGAACCCCTCGCCTTCGAGCCGCGTCGCGGCTCCGATCGATACGGTCATCCTGTGCTCGTTGTTCATCCCCGGCACGTCGAGGGTTGGTATTGCCTCGACGATGCGCGCACCGAGCTGTTCAGCGCCCAACTGATCGGTTTCCGGCAGGAGCATCACGAACTCTTCGCCGCCGATGCGCCCCATGAAATCGGTATCGCGCAACAGGCGGGCACAGCACTGTGTGAACTGGCGCAGGGCCTCATCCCCTTGGGCGTGACCGTACTGGGTGTTGATCGTCTTGAAGTGATCGATGTCGAGGACGAGTAGCGAAAGGGGACGGTGGTGGCGGTGAGCCCGTTCGATTTCATGCTCGGCCTGCTCGAAGAGGGCCCGCCGGTTGGCGATGCCGGTAAGGGGGTCGGTGTAGGCCGCCTCGCGCCAGTACTGTTCGACTTGTTTGCGGGGCGTGATGTTGACCGCGACCCAGAGGACCACCGGCTTTGAATGATCGTAGCTGGGCAGCGGAAGGGCCCGGCCCTCGAACCACTGCTCGGCCTGGTGGTGATCGTTGTCCCGGACGGACGGAGGAAGCAGCGTCACATCGGCAACGCATAGTTGATACTCCAGCGTTTGCATCTCTCCGGTGCGCAGGGCTTGCTGCACGTGGGTCAAGCATGCCTCGGCGACCGCGGGCGGAAGGGCATCCGCGAGCGTATAGCCCTCCAGCGACTTGCCGCTCGCATACATGGCCTCATTGGCCCCGCCGATGACCTTCACGTACCGCCCTTCCGCGTCCAGCACGAAGGAAATGTCGGGGAGGGCTTTCAGCAGCGTGAGGAGTTGATCCCTTTCCGCCTTCAGGGCGGCAATGGTGCCAGCTTGTGTCGACTCTTGGATGTCATCCATGTGGCGTCCCTTGGCCTCTCTAATCCGTGCTGCTACGTGTTGGCGGTTTTGGGTCAGGCGAAGCCGGCCCGTCGTGCGCCCGCACCAGGCTTGATGCGATGCTCGGCGACCAGGGCATTGGCAAGGGCCTGCAAGGTGAGGCCCGAGCTTGGCGTGCCCCGGAGCGATTGGCTTCGTACGACCGTCGCGAAATCGCCGGGGGTGAGGCCATCAAGTCGGCGTACGACGGCGTGAGCGGTATCGAGCGCGGCACGATCGTCGGCATCGCTCGGTTGGAGTCGCGAGACCAGTTGGTCGAAGAGTTGCGCGCGTTGCTGGTGATCCAGTGGGCGCAATTCCAGCTTGTGGTCGAAGCGGCGCAGGGCGGCCGGGTCCAGGGCTTCGAGGCAGTTGGTGGCGCAGATGAGGATGCCGTCGAACGCCTCGATCTGGACCAGCAGTTCATTGGTTTGCGTCATCTCCCAGGTCTGGCGGGCCCGGGACCGAGCCGTGAGGAAGCTATCCGCCTCGTCGAGTAACAGAACGGCCCCTTCCTTTCGCGTTTCCCGAAAAGCCTGGGCCAGGTTCTTCTCGGTCACCCCCACGTATGGCGAGATCAGTTCCGAGGCGGTGCGCTTGCGCAGCGGACGGTCCGCGTGTTCGGCAAGATGATGAGCCAGCGCTGTCTTGCCGGTGCCTGGTGGGCCATACGCCAGCAGGGTGCCTTGCCCACCAGCGACCAGGTCCTGGACGACCGCCTCGACCGGCGTGTCGGTATTGAGATATTCGAGCCCGTAATCCAGTGCATCCAGCCCACGGGGCGTGATCATTGGTGGGCGCCCCTGAAGTTCTGCTTGCTGGTCAAGGTGATTGGCCATGATCGATTCCGGCGTATCGGGGCCATTACGTAGCAGCCGTGCCACCCGGGCGGCGCGGCTGATCTCGGCGGGGGTCAGGGCGTCTCTCCCGGCCGTGTAATCGAGCCAGGCCTCGGTCACGTCGAGATCTTCACAGGCGCGCGCCAGGAGTTCGCGTCGGACCGAGCGTGGTGGGTGCCCTACTTCAAGGGCGTAGTCGAAACGGCGCAGGTACGCTGGGTCCAGTTGATCCCAATGGTTGGTGATCCAAATCGCCGGAACGGGATTTTCCTCCAGCATCTGGTTGGTCCAGGCCTTCCCGCGATTTTTCGAGCGATGGTGGCCGCCAAACTGCGCCGCGTCTGAACTGGCGTCGAACACATCCTCGATTTCGTCGAAGACGATCAAGGCATCCTTGGTACGGCGCAACAGGTACTGGCAGAGCTGGTAGGCGCGTTGCCGACGGTGCGGTTCCATGGGGCTACCGTCGTCATCTTCGTGGTTCACCTCCCGTGCGTGTAGCTCGGCTTCATGGGCGACGCGGCGTGCGATCTGCGTCTTCCCCGTGCCTGGGGGTCCATACAACAAGATGTTGACGCCCTGAACGCCATCCCCGGCCGCCTGCAGGAGCAGCGCCTTGACTCGTTCGATATCGGGTTCGAGGTGTGACAGGGCAAGTTGATTCTCCTCGGGAACGGGCGCGTCACGGAAGAACCCCGCGAAGATGCGGTCGGGGGAGTCCAACGTTCCGAGCAGTTGGGAGGCGAGGCTGTCCAGCAAATCGAACCCGAGATCGCGCCCGTTGGACGACGACACCCTGACAAGGCCAGAACGGACCAGGGTTTCGCTGTGTGAGAGGGCGTTCTGGATCTCCCCTGTGGTCCGGTTCAGGGCGAGCGCGACGATTTCTGCCGAGGCCAGGTCGCAGGATTCGCGAACTTCGGATAACAGCTTTTCAAAGCTGTAGTGGGACGCGTATAGGGTGAGAAACTCCAGGATTTCGCATTCGGTGTCGTTCAGGCCCAATGGTTCAGCAAGGATCCGGATGTTCCGCGCGATCGCGCGGTCCTGGAACCGCGATTCATCGGCCTCGAATGCCTGAAGGCGTTCCTGAACGGCTTGCTCCAAGGCGAGATGGTCATCCTCGTCTTCTTCGTCGAGGTGTATGCCGATTCCCTTTAGTTCGCCTCTATTTGACAAGGAACCCAGATTGTCGCTCGCATCCCGCGGCAGGGCGGTTGCAAGGATTCGCAGGCTCCACAGCGTTCTCATGTTTCGTACGTCGTTCGAGGGGGATGGACGGCTGGATCGCATGCGGTGCCTGCGTAGGCGACGACGAAGGTTCAAGGGCATGGAGCACTCCTGGATCTAGTGAGGCCCCAGCTTCATCCAGGAAGGCGACAGAGTTTGACGCATGACAGATTCGGAAGGACCGTCCTTGTCCCTCTAAAGGGACGGGCCTCGTACTCCTTGGCGAATGCGTGTTGCCCGATCAGTCGCGGATCTCGTAGAGCAGTACGCCTCGAGTATCGCGGACCTGCTTCTGACCCAGGGCGCCTTCGGTGATGTAGCCCTTGCGGTTCCCGTCGGCGTCATAGATGGAGGGCTTCCCGAATCCGGCAGGCACCGTCGCGGCGCACCCTGCCAACAGGCATGCGATTCCGATCACGATCCATCTCATGGCGATCTCCTGATCCGGTGACGTTTTCATCAGTCTGGCACCTTTGTGCGACATGACCTGACGCCCCGATGCGATGTACTGGGAGGAAACGGCACGGCAGGGGTCCGGTTTGCCATGAGGGCGGCGTGGGATAAGGTGGCGGCAAATGCACCGGCATTTAACGGACCGGGCGACAGGAGAGAAGGGATGCCGGAAGGGCAGGGAATGCGCGCCACGCTGCAGCGTCGGATGTTATTGCTAGGGATGATCCCGCGGCAGCCCCGTCGAGTGAGCGCACCGGATCTTGTCGGACGCCTCCAGACACGCGGGCTCTCCACCACGCTGCGTACCATCGAACGGGATCTGGAGGCCCTGTCTGGGTTCCTTCCGCTGGGTCGGGATGAACGGGACCGCCCGTACGGCTGGTACTGGCTGTCCGAGGCGCCGTTGCAGGACGTGCCGGCGATGGACCCGGAAACGGCCCTGACCCTGCAGATCCTGGACGCGCATTCCGCACAACTGCTACCGCCTTCGGCCCGGGCGCGACTCAAGCCGCAGGCTGCCCGCGCCCGGGAAGTCCTGGACTCCGCCGGCGAAGCCTCCGGTCTGAGCCTGTGGCCCGAGCGGGTTCGCATCCTTTCCAACGGTCCGCCGCTCACTCCGCCCGAGATGCCGGACGGCGTGTTCCTGGTCCTGCAGCAGGGCCTGCTGGAACGCCGCTGCCTCGATATCACCTACCGTTCCCGTTCGAAGGGGCAGGTTAAAGACCACCGGATCCATCCGCTGGCACTCGTGTTCCGCGAGCCGGTTACCTACTTGCTGGCCACGATGGAACCGCATCAGGATGTCGTGCATCTGGCGGCCCACCGTATCGAGGCCGCGGCCCTGACCGATCAGCCCGCCCGCGATCCCGAGGGCGGATTCGACCTCGACCAGATCATCCGCAACGGCGCCTTCGACTATCCCGAGGGTGATGCCATCCCCCTGGAACTCCGGGTAAATGCGGACCTTGCCTACCACCTCCACGAGGCCCGCCTGGCGGAAGACCAGGTCATTGAGCGGGGTCCCGACGGCACCTCGCGTGTGACGGCTACCGTGCGCGACACCGCCCGGCTCAAGTGGTGGCTCTTGGGTCTGGGGGCGGGCGTCGAGGTCCTTGGACCCCAGGCACTGCGCGACGCCATTGCCCAGGAATTGGAATCCGCCCGTCTGGCCTACCGCACGAAAGATCCCGCATGAAAGCCTTCCGTGCCTTGCGCAACGGTTGGGCGTGCTTATCCGGTCGCAGGCGCCAGGCAACGCGCGAGGACATCCGCGCATGGACCGTGGGCAATCTGTTGCTGGAGCTTCCGCGGTGCACCCGCCGTGTTCGGCTTCTGTCACCCCAGCAGGGGCAGTCAGGTGTCGGCTGTGAATGGATTGTTTCCGCCCGCGACCTGGAGCACTGGCTGGAAGAACGTGACCCACCTGTGGTCGCGGCAAGACCGGACGGGCCTCGTCGGGCCTTTCGGTTATGGCTGCAGGCCGCGGACGATCGTGTCGATGCCATCACCGATCTCCCGGACGCGTTCCGGTCCGAACTGCGCGGCCGGTTCACGCGAATGGTTTCGGCGATCGCGGGAGAACTTCGCTGTGTGCAATGCGATGACGTCGTGACGTGCCTGGAAGAGGTGTGCGGCGACAAAACCCACGACGGGGCCTTCATCGTCTGGACGACGCAGACCCGATGTGTGCGAGGGCATGACCTGTTCAGCGAGGCGCACGCGACCGAGCTTTATTTCGGGGGACGGGCGAGTCGCGACTCGGCCTCTCCATCAAGTCGCAGGCAACAGGCTAGGGCCTGAACGAAACAGGGGAAGAGATAGTGATCAGCGGAAAACTGGCAGGGCTGATGTTGGGCGGCATGTTCCTGGTCGGGTGCACCACGACGCCAGTCAGCCTGGATCCTGCCCAGAGCAGTGACATGGTTGGCGTCGGTTCGGCGAATGTCGAGATGGGTTCCGTTACGGACAGCCGACAACACGGCTCGAACTGGCTGGGGGCCATTCGGGGTGGCTTCGGGAATCCACTGAAAACGCTCGAGACCGAGGAGCCGGTATCCGAGGTGGTCCGCGGACAGTTCATCACGGGGCTGGAACAGCGCGGCATGCTGGCGCAGGAAGGAGAGGGGGATTTCATCCTGGAGGTCGATATCGAGCAACTGGATTCGAATCAGATGATGCGCCGAGAGGCGCATTCGAGACTGGATGTCACCCTGGTCGAACGTGAATCTCGCCAGATCGCGTACGAGAATTCCGTTCGGTCAAGCAACGTCGAGGGGGGTGCAGGCGGCGGCATCTTCGCGTCGATCGAGAAACTGGAAGAACTCCTGACGCGGACCCTGTGGGAGACGATCGACGAGGCCCTGGACGACGAGCACCTGCACCGGGCCATCGCCGAAGGGCCCACGGAAACCCAATCCTCAAGCGAGTTGGAGGCGGATATCGAAGCACTTCGCCGCCTGCGCGATCGCGGCGTGTTGTCCGAAGACGAATACCGTGAGCGGGTACTTCAGTTGATAGAGTGATGGGGCTTTGCAAACCTTCCGGGTTCGGGTTCGCACGACCACGAACGTTTTCCGCCTCTGAACGAGGCCATCAAACAGAAACTGCCTACGGCGGGCAACCGTATCGAGAGCGTCGTTTGACTCGGCCATCAGGAAATTCACGTGCCCATGGCTTCAGGCCACCGCTTCACCCATTACGCATGTTCTGTATATTGAGGTTTCTAAAGGAATGCACGTGGCGTTGGCAATGAGTTTAAGAAGACGCATCTCTGATACCGTAAGGAAGGGTTTATAATATGATAAAAAAGATTTCCTATTGGATCATTCTCATTCTGGCGGCTTCCCTTGTTTTCGGCTTCCTCTTAGAAGTCGTCAACCGGGGAACGGCGTCCGCTTCATCCATATATGATGAGTTTTATCCGGTAATCGAGCAGATCAATCGATCGGTGCCGATCGTTACTGAACCCGGCGTACGTCTGGATGGAGCCTCTATCGACCCATCCATTGGGATCACGTATCGATACACGCTCACGGGGCTGGACGGTGGTCAGGTAGAGAATCCTCAGGGCACTCGGCAGACGATGCGAGAATACAGCATCCGCGAAAGCTGCGGTCACCCCGATATTGCGCCAGCCCTGCGAGCCGGCGTGACCTTCATTCATACCTATAGAGATTCGAAAGGCCGACGATTTACCTCCATTACGGTGGACCAAAACGCATGCCGCCGTGCCGGGATTATGTGACTTCCTGCGTGTTAACGCCCCTGCGGGTGCGACGCTCGGTGGCGGCGATACGCCGCCCGGGATTGTGGTGGATCGGAATTAATAATCTCGGATCTGGTTGACCGGCAATGTTCTGTTCTCAATGGGGGCAATAAAACAATGATACCGCCACCTTTTGCTTCGCCTGCGGAACACCGTTCCAGTCATGGTTGCTGTTGCTTCGTCAAAGTCGCCACCGGCGACATCTCAGCAGACGCAGGTGGCTGAGCGGGTTTTGCCGCGAGAGTCTTCGGCTCCGTGACCAACATGGGAAATCACCACGGAGTCCGGACAGCCGTGAATACGGAGGCGCTTCGCCAGGGTAGGACAGGATTGAAGGTGCGGGTCCGCGAGTTGGAGGACCAGCGAGATCGCTACTGGTGTGTCGTGACTGATACGGTAGGCTCGTCGGCGCAAGGGTGAATAACAAGGAACCGGGTACGAACCCCGGTCCGCTGGGCTGGATAGGGTTGGGGGAGAAGTTGCGTGCGTAATTGGAAAGGGGTTTTGGCGGCACTGGCGTTTCCGGTCGCAGGGGCGTTGGCTATAGCGCCTGCGTTGGCGGACGGGCCGGTGCCGGAGAACGACGACGCAGTCGAGGAGCGCGAGGCGCCCACCTTCGACCAGGGCAAGGTGTTCCAGTTGCTGGGTGATGCGGCTGGCTACTTCGACGACATCGCGTCGTTGCCGGAAAGCCGCTGGTTCGGGCGCGACCAGGAAGGCACAAAGCGGAACATTGATGGCCTGATCGATGACGCTCTTGAGGTGATGGACGTCCCCGAGATCGTCGGTATGCGGGAAGACTACCGTCGCCTCGAATCCCGAATCGCCTCCGAGCAGAACCGGATCGCCGAACTCCGTGAGCGACGCATGTTTGCCCCGGATACCGATGCCAGTACGTTGTCTCGCTTCACCCCGACCGACACGTTGCGGTCCATGACAGCGAGCACGCGAGGTGACTACGATCGGCTGATCGAGGCCCGCGAAGCCAATATTGAGGCTTACGAGGAGGAGCTCGAAGGCCTCAAGCATGGCATGTCCGACTCCCTTGCGGCCATTGGTCTCGAGATGCCCCCGGATCAGCTCGAGCTGTGGCTCAGCTCGGCGATTGGTGATGACGTCGTGTCCATGGGCGTCGTGTTCCGCAGTATTCGCACCATCACCCAGCGCCTTGAAGAGTTGACACGTGAGAGCGTCGAGAACCTCGCCGTCGCCAGTCGCTACTACGGCATGGTCGTCATGCTGCACCGCTTGGTGGTGTCCATGCAGGAGGGCTTCGTTGAGAAAGTGGACGAGGAAATTCTCCCTCACCTGCAGGCGTACCGTGACGAGGCGGACGAGATCATTGATGAATCGCGCGAACTCATACGTAGCGGAGGCAACCGGATCGGGCTCGAAAGCAATATCGCGGCTAATGAGCTGACCAAGCGAGCCATTGATCTCTACCTGCGCATCGTGACCAGTCAACGTGAGAAGGTCGCCGAGGCCCTGGAGATCAGCGAACGCGAGCACCAGGTCGCCATCAATACCTATCGGACCGTTCGTCTTAGCTCGAACGTTGCAGATCTCATCCGCGACGGCCTGGGCACCTTTGAAGCGCTGTCCGACCTGCAGGTGCCGGAAACGGCTGAGTTCCAGAACGAGGAGATCCGGAAGGAATTCCGCCTGTTGACTGAGCGTTTGAGCGATTGATCGATGCGACTTCACATAGTGATAGCTGCGTCCCGAGCTGGGTGAACGGAAGGTATTCCACTTGAAGATTGAGACGAGTGGCTTCAAGGGGGCGCAGCGTGGGGGTGCACATACTGCCCGTACGATGATGCTGGCCGAGTTGAGCGAGCTGCTGGATTATTGTGGCGAGAGCGCGGTCGCGCCAGCGGATTTCCGACAAGCGATCGAGGAGAACAACTGCCTCGGTAAGCGCTCGGCGAAATCGAGGACGCTGACGTATCGCCATCTGGTGGATCTCTACGGTTTAAGCGACGCACAGCTCGTCTTTCGTGGGCTGCGCTATTTCTGGAACAAGGACCCGGACGGTCGCCCGCTCATGGCGCTCTGCGCCGCGCTGGCCCGCGACAGGATTCTGGCGGACGTCGCCCCGCGTATCTGGGCAGCAGAGCCCGGTGCGCTCGTTACCAGGGAGTGGGTTGAAGAGCAGATCGAAGTGCTGGACCCTGGACGTTTCAGCCCGGCTACTCGGAAATCCGTGGCACAGAACATCAATGCGACGCTGACGCAGTCCGGCCACCTTCGGGGTCGGATGAAGAAGTATCGCGTCACGGCACAGCCGACGTCTGGCGCTGTCGCTTACGCGTTGTTGCTTAGCCGGGCCTCTGGGGCGCTTGGCCCGGCCCTGTTCCAAACGCTTTACGCCAAGGCTATGGACTGCGTGATCGAAGATGCCATCGTGTTGGCCGAGGGTGCCAGCCGGAGGGGCTGGATGCGCTTCAAACGGCTCGGGGAGGTCATGGAAGTGGCCTTCCCGGATATCGCCAACGCCACCGACCTGGAGCGGTTGCATGAGCAAGATTAGGCAGCTCCTGCAGAACTACGGCGACCATATCGCGGTCCCCTGGCGCGAGGACGCTGCGCCCGCCCAGCGCGTCATCTTCTGCGTCTACCGCGAAACCGATGAACGTACCCTTCGAGCCAAGGTTGACGAGTTCGACCTGGTCACGCGCGAAGCCGGTTACGATTGGCGCCACTTCGATCTCACCGATACCTTCGCATGCTGGTTGTCAGGCCAGCGTTACGCGAAGAAGTACTTCGCCCAGCCTGAACTCCTGGCCAACCTGTTGCCGCGCTACCTGGATTACCTCGGCGAGTGCTTTGAACGCTTTGTCGCCGAACAGGGGGCCCACACCCGCAGCGTCGTGGCGGTGTCTGGTGTGGGTTCGCTCTTTGGCCTGGTGAAGGTGAAGGATGTCGTGGACCGCTTTGCGCCCCTGGTGAACGGGCGGCTGCTCGTGTTCTTTCCGGGCAGCTTCGAGAACAACAACTACCGTCTGTTGGATGGCTATGATGGCTGGAATTATCTCGCCATCCCGATCACGGCTGACAAGACGCATTAAGGAAAGGATTCAGCATGCAAAACCGGGAGATCTACCAGAAGGATCCGTCGACGCGGAACCTCGCCAACAATGGCGTCGCCAACGTCAACGACGACACCTCGGGGTCGGCGCTGGATGTCCTGCGCTACGAGCTGGAAACCTTCGTTTGCGACGGCGAGTACGAGCGCGGTGTCGCCCACATCCTGGACACCTACCTTAAAAACCTGGGCCACGAGGAGCAGCCCGCCGTCTGGATCAGCGGCTTCTACGGTTCCGGTAAATCGCACCTCGCGAAGATGCTCCGTGCCCTTTGGTTGGATACCCCCTTTCCGGACGGCGCCACCCCGCGCGGCATCGCGCACCTGCCCCCCTCGGTGCAGGAGCACCTCACTGAACTGACCGCCCAGGGCCGGCGCCACGGCGGCCTGCATGCAGCCTCCGGCACGTTAGGAGCAGGGGCGAGCGGCAGCGTACGCCTGGCGCTGCTGCGCATCATCTTCAAGTCGGTCGGTCTGCCGGAAGGTTATCCCTACGCCCGTTTCGTTATGTGGCTGCAGCACGAAGGTGTGCTTGAGAAGGTCAAGGCGGCCGTGGAAGCCAAGGGGTACGACTGGGAAGAAGAGCTGGACAACTTCTACGTCGCGGACGGCCTGCACGAAGCCCTCACCGAGCTGATGCCCAAGCGCTTTGCATCGCAAAGCGCCTGCGTCGAAACGCTCAACAATATGTTTCCAAACGTCAAGGATGTCTCCAGCACAGAGATGCAGGACGCCATCGAGCAGGCGCTAACCCACGACGGCAAGTTACCGCTGACGCTCGTCGTGTTGGACGAGGTGCAGCAGTACATCGGCCCCGATGCGCAACGCTCCCAGGACGTGCAGGAAGCCGTCGAGGCTTGCGCCAAATACCTTAAAGCCAAGCTCTTGTTCGTCGGGACCGGCCAGACCGCGATCACCGGCACGGCCAATCTCGCGCGCCTGCAGGGCCGTTTCACCGTCCGGGTGCAGCTCTCCGATGCAGATGTGGACACGGTCATTCGCAAGGTGATCCTGGCCAAGAAGCCCGAGGTCACCGACACGATTGACCAAGTTATGAACACCAACCTGGGCGAGATCTCTCGACACCTTACGGGCAGCTCCATTGCCCACAATCAGGACGACCGCGAGTACTTCGTTCAGGATTACCCCATCCTGCCGGTGCGGCGCCGCTTCTGGGAAACCGCGCTGCGCGTGCTGGACCAGACCGGCACCGACAGCCAGCTCCGAAATCAACTCCAGATGGTGCACAAGGCCATTCAGAGCAATCTGGACGCAGAACTCGGCAACGTCGTGCGTGCTGACTACATCTACTTCGATGGCGCCGAGAAGCTTCTCCAGGCGCGCATGTTGCCCAAGAAGGTCTACGAGGCCATACAGACCTGGTCGCGCGGCAGCGCGGACGAGCAACTAAAGGCGCGCGCCTGCGCGATGATCTTCCTGATCAACAAGGTCGTCAGCGGCCAACCGCAGATTGGCATCGCCCCCACCGTGGACACGCTCGCGGATCTCCTGATCGAGGACTTGCCGGCCGGGTCGGCCAGTCTGCGTAGCAAGCTGCCCAAGCTGCTAGATGACTGCCATCTGGTCATGAAGGTGGGCGAGGAATACCGCATCCAGACCGAAGAAAGCACGGCCTGGAACGACGCCTTCCTTAACCACCGCTCGAATATCGCCAACCAGCAGCATGTGGTCGAGGACGAGCGCGATCGCCGTATCCGCAAGATGTTCGGTGACCTATCCCGACGGCTAAGCCTTCAACAGGGGCAATCGAATGTCAGCCGCGAGGTCGAGTCTTGCTTCGATGCGGAGCTCCCCAAGGATGCCCATAGCCGCATCTATCTCTGGGTGCGCGAGGGCTGGTCGTCCGACGAGAACTCCGTACGAGCCGAGGCCCGCCAGGCCGGCAGCGGCTCGCCCACCGTCTTCGTCTTCATCCCCAAGCGGCATGGCGACGAACTGCGCGAACAGTTCATGGAGTACAAGGCCGCCAAGTACACCCTGGACGAACGTGGTGCGCCCAGCACGCCGGACGGCAAAGAGGCGCGTGAGGCCATGGAGACCAGCATGCGTCACGCCGAAGGCCGGATTGACGGCTTGCTAAAAGAGTGCTTCGCCGAGGCCCGCGTCTTCCAGGGCGGCGGCAACGAAATCGGCGGTAATGACCTGTTGGCCATGATGCAGGAGGCGGCAGAAGCGGCCCAGATTCGCCTCTACCCGAAGTTTGATGCGGCGGATCATCCCGCCTGGGGCAAGGTCCTGGAGCACGCCAAGAAGGGCGCGCCGGATGCCCTCAAGGCTGTCGGCGACGAAGGCGAACCGGACAAGAACCCCGTGTGCAAAGAAGTGCTCGGCTTCATCGCGGGAGGCAAGAGCGGTGCCGATATTCGCGCCCATTTCGAGGGCCCGCCTTATGGCTGGTCCGGGGATGCCGTCGATGGCGCCCTGCATGTCCTGATGGTTTCAGGGCACGCGCGCGCGCAGGATGATCGCGGAAACCCAATGGATCCGGCGAGCCTGGACCGTCGCGCGATCGGCAAGACCCAGTTCCGGGTCGAATCCGCCACTATCACGACGGCGCAGCGGATCCAGGTTCGCAAGCTCATGCAGCCCCTGGGCATCAAGGCCAAGTCCGGTGAGGAGCTGAGCTACGTGCCTCAGTTCCTGGAGGCACTGCGCGAGCTCGCGGCTACCGCAGGCGGCGAAGCCCCCAAGCCGGAGCCGCCGGATAGCGGCTTTCTCAATGAGCTGCGCCGCTGCGTGGGCAACGAGCAGCTTCAGGCCATCTACAACCAGCGAGAGACCATTGCCGAATCCATCAAGGAGTGGCAGGCCACCCGCGACAAGATCCAGGAGCGCTGGCCGCAATGGCTAACCGTCAAGCAGCTCGCCCGGCACGCTGAGGCGCTGGACAGCACTGAGGCTCTGCGCTCCCAGGTGGAAAGCCTGGAACAGCACCGCAAGCTGCTCGCCGATGAGTTACTGTCAAAAGTGGTGTACGGGGGGATTGAGGAAGGCGGCGTATCCGGCTGGAATGGAAGTGCGACCAACCAGCCAGCCAGAGGAGATACGCCAACATGGCTCACGATACGACAGAGAACCCGAACGGACCAGAGGACCCGTTGACCGATCTGCTGCGCCGCGGGGCGCGGGATCTGATCCAGCAAGCGGTGGAGGCAGAGTTGCGGACGTTCATGGAGACCTACGCGGAGGATCGCATGCCGGACGGTCGCCGGGCGGTCGTACGCAATGGCTATCAGCCCCAGCGCCGGGTTCAGACCGGCATCGGCGATGTACCGGTGCAGGTGCCGAAGACCCGGGATCGGTCCGGCGGTGGCCGGCACTTCACGTCGAGCCTGCTGCCCCCGTATCTGCGCCGGGCGCGCTCGGTCGAGGAGCTGCTGCCCTGGCTCTATCTCAAGGGGGTGTCCTCGGGCGACTTCCAGGAGGCGCTGAGCGCGCTGCTGGGCGAGCAGGCCCAGGGGCTGTCGGCCTCGACACTGGGCCGCCTCAAGCAGCAGTGGCTGACCGAGCACGCCGAATGGCGCGAGCGTGATCTCCGCGCCTACCGCTACAGCTACTGGTGGGCGGACGGTATCCACTTCAACCTGCGCGGGGAGGACGACGAACGCGCCTGTGTGCTGGTCATCATCGGGGTCCTGCCCGACGGGACCAAGGAGTTTGTTGCCCTCGACGACGGGATGCGCGAGTCCGAGCAGAGCTGGTACGAACTGCTGGTGCGCCTGCGGGATCATCAGGGCCTCGCGAACGGCCCGAAGCTCGCCATCGGCGATGGCGCGCTGGGCTTCTGGAAGGCCCTGGCCCGGGTCTACCCGGACACCCGCCGCCAGCGCTGCTGGGTCCACAAGACCGCCAATGTGCTGAACCGGCTGCCCAAGCGCAGTCAGCCCAAGGCCAAGTCCGCCTTGCAGGCGATCTGGATGGCCGAGACCCGCGCCGACGCCGAACAGGCCTTCGACGCCTTCCTGACCGCCTACGGCGACAAGTACCCGAAAGCCGCCGAGACGCTGGCCAAGGACCGGGAAGACCTGCTCGCGTTCTACGACTTCCCAGCCGCGCACTGGCAGTCGATCCGGACCACCAATCCGATCGAATCGACCTTCGCCACCGTGCGGCTGCGCACCGACAAGACCCGGGGCTGCGTGACCCGCAACACCGTCTTGAGCCTGACGTTCAAGCTCGGTCAGAGCACGCAGAAGCGCTGGCGTCGGCTCCGGGGTTACGAATGGCTCGACAAGCTCGAGCGCGGGGTCAAGTTCATCGACGGCATCGAGCAGACCGAACCGACCAACGACGAGGCATCCTCCATCACCGACCGGAGCGCCGCCTGAACCCGCCATCGCTCATACACCAGACTTGACCATAACTCCTCGCCGATCCGGATCCCTGTACGGAGCTGGCCAACAACCTGGCCCAAGGCCTGCGCGAAGAATTGAACCGGCTCGACGCTGCCTATAAGACGGAGCACGAAACGGGTATGGCACGTCTGAGCGCAGACGCCAACTGGCAAGCCCTGGAGCCGGAACAGCGCAATAGCCTACTGGCGGCCCAACGTCTTACCAATGCAGATGCACCGGAGATCAAGGTGCAGACCACCGCTGATGTCCTCGCCACCCTCGACCGCATCCCACTCGGCACCCTGGCCGACCGCGTCGCCGCCATGTCCGGCCGCTTCGGCCAGATTTTGGAAGAAGCCGCGCTTCTCCGCGAGCCGGAAGTGCAGTTCGTCAACCTCCCGCGCCCTACATTGCAATCTGAGGCCGAGATCGACAAGTGGGCTGAGGAAGCAAAAGACGACCTAAAGAGATGCCTGGCGAACGGCCCGGTGATTCCGAGATGATCATCAGTCCGTTCGAGGAGAGAATTGGCTCTTCTGAGGGACATCCATATTGTGAATTTATATACGTCTGGCCGCAGTCTGAGATTGGTTTGATGGGGGTAGTATGATTACTTCTATATTCCTGACTGCGATAGCTATAACGTTTGCGGTCATCTTGTTTCTTACGTTTCCTCCTTTGGGGCTTGCATATGCTGCTTGGATTGGCTGGCATTACATAAGTGCATACAAAGAATCAAATAGGCGAAAGGAGGAGACTCGAACATACACGATTGAGAGAGATGCGGAATTTCGAAAATATAAGGATGGCGCTGAGCAAGAGCAGCCAGCTGACATGTATATGTATGCTCGGTCATTAATATACAAGCAGCATGGGGTCAAGGACCGGATGGCGGGTGTGAAAATTATGCAAGCGGCCGCTGAAAAGGGGTATGGCCCAGCGCTATATTGGGTGGGCGAAAGGTATGCCTGTGGGCAAGACGGTTTTGAGAAAGACCTGCATAAGGCACTAGATTATTTTAATTCCGCTGCAATGAAGGGTTTTTCTGAAGCGGAAAAAAAAATAAATGCACTTAGGAGAGAAATTAAAAACTCCGAACAGGAGCTCGAGGATGCGAGACGAGAAGCGTCTATAAAAGATAAGCACGGAAAGTATGCAGCATTCTATGAGTTATGCGAATCTGGACCGGAACAGATTTTGCTTGCGGCTATGATTTCGGAAGCCGAACTCGAGGTCTTGAATGGTCGCCTTATTGGGGTCGTACTTCTGGCCCAGCAGATCAATATTCTTCGTTATCGTGTGGATTTTATGATTAATGAAAAGTTGGTGGTGGAGGTGGATGGCAAGAGATATCATGATAATGATGATTCGTTTTTCGAAGACAGAGTTAGAGATCAAGATCTCCTAATGAATGGGTACGTGACGGTGCGGTTTTCGGCTAAACAGGTGTACCGGGATGCACCGGATTGTGCGCGCCGAATCATCTCTTTGGCGGAAACGTATGAATGTGCTTTTCCGGAGTGATCTGTAGGATGCATACACTTAATCCAGACTTGCGCAAACAACTCGAAATCACGGTGGTGGATGCGCGCGAACTGGCCGAAAAGGCCGCGCGCGCCGCGCTCGAAGAGCTGGGGGTGGGCGAGGGCACTCCGTATCCGCATCTGACGGAGGGCCAACGCGACTTGCGGCGTCGTTTACGCCTGCATGGACGACAGCTCGGCGATCCGTTGAATGGCGGCAAAGAGCAGAGCATGGAGCGCCTCGTCGAGGAGGTCGCCTATGAGCACTGGCACCGCATGCTGTTTGCGCGCTTCTTGGCGGAGAACGAGCTGCTGATGTACCCGGACCCGGAGGGTGCAGTGCCGGTGAGCCTGCAGGACTGCGAGGACCTCGCCGCCGACGAGGGCGCCGCCAACGGCTGGGAGCTGGCCGCGCGCTATGCCGCGCAGATGCTGCCGCAGATCTTCCGCGTGGATTCGCCGGTCTTCGAGCTGAAGCTGCCCACCAATTTCCAGCAGCCGCTGGAACGCCTGCTGGCGGAGCTGCCGGCAGAGATCTTCACGGCCTCGGATGCCCTCGGCTGGGTCTATCAGTTCTGGCAGACCAACAACAAGGAGCGCATCAACCGCTCGGAGGTCAAGATCGGCGCGCGCGAGTTGCCGGCGGTCACGCAACTCTTCACCGAACCGTACATGGTCAGCTTCCTGCTGGACAACGCCCTTGGTGCCTGGTGGGCGGCGCGGCGCTTGACGGAAGACGACCTGCGTAACGCCGAAAGCGAGGAAGCGCTGCGCCAGAAGGCTGCCATCCCCGGCGTGCCGCTGCAGTACCTGCGCTTTGTGCGCGAGGAGACCTACGCCGTGGACGGGCAGGCCGGCGATGATCAGCCAGAAGGTGGTGCCGGGCAGGGCGCATGGACGCCGGCGGCCGGCACCTTCGTGCAATGGCCTCAAAACATTGCGGACATGAAGATCATGGACCCCTGCTGTGGCTCGGGGCACTTCCTGGTGGCGGTGCTGCTCATGCTCGTGCCCATGCGCCAGGAACTGGAAGGGCTCGACCCGCAGCAGGCTGTGGACGCCGTGCTGCGCGACAACCTCCACGGTCTGGAGCTGGACCAGCGCTGCGTGGAGCTGGCCGCCTTCGCCCTGGCGCTCACCGCCTGGCGCTACCCCGGGACGGGCGGCTACCGCAAGCTGCCGGAAATCCAGGTGGCCTGTTCCGGCCTCTCTGTCAGCGTGGCCAAGGACGAATGGAAGCAGCTCGGACTGGGCCGCAAGAACCTCTCCATCGCGCTCGACTGGATGCACGACGCCTTTCGCGACGCGCCGGTGCTGGGCAGCCTGCTGAATCCGGCCAAGACCGACGCCGCCAAGGTCGTGCAGTGGTCAGAGCTGTCCAGCGTGCTGGACGGGGCGCTCAGCCAGGAACGCACCGACGCCCAGCAGGAAGCCGCCGTGGTCGCCCAGGGCCTGGCCAAGGCCGCGACGCTGCTTGCCGGCCAGTACACCTGGGTGGTCACCAACGTGCCCTATCTCTCGCGCGGTAAGCAGTCCGAGCGCCTGCGCGATTTCTGCGAGAAGCACTATCCGGCCGCCAAAAACGACCTGGCCACCGTTTTCCTCGACCGCTGCCTGGAGCTATGCGCCGAGGGCGGCAGCAGCAGCGTCGTGCTGCCGCAGAACTGGCTGTTCCTCAGCAGCTACAAGAAGTTCCGGGAAAAGCTGCTCAAGCAGGAAGCCTGGAACCTGATTGCTCGCCTTGGCGAGCATGGTTTCGATTCGCCTCAGGCTGCAGGGGCCTTTGTTGCCATGCTCACCCTGACCCGTGGCAACGCCACCAGCCAGCACGGCGCGCTCTTTTCCGGCGAGACGGTCACCCAGCGCATTCGCGGCGTCGATGTCTCTGAACCCAGAACCGCCGCCGACAAGGCTGCCGCGCTGCTCGGCGCTGAGGTCAAGAGCGTGGATCAGGCCGGGCAGTTGGAGAATCCGGATGCGCGGGTTTCCTTGGAAGATCTGGAGACCGGCAGCATCCTTAGCGATTCGGTGAACAGTTTTCTCGGGCTTGGCACAGGCGGATTTGAGCAATTTGGCCGCTCGTTCTGGGAGTTTGACCGGAGGCCATCAGACTGGGCTTTGTTGCAGACAGCGCCACAGAATCGCGCGGACTTTGATGGTCTGTCCTCATTGGTCGCTTGGGAAAAGAACTCCAATCGCGTTAAGGGGATGGATCGGCTGTACCGAGAGCGAATTCACAATCAAGACCAAAGTGGGCAGCAAGCTTGGAATAAATCTGGCATTGGGGTCGCGCTTATGCGTGGTCTCCGATGTTCGCTTTATACTGGAGCAAAACATGACAAGTCGATGGCAGCCTTAATTCCGACCGACGAATCGATTATCGCGGCTGTCTACGCGTACTGCAAGTCAACGGATTATTACGAGCGAGTCAGGGAAATTGATCAGAATGTGATCGTTGCGAATGGAACCCTAGTCAAAGTCCCCTTCGATCTCGAACGCTGGACTCAAGTCGCCGCCGAGCAATATCCCCACGGCCTACCAAAGCCCTACACAGACGACCCCACCCAGTGGATATTCCACGGCCACCCCAGCGGTTCGGTCGTCTGGGATGAAGACAGCAAACGGACGGCCCACGGTCCACTCCGTACCGACGATACCGTTCTGCAGGTCGCAGTTGCCCGTCTGCTCGGTTACCGCTGGCCTGCGGAGCTGGATCCGGAGATGGAGCTGGCCGCCGAGCAGCGCGAGTGGGTGGAGCGCAGTGAAGCGCTGCTGCCGCATGTCGACCGCGATGGGATCGTCTGCATCCCGCCGGTGCGGGGGGAGGGGGCCGCTGAGGACCGGTTGCTTGGTCTGCTGGCGGCCGCCTATGGCGATGAGTGGTCCGGCCAGGTACAGGCCAACCTACTTGCGAGCGTCGGCCATGCTGGAAAGACCCTGGAGAGCTGGTTGCGGGATAAGTTCTTCGCCCAGCACTGTAAGCTCTTCCAGAATCGGCCCTTCATCTGGCAGGTATGGGACGGCCTGCGCGACGGCTTCTCGGCCCTGCTGAACTACCACCGGCTGGACTACAAGAACCTGGAGACGCTGATCTACACCTACCTCGGCGACTGGATCAAGAGGCAGAAGCAGGACATCAGCAGCGGCGTCGACGGCGCCCAGGAAAGGCTCGCCGCCGCAGAGGCCCTCAAGGAGCGCCTGCTGCTGATCCTGGAAGGTGAGAAGCCCCACGACATTTTCGTGCGCTGGAAGCCGCTGGCCGAGCAGCCCATCGGTTGGAACCCCGATCTGAACGACGGCGTGCGCCTCAACATCCGGCCCTTCGTTTATGTACCCGACATCAAGGTGAAGGATGCGGGCATTCTCCGCGATCGAGTGACAACTCGTGATTTGAAGACGAAGCAGCTGAAATTCTGGAAGAAGGATCGCGGCAAGGACGTCGAGTCCGCCCCCTGGTTCGACACCTTTGGGGGCGAGCGGATCAACGATCACCATCTGACCCTGGCCGAGAAGCGGGCGGCGCGTGGTGTGTAATGCGCGAGAATGGGGGCTGTCGCGGGGGTGCCCGTTATTGCCTCGGTGACCGGGAGCGAAGCTAACAGGATGTCCAGACGCTAACAAAAAAAATGTTAGCGATAGAGAATTATGTTAGCGTTGCCCGACGATGACGCTTGGAAAGGCATTTGCGCGCTACTTCGAGCAGGAGACGGGGCTGCCCGTGACCTGGGGGCGGGCTTTGCCTGCCAATCTGCCCACGTACCTGCGCCAACTGTTCGAGCTGCACGAATGCACGATTGACGGCGAGCGCGTGGTGGCGTTGCTGCTGCGCGACGAGGGCCGAATTCGAGGCACCCGCGCCTTTGTCGCGCAGATCGAGAAGGCCATGGAATTGGCAGGCGAGGCAGACTCGGCGTACTGCCTGGTGGCCGATGCATTGCCCAGCTATCTGCGACGGCGGCTGGTGGGTGTGCGGGTGCCCTTCGTGGTGGTCGGCGAGCAGATCTACTGGCCGCGCCTGGGCCATCTGATGACCAACCAGCGCTCTCAGCGGCGGGGCGCGGCACCCACCGAGCGGCTGAGCCCGGCTACGCAGGCGGTCTTCGTGGCCATGTTGCTCGGCCAGATCGGCATGCCTGCCAGCGCGACTGCGATGGCTGAGCCACTGGGCTATACCGCCATGAGTATGAGCCGTGCAATCAAGGAGCTGGAAGGCAATGGGCTGGTGCGCACCGAGCTCCATGGGCGGGAGCGCGTTGTTGAGCTCGCCGAGCCGCCGAAGGATCTATGGCAGAAGGCGCAACCCTGGTTGCGCAGCCCGGTGCGCGAGACGGTGCGGGTGATGGCGACGGATATTGCGGAATGGTCGTTGCCGCGTGCCGGCGAGTCGGCGCTGGCCGAGTACTCCCTGCTGGGACCGCCCGCGGAGCCGGTCTATGCCCTGGCCAGCCGCGCCTGGCGGCGGCTTGGTCAGGGCCTGGAGCTGATTCCCGTGCAGGACGACGGCACTTGCCTGGTGGAGCTATGGCGCTATCCGCCGGAAGCGAGTGCGCGCGAGGGCTGTGTGGACCCGCTCTCGCTGGATCTGAGCCTGCGTGACCGCACCGACGAGCGTGTGGAGCAGGCGGTGGCGGAAATGCTGGAAGCCTTGCCATGGTGAGAGGGCTGGAATGGTTCGCCAAGCGCTTTGCCGGCTTCGAAGATTGCTACGTGCTGATCGGCGGGGCAGCGGCTTATCTGGTGCAGGAGGAAGCTGGCCTGGAGCCCCGCGCTACGCGGGATCTCGACATCGTGCTGTGCGTGGAGTCGTTGACTGCCGAGTTCGGACAGCGCATGTGGGATTTCATCGAAGAGGGGGGCTACGAGGTGCGCCAGGCGGGAGAGGCGCCGCGCACGTTCTATCGCTTCAGCAAGCCGAGCGATCCGCATTTCCCGACGATGCTGGAATTTTTCGCCCGCGAGCCGGGGCATCTTCCGCTCGTCGAGGACAGCCACCTGACGCCGGTGCCGATTGACGAGGCGGTAGTCAGCCTGTCGGCTATCCTGCTGGACTCTGACTATTACACGCTCATCCACGCCCAAAAGCGCGAGCTTCTGGGGGTGCCGGTGATCACCGAGTACGCGCTGATCCCGCTGAAGGCGCGCGCCTGGCTGGACTTGAGCAAGCGCAGGGCCGAGGGTGAGCCCATCGATTCCAAGGACGTGAAGAAGCACCGTAGCGATATCCTCCGGCTGTACCGCATGCTCGTACCAGGCCAGACGGTTGAACTGCCCGAGACCGCGCGGCGTGATCTGCACGAGTTTCTGGATGCGCAGCGAGGGCAACTGGATGCGGGTTACCTGAAAACCCTTGATATCACCGATGAGAGCGGTGACGAGATCCTCGATCGACTGGGGCAGATGTTCGGAGTGCAGGTATGAGTGAGCAGCAGGCCGGTCAACAGTCGCAGACGGTGGCGGAAGCGCTGGTGGCCGCCGTGCGGCGCAGCGCCCGTTATAACCCGGATGTGGAGAGCGCGCCGCATTGCATCCTCTGGACGGATCGCGAGCAGCAATGGCAAAGCGTGATCCCGGCACTGCAGGGCGATATGCCGGAGTTGCTGGTCTTCGGTGAGTACGAACCCGAGCGCCGCAGGGGCCCTGCTATCTGGCTGCGTTGTGCCATGGCCGGCACGCTGGACGAGATCACCTTGCCGCCGGGCCAAACGCCGGTGATCTACCTGCCCGGCGTGGGGCGCCAGGATCTGCGCGCGGTGGAGAGCTGTCCGGAGTCGCTCAAGCCGCTGGCCGAGCTGCAGTATCGCGGTGTGACTTCGGCCCAGATCAACACCAAGGACTGGACGGTGCTGGCCTTCCTGAAGTCGGAGCAGGGTGGGTTGGGCCTGGATGTGGCCCAGGATCAGGACAGCAAGCGGGCCATGTTGTTGGCACTGTCCAATTTGATCGACGAAGACGTTGCGCTGCTCCGCGACAAGCGCCTGGACGCCAATTACTTCAACACGTTGCTGACAGGCGGTGACCCGACGCGCGATCTGCTGCAATGGCTGGAGGATCCGGAGGCCTTCGACGCTGCCCGGACCGATCAGGAAAAGGCGGCGTTCGCGGAAGTCTGCCGTTCACAGTTCGCTTTTAACGTACAGGACGGGCCCTTGGCGGCCGCGGATCTGCTGGCGAAAGGGCAGGGGCCGTGGGCGAATGTCTGGCAGCGCTTCTGCGAATCCGCGCGGCGCTACCCCAATATCCCGAAGCAGATCCGGCGCTGTCAGGCGCCGGCATTCGACCTGGGCGATGATGCTCAGACGATGGGGGGGTGGCCGCAGTGGAATGACCACGAAGAAGAAGAGCTGCAAAAAGGGCTGCTGGCATTGCAGCAGAAGGCCCCCCACCAGGCGCGGGAGCAGATTTTGTCGCTGGACAGGCAGCATGCGCAGCGGAGGAATCTGGTCTGGGCGGAGCTGGGTGAAGCGCCGCTGGCCTGTGCGCTACAACATCTCGCGACACTGGCCAGTGTGACCGGAGATTCGCTGGCTGCCGGTTCGCTCGACGATCTCGCGGCGGCCTACGCGAGCCAGGGCTGGAGGGCCGACGATGCGGTGATGCGGGCGTTGGAACACGCCTCAAGCAATCCGGACTACGAAGCCATTACGGCGGCCGTGCGCGCGGTGTATCTGCCCTGGAGTGAGGATGCAGCTCGATACCTGCAAAAGATCGTGAGCCAGGTCACCCCGCCGGGCGGTACGCGTGAAGACGATCCGCCTCCTTATATTTGCAAGGATCAATGCGTGCTCTTTGTGGATGGGTTGCGCTTCGATACGGGCAAGCGACTGACAGAGCGCCTGGAATCTGCTGGTTTCGAAGTTGAGGAAGATCCGACGTGGACCGCGTTGCCGAGTGTGACTGCAACGGGCAAGGCCGCGGTGTCCCCGGTGCGGGACCAGATCACGGGTGCACCCGGAAGCACGGACTTTGAACCGAATGTGCGTGAGAGCAAGGTCCGCCTGAATAGCTATCACCTGAGAAAACTCCTCGGCCAGGCGGGCTGGGAGTATCTGAAAGGACATGAGACTGGCGCCGGTCAGGGCCAGGCTTGGTGCGAGTTCGGCGACATCGATCACGAGGGCCACTCCCGGGGCTGGAAACTCGCGATGCATCTGGATGGGATGCTGGATGAGATTCGGGAGCGGATCGAAGAACTGCTGGCGGCCGGCTGGGCAGAAGTGCGGGTGGTGACCGATCACGGCTGGTTGCTCATGCCCGGTGGCCTGCCAAAGATCGAACTCCCGAGTGCGCTCGCCGAGACCAAGTGGGGCCGGTGCGCGGCCATCAAGCAGGGAGCCAAGACCGTGGAGCGCCTGTTCCCGTGGTACTGGGATCCGCACCAGGAGTTCGCCTTGGCGGATGGTATCGCGTGCTATAAGCGCGGCGAGGACTATGCACATGGCGGCCTGAGCTTGCAGGAATGCCTGACACTGCAGTTGGCCGTGCGGCATGGCACGCAGTCACACACTGCAGCCACCATCAGTGATGTTGGCTGGAAGGGACTGCGCTGCACGGTGGCCGTGGAGGGGGGCGCCGAAGGCTGGAAAGCGGACATCCGGCAGCGGGCGGGCGACTCCGCCAGTAGCATCGTCAACGCCGTGAGGCCCTTCAAGGAAAATGGCACCTGCTCGATGCTCGTCGAGGATGACAGCCTGGAGGGCCAGACGGCGACCTTGGTGATCCTCGACGAGGATGGCCAGCTCCTGCAGCAGCGTGACGTCGTGATTGGTGGAACCTAATGACCGTAGAGCTTGATGACATCGACCGCCGGGCGGTGAGCGCCCTTGACGGGTATCTGGTACGCAAGGATCTCGTGCGCACGTTCAGTCGGCAGTTTCCGGTGCCGACCTACGTGGTCGAGTTCTTGTTGGGGCGCTACTGCGCCAGCGTCGACGAGGAAGAGATTCAGGAAGGACTGGAGATTGTTCAGCGCCAGCTTCAATCGCGCACGGTGAAGGCCGGGGAGGAGGAGCTCTTTAAGTCCCGAGCGCGCGAAGAAGGCGAGATCAAACTGATCGACATGATCACGGCCCGCCTGGACACCAAGACCGATACCTACGTGGCGACGCTTCCCAGCTTGCGCATCAAGGACGCTCGCATCACGCCCGAAATGGCTAATGGGCATGAGCGGATGTTCACCGGTGGCTTCTATGCCGAGATCACGCTCGGTTACGACGCTTCCATCGCTGCGGAGCAGAACGGCCGGCCGTTTGGCATCGAGGGGCTTCGCGAGATTCAGCTCTCCAGCCGAGACGTGCTGGAGAAGCTAGGGGACGCACGTAAGCAGTTTACGACCGAGCAGTGGAAGAACTTCTTGCTCCGCTCGATCGGGATCGAACCCGGTAGCTTGAGCGATCGTGAGAAAGACGCACTGATGTTGCGCATGGTTCCCTTCGTTGAGCGTAACTACAACCTGGTGGAGCTGGGGCCGCGGGGCACGGGCAAGAGCCATCTGTTCCAGCAGGTATCGCCCTACGCGCATCTGATCTCGGGCGGCAAGGCGACGGTCGCCAAGATGTTCGTAAACAACGCCAATGGTCAGCGCGGCCTGGTTTGTCAGTACGACGTGGTCTGCTTCGACGAGGTCTCCGGTATCTCCTTCGACCAGAAGGACGGTGTGAACATCATGAAGGGCTACATGGAGTCCGGTGAGTTCAGCCGTGGGAAGGAGAGCATCCGGGCGGATGGGAGCATCGTGCTCGTCGGAAATTTCGAGGTGGACGTTGAGCATCAGCAGCGCGTCGGGCATCTGTTCGGACCGATGCCACCGGAGATCAAGGATGACACCGCCTTCATGGACCGCATCCATGCCTTCCTTCCGGGCTGGGACGTACCGAAGGTGCGCAAGGAGATCCTGACGGACCATTTTGGTCTGGTAAGCGATTTCCTGTCGGAGTGCTGGAGTCAGCTTCGCGCCCAGAGCCGGGTGGCGACCATCCAGGATCGGGTGCGTTTCGGCGGGGCATTATCGGGGCGCGACACCAATGCCGTTAACAAGACGATAAGCGGCTTGCTCAAGCTACTCTATCCCGCTAACGGCCAGGTTTTGGACGAAGATCTGGAATGGGCCGCGCGTCTCGCACTAGAAGCGCGGCGCCGCGTGAAGGAACAGCAAAAACGCATCGGCGCCGCAGAGTTCCGGAATACGCACTTCAGCTATGTGATGGGAGACGATGGCGTCGAGCAGTTCGTCTCGACGCCCGAGCTGCAAAGCGAAGGGGGGATCGGAGACGATCCGCTGGAGCCCGGCCAGGTCTGGACAATCAGTCCTGGCACTGGCGAAGAATACCCGGGTCTATTTCGAATCGAGGCGAACGAAGGTCCAGGAAGCGGCGTCAAGATTCTCAATAAGCCTGTGCCCCCCGCCTTCAAGGAGAGCATGGGGTTCGCCGAGCAGAATCTATACGCCCGTGCCAGCCAGCTCGTAGGCGATAAGGATCCGCGCCAACATGAGTTCACCGCACAGCTGCGGGGTTTCGACGCTGCGAAGTCGGGTGCGAAGGTGGGTATGGCTGGCCTGATCGCGCTGTGCACATCGCTGCTCAAGCGCAGTGTGCGCGGTGGCCTGATTGTGGTCGGCGAAATCAACCTGGGGGGTTCCATAGAGCCGGTTCACGACGCCATCAACATGGTCGAGCTGGCGGTGGAAAAGGGCGCTTCCGTGGTGATGATGCCGGTCACGTGCCGTAAGCAGCTTTTTGATCTCTCCGACGATATGGCGACGAAGGTCGACATCCAGTTCTACTCGGATGCGCGCGATGCGCTGATTAAGGCGATCGCCGATTGATCTTCGCGATCCATTCTGGACCGCTGTGCGGGGGCGACTTCGTAGTCCCCTCGCCTGACTGCTTGAAGCCCCTCCAGCCTGGGGTTCATCAGCCGCAACGGAAGGGGTTATGGGTCGGCGCTTTCGACCGCCCGGTGGGAGTGTCGCCTTCCCGTAAATTCGGTCCATTGAAAACTGGAGGTCTCCGGGCACACTAGAGCCAAAGGAGGCCGAGATGCGCAAGAGTCGGTTTACGGAAAGCCAGATTGTTCAGACGCTGAAGCAGGTCGAAGGCGGCCGGAAGGTGAAGGACGTGTGTCGGGAGATCGGGGTCTCTGAAGCGACCTACTACCAGTGGAAGTCGAAATACGGCGGCATGGAGGCAGCCGACGTCCGACGGTTGAAGGAGCTGGAGGACGAGAACAACCGGCTCAAACGGATGTATGCCGAGCTGGCCCTGGAGAACACGGCCCTGAAGGACGTGATCACAAAAAAGCTCTGAGCCCGGACGAGAAGCGCCGTGTGGTCACTGCGTTGACGCAGGACCACGGGCTGAGTCAGCGCCGGGCCTGTCAGGCGGCAGGGGTTGCGCGGTCGGTGGTGCGGTATCGCAAGCAACCGGACCGGGACGATGCGGTGATCGCGCTTCTGCAGGAGCTGGTGGAGCGCTATCCGGAGCGGGGCTTTGGCAAGCTGTTCAAGCTGATCCGGCGTCGGGGCATGCCCTGGAACCACAAGCGGGTCTGGCGCGTGTACTGCGCCCTGAAGCTGAACCTGCGGCGCAAGGGCAAGCGCCGTTTGCCACCACGGGAGCCACGGCCCCTGGCGTCGACCGAAGCCCCGAACGTGGGCTGGTCAGCGGACTTCATGTCAGATGCGCTATGGGACGGACGGCGCTTCCGCACCTTCAACGTCGTGGATGACTTCAACCGGGAAGCGCTGGCTGTGGAGATCGATCTGAACCTGCCCGCACTCCGTGTGATCCGGGTGCTGGTACGCATCGCCGCCTGGCGGGGCTATCCGCAGCAACTCCGCCTCGACAATGGCCCCGAGTTCGTCTCGGCCGCGATCGCCGACTGGGCCGAGCAGCGGGGCGTGGAACTGAGCTTCATCCAGCCGGGTAAACCGATGCAGAACGGCTTCATCGAACGGTTCAACGGCAGCTACCGCCGCGAGGTCCTGGATCTCTATGTCTTCCGTACGCTGACCGAAGTCCGGGAACACACCGAGCAGTGGCTGCAGGACTACAACGAAACCATCCCTCACGAGTCGCTGGGGGACCTCACGCCGGTCGAATACCGTCAGTTACACACCCCGGAAACCTCTAGTTATGCGTGGACCTAATTGGGGGAAGTCGACACGGGGCTGCGCAGGGCTGACATCGTGGCGAGGATCGTCCATTCGATCCCGCGAACGGCGCCCCAGAACTCGCGAGAATGTAGGAAGTACCGGACAGCGTGAGAAACAACGAGGCGGTCCGATGCATCGGCATTACTCGCATGACCGTGCGGATGCGGCGTTTGTGCAACGAAGCGGAAGACCGGTTGCATCACCCGCAAATTCTGCGCACGGCCCTGATGCCGGAGCAGGTCGCAATTATGGTGCAGGTAAGGTAAGTGACGGTTCTGTCGCTGGATGACCCGGTGATCGTGGTGCGGGAGTTCCTGAACGCGGCTCTCACGCCGGCAGCCTAAGATCGGTGCCTGCTTCGTCATGGCGTGGGCAATCCTGGGGCCTGCAGCGGTGTGGAGTTTCGCGAGGTTGTCCTCCGGTAGGCCGGGGATGCTGAGAGGACTGGGAGATTTCCCTAGTTCCTCCCTCAACGAATACGTTCGGCACCGGATTTCGACAGAGCTCAGAGGCATTGCACATGGATAAGAAGCATCTCCCGAGTCTGATGGCCGACTTGTATCGCGTTGTGAGGGAGCTGGAAACAATGTTTCCCGGAAGGCATTTCACGCCGGATGGTCACCTTGTGGGCAGTCTGGGTGAGTGCCTCGCGGCCTATCATTACGGGCTTGATCTACTCCGTGCATCCTCACCCGGCGTGGACGCCGTGAAGGATGGGCGAGAAATCGAGATCAAGGCGACTCAGGGAACAAGAGTCGGGCTACGGAGTGGTCCGGAGCATCTGCTGGTGCTTCGGCTGGATCGGGGGGGTGGTTTCGCAGAGATTTATAACGGCCCGGGCGAGATTGTCTGGCGAGAATTCGAAGGAAAACGAAAGCCGAGCAACGGCCAATATCAAATTTCGGTAGCTCGCCTGACCCAGTTGATGCAGAACGTTTCTCCAGAGCTGAGGTTGCCAATGGTGGTCGCGAACGGGTGACGGGGCTCTGATGCTCGGCTTGGAGCGCTTTTGTCGTGTCCGAGGCCGATAGAGGGAAGGGTGCCCCAACTCAGGGCACGCTGGGATGATCGAGGGCTGGCGGGATCCAGAGCGGGCGCCGCCCTCCGAGAGTCGTCCAGTAGTAGCCAGAGTTTAAGGCGCGATGCGTCTTGATCCCACTGTTCTGGGCGCTTGTCCCATCCAGGCCGCGGATGACTCCCGCCAGCGGCATGTTGTAGGCGTCGCCGGTTTGGTACGCCTTGATCGTTCCCCACAGGGCGGCTGCCGCATCCTTGTGCGTCTCTTTGAGTTGAGTCAGCGGAGCGCTGAGAACAAATTCTAAGAGCTTGTCGTGCTCGTGGTGCCGGCAGGGGTAACGATGGCCGTCGGGGCCGCGCAGCAGAACCTTCCCGGCGTCGTGAAGCAGGGCGACCACCACAGCGGCTTCGCCGAACAACGCCGGTGTGCTCGGGAGTTCGCGCGTGGCCGCCTTTAGAGCCTCTGCGACTTCCAGACTGTGAGCAAGCAGGCCACCGGCATCCGTGTGGTGACAGCTTTTGGAGGCCGGGAGGGTCACGAAGTGCCGGGTGAAGGACTGGTCACGAAAGACGTTCTCGAGAAATTCGCGATAGGCGGGTGTGCACAGGGAGTTGGCCAGGTCGACGAGCCGTTCCAGGTCTTCGACGTTGGGCGCGACGTGGCCAGGCAGTAGTTCGATTGACGACCTCGGGTTGTCGGTTTCCCGAGTGGGACGGAGAACCGCCTGGGCTTGTCCGTAGCGGTCGCGCCGCAGCTCGATGCCGCACTCGAGCATTGATCGTAGGCCCGGGAGGATTCCTTTCCACTCCGTCTTCTGCGCGAAGGCGCGAACGCTGCCCGTGTAATCCCAAAGATCCACGGGGTAGTACGCCACGCCATTCCGTCCGGACCTCGGTTTGCCGATCTCTGCACCGAAGGTCCCAGTGACGGGAACGTCGATCTCGAACTCCGGATTTTCCAGCAGGTTTTTTACGTCTGCGACGGTCTTACACATGCCCGGTCGCCTCCTGAGCGTTGAGCGCTTCCTCGAGGCGGAATGCGAGCCAGTTGATCACTGCGCCGTCTAATGCCAGGGGTGTGCAAGGTAGTTCCCTGGCGATCCATGCGGCGACCGTTTCAAGGACAGGCTCGCTAGCATCGGTACCAAGCGCTTGGGCGAGGCTGGGCCGGTGCTCGAGCTGGTATGCCCGAATGAGCGCCGATGCCATCTGTTGTGGCGCATCGGTTTGCATCAGGTGGTTGCCGACGCGCGTCGTCTTCGGGGACTCACTCATCATCGGAGACCTCCTCGGTGACCGGATCGGGAGTGGTCTGAGGAAACTGCATGCGCGAGCGCAGCAGTCGCTCCATGGCGGAGCCATCCTGACGAGTGAGGTTCGGGACATACCTCGAGTACACGGTGAACAGCATCTTGGTGTTGGAGTGGCCCATCTGACGGGCAATCCACTCCGGACTCTCACCGGCGGCAAGCCACAGCGTCGCGGCCGTATGACGCGTCTGATACGGGTTACGCCGTTTGAGCTGGGCCTTCTTGAGCGTCGGGTACCACACGCGGTGATTCACGTTGTGGTATGAGAGCGGATAGCCGAAGCGACTGGAGAACACGTAATCGCTCCGACAGGCGACAGGCCGTTCGCGCATCGCTTCTCGGGCCTGTAAGAGGGCTTGGTAGACCATCTCGGACATCTGGATGGTGCGCATCGACCCGTCGGTCTTCGTCGTGGTGTCTTCACCGTTGACGCGGGCGGAATAGACGAGGATCTCCCGTCGGTCGAAGTCCACGTACTGCCATTTCAGACCGTCCACCTCGGATGTCCGCATACCCGTAAAGAACCGGACGATGAAGTACGGCCGCCATTTGGGGTCGACGGTATCGAGAAACTTCTGGACCTCTTCCAGCGAGAAGGGGTCGACCTGTGTGCGGGGGACACGCAGCGGCTTGATGCCCTGATAGGGCGTGATAAAGTCGAATCGGTCAGCGGCTTCCACCAGGATCTGCCGGAGCACATTCATGATTTGATTGATCCGGGACGCAGACAGCGTTTTTCCAGTGTTGCGGCATACTTTGGCGAGTTCGGCGCGGTACTGGAGGATCTCGGATTTCTGGATGTCGCTGACTTTCTTCTCCCCGAACTGCAGGGCCAGTTGCTTATCGAAGATGTCTCGCAGCTTCGTCCGGTAGGACGGCTTCCAGGTGGGCTCGTTCTCAGCAAACCAGGTCTCCCCAAACTCCTGGAACGTAGGGCCTGCGTTTGCGCCTTCTGCGGCCTGTAGCACAGACGTGGGTTGGGAGAACCGTGCCGCGCGAGGGCTGTTGGGAAACGTTTTGGCGTAATCGAAGGTACCCACAAGGATTTCGGCTTCGATTCGTTCGAGCATCTTCTGGAGTCGTTTCCGGTTTGACGGGGTGTCGTCGAGCGCGGTGTACTCCCGACAGCGGGTCTTCCGGTAGGAAAAATCCAGGTACAGGCGCCCGTTCTCTTTTCTGGCGCGGATATTACCCATGGCAGGCACCCCCGTTGGCCATCGGGATTGCCGGCATGGCGTCGGTGTACATGTCCTCCTCGATGTTCTCCCAGATGTAGAGGACCTTCCGTCGCCCGAAGGGACGAACGTAGTGTCGACCTTCGGATAACGCTTCCCTCCGCAGCACGTTGTTCACGTAGCGCGGATTCATGTGGAGTTTGTGGGCGAGTTCTACTGAAGTTAGATAAGTCATGATTCCTCCGTGCGTATAGCCGCTATACGGCATGACTTAACTGTATAGCGGCTATACGCCGATGTCAAGATCCTAGGAGGCGAGCTATACGGCTATACGCGGTGCGCCTATAATTCGCTCTTAACCAGCAAGATTGGAAATCGGATGAAGCCCACTCGAACGCAGCAGAAGCAGGTGAATATCCGTCTGGACGACGAAACGCTCGCGCGGCTTGATACATGCCGTACCGAGCTCCGCGATCAATTCGCGAATATCCCAACTCGCTCGGACGTGGTGCGGATGGCGATTGAGGAATTCCTGGACAAGCGATCCATCGGGACAGGGCACAGCACGACAAGCTGAGTTTCAATCATCGCGATGGTGGGGTGGTGCTCAGAATCGGTGGCCTGGATTCGTAGGGCAGACAAGCCGATTGCCTCAGAGCTGTCTCATTCGTGTCCCAGAAGTGTCTCAGCCACCGACGGGGAGTTGGGATGGCGGCAGGAGTCTTACCGTTGTCCGCCCCGTTCTTCCCGTGGACCGGGTTGAAAGTATGTTCGTAAAACAGCGGGTTAACGGATGCTTTGACAGGGGGCGGGGAGTCGGTACAATACGCGGCTCGAAGACGACAGGCGCGTAGCTCAGTTGGTTAGAGCACTACCTTGACATGGTGGGGGTCGTTGGTTCGAGTCCAATCGCGCCTACCAGTATTTTGAGAAAGCGAGCCAGGGTATCCCGGCTCGCTTTTTTTGTTTGGGGATACGGGCCATGGAAAGGTTCGCACGGGCGGTACATGCTGTCGGTATGGGTCCTTTGTCGGGGGCGGGTGCCGGACATCTGCGAATGAATACGCGCGTGTGGCTTCGGCTGGTTCTGGCGGCGCTGTTGCTGGCGCTTCTGGCGGCCTGTACTCCGATGCAGCCGGCACCGGATCGGGTGGACCGTACCCCACAGGCGCCGGCGGTGCAGGGCGATCTGGCCACCTGGCTGGATACGTTGCCAGCGGCCGAGGAAGGGCAGACGGGGTTCCGGCTGCTGGATACCGGGGCGGAGGCCTTCCAGTGGCGGGTGCAGAGTGCGCGCAAGGCGCAGGAACGCATCCATATCCAGTACTACATCTGGCGCGATGACGTGGCCGGTCGCACGCTGCTCGGAGAGCTGCTGGATGCGGCGGACCGGGGCGTGTCGGTGTCGCTGTTGCTGGATGACATGGATGTGCGCGGCAGTGATGACCTGCTGGCCGCGGTCAATCAGCATCCCAATATCGAGGTGCGCGTGTTCAATCCGTTCCGCACGCGCCGGGGTGCGGTGCGTGCGGGGGTGGAGTTTGTCTTTCGTGGCAGCGACCTGAACCACCGCATGCACAACAAGGCCTGGGTGGTGGACGGGCTCCTGGCGATCATCGGTGGGCGCAATATCGGGGACGAGTACTTCGAGGTGAGCCCGTACTACAACTTTACGGATCTGGATCTGGTGATGGTCGGCCCGCTGGCGACGGAGGTGGATCATTCGTTCGTGGAGTACTGGAACAGCCGCGCGGCGATCGATCTGCGGCGCATGCGCCGGGTGGAGCAGGATCCGGAGAAGCTCGCACGATACCGAGAGAACCTCGACGCCTGGCTGGCCGAGCACCAGGAGCATCCGCTGCTGACGCTGGAGCCGCTGAATGGCGCGCCCCTGACCCAGCCGATCGATGATGCCGGGGCCTACACCTGGACGGCTCAGGCGAAGCTGGTGGTGGATGACGTCGGCAAGGCCAAGGGGCACGAACACATCCGCGAGGGTGTGGCCGAGGCGGTGGCACGACGGCTGGATGCGGTGGAATTCGAGCTGTTGATGATCTCGCCGTACTTTGTACCGGGGCGGGGTGGGACGACGCAGTTGGTCGGGATGCGCGAGCGGGGCGTGCGCGTGAGTGTCTTGACGAACTCCCTGGCGGCCAATGATGTGGCCTTTACCCACAGCGGCTACTCGCGTCGACGTCCCGCGTTGCTGCAGGCCGGAGTGGAGCTGCACGAACTGCGCCCGACGGCGCTGCCACCGCGCGCAGCGGCGGATCGCGAGATGGGGGTCGGTTCCTCGCATGCGAGCCTGCATACCAAGGCGCTGATCATTGATCGCGAGGAGGGGTTCGTCGGCTCGTTCAATCTGGACCCGCGCTCGCGTTACACCAACACCGAACTGGGCGTGTTCCTGCGCGAGCCGGCGATCGTCCAGGAGTTGCTGGACCTGTATGAGCACAGTACCCGGCCGGAGCTGGCGTATCAGGTTCGGCTGGATGACGAAGGCTGGCCGATCTGGACGGACGACGAGGGCACGCTCTACCGCACGGATCCAAAGGCAGGGATCTGGCGGCGCTTCCTGTCCGGGATTACGCGGCTGGCGCCGGTGGAGCCACTCCTGTAAACAGGGGGCTCGTTCAACGTTGTGCACCGGAGGTTTTATGTCCAAGAAAATGTTATCGCTCGCCGTTTTGCCGTTCGTGGCTCTGGCCTCCACAGCGGGTGCCGACGAGGGCGAGATCCAGCGCATCCTGGAGGCCAAGGAGGCCGCTTGGGAGGCGGGTGATGGCGATGCCTGGGCGCGCGACTATCAGGACGATGCCGGGCTGATCAATCTGTTCGGAATGCGTTTTGATGATCGCGAGACCAACGCCAAGCGGCACTCGGAGGTGTTTCAGGGAGCCTTCGCCGGGACTTCGCTGGATGTGGATGTCCAGGACATTGCAATGCTGAACGAGGACCTGGCATTCGCGGAGGCCGTGCTGCGGGTCTCGGACATCGAGTCCATGCCGGCCGGGCTTCCGGATCGTGGCGATGGCGTGCTGTACACGCGCATGAGCTTCCTGCTTGAACGTGATGACCATCATGGCTGGCAGATCCGATTCGGGCATAACACCGTCGTCCATCCGTAGGGCTGTAATGTCAGGGAAGAAAAGGGGTTTACATGGAATGTAAGGCATGCGGGCGGGACAACCCGCCCGAGGCGCGCTATTGCAATGGCTGTGGCGCGGATCTGGCGGGTGCGGGGGCATCGCCGCGCGCCCAGGGCGGCCCACCGGAGGATCGCGCGGCCTTTGGGGGCTTCTGGCGGCGCGTGCTGGCCACCCTGATCGACATGGTGGTGATCGGGGTGCCGCAGATCGTGGCGCAGATGGTGATCAGCCCGGAGACGATGGCCCCCAAGGGTCCGGAACCCGAGTTGATGGCGGCCGATATTGCCTGGATGCTGATCAATATCCTGGTGGCCTGGCTGTACTGGGCCGGCATGCACAGCTCGCGCTACCAGGCAACGGTCGGGAAGATGGCGGTGGGGTTGCGCGTGGTCGACTATCATGGCGAGCGCATCACCTTTATGCGGGCCACGGGGCGTTATCTCGCCGAGATTCTCTCGGGCCTGCTGTTCGGGATCGGCTATTTGATGGTGGCCTTTACCCGCCGCCGCCAGGCGCTGCATGACCTGATCGCGGAGACCTTCGTGGTGCGCAAGGAGTGGCTGAACTAGGCCACCGGCACGTTAGCGGCAGAGACGGTTTGTGAACTGCTCCCGGCCGTTGGGAGTCCCTATGGAAGAACCCCGAGTGGGGAACTACTCTCCAACGGAAATCCACACGGGCATACCGACCCCAAGGAGCAGGCATGAAAATCGACACATTGATCGAGACCGCCGAGGCGATGGTGGCCCCTGGAAAGGGCATCATCGCGATCGACGAATCCACCGGCACGATCGGCAAGCGATTCAATGCCGTGGGGGTGGAGAACACCGAGGAGAATCGCCGGACCTACCGCGAGCTCCTGCTGACCACGCCGAAGCTGAACGAATACATCTCCGGCGCCATCCTGTACGACGAAACCCTGCGCCAGTCCACGCGCGACGGCAAGCCATTCGCGGATGTGATGCGCGAGGCGGGCATTCTGCCCGGTATCAAGGTGGACACCGGCGCCAAGGACCTGGCGGGCTTCCCCGGCGAGAAGGTTACCGAGGGCCTGGACGGGCTGCGCGAGCGTCTGCAGGAATACGCGAAGATGGGGGCGAAGTTCGCCAAGTGGCGCGCCGTCATCACGATCGGCGAGACCATGCCAACGGATACCTGTATCGAGGCCAATGCCCATGCGCTGGCCCGCTATGCGGCGCTTTGTCAGGAGCAGGGGCTGGTGCCCATTGTGGAGCCCGAGGTCCTGATGGACGGCGATCACGACATCGAGACCTGCTATGGCGTGACCGAGGCGACACAACGCGCCGTCTTCAGCGCGCTGTACGAGCATCACGTGTTGCTGGAAGGCACGATCCTGAAGGCCAGCATGGTGCTCCCCGGCAAGGATTGCCCGGAGCAGGTCAGTGCGGACGATGTGGCCCATGCGACCCTGCGCTGTCTCGCCTCCGCTGTGCCCGCCATCCTGCCTGGCATTGTGTTCCTGTCGGGCGGCCAGAGTGACGCCGATGCCACGGCGCATCTGGACGCGATGAATCGCATTGGCGGCACGCCCTGGCCGCTGTCGTTCTCGTACGGGCGCGGCATGCAGCAGGCCGCGATGAAGCTCTGGGGCGAGGACATGCAGGCGAATTTCGAGAGCGCCCAGAAGACCGTATACGAGCGCGCCCGCGACAATGGCCTGGCGGCCGAGGGCAAGTACGCGGCCTAGGCCATATGGGCTACGAAAAGAGACGCGACTGGAATCCGCGGGCGAGTTGATCTGAATCAATCCTCGCCGTGATGGATGTTCATAGACTGTCGTTGCCGGGTATGGGCCGATCGACGAGGGCACAGGGATCAGCGCTGTCGGCGCCGTGCCCCCCCGCATCGTCCTCCGGCGGTGTATGTCGCGTCTTGGCCTGTTACCCCCAGGGTGACAGGCCTTTTTTGTGACCGGTGTAGTGGCTCTGGCAGGCTCCCCGAGCATTTTTTTGTCAGCGCGGATCGGATTGGAACAGGTTCGATTGTCATCCGATCCCGCGCGAACTCGCAGCAATTCCAATCATTCTGGTATCCAGGCACAGCGAGCCCGATGGAACAAAATCGGTCGATGCGCGTCGGGAATAACCGGGAAGAGGGCCGGAACAGGCCTAACTAGAAAACGATTTCAATCCAATACAAACCACCAATAGGAGCCAGTCAATGAATCTGACTCGGAGAGAATTTCTTGAAGTCATGGTCGCGACCAGTGCCGCCGGATTTTCGATGAACGCCTGGGCGGGCGAAAAAGGGTCCTGGAAGCCGGCTGATGCCTCGATGTACGACCTGCCGAAATTCGGCAACGTTTCGCTGCTCCACTACACCGACTGCCACGCCCAGCTGAAGCCCGTCTATTTCCGCGAGCCGAACGTCAACATTGGCGTGGGTGACATGAAGGGCAAGCCGCCCGTCCTGGTCGGCAAGGACATGATGGAATACTTCGACCTGAAGCCCGGTACCCCGCTGGCACATGCGGTGACGCATCTGGACTTCAAGGACGCGGCCGAGAAATACGGGCGCCTGGGTGGTTTCTCCCATCTTTCCACGCTGGTGAAGAAGCTGCGGGCGGATCGCCCCAACTCCCTGCTGCTGGACGGTGGTGATACCTGGCAGGGCTCTGCGACGGCCCTGTGGACGGATGCTCAGGATATGGTCGATGCGCAGAAGCTGCTGGGGATCGACATCATGGTCGGCCACTGGGAGTTCACCTACGGGGCCGAGCGCGTGACGGAGATCGTCGAGAACGAATTCAAGCCGAACGGCATCGATTTCCTCGCGCAAAACGTCGAGGACCGCGACTGGGGCGACCCCGTGTTCGAGCCGTACACCATCCGCGAGATGAATGGCGTGCCGGTGGCCGTGATCGGCCAGGCCTTCCCGTACACCACCGTGGCCAACCCGGATTACATGATTCCGGACTGGAGCTTCGGTATCCGCGACGAGCACATGCAGCGGATGATCGACGAGTGCCGCGAGAAGGGCGCGAAGGTTGTCGCCATCCTGTCCCATAACGGCATGGTGACCGACATGGAGATGGCCCGCCGCCTGCGCGATGTCGACGTGATCATGGGTGGTCACACCCACGATGCCGTGCCGGGCGCGATGGAGATCGAAAACGCCGGTGGCGAAAAGACCCTGGTGACCAACGCCGGCTCCAACGGCAAGTTCATCGGCGTGATGGACCTGGATGTGGGCGAGAGCGGTGTTCGCGACTACAAGTTCACGCTCCTGCCCGTGTTCTCGAACCTCCTCGATGCCGATGAAGAAATGGAAGAGCACATCAAGGCGGTCCGCGAGCCCTACGAGGACAAGCTCAACGAAGAGCTGGCCGTGACCGATGGCGTGCTCTATCGCCGCGGCAATTTCAACGGTACGTTCGACGAGGTCATCATGGACGCGATGATCAAGGAGATGGACGCCGAGGTGGCAATGTCGCCGGGCTTCCGCTGGGGCGTCAGTGTGCTGCCGGGGCAGCCGATCACCTTCGAGGAGCTGATGACGCAGACCGCGACGACCTACTCCGAGACCCAGCGCAACGAGATGACCGGCGAACAGCTGAAGAATGCGCTGGAAGACGTGGCCAACTCGATCTTCAACCAGAACCCGTATCACCACCGTGGTGGCGATATGGTGCGTACTTCCGGGATCGAGTACACCATCGACCCGCACGAGTCGATGGGCAGCCGCATCAGCGACATGCACATCAATGGCGAACCCATGGACCCGAGCAAGAAGTACGTGGTCGCCGGGTGGGCCAACGTGCACGAGCCGCTGGATTCCGAGCCTGTCTGGGAAGTGGTGGCCGAGTACCTGCGGGGCCGCGATACGGTCAGCCCGGGCAAGCCCTATCTGCCGAAGATGAAGAACGTCGAGGGCGATCCCGGCCTGGATGTCTGATTCGCCGTACGGACTTGGCCAGGCCGCCTGGGCCGGGTAGTCTCGAAACCGCCGTATCCCGCTGGGGTGCGGCGGTTTTTTTATGGCGGGGAGAGACGCGTGGGGAAAGGCGCGGGGACGACGACAGAGCTGCTTTTTTACTGTCGGCCGGGATTCGAAGGTGACCTGATTGCCGAGCTGACCGAGCGGGGTGAGACGGCCGGGCAGGCGGCCTATCCCCAGGCACGCCCGGATACCGGATTCGTGCGTTTTGTCCCGGTGGAAGGGGATCTCGAGGGGCTGGCCGAGGCCCTGCCACCGGATGCCCTGATCTTTGCGCGCCAGCGGCTTCTGGCGCAGGCGCCGCTGGAACGCCTGAGCCGGGACGACCGGATGACGCCGGTGGTCGATCAGCTGGTGGCAGCGGGCATCACGGTCGATTCGGTCTGGCACGAGTTGCCGGACACCAACGAGGGCAAGTCGCTCGGCCGTCTTGTGCGCGCGCTGGAGCGACCGCTCCAGGGTGTGTTGCGCAAACGTGGCGTTTTGGTGGATGAGGCCGATGGCCGACGCGCCCATCTGTTCTGGAGTCGCGGAGATGCGGTCCAGATCGCGTTCTCAAGCCGCGGCGAACGGAGCGAATGGCGTGGCGGGATCCCGCGCCTGCGGGCGCCGTCAGGGGCCCCCAGCCGTTCTGCGCTGAAACTGGAAGAGGCCTGGCATACCTTTATCCCTGCGCACGAGTGGCCCGTACGGCTGGCCGAGGGCATGCAGGCGGTGGATCTGGGCGCAGCGCCCGGGGGCTGGACCTGGGAGCTGGTACAGCGAGGCATGTACGTTCATGCGGTCGACAACGGGCCAATGGATGAGCGGCTGATGGCGACCACCCAGGTGGAGCATCACCGCGAGGATGCCTTTGTATGGGAACCACCGAACCCAGTGGCCTGGCTCGTCTGCGATATCGTCGACAAGCCCGCGCGCGTGGCAGCGCGCATAGGCGACTGGCTCGAAAGGCAGTGGTGTCGCGAGGCGGTGTTCAACCTGAAACTGCCGATGAAGAAACGCTGGCAGACCGTGCGCGATTGCCTGAACCATCTGGACGAGCGGCTGGCCGCAGCGGGGGTTGGCTATGACGTGAGGGCACGTCAGCTGTATCACGACCGCGAGGAGGTCACCGTACACATTCAACTGGTCGGGGAACCGCGGTCGCGCTAGACTGTCTGTGTACTACAAGGGGGCGACTTGGATTCGACGCGGGTCGCGAAACCTTAGGTGCATGCCGAGGATGTGGTGAGCCTCGTAAAAATCACTGCAAAAAAATAGTTGCCAACGACGACAACTACGCACTCGCCGCTTAAAAACCGGTAGATGCCGTCCGACTGGAGCCGTGCTTGTGCGTCCAGTATCGGGCGTCGACTCTCACAAGCTCGTGGTGAAGCGCGCCCGGCGTGGATCCATTAAAACTCAACCGGGATCGCCAGCCGTTGTCCCTGCCTGTCGGGTAGCGTCTGGTTAAACTCAAAGACGGGATAAGCATGTAGAGCCGAAGGCGGAGGGCCTGCGGACGCGGGTTCGATTCCCGCCGCCTCCACCACATTAGCCAGTCCAATCAAGCGCCTTCGGGCGCTTTTTTGTTGGGGAGCAAGGCATGGCCATTCATCAGGAAACCCTCCGCGTACGAACCGAGGGGCGCGGGACCCTCAACATCACGCGTCAGATCGAGGAGATCGTTCGCGCCAGCGGCATCACGACCGGCACCTGTCACGTCTTCCAGCACCACACCAGCGCCTCGTTGCTGGTGACCGAGAACGCCGATCCTGATGTGCGGCATGACCTGGAAACCCTGATCGCACGCATGGCACCGGACGGCGATCCCGCATACCGGCACGACATGGAAGGCGACGACGACATGGCCGCCCACGCTCGCGCCATGCTGACCCACAACGACCTGACCGTGCCGGTCGGGCGCGGCCGGCTGATCCTGGGTACCTGGCAGGGCCTGTTTCTGTGGGAGCACCGCTACGCCGCGCACACCCGCACGCTGACTGTGACGGTCCACGGAGAGTGACCCAGCAGGCGAGCGGCGGTCCCGGCCCGGCGCCGGGTCCGGTACAATGCGCAGCCTTTGTCATCTCCGGGTATTGAGGAAGCGCAATGCGGTTTGTGGAAGGGGGTATCGCCGTCTCGCCATTTCGGTTGCGGGCACTGGAAGCCGGCCTGCGGGCGAGTGTCCCTGACGCAGGCCCACTGACGGCGCGTTTTGTCTACTTCATCGAACCTCGACGCCGCCTGACGACGGAAGAAGACGCGATCCTGGACCGCCTGCTGCGCGAGGGCGAAGCCTGGCGCGAGCCAGACTTCGAGATTCAGCGCGAACTGGTGGTGATTCCGCGTTTTGGCACGATCAGCCCGTGGTCGTCCAAGGCCACCGAGATCGCCCACCACGCCGGTCTCGAGGAGGCTGTCGGGCGGATCGAGCGCGGCATTCATTGGCAGATTGGCGGGCAGGGGGCCAAAGGCGCGGCCCTCGAGGCGCTGGGCGATGTCCTGCACGATCGGATGACCGAGACCGTGATCGAGGATCCGGCGGAGGCGGCGCGGCTGTTCCAGTCCGAGACGCCGCGCTCGCTGGGTCGTGTCGAGCTGGGCGACGACCCGCGCCGGGCGCTGGAAGCCGCCAATGTTGATCTGGGGCTCGCGCTGTCGCCGGACGAGATCGAATATCTGGCGGAGGGCTATGCGGCGCTCGGGCGTGCGCCCACCGATGCCGAGCTGATGATGTTCGCCCAGGCCAACTCCGAACACTGCCGCCACAAGATCTTCAATGCCGCCTGGATCCTGGATGGCGAGGCGGATGACCGCACGCTGTTCGGGATGATCCGCAGTACCCACCAGAAGCACCCGGAACGCGTTCTGTCGGCCTACAGCGACAATGCCTCGGTGATCGCCGGGCATGCGGGTATCCGTCTGATGCCGGACGCAGTCACCGGCGAGTATCAGCGCGAATCACTGGATCTGCCGATCCTGATGAAGGTGGAAACCCACAACCACCCGACCGCGATCTCGCCGTTCCCGGGGGCTGCCACGGGCTCGGGGGGCGAGATCCGCGACGAGGGGGCCACCGGCCAGGGCTCGAAGCCCAAGGCAGGGTTGACCGGCTTTACCGTGTCCAATCTACAGATCCCGGAGCTGCCACAGCCGTGGGAGCATGATTTCGGCCGGCCGCAGCGCATCGAGAGCGCGCGCCAGATCATGCTGGATGGCCCGATCGGCGCCGCTGCATTCAACAACGAGTTCGGCCGCCCCGCGCTGGCCGGATACTTCCGCACCTTCGAGATGGCCCTGCCGCGCTCGGATGGCAGCGGGGCGCTGTACGGCTACCACAAGCCGATCATGCTGGCCGGCGGGCTGGGATCGATCCGGGGCGAACACGTGCACAAGCAGGACGTGCCCCCGGGTACGCCGATCGTGGTGCTGGGTGGCCCCGCGATGCTGATCGGCCTGGGCGGCGGGGCGGCCTCGTCGATGGCGAGTGGCGCCAGTGCGGAGCAGCTCGATTTCGCCTCGGTGCAGCGTGGCAACCCGGAGATGGAGCGGCGTTGCCAGGAGGTGATCGACCGCTGCACCGCGCTGGGGACGCAGAATCCGATCCGGTCGATCCATGACGTGGGTGCGGGCGGCCTGTCCAATGCGATTCCCGAAATCCTCGACGATGCCGGTCGGGGCGGCGTGATCGAGCTGCGGGAGGTCCCGACCGCCGAGCCGGGCCTGTCGCCAATGGAGCTGTGGTGCAACGAGGCGCAGGAACGCTACGTGCTGGCCGTGGACGACGCGCGCCTGGCGACCTTCCGCATGCTGGCCGAGCGCGAGCGGGCACCGTTCGCGGTGGTGGGGCGTGCGACCGAGGAAGGGCACCTGAAGGTCGAGGACCGGCTGTTCCACGAGCCGCCCGTGGACATGCCGATGGGCATGCTGCTCGGCAAGACGCCGCGCATGACGCGCGAGGACCGTCGTACGGCACCGCCGGCCACTGACTTTGACGCGGGGGCTTGCCCGCTGGATGAGGCGGTGCGTCGCGTGCTGCAGGTGCCGGCGGTGGCGGCCAAGCACTTCCTGATCACGATCGGTGATCGCAGCGTGGGCGGGCTGGTCGCGCGCGATCAGATGGTCGGCCCGTGGCAGGTGCCGGTCGCCGATTGCGCCGTGACGCTGACCGACTTCGAGGGCTATACCGGCGAGGCAATGGCGATGGGTGAGCGCACGCCGCTGGCGGTGCTCTCCGGCCCGGCCTCGGGGCGTATGGCGATCGGCGAGGTCGTGACCAACATGGCCGCCGCGGATATCGACAGTACCGAGATGATTCGGCTGTCGGCCAACTGGATGGCGGCCGCCGGCGTGCCCGGGGAGGACGCGAACCTGTTCGATACGGTGCGCGCGGTGGCCGAGGACGTTTGCCCGGGGCTGGGTATCTCCATTCCGGTGGGCAAGGATTCGCTGTCGATGCGTACGGTCTGGGAGACCGCCGATGGCGAGGCGCGCGACATGTACTCCCCGGTCTCGCTGATTGTCTCGGGCTTTGCCCCGGTCGCCGATGTCCGGCGCAGCGTGACGCCCGAGCTGAATCCAAGCGCGGATTCGACCCTGTGGCTCATTGATCTGGGCGAGGGGAACACCCGCATGGGCGGTTCGGCGCTGGCCCAGGCCTGGGGGCATATCGGGCGCGAGGCACCGGATCTGGTCGATGTGGCGCGCCTGCGTGGTTTCTTTGATGTGATCACGGGGCTACGCCGCAAGGATTTGCTGGCCGCCTACCACGATCGCTCCGATGGCGGCCTGTTCACGACACTTGCGGAGATGGCCTTCGCCGGTCGTTGCGGGCTGGAGGTCACGGTGCCCGACGACCACCGCGCTCAGGAGTGGCTGTTCAACGAGGAGCTGGGCGCAGTCGTGCAGCTGGCCCCGGGGGCCGAGGCGGCGCTACGTGACGGGCTGAACGCCGTGGGCCTGGGCGCGCACCTGCACCGCGTTGCGACCGTGCGCGTGGATGACCGCGTCCTCGTACGCCAGGGACCGAAGGATTTGCTGGAGACGACGCGGGCGCAGTTGCAGGGCGTGTGGCAGGCCACCTCGGCCGCGATGCAGCGGCTGCGCGACGATCCGGAATGCGCCGACGAGGAATTCTCTCGCGTAGACGAAGATGGCGGCCTGACAGCACGCCTTGGTTTCGACCCGGCCGAGGATATCGCCGCGCCCATGATCGCGACCGGTGAGCGGCCGCGCGTGGCGATTCTGCGCGAGCAGGGGGTGAACGGCCAGCTGGAGATGGCCGCGGCATTCGAGCGCGCGGGCTTCCAGCCGGTGGATGTCCACATGACGGACCTGCTCTCGGGTCGACGAGCACTGGACGAGATGCAGGGCCTCGCCGTCTGCGGCGGCTTTTCCTACGGGGACGTGCTCGGGGCCGGGGGCGGCTGGGCCCAGACCATCCTGAACCATGCGGCGCTGCGCGATCAGTTTCAGGCCTTTTTCGACCGCACCGACAGCTTTACGCTCGGGGTTTGTAATGGTTGCCAGATGTTGTCTCATCTGGCCCCGCTGATCCCCGGGGCGGATCACTGGCCGCGCTTTGTGCGCAATCGCTCGGAGCAGTTCGAGGCCCGGTTGTCACTCGTTCGGGTGGAGCCGGGACCCTCGGTCCTGCTGGACGGTATGGGCGGGTCTCTGCTGCCCGTCGTGGTCTCGCACGGGGAGGGCCGCGTGCAGTACCGGGACGAAGTCCCGGTACACGATCAGGCGGCGCTGCGCTACGTCGAGGCCGACGACACACCGGCCACCCTCTACCCGGCGAATCCCAACGGCTCCCCGGGCGGCGCCACCGGTTTCACTTCGCAGGATGGCCGTGCCACGATCATGATGCCGCACCCGGAACGGGTGTTCCGCACCGTGCAGCACAGCTGGCACCCGCAGGACTGGGGCGAAGACGGCCCCTGGATGCGGTTGTTCCGCAATGCGCGTGTGTTTGTGGGCTGATCGTCTATAAGCGTCTGTACAAGCCGCGCAAGTGGCGGGAACGCACCCCGCCGGTAACCAGGAGGTCCGATGACGGCGAGCGAATGGAGCGAGTACCTGGGGGATGATCTGCGAGTGAGCAGTGCGCTGGCAGTCGGCCCATCCGACCGCGCCTTGACGGATCCGGGGCTCGCACAGCGTCTGATCGAAAGCCTGGATCTGTTCGACGACACTCACCCGCGCTCGATCCCGCACGAGGACGAGAGCGCACCCGAGATCCAGCGCCTGGAACACAAGCTCGACCTGCTGCTGCATCTGGTGGCCGAATCGCTGCACCCGGCCCGTCCAGCACCCGTGGAGGCCACGTTGTCACGCCACGGGATTGTATTGCCGGCGGGCACCGTACCCGAGGACTGTGATCGGCTGGAGATCTACCTCAGCCGGCTGCTGCCGCAGCCTTGTGTACTGGGTGTCGAGAGTCCGACAACCGCCGGAGACGTACAGCTGATGCGGTGGGCGGACATGGAAGGCAGCCTGAGAGAGGCCCTCGGTCGCTGGATTTTTCGCCTCCACCGGCGCGAGATTGCCGACAAACGACAGAAAGTTGACGCCGGTCACAACTAGCCGGATACTGAGACACTCATCACACCTTTGTATGGGTCGGCTTTGGACCCTGCATGAGTCAACTCAGTCTACGAGCGGTGGCCGGTATGACGGATCTGAATGGACGCAGCCAGGAACTACGGATTGCTCTCACCGGTGAACCAGGCGCTGCCCGCGACACGCAGGCGATTCTGTCCTGTCTTGGTTGTGAGACCGAATCCCATCAATCCGCCGAAGCCCTGATCGACCAGGGTTCCGATGCCGCCGCGGTATGGTGGTGCGGCCCGGCCGCGGAGCTGGACCAGCGCCTGTTCGATGGGCTAAACGGTCAGACGACCGTGGTCGTGCAGCCCACCGATGGCGAGAAGATCAGCGCCCCGAACTCGGGTTGCGTGGTCGAGCACCCGTTGTCGATTGCCCAGGTCAGTCAGGTCCTGCAGTGGCTGCGGTACGGCCGCGAGCCCGGTCACGACGACATGCCGGGCCTGGTGGGTGTGCATCCGACGATGCTCGCGGTCAAGCGCCTGGTCGCACAGGTGGCCCGTACCGATGCCACGGCGCTGATTCTGGGCGAGACCGGGTCCGGCAAGGAGGTCATTGCGCGGGCGATCCACGCGGCGTCCGATCGTGCGGACAAGCCCTTCGTCGCCGTCAACTGCGGTGCGATCCCGGCGGATTTGCTCGAAAGCGAGCTGTTCGGGCACGAGAAGGGGGCCTTTACGGGCGCCTTTACCGCGCGTACCGGCCGCTTCGAACTGGCCGGTGACGGGACGCTGTTCCTCGACGAGATCGGGGACATGCCTTTGCCGATGCAGGTCAAGCTGCTGCGTGTTCTGCAGGAGCGGGTGTTCGAACGCGTCGGTTCGAACAAGTCCATCTCCACCAATGCACGGATCATCGCCGCTACGCACCGCAATCTGGATGACGCGGTGACCGAGGGCAGTTTCCGTCAGGATCTGTTTTTCCGGCTCAACGTATTCCCGATCGAACTGCCGCCTCTGCGCGAGCGCGCGAGCGACATCCCCTCGCTGGTGGCGGCGCTGGAGGACCGGTTGCGAGAGCAGGGCATGACGCCGGCCCATTTGACCCCGGCTGTGATGGCTCACCTGAGCCAGCTGCCGTGGAAGGGCAACATCCGTGAACTGGCGAACCTGCTCGAGCAGTTGGCCATTATGTATCCGGATCTGCCAGTGGACCTCGGGCAGCTTCCCCCACGGGTCCGTCCGGAGGGGATCGAAGACCTGACCATGCCACCGCAGAGCGATGCGAATGGGCAGGCCGGCAGCGCGCCGAACGGGGCATTGGGCCTGGCCCGCGAGGGGTTGCCCCCGGAAGGCGTAGACCTGCGGGGCTATCTGAATGACCTGGAGCGTGAAATGATCGTTACGGCGCTGAACGAAACCGGACAGGTCGTCGCGCGTGCGGCGCGCCGGCTCGGCATGCGCCGCACCACCCTGGTCGAGCGTATGCGCAAGTTCGGATTGGGCAAGGCCTGAGGTGACTACCCCTTGCTCCCACATCGTCGGGAAGCCGTCAGGTGGGGGCCGCGTCGAGACCGATGCGTCCGACGAGGATTTGACGACAGGCATCTGAATCCCTCCTGAAGTCCCTGTATTCCTTCATTTTCTTCTTTCTGGCTTGCTTCTTGCTGGTTGCCTCCTGAACTTTCGAGGAACCGGCTTATGTCCAGAGCGACCATTCTCCTAGTCGATGCGGAACCCGCGCTGCGCGAGGCGGTGGTCCGTGTATTGGCGACGATCCCGCGTGTGCGGCTGGAATCCTGTCGGGGCGAGGCGCTACCGGTCGCGCTGGAGACCCATCGTCCGCGGGCGGTGCTGGTGGCGCGCAGGGGCGTCCCGGGCAATTGGGCCGAACTGGGTGCGCGGATGCCGGTCGCCGCGGTCGGGCATGACGCCACGCAGGACGACGAGATCGGGGCCTTGCGCGAAGGGCTGGCCGCGCATTTCGCGCTTCCCGACATGGCGGAGGCGATGGCTGACTGGTTGCGTTCGGTGGCCAAGCCATCGCCCAGCATCGTGGTGCCGCGGATGGTGGCGCAAAGCGCCTCGATGCAGTTGCTGGATGCGTTCGTGTCGCGGATCGCGGCCAGCCCGGCGACGGTTTTCGTCACCGGCGAATCAGGCGTTGGCAAGGAGGTTCTGGCCCGCCAGGTACATGCCCGCTCACCACGTGCGAACGGTCCGTTCGAGGCGGTCAACTGCGCGGCGCTTCCGGAGACCATGCTGGAGGCCCTGTTGTTCGGGCATGCGAAGGGGGCGTTTACCGGGGCGCTGGAGGCGCGGCCCGGTAAATTCGCCCAGGCCCATGGCGGGACGCTGCTGCTCGACGAGGTCACGGAGATACCGGTGAACCTGCAGGCCAAGCTGCTGCGGGTATTGCAGGAACGCGAGGTGGAGCCACTGGGAGGCCGGCAGGCCCGCCGCGTGGACGTGCGGGTGATCGCGACGTCGAACCGCGACCTGCGCGAGGCACTGGCGGAAGGAGAGCTGCGCGAGGACCTCTACTATCGCCTGAACGTTTTTCCTGTCTGGATCCCGCCGCTGCGCGAGCGCCCGGAGGATATCGTGCCGCTGGCGCGTACCCTGCTGCGCCGGTTGAGCGGCAATACCTTGACCGATCTCGATGCGTCCGCCCGGAAACGGCTGGTGGAACACGACTGGCCGGGTAATGTGCGCGAGCTGGCTAACGTGATGGAACGCGCGGTGACCCTGCACGATGCGGCGCGCGGCTGCGTGATCGGGATCGAGGCGATCTGGCTGGACCTGGACATGCTGATGCCCTGGGGCACGCACGAGTGTCGGGCATCGGACGCTTCAGCGCCCACTGACCGCGACTCGATCGACGAGAACTCGACGCCCATGCTGGAACAGACCCTGCAGACACAGGAGAGTCGGGTGATTCTCAATGTCCTGCGCGAGTCGGGCGGACGGCGCAAGGAGGCGGCGGAACGTCTGGGCATCAGCCCCAGAACATTGCGTTACAAGATTGCCCGGTTGCGGGAATCGGGCTTCGCGGTTCCTTCGTCGAGTCACTAGTGACCCGGCTGGCATGGCCTTTGCTTCGTGCTATTTCGGCGCCGACCGGCCACACGGGCATTGGCGCGAAGGGAAAGACACGCGCACGTGGGCGTGGATGGTGAATAGGGGAGTCGGATCATGAGCGAGATGCAGATTCAGAACGTGCTGGCCCAGATGCGCCAACTGACCCAGAGCTCGGGCGTGGAGGGGACCAATCCCGCACAGCAGCCGGGCAAGGTCGGCGGGGCGGAGTTCCAGAACGTATTGCGCGACTCGCTGCGCGGGGTGAATGATGTTCAGCAGAGTGCGACCGATCTGCAGACTCGCTTCGAGTTGGGCGACGAGAACGTCAGCCTGCCCCAGGTCATGGTGGCGATGAACAAGTCGAGCATCGCGTTCGAGGCCACGAACCAGGTGCGCAACCGGCTCCTGAATGCGTATCAGGAAATCATGCGGATGCAGGTCTGATGCGCGGACCCCACGGAGAATAAGTACTCATGGCCGAGAACGCACAATCCCTGCCGACCGTAATCACGGGCGGTATCCGCGAGTTCAATGGCATGCCGGCGGGGCGCCAGCTTGCGCTTCTGGGGATGCTCGCCGGCGCGATCGTGGTGATCGTGGCGGTACTGTACTGGGCCTTTCGGCCCACCTATGTGCCCCTGTTTCCGCGTATGGAGAGCGAGGAAGCGGCAGAAGTGGTGCAGGCGCTTTCTCAGGCGGGAATTTCGTACCAGGTGGATGCCACGACCGGACAGGTGAAGGTACCCCAGGGCGATGTAGCCGAGGCGCGTCTTCAGCTGGCATCGGAAGGCCTGCCGCGCTCGGGCGATGTGGGCTTCGAGTTGCTGCAGGAAGACACTGGACTGGGTACCAGCCGTATGGTCGAGGGGGCGCGTTTTCATCGTGCGATGGAAGGGGAGCTGGCGCGCACCGTTGCGTCCCTGGACGCGGTCGAACGGGCGCGCGTGCATATTGCGCAGGCCGAGCAGTCGGTGTTCGTACGCGATCGCCGGCCTGCCAGTGCCTCGGTGGTCGTTCATCTGCGTGGAAGTCGATCGCTTTCCGATTCGCAGGTGGCCGCGATCGTGCATCTGGTGGCCTCCAGCACCTCGGAGCTCGAGGCGGAGCGGGTGACGGTGGTCGATCAGCGTGGCCGTCTGTTGACGCAGGACGGCGCCGACCGCGGTGGCATGGCGAGCAGTGATCGCCTGTCCTTCTCGCGCGAGGTCGAGCAACGTTATGCCGAACGGATCCATGATCTGCTGGCCCCGATCGTGGGTTCGGACAAGGTGCGCGTCCAGGTCAATGCCGATATCGATTTTTCGCAGGTGGAACGTACCGAGGAGCTCTACGACCCGGAGACCATCGCCTTGCGCTCGGAGCAGACGCGCGAAGACGAGCGTACGGGGATGGACGGGGGCCCCGCTGGCGTCCCCGGTGCCCTGACGAATCAGCCGCCGGAGGGTGGAGCGGTTGAAGACCCGGAAGGCGAGATGGCCCCGGCCCCGTTGCCGACGAGCCGCAGCGCCAACGTTACGCGTAACTATGAGGTCGATCGACGCATCAACCATATCCGCGAGGCGCCGGGCGGTATCCGCCGGGTGTCCACCGCGGTGGTGGTGGACTTCCGTGAGCAGGTGGGCGAGGACGGCGCCACCGAGAGCGTGGCGCGCGATGCGGAGGAGCTGGAACGGATCGAAGCGCTGGTGCGGGAAGCGGTTGGATTCTCGGAGGCCCGAGGCGATACGCTGAACGTCGTGACGGCGCCCTTTGAGGCCCCGGCGGAGGAGATGATCGAAGACGAGGTGCCGTTCTGGTCTCAGTCGTGGTTCCTCGAGATGGTCAAGATCGGCGCAGGCCTGTTGCTGGCACTGATCCTGCTGCTGACGGTGGTGCGCCCGGCGCTCAAGCAGCTGATGGCGAGCCCGCCGCGTGATCGGCGGGCCGACCAGCAAAGGGCGTTGACGGACGAGTCGGACGACGATAGTGCCGGTGCGCCGGCGGGGTCGCAGTCGGCCGTGGCCGCACTGACGGGTCCCAAGGGGCCGGATCAGCAGGAGATGGATCTCGAGGCGGTACGCGAGATGGTGCGCGAGGATCCGAAGCGCGTGGCACAGGTAATGAAGACCTGGTTGGGTGACGATGGCCGTTGACAAGCAACCCAAAAAGCTCGATGGCGCGGAACGCGCCGCGGTGTTCATGATGAGTCTCGGCGAGGAAGCCGCCGCCGAGGTCATGCGCCATATGGGGCCCAAAGAGGTGCAGAAGATCGGGACCGCGATGGCCTCGATGGACCGCATCTCGCGCGCGGATGTGGACTCCGCGCTGCACGATTTTTCCACGCATGTGCAGGAACAAACGGCGCTTGGCGTGGGCGCCGATGAGTACGTGCGCAGCGTGCTGGAGAATGCCCTTGGGGAGAAGGCCTCGGGCGTTATCGACCGGATCCTGCTGGGGCGCAATTCCAAGGGCATCGATGCCCTTAAGTGGCTGGACCCGCGCGCGATCGCCGACATGCTGCGCAACGAGCACCCTCAAATCGTCGCGATTGTGCTGTCGCACCTGGATTCCGATCAGGCATCGGACACGCTGCAATACCTGCCTACCCGCGTGCAGACGGACATCGTGATGCGGATCGCGACGCTGGACGGCATCCAGCCTCAGGCGCTGCAGGAGCTGGATGAAATCCTGGATCGGCAGCTGTCGGGGAATGCCGCCAGCAAGACCTCTATGCTGGGTGGGGTGCGCACAGCCGCGAACATCATGAACCTGATGGAAGGCTCGCGCGAGGCCGAGATCATGGAATCCATCAAGGAGTCCGATTCGGATCTTGGCGGGCGTATCGAAGAAGAGATGTTCGTCTTCGAGAACCTGGTGGATATCGACGATCGCGGTATCCAGACCCTGCTGCGCGAGATCTCCACCGATTCGCTGGTGTTGGCGATGAAGGGTGCCGACGAGGAACTCCAGGACAAGATTTTCCGCAATATGTCCAAGCGTGCGGCCGAGATGCTGCGTGAGGACCTGGAGGCCAAGGGCCCGGTCCGCGTGAGTGAGGTCGAGGCCGCTCAGAAGGAGATCCTGGCGGTGGCCCGTCGCCTTGCCGAGAACGGCGAGATCGTGCTCGGCGGGCAGGGTAGCGAGGCGATGTTGTGACGTCCCGTCCCGGCGCTCAGGTGCGGGTCCATGACCCCGACGCGTCGGTTTGGGAACCGCCGGAGATTGGCGATGAAGGGCTGCGTCCGGCGCGAAGGCTGCCAACGGCCGCCGAGATCGAGGCGATCGAGGAACAGGCGCGTCAGAATGGGTTCGAGGCCGGATACGCCGAAGGCCACGAGGTCGGGAAACAGGAGGCCGAGAAGGCCGCGCGGGCAAAGGCGGACAAGCAGCTGCGCGAGACGGTGGCCAAACTGGAATCACTGGCAGGCGGTCTGACCGACCCGTTGGCCGCAGCCGCCGACCAGCTGGAGCCGGAGCTCCTGACCTTGACCGTCGCCCTGGCCCGCAAGGTGCTGGCTGCGGAGCTGGAGACGCGACCGGAACTGATCGAACAGGTGTTGCATCAGGCCTTGGAACAACTGCCTGGGCGGAGTCAGGAAGTGCGGGTGCATGTTCACCCGGATGATCGCAGTTTGCTGGACGAATATGCCCAGTCGCTGGATACGCGGGTGCGCTGGGTCGCGGATACCACCCTTGCGCGGGGTGGCTGCCGCGTCGAGTCGGGCGCGGCGTCTGTGGACGCCTCGCTGGAGCGCCGCCTGCAACAGGCGGTAGAGGCGGTCTGGGGCGATCTGGCCGAACCTGCCCGTCCGGCGGCGCCCGAGGATGCTTCGGCATCGGAGGATGATTCATGAGCTCCCCCGTCGACACCCTGCGCAAGCGGGGGCAAGAGCAACTGACCACCGGGCTTCTGGATCGTCTGCAGCAGTCGCGTGGCCGGCTGGAGCGCGTGCAACCGCCTCAGTCTGAAGGCCGCCTGTCGCGGCTGACCGGCCTGACCTTCGAGGCCGAAGGACTGCGCCTGCCGATGGGGGGGCGAGCGCTGATCCACGGCGAGAATGGCGCGGCCGTCCCGGCCGAGGTGGTGGGGTTCCAGAACGACCGCACCTTTCTGATGCCGGAGGAGCTGGCCTCGGGCCTGACGCCCGGTGCGCGCATTGAACCACTGGATATCCAACGCGAGATCCCGGTCGGGGACGCGCTGCTCGGGCGCGTGATCGATGCCAATGGCCAGCCGCTGGATGGGAAAGGGCCCTTGCGCGCGCGCGACCACAGTCCGCTGTCGGGCCGCCCGATCAACCCGCTACAGCGGGCGCCGGTGCGGGAACCGCTGGATGTCGGGATACGCTCGATCAACGGGCTGCTGTCGGTCGGGAGGGGACAACGGCTGGGCCTGTTCGCCGGCTCCGGTGTCGGGAAGAGTGTCTTGCTCGGGATGATGACGCGCAACACCAGTGCCGATGTGATCGTGGTTGGTTTGATCGGCGAGCGTGGTCGCGAAGTGAATGAATTCATCCACGAGATTCTGGACGAGGAGTCCCGCCAGAGAACCGTGGTCGTAGCCGTGCCTGCCGATCAGTCGCCACTGCTTCGCCAGCACGGCGCCTGGGTGGCCACTACGGTCGCGGAATCCTTCCGCGACCGTGGGCTCAATGTGCTGCTGTTGATGGATTCGCTCACGCGCTTTGCTCAAGGGGCGCGCGAGATCGCGATGGCGATTGGCGAGCCACCAGCCTCCAAGGGCTATGCCGCCTCGGTGTTTGCGCGTCTGCCGCAATTGGTGGAGCGAGCCGGTAACGGCGATGTGGGCGGTGGTTCGATCACGGCGTTCTATACGGTGCTGGCCGAGGGGGATGACCAGAACGATCCGATCGTGGATGCGGCGCGTGCGATCCTCGACGGGCACGTGGTCCTGTCGCGCGAGATCGCGGAGACCGGGCGCTATCCCGCGATCGACGTGTCGGCGTCGGTCTCGCGAGTGATGAGCGCGCTGATCACGCCGGAGCACGAGCAGGCGGCCCGGCGCTTCCGGGATCTTGCCTCGACCTACATGCGCAACCGCGACCTGATTGCCGTGGGCGCCTACCGCAGGGGGGCGGATACCCATCTGGACGAAGCGGTGGCGATGCACGAGCGGCTGGAGGCCTATCTTGGACAGGGCCGCGACGAGGCGGTCGGGTTTGATCAGGCCCGCGACGAACTCCTGGCCTTGATCGGGGGCGCCTGAAATGGATTCCCGGCGGCTGGAACGTCTTTTGCGTCTGCGACGCATCGAGGAAAGTGAAGCCACGCGCCAACTGGGGGCGCGACTGCAACAACTGGACGCTGTCGAGACCCAGCGGACTCAGCTGGAGGGCTATCAGCTCGAGTATCTCCGCGCGCCACTGCCCGACGACACAAATCAGCTCAAGTGGCTTTCCGGGATGCGGGATCAGTTGCGGCATGCCCTGGAACAGCAGGATCTTCGCGCGCAGGCCGCGGGTGCACAGGCGGAGCAGGCACGCCAGGAGTGGCTGCTCCGCCACCGGGCGGTGATGTCCCTGGAAAAGCTCCTGGAGCGCCGCATTGCAGAACAGGAGCGAGAGGCCGACCGCCGTCGCCAGCATGAGCAGGACATGTGGGCGACCCGGCAAGTGCACACGCGCGCGCAGGCTGCGCACCAGGACTGGCAAGAATCTTGAATAAGCTGACCAGGAATGCCCGGCAACGGCTGCGAGCCGGGCAATGAATCAGAGGATCCATTGATGATCGCGACAGGCAATGCCGGTCAGGGGATGATGCCGCTGCTGCAGTTGTTGGGGGCTGGCAGTGACCTCAAGGACCTTCAGGCGCTCGAAGGCCTCGAAGGGCTGAAGGACCTGAAAACCGCAGACGGCGAGGGCTTCCTCGATATTCTTCGGCCGCAGCTTGAGGCGCTGCTGGTCGATCTGGGCGTCGGTGAGGAGGAGCTTGAGGGGCTCGATCTGGACGGCATGCTGGCCCGCTTGCAGTCCCTGATGGACGAGGGAGAACTGGCCGTCGAAGTCGAGCCGGGCGGCAAGGATTTGCCGCTGGCCGCGCTTATGACGGCAGTCGATGATCGCCCCGGTCCGCCCGTTGCGCGGATGGACCGCGCCGATGAAAGCGGTGGTGCGCGCGAGATCAAGCCGTTGCCGGCAGCGGTCATGCGGCTGTTCCTCGAGTCCAGCCAGGGCCCGGCTGGCTCGACTGGTTCGGGTAGCGTGGCGGGTATCGAGCTGCTGGGTCCGAATAGCCGCCTTTCGCGCGAAAATGTGCTGGAGCTGCTGGCGCAATGGATGTCCCAGGGGACGGACACGCAAAGGGGGCAGGTACGCGCGGAACCCCTGGCCGGAATTTTGCCGGCGCATGTACAGGCTGCGGAAGGCAGCGAGGGCTCACGCAGCTCGCTGCGCCTGGACCTGGCGCGGCTGCTGCAACCGGGTGGTGAGCGCGAGCTGACGGACCAGATCCGCATGCTGGCGCGTGCCCAGGGCGGCCGTACGGAGATCAAGCTGCACCCGCCGCAACTGGGGACACTCGATGTCCGTCTGAACGTCGATGGTGATCGGGCCACGGTCCAGTTCATCAGTGCAAATCCGGTGACCCGCGAGGTCCTGGAGGCGGCGATGCCCCGGCTGCGCGAGAGTCTCGCCCAGAGTGGACTCACGCTCGAGGATGCGACCGTGTCCGATCAGACGGCCGAAGAGCACGAAGGTCAGCAGGCATTGGCTGACGGGCAGCGGGCCCGGAACGAGGCCGATGAGCCCGAGGCCGAGGGCGAGCAGGCCACGGGTAGCACCCTTTCGATGCTGAACCGCCGGCTCGACCTCTTTGCCTGAGTAAGTCCGTTTGCAAGAGACCGGGTGCGTAAACCCGCCCGGTCGTTCCCACCCCCGGTTGTTGTGCCGCCAAGATCCCGTCTTCTGCCGGGTTCGGGGCGGCTGAATCTTGACGATTCCCCTTTTTGCTCCTGGTTACACCCCTCCGGCGTTCTCTTGGAATCCGCGTAAGCAGCGGAAATAATTATATAAAATGATGTTGGCACCGCCTTTGCTATGAGTTCAGGCAATAGTCAGCGCGATCCCGTGCCGTCAACATGGACGGATTCACGAATCTCGAGGGTGGGAAATGGCGGAGAAAGAAGTCGAACTGGGTGAAGAAGGCGCCGGCGAAAAGGGCAAGAAGGGGCTGACCTGGATTGTCATTTTGCTGGTGCTCGTGTTCGCCGGGGCCGGTGCGGCGGCTGCGTGGTTTTTCTTGTCCGGCGGTGACGAGGAAGAGACCGGCGAAGAAGGCCCTGCCGAGCGCCACTACCACGGACTGGAGCCGATGACCGTGAACATTGATGGGCCCGGACGCATTCGCTATCTCCGGCTCGAGCTAAGCGTCGTGACAACCGACCCTGAGGTGATTGCAGCGCTGGAGCGGCATATGCCGGCCGTTCGCAATGATGTGCTGGGCCTGCTTGGAGAGAAACACTACGACGACCTCAATACGCGTGACGGGAAGGAATCGCTCGCCGAGGAGCTGCGCGAGGCGATCGCCGAGATCCTTGAGGAGCGGGACGCACCACATGATGTGGAAGCGGTGCGCTTTAACGAACTGGTCATGCAGTAGGCACCACCATGGCGCAAACGGACATCCTCAGCCAGGACGAGATCGACGCCCTCCTGCACGGCGTCGATGACGGCGATATCGAAACGGATGACCCGTTTCCGAATGACGGAGAGGCCCGCGAATTCAACTTCGCGACGCAGGATCGGATCGTGCGTGGGCGCATGCCCACGCTGGAGATGATCAACGAGCGCTTTGCACGACACCTTCGGGTACGCCTGTTCAATATGCTGCGCCGCTCCGCGGAACTCTCCGTGGTCGGCACGCGTGTCTCGAAGTTTTCGGAGTACATGCACTCGTTGTTCGTGCCGACCAGCCTGAACCTGGTGCGGGCCCATCCGCTGCACGGGACCGGTCTGTTCGTGTTCGACCCGAAGCTGGTGTTCATCCTGGTCGACAACTTCTTTGGTGGCGATGGCCGCTACCACACGCGCATCGAGGGACGTGATTTCACGCCGATGGAGATGCGCGTGGTCCACGGCATCCTCGAAGGCGCATTCGAGGACATGGTCAAGGCCTGGCAGCCGGTCATGGATCTGCGCTTCGAGTTCCTGAACTCGGAGGTGAACCCGCAGTTCGCCAATATCGTATCGCCCACCGAGATCGTCGTGATTAGCGAGTTCCATATCGAGCTCGATGGTGGCGGCGGCAATCTGCATTTCACCTTGCCGTACTCGATGATCGAGCCGATCCGCGAGCAGCTGGACACCGGGCTGCAGTCGGACCGATCGGACGTGGATCAGCGCTGGATGAAGGCGCTGGAAGAAGAGATCCAGGACGCGGAGGTCGAGGTGAGCTCCACGCTGACCGAGACCGAGGTGACGGTGCAGGAGCTGCTCGATATCCAGCCGGGCGACATTATCCCGATCAATCTCCCCGAGACCGTGACATTAAAAGTCGAAGATATCCCGCTGTTTCGCGGGAAGTTTGGCGTATCCGATGGCAAGAATGCGATCCAAGTGACGGATCGCATTATCAAGCGATAGAGGGCTGCACTCATGGCAGACACCGAAGACCAGAAGAAAGACGACGAGAATCAGGCCTCCGAGGAGGAGGGCGATGTAACGACCGAGGCGACTGCAGAGACCGACTCGGGTGACACCGAAGGAGATCAGGACGCCCTGGCGGACGAATGGGCCGCCGCGCTGGCCGAGCAGAAGGATACCGACGGCGAGCCGGCCGCCGATCCGGACGAACTGCTGAATCAGGCTCAGGCCAGCAGTAGCGGAAGTGAATCGGCCGATGCCCTGATGGGGGCGGAGAAAAGGGAACGCAAGCACAAGCCCGATCCGGAAGCCGAACCTCTGAAGCCGGAGGAACTGGCAGCGTCGGCCGGCATGTCGGCCGAGGACATTAATCTGCAGATGGTGCTGGATGTGCCGGTCACCATCTCGATGGAGATCGGTCGCAGCCGCATCCCCATCCGCAATCTGCTGCAGCTGAATCAGGGGTCGGTGGTGGAGCTCGACCGGCTCGCGGGGGAGGCGTTGGATGTGCTCGTGAACGGGACGCTCATCGCGCATGGCGAGGTGGTCGTGGTCAACGAGAAGTTCGGCATACGGCTGACCGATGTGATCAGCCCAAGTGAACGCATTCGCAAGCTCAAGTAACTGATGACACTACGATTTGCACATTGGCTGGCAGTCCTCGGACTGGCCGGCACGGGGGGGCTCTGGCCTGCGATCGGTCTTGCCGAGGAGGCGAACGGCGGGATTTCGGCCGCCGCCCACCTGACGCAGATGATCGGCGGGCTGGTCATCGTGATCATCGCGATCGTCATTCTGGGCTGGATTCTTCGGCGAACCCAGGGTGGCCTGAGCCGGGGTTCGCAGACGATCGAGCTGGTCGCGGTGCGCTCGGTGGGGACGCGCGAGCGCCTGATGCTGGTCCAGGTGGGCGAGGAGCAGGTGCTGATCGGCGTGGCGCCCTCGGGCATGCGAACCCTGCATACGCTGCGGGAACCCGTCAGTGTGGAAGAGACGACTACGGCGGACTTCTCCAGTGCGTTGCGCCGAGCCGTCTCGGGGCGGCGCGAGGCGGGAGGCGAGCGGTCGTGATGGCGGGTCGGCTCAGGCATCTACCAGGCGCCTTGCTGGCGCTGGCGCTGTTGCTGCTTCCGGGGGTGGCCTGGGGCCAGTTTGGCGGCGAGGGGATCGAGGCGCTGACGGTGACCACCGACGGCGAGGGCGGCGAGACCTATTCCGTCACCCTGCAGATCCTGCTGCTGATGACGCTGCTGACGTTGTTGCCGGCGGCGCTCATCATGATGACGGCATTTACCCGCATCCTCGTGGTGCTGGCGATCCTGCGCCAGGGGCTGGGGACGACGCAGACCCCCTCGAACCAGATCCTCATTGGCCTGGCGTTCTTCCTCACGTTGTTCGTGATGGCACCGGTATTCGACGAGATCTACGAGACCGCCGTCGTCCCGTACATGAACGAGGAGATGGGGACCGAAGAGGTCCTGCAGGCCGGTGTGCAGCCACTTCGCGAGTTCATGCTCGCGCACACCCGCGAGAGTGATATCCGCATGTTTGCCGAGATCAACGGCATCGATGGATTCGACGACGCCGATGACATCCCGTTGCGCCTGCTGGTACCCGCCTTCGTGACCAGCGAACTGAAGACGGCGTTCCAGATCGGGTTTCTGATCCTGATTCCGTTTCTGATTATTGACCTGGTGGTGGCCTCGGTTCTGATGTCGATGGGGATGGTCATGCTGTCGCCGCTGATCATCTCGCTGCCATTCAAGGTGATGCTGTTCGTACTCGTCGATGGCTGGGCGCTGATGATGAACACACTCGCCACCAGCTTTTTTGTCTAGGGGGATACATGACGCCGGAGATGGTGGTTGATGTCGGGCGCGAGACGCTCACGGTCGTGGTCCTGCTGGCCGCGCCGCCGCTGCTGACGGCCCTGGCCGTGGGGCTGGCGATCGGGATGCTGCAGGCGGCCACGCAGATCCAGGAGATGACGCTGTCGTTCATCCCCAAACTGCTGGCGATGTTCGCCGCCTTGCTGATCTCCGGGCACTGGATGCTGGCGCTGATCATCGAGTACACGGAACGGCTCTACGATGCCGCGCCGGGCATGGTGGGGTAGGCAGGCGTGAACCTCGCCATGGAGCAGATCCTCGTGTGGGTGGGGGCGGTCATGTGGCCGTTCGCCCGCATTGGGGCGATGCTCCTGGTGATGCCGGTGTTCGGTGGCGACCAGCTCACCGCGACGGTGCGCATCCTGTTTGCCCTGGTACTGGCGATCTTCGTGGCCATGCAGGGGCCGGCGCTGCCGGCGGTGGACCCGATCAGCATCGAGGGCGTGGTGGTGACCGTGCACCAGATCCTGATCGGTCTGGTGATGGGGTTCATCCTGCAGATGGTGTTCTCCGCGTTGACGCAGGCCGGCGAGGTGATCGCACTGTCGATGGGGCTTGGTTTCGCCTCGATCGTGGATCCGGCGCAGGGCGTGCAGGTGCCGGTGGTCTCCACGATCTTCGTGATCATGGCCACGCTGATCTTCCTGGCGATGAATGGGCATCTGATCGCGCTGGAGCTGCTGCTGACGAGCTTCGAGACGCTGCCGGTCGCGCCCTCGGGGCTGGATGCCGAGGCGCTGGCCTCGCTGATCGCGTTTGGCAGTGTGATGTTCCAGGGGGCCGTGCTGGTAGCGATCCCGGCCGTGGCTTCGCTGTTGCTGGTCAACCTGTCGATGGGGGTGATCACCCGGGCCTCGCCGCAGCTGAACATCTTCGCGGTGGGCTTCCCGATGATGATCCTGATGGGCTTCATTCTGCTGATGCTGACCATGCCCGGGCTGCCGGAGCGGCTTGGGGATCTGTTGTTCGACGGCTTTGGCCTGATGCAAGCGATGCTGGGGTTCTAGGATGGCCGAGAACGAGAGCGGACAAGAGAAAACCGAACAACCGACTCCGAAACGCCTGCGCGAGGCGAAGGAGAAGGGCCAGGTCCCGCGTTCGCGGGAGCTGTCGACCTTCCTCGTGCTGATGGCGGCCGGAGGGTTCATGACGTTCTTCGGTCCGACGCTGGGCGGGCAGCTGGCCGAACAGACGGCCGGGCGCTTCGATATCGAGCGTGATCTGGCCTATGACAGCTCGCTGCTGCTGCCGTATCTGTCGGAACAGATTTTCATGACGCTGCGTACGTTGCTGCCCCTTTTCGGGGTGCTGATGGTCGCGGCGGTGTTGGCGCCCATCCTGATCGGGGGCGCCAACTTCTCCTGGCAGGCGGCGAAACCCAAGGCCTCCAAGCTGAACCCGCTCAAGGGTCTCAAGCGCATCTTTTCGTGGCAGGGTCTGATGGAGTTTGGCAAGACCTTCGCCAAGTTCGTGCTGGTCGCGGGTGTGGCGATGTCGGTGTTGTGGACTTTCTCGGATCGCCTGCTGATGCTCGGGTACGAGCCCCTCGAGCAGGCGATCACACATGCGGCGCAGCTGGCGCTGGGGACCTTCGTTGCGGTCTCGGCCGCACTGATTCTCGTGGCTGCGATTGACGCTCCGTTCCAGATGTGGAACCACCAGAAGCAGCTGCGCATGACGCGCCAGGAGCTGAAGGACGAATACAAGGAGACCGACGGCAAGCCGGAGGTCAAGCAGAAGATCCGGCAGCTGCAGCAGGAGATGGCGCAGCGCCGGATGATGGAGGAGGTGCCGAAGGCGGACGTGGTCATCACCAATCCGACCCACTATGCGGTGGCGATCACCTACGAGGCCTCGCGCATGGCCGCGCCGAAGCTGGTGGCCAAGGGCGTGGACGAGGTCGCGGCCTCGATCCGCGCGGTTGCGGACGAACACAAGATCATTCGCGTCGAAGCACCCCGGGTGGCCCGCGCCATCTACTTCACCACGGATCTGAACCAGGAGATCCCGAACGGGTTGTTCGTCGCGGTCGCGCGCATCCTCGCCTACGTCTATCAGCTGAAGCGCTCGGATGCAGACGTCGCGATGCCGGATGACCTGCCGGTGCCGGAAGACTATCTCGATCCGCAGCAGCAGCGCGGCCGTCGGAGGAACCGCTAATGGCCTTCTTCGACCGCCTGGGAACTGTCGGCAAGTGGGGCCTGGGGGCGCCGATCCTGTTGATCGCGATGCTCTCGATGATGGTGCTGCCGCTGCCGCCCATCGCCCTGGACGTCCTGTTTACCTTCAATATCGCGCTGTCGCTGGTCGTGATCATGGTCGCGGTCTACACGCCGCGCCCGCTCGAGTTCGCGGTGTTCCCGACGGTGCTGCTGGTCGCCACATTGCTGCGGCTGGCGCTGAACGTGGCCTCCACGCGCGTGATCCTGCTGGAGGGTCACACCGGTACCGATGCGGCCGGGCAGGTGATCCAGGCCTTCGGCGATTTCGTCGTGGGGGGCAACTACACCGTGGGTCTGGTGGTGTTTGCCATCCTGATCATCATCAACTTCGTGGTGGTGACCAAGGGCGCCGGGCGCGTCTCCGAGGTCAGCGCCCGGTTCACCCTGGATTCCATGCCCGGCAAGCAGATGGCGATCGACGCCGATCTGAACGCCGGCCTGCTGACCCAGGAAGAGGCGCGCAAGCGCCGCGAGGAGATCGCCAGCGAGGCCGACTTCTACGGTTCGATGGACGGTGCCTCGAAATTCGTGCGCGGCGATGCGATCGCCGGGATCCTGATCCTGTTCGTGAACATCATTGGCGGGCTGACCATCGGCACGCTGCAACACGGCATGTCGATGGGCGACGCCGCGACCAACTACGTGCTGCTGACGATTGGCGATGGCCTGGTCGCGCAGATCCCGTCGCTGGTGCTGTCCTCGGCCACGGCGATCATCGTGACGCGCGTCTCCAGCACCCAGGATATGGGCCAGCAGGTCTTTGGCCAGATGTTCTCCAACCCGCGCGTGCTGTACGTGGCCGGTGGCGTGATCGCCGTGCTCGGGCTCGTGCCGGGCATGCCCAATGCGGTCTTCCTGGGCCTGGCCTCGCTGGCCATCGGCTCGGCCTACCTGATGCAGCGGCGCGAACGCGAACAGACCGTGGAGGTGGAGCGTGTGCCCGACGAATCGGCGGAGACCAGTCCGGAAAATCGCGACCTCACCTGGGACGATGTGCCGCCGATCGACCTGGTGTCCCTGGAGGTCGGGTATCGCCTGATCCCGCTGGTGGATCGCACCCAGGATGGCCAGCTGATGGGGCGGATCAAGGGTGTGCGCCGCAAGCTCTCCCAGGAGCTGGGTTTTCTCCTGCAGCCGGTCCATATCCGCGACAACCTGGAACTGAGTCCGAATGCCTATCGCATCTCACTGCTGGGTGTCACGGTGGCGGAGGCCGAGGTCTTCCCGGATCGCGAGCTGGCGATCAATCCGGGCGAGGTGTTCGGCACCGTGCCGGGCACGCCGACCAAGGACCCGACCTTCAACCTTGACGCTCTGTGGATCGACCCGGCCGATCGTGATCAGGCGCAGGGCGCCGGCTACACCGTGGTCGATTGCTCCACCGTGATCGCCACGCATCTGTCGCAGGTGTTCCGCGAGAACGCCCATCGCCTGATTGGTCACGAAGAGGCCCAGCACCTGCTGGACCAGTTGGCGCGGCATTCGCCGAAGCTGGTCGAGAACCTGGTGCCGAAGACGCTCTCGCTGTCGGTGATCCTGAAGGTGCTGCAGAACCTGCTGGCCGAGCAGGTCTCGATTCGCGATCTGCGCACGATCGCCGAAACCCTGGCAGAGGAGGGTGTGAAGAGTCAGGATCCCGGCGTTTTGACCGCGGCCGTGCGGGTCTCGCTGTCGCGTTCGATCGTGCAGGACCTTGTGGGACCGGACGATGAGCTGCCTTTGATTGCCCTCGACCCATCGTTGGAACAGCTTTTGCATAAGTCCCTTCAGGGCAGTAATGGCGAGACCGTGGGGCTGGAGCCGGGCCTGGCGGAACGCCTGCAGCGCTCGGTGTCCGAGGCGGCTCAGCGCCAGGAGGCCAGCGGGCAGCCGGCCATCCTGGTGGTGGCCCCGGAGATCCGCTCCTGGATTGCCGGGTGGCTCCGTGGAGCCGTGCGCAGCCTGGCGGTGCTGGCCTTTACCGAGATCCCCGATAACCGGCGGATCCGCGTGGTGGCCACGGTGGGCCAGGAAGACTCGGCCCGGCAGGCAGCCCCCACGAGTGCCTGAGACGAACAGTAGCGATCGGGTCCGCCAGGGCTAAACGGGAGAACAGCGATGAATGTGAGACGGTACCGGGCACGCGACATGCGCGATGCGATGCGGCAAGTGCGTGAACAGCAGGGCGAGGATGCCGTGATCCTGTCGAGCCGCCGTGTCGATGGCTGGCTGGAGGTCGTCGCGGCGCTGGAAGATGGGGATGCGGGTGTCCCGGAGCGCGAGCAGCAGGCCGCGGTGAACGCGGTCCATACCCCGCGCGAGGCGCACCCATCCGCGTCGCGGCCGAGCCCGGGCTCGGCCTGGCCCGCGGACCCCGAGCTTGCCGCGATGCGCCAGGAACTGCGGGATCTGCGCAGCCTGCTCACTCGCCAGCACAGCGACAACGAGGCCGCGCAGTGGGCGGCGCGGCACCCGCTGGCGGCGGAGTGCAAGTCTCGTCTGATGGACCGGGGGTTCAGCGAGTCACTGGCGCGCAGTCTCGCCGGGAGTATTCTCGACGACAGCACCGTGGAACAGGCCTGGGAGCGGCTGCGTGCACGCCTGTCCGGGGCGATTGCCACCCGGCATCCGGATATCCTGGACGAGGGTGGTGTGCTGGCCCTGGTGGGCCCCACGGGCGTGGGCAAGACCACCACGCTCGCACGCATTGCCCTGCGTCAAATCCGTCGTATGGGTGCGGATTCGGTTACGCTGGTCACACTGGATACCCAGCGCATTGGGGCCACGCGCCAACTGCAGGCATTCGCGCAGATGGCGGGCGTGTCATTGCGGGTGTTGCAGAACCCGCGCGAGTTGCGGGATATGGCTGCGCGGGCCGAGGATGGGCATCTAATCCTGGCCGACACTGCCGGGCAGGCGCCGTCGGTGGTGGGTGACGAGTCCCTGTTTGCCGGCTGGCCGGACCGCGTGCGCTGCGAGAGCTGGCTGGTCGTCTCCGCGACGACCCAGGCCTCGGCGCTGCGGCGGGTGCTGGACGCCTTCCGCAAGACAGAGCCGGCGGCGCTGGTACTGACTAAACTCGATGAAGCCGAACAGTTGGGGGAGACTTTGTCGGTATTGCTCGATCAACACCTGGGTCTCACGTTTGTCAGCGATGGGCAGCGGATTGCCGAAGACTTCCACCGGGTCGAAACGGGCGATCTGACCCGGCGGGCGCTCGGCGAAGAACGCAACCCCGCGCGTCGATCCTCCCGCGACGAACGATGGACCGATGCAAGCCTGGCGGAGTTCTCGAATGCCAGCCGCAGTGCGCCGTCGCCGCGCCGTACTCAGGATGCGGGCGTTCTGGAGATGATCCATCCGGTGGGGAAAGGACGCTATGCCACGCACTAATCAGCCGTTGAAGGTCATTGCGGTGGCCTCTGGGAAGGGAGGCGTCGGCAAGACCAACGTGTCGGTCAACCTGTCGGTAGCGCTCGCGCGGCTGGGGCGCGAGGTCATGTTGTTTGATGCCGATCTGGGGCTGGCCAATGCCGACGTGCTGCTCGGGCTGCGACCCGAGCGTACCCTGCATGACCTGGTGACCGGGCAGGTGGACGACCTCCAGGATGTCCTGATTGAGGGCCCGGACGGAATCAAGGTCATACCGTCGGCTTCGGGGATCGCTGCGATGGCGAATCTCACTCAACTAGAGCACAACGGTCTGATCCAGGCATTCAGCGCGTATTCCAAGCCGCTGGATGTGCTGGTGGTGGATACGGCAGCCGGGCTGCAGGAATCCGTGACGACCTTCTGCCGGGCGGTCCAGGAGACCCTGATCGTCGTCTGCGACGAGCCGGCGTCCATCACCGATGCCTATGCGCTGATCAAGGTACTGCACCGCGATCATGGCATGCGGCGTTTCCGGCTGGTCACGAACATGGTCCAGGACCGCGCGGGGGCCGAGCGTTTGTTGCAGAAACTCACCACGGTTTGCGACAACTACCTGCCGGAGGTGATCCTGGATCTCGCCGGTTACATCCCGATGGACGAGAATCTGCGCAAGGCCGTACAGAAACGTGCGCCGGTCGTGCAGCAGTATCCGGGCAGTCCGGCGGCCAAGGCCTTTGCCGAGCTCGCCCGTACGGTGGACCGCTGGCCGGTGGCCCGTGGTGCCGACGGTGGTGTCGGGTTTTTCGTCGAACGGATGTTGCAGAGCGCATGATGTCGCCGCGTAATCGCCTCCCCGGATACGAGAGCGTGGCCGCGACAGGCCACGAGCAGCGCGTTGCGGAGCATATCGAGCTGGTGCATCGCATCGCGCATCATCTGATGGCGCGTCTGCCTTCCTCGGTCCAGGTCGATGACCTGATCCAGGCCGGCATGATCGGCCTGCTGGAGGCCGCGCGGCAATTCGAAGGCGGGCAGGGTGCCACGTTTGCGACCTATGCCGGGATTCGGATCCGTGGCGCGATGATCGACGAATTACGCCGCAGTGACTGGACGCCGAGATCGGTACACCGCAACAGCCGCAAGATCGCCGAGGCGATCCAGACGGTCGAAGCCAGAGAGGGGCGCGCGGCGCGCGGGGTCGAAGTGGCCGAGGAACTCGAGGTGCCGATCGACGAGTACTACTCGATGCTGCAGGACCATGCCGGCGCCCATCTGTTCGCGCTGGACGACCTGGGCGGCACCGATGGTGATGCGGACCGGGTGATCGAGGGGCAGGAGGCCTCGCCCTCGCGCACAATCGAGGCTGGAGAATTTCGCGAGGAGCTGGCCGCCGCGCTGGGCGATTTGCCCGAACGCGAACGTCTGGTGCTGTCGCTTTATTACATCGAGGAGCTCAACCTGCGCGAGATTGGCGCGGTGCTGGGGGTGACCGAGTCGCGCGTCAGCCAGATCCGCAGTCAGGCCGTCATCCGACTGCGCGCGCGCCTGGGTTCCTGGCTCGAAGACGGCGAGGCTTTGCAGTTATTCTGAGGGCCGCGCTCTAGTACTCACATGAATCATTTATCCCGGAGTGACCTGTGGACAAGGGAATGAAAATTCTCATCGTGGATGACTTCTCCACGATGCGACGGATCATCAAGAACCTCTTGCGTGATCTTGGCTTCAACAACACGCAAGAGGCCGATGACGGCAGCACGGCACTGCCGATGCTCCAGAACGGCGACTTCGATTTTCTGATCACCGACTGGAACATGCCCAACATGCCGGGCATCGACCTGCTGCGGGCGGTTCGGGCCGACGAGAAGCTGAAGACGATGCCAGTGCTGATGGTGACGGCGGAGGCCAAGCGTGATCAGATCGTCGAGGCGGCCGAGGCGGGCGTGAACGGCTACGTGGTGAAGCCCTTTACCGCGGAAACCCTCAAGGAAAAGATCGACAAAATATTCGAACGCATTGAAGCGCAAGGTTAACTTGGGTTTCGGTGTCGACATCTCCTGGTCCGCGACAATGCATGGCCGGGGGATTGATTCCGGGCATCACGTTCGGGATGGGGAGCGAGCAAGGGGCTTTGGATGACAGACCAAGAACAATCGATCGGTGAGCAGCAGATCGCTCGCGCGCGGGAGCTCGTGCAGGTTCTGGAGGCAGGGGACGAGGTGGCCGCGCGCGCGTTGATCCAGGAGCTGGCGCGTCCCTACGACCGCGAACTCTTCGACGAACTCGGAAAGCTCACGCGCGACCTGCACGAGGCCTTGCAAAGCTTCCGCGGGGATTCGCGGCTGGTGGAGCTGACCCAGGCCGAGATCCCGGATGCCCGTGAGCGTCTCAATTATGTGGTCACGATGACCGAGAAGGCCGCCCACGAGACCCTGACCGCCATCGAGACGAGTCTGCCGATTGCCGAGTCGTTCAGCCAGCAGGCCGGCGAACTGACGGCGAAGTGGACTCGTTTCCGAAATCGGCAACTCTCGGTCGATGAGTTCCGGGAGTTTGCCCGCGAGCTGGATGCGTTTTTTGCGCAGGCCAACGACGACACCGAAGAGCTGCGGCGCTTGCTGTCGGAAGTACTGATGGCGCAGAGCTACCAGGATATTACCGGGCAGGTGATCCGGCGCGTCATCCAGCTCGTGACGGACCTGGAGGAGAACCTGGTCTCGCTCATTCGACTGTCCAGCGGGCGCATGGAGACCATCGAGGCCGCCGAGAAGACGCTCGACGATGATACCGAGCGGCGCGAGGGCGATCGGCGCGGACACGGACCAGCAGTGCCAAAGACTCAAGATTCCGGCCAGGATGTCGTTCAAGGACAAGACGAGGTGGACGATCTGTTGTCCAGTCTGGGCTTCTAGGCAGCCCGCTGATTCCTGAATCAGCGGCTTCCCGGCGCCCATCCCTTAACGGCAAGCCTCACCGGAACGGAGAGACCGAATGGCCATCGACCCCAACGACGAAATCCTTCAGGACTTCCTGATCGAGGCCGGGGAACTGCTCGAAGGACTCAACGAGCAGCTGATCGACCTGGAACAGCATCCCGATGACCGGGATCTGTTGAACGCGGTATTCCGCAGCTTTCACACGATCAAGGGTGGCGCGGGCTTTCTGAGCCTGGATCCGCTGGTGACCGTCTGCCATCACGCAGAGGACGTGTTTAATCTCCTGCGCAACGGGGAGCGTCAGGTCGACGGTCACCTGATGGATACCATGCTGCGGGTCCTCGATACGCTGAACGTGATGTTTGGCGACCTCCGCTCCGGGGTCGATCCGACGCCCGCGGAGGCTGATCTGGTCGAAGACCTGCGGCGGATGGCGAAGAACGAAGACGTGGCCGGCAATTCCGAACCCGACGCAGTCGCGACGCCCGACGAGTCCCCCGAGCCGGAGCCGGAACCGGCACCCCCCGCGGAGGTGGAAACGACCGCGATGGCCGCGGGCGACGCTGCGGGGGAAGACTCGGGATTGGTCGGCGCCGATGACGAGATCACCGACGATGAGTTCGAGGCCCTGCTGGATTCGCTGCACGGCGATGGTTCGCCGCAGGCGGCCCAGGACTCCGCTACGTCGTCGAATGCGGACGCAGGGTCGCCCAGCACGGATTCGGATGCAGCCGGGCCAAGCGGGGATGAAGAGGACCTGATTTCCGACGATGAATTCGAGAACCTGCTGGACGAGTTGCAGGCGCGAGGTGATGGGCCTCCTGCCAGTGCCGCGCCGGCACCTGCTGCCGCTGAGTCGTCCACGCAGGAAGAGCCGAGCGTGGAGCCCGAAGCCGCCGCCAGCGCGGCACAGGAACCGCCGGCTTCCGAGGCCAAGCCACAGGCTGCCAAGCCTGCGGCCGCGGCGGCTGGCGCCCGGCAGGCCCCTCAGGGTGAGGCCTCGGTCCGTGTGAACACCGAACGGCTCGACGAGATTATGAATCTGGTCGGCGAGCTGGTGTTGGTGCGTAACCGCCTGAGCATGTTGCGAACCCAGCATGTGGACGACGAGCTGGGCAAGGCCATTAGTTCGCTGGCCTTGGTGACATCGGATCTTCAGACGTCGGTGATGAAGACCCGCATGCAGCCGGTCAACAAGGTATTCAATCGCTTCCCGCGGGTGATCCGCGATCTGTCGCGTAGCCTGGGTAAGGAGATCGAGCTGGAGATCTTTGGCGAGGACACCGACCTCGACAAGAACCTGGTCGAGGCGCTGTCCGATCCTCTGGTGCATCTGGTGCGCAACGCCGTGGACCACGGTATCGAGACCCCGGAGGTGCGCGAAAAGGCCGGCAAGCCGCGCAAGGGTACGGTGGTGCTCGGTGCGGCGCAGGAAGGCGACCACATCGCATTGCTGATCAAGGACGATGGGGGCGGTATGGATCCGCATGCCCTGCGGCGCAAGGTCGTCGAGAAGGGGCTGATGGAGCCCGCGATGGCCGAGCGGATGACCGATCGCGAGGCCTTCAACGTCATCTTCATGGCGGGGTTTTCCACCAAGACCGAGATCTCGGATGTATCCGGTCGCGGGGTGGGGATGGACGTCGTCAAGACGAAGATCTCGCAGCTCAACGGGACCATCGAGATCGATTCCGAGATTGGGGTCGGGACCACGCTGCGGGTGAAGCTGCCGCTGACCCTGGCGATACTTCCTGCGTTGATGGTCATTCTCGACGGGCGGCGGTTCGCGATCCCGCTGGCATCAGTGTCGGAGATCCTCGATCTGGACTTGACCAAGACGCATTATGTTGATGATCAGGAAGTAATTGTTGTAAGAAATCAAGCGCTTCCAGTGCATTATCTCAAGCGTTGGTTGAAGCCTGGATTTGTCCCCGAAGCGAAGGCGGAGTCGCATGTGGTGGTGGTGCATACGGCCGATCGCAAGGTGGGGCTGGTTGTCGACGACCTGGTCGGACAGGAAGAGGTGGTGATCAAGCCACTGGGGCAGAACTTGCAGGGCGTGAAGGGTCTGGCAGGCGCGACCATCACGGGCGACGGAGGGATTGCGCTGATCCTGGATGTCGCCGATCTCGTGGGCTTGCTGACGCACAAGATCCCGTCGGCGGGCCGCACCCGGCGGCCCGCGCAAACAATCGAGGGCTAAGGATGCCGGTAAAGGTACTGGTGGTGGATGACTCCGGGTTTTTCCGCCGCCGCATCAGTGAAATTCTGGACGCCGACGCGGGGATCGAGGTCGTCGGCAGCGCGGAGAACGGCGAGGAGGCGATTCGCAAGGTCAAGGAACTGGACCCGGATGTCGTGACCATGGACATCGAGATGCCCGTAATGGACGGTATCACCGCGGTGCGCCGGATCATGGCCGAGAACCCTCGGCCGGTACTGATGTTCTCGAGTCTCACCACCGAGGGAGCCCAGGCGACCCTGGATGCGCTGGAGGCGGGGGCAGTCGATTTTCTGCCGAAACGCTTCAGTGACATCGCATCCGACGAGGACAGCGCACGTATGATGCTGCGCCGGCGGGTGCGCAGCCTTTCGCGCAGCCGGGCCCGTTCGGTCAGCCAGCCGGGGAGCGCACGTCCAGCGGTCGAGGCCCGCCCCTCTGCGCGTCGTGAAGAGTCCGATCGCAAGGCGGCCGAAGTACAGCGACAGGCACCGCCGGTCAGTCGGCCCGCCGTGCCGCTGCGGCAGGTCCGCGCGGTGCTGATTGGGACGTCCACCGGAGGCCCGGTGGCCTTGCAGGAGGTGCTCAAGGCCCTGCCGGCGAATTTCCCGCAGCCGATTCTGCTGATTCAACACATGCCTGCGAGCTTTACGCCGGCCTTTGCGGAGCGCCTGGACGCCATGTGCCAGATTCGGGTCAAGCAGGCACAAGACGGCGATGTCATGCGTCCCGGGGTGGCCCTGTTGGCCCCCGGCGGTATGCAAACCACGCTGGAGCGCGGCAGCCAGACAACGGTGCGGGTGACGGAGAGCCCGCTGGGCACGATCTACAAGCCCAGCGTGGATGCGGCGTTCAGCTCGGCGGTCGAGGCCTTGCGCGGACAGGTGCTGGCCGTGGTGCTGACCGGGATGGGCGCGGATGGCCGCGAAGGTGCACGGGCGCTGAAGGGCGCCGGGGCACAGGTGTGGGCACAGGATGCGGCCACGTCGGTGGTGTATGGGATGCCGGCCGCAGTCGCGGAGGCCGGACTCGTGGACCATGTGTATCCGTTGCCGGATGTGGGCCCTGCACTGGTCAAGGGGTTTTGCTAGATGGATATCCTGAGCCTCATCGGGATCACCCTGGGGCTCGTCGCGGTGCTCGGGGGGAGTATCGCGAAGGGGAGTGGTCTGGGCGCGCTGTGGAACGCGGCCGCGTTCGTGATTGTGGTGCTGGGGACCCTTGGGGCCACCCTGGTGCAGGCGCGCATGGCGGTATTTCTCCACGGGATGCGCATTCTGCCGTGGGCGTTCAAGCCACCGCGGATCGACAACGAGGCGATGCTGGCGCGCATCGTGGAGTGGTCCAATGTGGCGCGCAAGGAAGGGCTCCTGGGCCTCGAGACGCTGGCCGACGAGGAGAACGACGAGTTCGCGCGCAAGGGGCTGCAACTGCTGGTGGACGGCTCCGAGCCGCAGACCATCCGGCAGATCCTGGAGGCGGATCTGGACAACCGCGAGCATTTCGATACCCAGGGCGCCAAGGTGTTCGAGAGCATGGGGGTCTATGCCCCGACGCTTGGCATTGTCGGCGCCGTAATGGGGCTGATGGCGGTGATGCAGAACCTGGCCGACCCCAGCAAGCTGGGGGCGGGGATTGCCGCGGCCTTTGTCGCGACGATCTACGGGATCGCGTCGGCAAACCTGCTGTTCCTGCCGGTGGCCAACAAGCTGAAATCGATCATCCAGAAGCGCTCGCAGCACCAGTTGATGCTGATGGAGGGTCTGATCTCGATCGCCGAGGGCGAAAACCCGCGCAACATCGAAAGCAAGCTTAGCGGCTTCATCCACGAGTGAGGTCGCGATGGCCCGGCGAAAACGCCATGAAGAAGCGGAGAATCACGAGGCCTGGGCCATTCCGTATGGCGATCTGGTCACGCTGCTGCTGGCGTTTTTCGTCGTGATGTACGCGATCTCCTCGGTGGATGATGGCAAGTATCGCGTGCTGTCGGAGTCGCTGGTGGATGCCTTCCGCGCCCCGGCGCAGACCGACCCGATCCAGGTGGGTGAACCGACGGTGTCGCGCGAGCAGTCCCTCGACGAGATGCGTGCCCTGGTGCCGATTGATGTGCAGCCCGGCATCGTTGACGACGGTGTAGCGCCCATCGACATGGCCTTTTCCGGGCTGCTCGACGACGCGGGCACGGATGACGAGCTGCAGAAATTCCTGGAGGCACTGGCTGAGGTCGCCGACGAGCTGGAAATGGCGATGGCCCCGCTGATCGAGGATGGTGATCTGCGGGTCAGCCGGGAGGCGTACTGGTTGGAGATCGAGATCACCAGCCGGCTGTTGTTCGGCAGTGGTTCGGCTACGCTGAATCCAGAGGCCCGGTCCCTGCTGGATGAGGTGGGGGCGATCCTGGCGCCGCGGGTGTCGCGGGTGCACGTGGAGGGCCATACGGACAATGTCCCGATCCAGACGGCGGTCTATCCTTCGAACTGGGAGCTTTCGTCGGGACGCGCCGCAGCCGTGGTAAGCGTGTTTGAAGACGCGGGCATCGAGCCGAAGAATCTGGTGGCCCTTGGATACGGTGAGCATCGCCCGGTCGCGAGCAATGACACCGAGCAAGGACGGGCGGAAAACCGGCGGGTCGCCATCGTGGTCCTGCCTGGCGCGCGCCCGCGTGAAGACGGGGCGCAGGAGCCCGAGCAATTGCGCGAGGACCTGCCGGTCTCGCTGGGGGCACCGACGATGGATGGGGACGAGGGGGATACCGAGTGAAGATCTGGGCGGTGGCCAACCAGAAGGGCGGGGTAGGCAAGACCACGACCACAGTCACCCTGAGTGGCCTGCTGTCGGGGCCGGAACAGCGCGTATTGATGGTCGACGTCGACCCGCATGGCTCGCTGACGGCCTATTTTGGCCACGATCCCGAGACGGCCACGCGGGGCGTATACGAGCTGTTCAGCCAGTGTGCAGAGGGGAAGCGCCCTGATCCGCGGGGGCTGATCCGCGAGACCCGCTTCCCGGGGCTGGACCTGCTGACGGCCAGCACGGCACTGGCCACGCTCGATCGGCAACTCGGTACGCGCAGCGGGATGGGCCTGGTGCTGCGCCAGGCGTTGGAGCAGGTCGCCGACCAGTACGACTACGTGCTGATGGACTGCCCGCCGATGCTGGGCGTGTTGATGGTCAATGCCCTGGCGGCCTGTGATGAGCTGCTGGTCCCGGTACAGACCGAGTTCCTTGCGCTCAAGGGGCTGGAACGAATGATCAATACCCTGAAAATGGTCCAGAAGTCGCGCAAGGCTGAACTGCAGTACCGGATTATTCCCACCCTGTTCGATCGGCGCACCCGCGCCGCGCACGAGGCGCTTGCCGAGCTGCGCCGACTGTATGGGGATGAGGTCTGGCCCGGCGTGATTCCGGTCGATACCAAATTCCGCGATGCGTCGAGTGCTGGCCAGCCCCTGTGCTTCATGATTCCGGACGCCCGTGGGGTGCTGGCGTACTCGGACTTGCTGGAGGCAATTGGCGGTCAGCTTTCGCAGCCGCATGCCCGGGCCCGGAGGCAGAAGGGATGAACCATTCGCGTGATCACAACCTGGCGCTCAAGGCGGAACCCGAAGCCCTGCATGACTATTTCGGCAGCCTGCTGGACGAACCGGCGCCGGTCGCCCCGGCGCACCTGCTGCGCCCGGATATCCTCGAACCGAGACCAGCTCCCGCTGAACCGGAGCCTGCCGCCGTACCCGACGTCCCCGTGGTGGCCGAAGCGGTCGCGCCCCCGGCACCCCCGCGCACGATTGTCGAAAGTGAGGAGTATCCGCGTCCGTCCGAGCGATTCTCCGCGCTGGTGCTGGAGGCCGGGAATCTGACTCTGCTGGCGCCGCTAGCCTCGCTCGGCGGTGTTGCGCCGCTCGACGATCTGGAGGTGCGCCCCACGCCCAACCACTCTGTCTGGTATCTGGGCCTGGCGGACACCAAACAAGGGCGGGTGCAGTTGATTGATCTCGCGGCCGTGGTAACGCCCGAAGACAGGGAGTACGAGCCGGAGACGGCCCGCCACGTCGTGTTCCTGGCTGGGTCGCGCTTTGCGCTGGCCTGCCGCTCGATTCAGGGGACCCGTGTGATAGAGCCCCAGAATCTGCGCTGGCGCAGCCATCGCAAGCGCCTGCCCTGGCTGGCCGGGGTGGAGCGCGAACAGATGGCCACGTTGCTGGACCTGGAGGCCCTCGACCGGACCCTGGACCAGGGTAGCTGGGAAATGGGCGGTGCTCCGGACTCAAGCCGCGACGAGCGCGGCCGATAAAGTATTCAGGAACCGAACACCGGGCCCGCAACAGGGTTCGCGAGCGACGAGGAAGACATGAGCAGCGCACAAGACGTAGAAGCGATGGCCAAGGCCGATACGGCCCCGTATGTGACGTTCAGTCTCGCGGAGGAGACCTACGCGATTGACGTCCTGCAGGTGCAGGAGGTGCTGAAGGTCACCGAGATCGCGCCCGTGCCCGGTGTGCCGGATTATATCCTCGGCATCATCAACTTGCGGGGCAACGTCGTGACCGTGATCGACGCGCGCAGGCGCATGGGGCTGGACGATCGCGAGCCAGACGAAGCCTCGCGCATCGTGATCATCGATGTCGACAACCAGAATGTCGGCATCCTGGTGGACTCGGTCTCGGAGGTTGTAAGGATCTCGCTGGATTCGGTCGAGCCTGCTCCGGAAGTCGGGAACGACGACAGTTCGCGGTTCATCCAGGGGGTCACGAGCACGGAGCAGGGGCTGACGATCCTGGTTGACCTGAACAAGCTCCTTTCCGACGAGGAATGGGCGCAGCTGCGGGAGCTGTAGAAGGGCGGGACATTCGGCGATCAGGAACCGCCGTGCAGTAGTACGGATCAAACCGGTGGATGGTTCCCCGGAACACGGCAAGCGGAGGGGAGGTGGGACGATGGTGGATGAACTGCAGCCGGATCGAACGGTTCGCCCCGTGCAGCCGCCGGCCACGAACTCCACGGTTCGCCCCGTCCACACCACCGTGCCCGGGCGGACGCTCAGTGATGACCACGATCGGGACCCGGTGCTGCGTCCGGCCATAAAGCCCACACAACAGCGCTCCCCGCGTGATCGCAAGCGCCCCCGCAAGGGCTTGATCGACGATTACGCCTGATTGTCCGGTTCACGGGGCCGCTGGATCGCCCCGGCTGGTGTAGCCGGGCATTTCACGCGACAATCGCCTCTGGACCGTTTGGAGTATTGGGCCGATGGGGGAAGGCATTCTGGTTTGGATTGTCGCGGCAATCGCTTTGGTGGCGACCGTCGTGGCAGTGCTGGCCGTTTCGATCGTGCTGACCTTGCGGCGCCAGCTCGCAGCGTTGCGCCAGGACTATCAGCGCCAGGCCACCTCGGTGATGGCGCTGCAGGGCGCGATGAAGGTCATCTCCCAGGGGGTCGTCAATCACAGCCAGGCGCAGTCTGCGGTGCAACGCGCGCTGGAGCGTCTCAATGACCAGCAAAGCGAGCTCCGGGCCCGCGACGCCGATGATGGCGCCTATCAGCAGGCGATCGAGCTGATCCGTCAGGGCCGCGAGCGGGAAGAGGTGCGCCGTATGTGCGGCTTGACCACGACCGAACTGGATCTTCTGTACAGCTTGCACGCCCCCGGCTCTGCGGGTCGTCGTTAGCGCCTTCTGTGTGTGCCTTCACTCGCCCGACGTTGAATCGTTGCGGCGGTATCCCTGTTCGCGGTCCTCGGGCGTGATCCCCGCAAGCACAAATATAAACGCCAGCACCTCGGCGACGGCGACATAAAGACTCTCCGGCACCTCTTCACCCAGCGGTACCTGCGCGAGTGCCTCGGTCAGGCCCGGGTCCTGGTGCAGGGGAATCCCATGTTCCTCGGCGATACGCAGGATCTGTTCGGCAGTGACACCACTGCCACTCGCGGTAATCCGCGGCGCCCGTTGCCGATCCCATTCCAGCGCTACCGCTTGCGGGCGGCGGGGACCGCGCGGCTCCACGTACGGCTCATCGTGCTCGTGAGGGGGGCGGCGCTTGCTCATCTCAAGCCTTCAGGCGCGTTCATCCAGCAGCCCGTCACGCAAGGTAAGGCTCGCCGGATCCTGTGGCTCCACCCGACCCTCACGCACCGAGAGTGATCCGACGATCAGGTCACGCCCGACCAGCCGCTGGTGGAGTTCCGGCGTGCCGGCGCGCAGGCGCTGGGCGGTTTCCGGGCGTTCTGCGGTGAAATGAACGGATACCCGGTCGTCGCGCAGCGCGAGGGCTACACGAGTGGGACCGAGCGCCTGGAAATCAAGATCCAGCACAAGGGTCCATCCCTCCGGGCGTTCGGGGGGGCGGCCGGCCTCGTGCTGCAGTTGGCCGGCCAGCGAGTGAAGCCCTTGCGGGCTGCGAAATGGCAGTTCGAAGAACCAGCGAGGATGCGACTCGTCGTCCCCCTGCGCGCTGGGTTGCAGTGAGTGCAGCTGCAGCGTGGTAATGCGCTTCAGCATCCCCTCGATGAGCCCGGCCAGTGCTCCCATGGGAGGCAGCCCCGCCGTAGTGGGCGCGGGTGGGGCCGTGGTTGTCGTCGCGGGTGTTGGCAGAGGGGCGCGGGTCTCGGCCGACTGGCGCAGGTGTTCGGCGACGCGCAGCAGCTGGGCCTTGAGGTCCTGAGTGGCTGTGCCAGAGGTATTGGTTCGTACTCCCTGGGCGAGCATGGCCTCCAGCCACAGGCCGGACTGCTGGATATGGCGATTCAGGCTATCGGGGCTGGTCAGGCGCACGGCAGGAGGTGTCAGTTCGATCAGGCGGTTCATCGCCGGCAGCAGTCGGGCTTCGCTCGCCGTGGGTGGCGTGCCGGCTGCTATGGCCGTGGCCAGGGTGTTCTGAATCGTTTGCATGCCACCGGCCAGCCCTCGCGCCCCCGGTATCTGGTGGCGCAACTCGCGCAACAGCCACTGCGAGGCGTCTTGCTGCCCCACCGTCGGAGTCGATGGTGAAGTCGGTGTCGAGGGCGTGGCCGGGCGGGTCGCCAGTGCGGTGCCAGGGGGCAGGGGTAACAGTCGCACTTCCAGGCGCGGCTCCGTGCGGATCACCTCGGCGAGGGCGAGGCGCGGACCGGACTGGTTGCCGGGTAGCAGTGCGTTGGGTAGTGGTGTCGCCAGTTGGGCATTGAAGGTGGGCGCGCGGGTGTCCACGCTTTGCGCGCCGGACGACGTCAGCGGGCGCAGTTGCACTCCCCGTTCGGCGAGCTGCCCGATGATCTGAACCTGCAACCGGGTGCCGGTCTCAAGCGTTGGCATCGCGCTCGCGCGCGGCCCTAACCGATCAAGGCCGCCTGCGGGCATTCCGGTTGGACGAGGGCCGGTAAAGTCGGGCATGGACACTCCGAGTCGCCGGGGAAGCGGCTGCCCGCACAGCAGGCACGCCACCAGCATCGCACACCGCGTCCGCCGCGCCTACGGGCGGGCATCGGAGCGGGGCTTTGCTATGCTGTGTGCTCATTTCGCGAACACATAAAGTAGGCATGCAAAAGATTCGAGTGCTGATGGTTTGTCTGGGCAATATCTGCCGCTCGCCCATGGCTCACGGTGTCTTCCAGGCTCGCGTGCGCGCGCATGGTCTGGAGTCCGCCATCGAGGTGGATTCGGCGGGTACGGCGGGTTATCACGTTGGGGCACGGCCGGACCCGCGCGCCCGCGAGGAAGCCCGTCGCCGAGGCTACGATCTCGATCAGTTGCGGGCACGGCAGCTGGAGGTCGAAGACTTCGAGACGTTCGACTACATCCTGACGATGGACGAGGCGAACTACGGCAATGCCCAGCAGATTCAGCCGGATGGCGCCCGCGCGCGGCTGCATCGTTTCCTGGAGTTCGCCCAGGACTATCCCGAGCGCGAAGTACCGGACCCGTACTATGGCGGGCCGGATGGCTTCGTTCATGTGATGGATCTGGTCGAGGCCGCCAGCGACGGCCTGCTGGACCATATCTGCCGGGAACACGCGCTGGAGCGCGTATCCTGAGGACCCCGGTCAGGCGACCGGGGCGTTCTCCCACTGGCCGATAACGTGTAAACGCGAGCGGCCGTTTTTCACCTCAATCGCGCGGCTTGTCGTCCGCGCTGCCCGAAGACGCAGACTCCGGTTCCGGCTTGCGGGCCGGCTTGTCGGCCGGTGGTGCCGAGTCCGGCTCCGATCGGGCAGTACCGCTGGCCTCGGCGGATGTGGCCTTCGAGGGCGCCGGCTTGGCATCACTTTTCTTGCCACGAGAAGGCTTCGACGCGGGGGTGTCATCCGCTTTGGCGGCTTCGGAAGGGCGATTCTCGGTGTGCGATCCGGAGTCGTTCTTGCCCTTGGCATCATCCGTTTTCGTGGACTGAGCGCTCGCCTTCGTCCGGCGTGCGCCGGATGAAGCCTTGGGGCTGTCTTCTGCCGCTTTATCGGCCTTTCCGGCCTCGCTGGAATGCTCCGCCGGGGCCTGAGCCTTGTCGCTGCCGGCCCCTTTCTCTTCCGGCGTCTTTGCGCTACTGCCATCGGTGGCCTGGCCGGAGTCCTTGTCGGCCGATTTCGGCTTCGCGGCCGGCTTGGACTCGCTGTCGCCTGACTGGCTATCGCCCTTGCCGGACTCCTTCACCGCCGGCTTCCTGGGGACGTCGCTATCCGGGGACGAGGAGCCGGACGGGTCGGCCTCCTTCGGGGCCCCGGCAGCATCCTGGTTTCCGGCATTGTCACCGCCCGAGCTGTCTTCACTGTTCGTGGAACGGCCACGGCCACCACGACGGCGCCCGCCACGGCGCGAACGGCGCGAACGGGTGCGGCCCTTGCTGCCATCGTCGTCGGACGTGGGCGGGCCGTTCCCGGACGGTGCCGCGGCTTCCTCGGACTTTGTGGTGGGCTCTTCCGCTTCCGCCTTCGGTTTTGCAGCCTTGGGTTCGGCGTCACGGGTCTTGGTGGCGGCGCCACCCGTGCCACCGCCACGCCGCCGCGAGCGGCCCTTGCCGCCCTCGTCGCCAGCGGCGCTGCCATCCGGGCGTGCCTCGCCTTTGCCTGATGCCTTGGCTGCCTCGCGGTTTTCCCCGCCGTCGTCACGCGCACCACGGCGTCGGCTGGAGCCACCCCCACGGCTGTTTCCGCCACCTCGGCTGGGGCGTTGTCCGCCTTTGCCGCGTTTGCGCCCCTCATCCTTCTCGTCGGCTTCCGGTTCCTGATTGCGGGCGGCATTGGGGAAGAGCGAGGACCAGATGCGGGTGAAGAACCCGGGTTGTTGCACGGGCTCGCTGGGTGCTTGCGGGGCGGGGGACTCGGCCATGGGTGCCGGGGCCTTGACCTTCACACCCTGGACCAGGGGCTTCTCTACCTTGCCGCGGCGTTCGCCGTGCGTGTCGGTATCCTCTTCGACGGGCTCCACCAGTTCATGCGATCCGCGGCCACTGACGACCTCTTCGCGTTCGTCGCCGCGCACGCGCTGGACCTCGAACTTCGGCGTCAGGTACTGCGGGTTCGGGACGATGCTGATGTCGACCCGATGACGTGCCTCGATCTCGTTGATCGATGCGCGTTTTTCGTTCAGCAGGAAGGTGCCGACATCGACGGGGACTTGCGCCAGGACAAGGCCGGTACGGTCTTTCATCGCCTCTTCTTCGATCAGGCGCAGGATCGACAGGGCGAGCGATTCGACGCTGCGGACCTGGCCATGCCCCTGACAGCGGGGGCAGGTGATCTGGCTGGACTCGCCGAGCGAGGAACGCAGGCGCTGGCGCGACATCTCGAGCAGCCCGAAACGGCTGATGCGGCCGACCTGAACGCGCGCGCGGTCGAGCTCCAGCGCCTCGCGCAGGCGGTTTTCCACCTCGCGCTGGTGCTTGTTGGCGTTCATGTCGATGAAGTCGATCACGATCAAACCGCCCAGATCCCGCACGCGCAACTGGCGCGCCACCTCTTCGGCGGCCTCCAGGTTGGTGTGGAAGGCGGTCTCCTCGATGTCGCCACCCTTGGTGGAGCGGGCGGAGTTCACGTCGATGGAGATCAGGGCCTCGGTATGGTCGATGACCAGTGCGCCGCCGGAGGGGAGCTGCACGTCGCGGTCGAAGGCGCTCTCGATCTGACTTTCGATCTGATAGCGATTGAATAGCGGGACGGGGTCGTCGTACTTCTTCAGCTTGCGCAGACTGTTGGGCATCACCAGTCGGACGAAATCCTCCGCCTGCTGATAGACGGCCTCGTCGTCGATGATCACCTCGCCGACGTCATTGCGCATGTGATCGCGCAGGGCGCGGATGATCACGTTGCTTTCCTGATGGATCAGCGCTGGGGCATTGGCCTTTTCCGCCGCCTCGGTGACCGCCGACCACAGGGCCGTCATGTAGTCGAGGTCCCACTGCAATTCTTCGGTACTGCGGCCCACGCCGGCGGTGCGGGCGATCACGCCCATGCCATCGGGCATGGTCAGGCCGGACAGGGCCTCGCGCAGTTCCGCGCGATCTTCGCCCTCAATGCGTCGCGAGACGCCACCGGCCTTGGGATTGTTCGGCATCAGGACCAGGTAGCGCCCGGCCAGGCTGATATAGGTGGTCAGCGCGGCACCCTTGTTGCCTCGTTCTTCCTTCTCCACCTGGACGAGAAGCTGGGTCCCTTCCTTTAGCAGCTCGCGGATGGGCTTGTCGCTGTCGGCCGGCGCGCCAACCGCGGAGGGGGCGATCTCCTTGAACGGGAGAAAGCCGTGGCGCTCGGCGCCGAAATTAACAAACGCGGCTTCGAGGCTTGGCTCGACGCGGGTGATCTTGGCCTTGTAGATGTTGGCCTTCTTGCGCTCGCGCGAGGGCAGTTCGATATCGAGGTCGTACAGCCGCTGGCCGTCGACCATGGCCACGCGCAGCTCTTCGGGCTGCGTGGCATTGATCAGGATGCGTTTCATGCAATGGACTCGGTCGGTCGTCCTGTACGTCGGTCACAAGCCCGGGGCCGTGTGGTGCGGAACGGAGGCGGCACGTCGACGTTTCGAGACGCATGCCCGCCATGGCGGCGCGAAGAGGAATCCAACGCGCCAGCCAGGTGTTCACCAATAGCCACGGGACCAGCCGTCCGCGGGATGCGGGGCCGGGGAGACAGGACTGGGTTAGAAGAAATAGTGTCACAGGTTCGCTTTTGGGCGATGGCCGTCTGGTCGCATGTAGTCGCACTGTGCAGGACCAGATCGGCGGGTAATTCGAGGCGCCCGGGCGCAATATCCGCCAGCAGGTACCGTGCGCCAATGTAGGGCATAACCCCCCGATTGGGCAAGTTTTTTCGTCGCGGAAATGCCAGGGTACATGGTTAGGATGGCGCGCCTGAGGTAGGATCGCGCCCGATGAAAGCACGTCCCCGTCAGCCGCAATCTCCCTCTGGGCCTCGTACGCTCTCGGTCACCGAGCGCGGGGATGGCCAGCGCCTGGATAACTTCCTCCTGCGCGAGCTCAAGGGAGTTCCCAAAAGTCTGATCTACCGCCTGGTGCGCAAGGGGGCGATCCGGGTCGATGGGCGCCGTGCCAAGGTGACCCAGCGGCTGAGTGTCGGCTCGGAGGTGCGCGTGCCGGACCTGGACCGGCCCGAGGCCGTCGAGCGGGACATCCCCCCGGGGGTCCTGGACCGACTGCGCCGCTCCATCTTGCATGAAGACGACCAGGTCCTGGTCCTCGACAAGCCTTCGGGCCTTGCCGTGCACGGCGGTAGCGGACTGGCCTTCGGGATCATCGAGGCGATGCGCCAGCTGCGTCCCGGTTCCGAGCTTGAGCTGGGGCATCGGCTGGATCGCGAGACCAGTGGCTGTCTGCTGCTGGCCAAGAGCCGCTCGGGGTTGCAGGACTTCCACGCGGCCCTGCGCGAGGGGCGCGTGGAGAAGCGCTATCTGGCGCTGCAGGTGGGGGCGTTCCCCAGCGACCAGCCCATTGTGTGCGACGAGCCGATTGCCTCCAGTCGGGGGCCGGACGGCAAGCGCCGCATGCGGGCGGGGGAGGATGCCGACCCCGAGAGCGCGCGCTCGGCGATCAGCCAGTTCGTCCCGCTGGAACGTTATGGATCCTTTCAGTTGGCCGAGGTACGGATCGGTACCGGACGGACCCACCAAATCCGCGTACATGGCCAGGCGATTGGCCATCCCGTTGGCGGCGATCACGACTACGGATTGCCCGATGCAAACCGGGTACTGCGCGGGGCAGGCCTGAAACGCCTGTTTCTGCACGCCCAGGCCCTGCAGTACGAGGATTCGGCCAGCGAGTCGCATGTGTACTCCGCGCCGCTGCCGGACGAGCTGCAGTCGATCCTCGATGCGCTCGCAAGCCCCGAAGCGTCCGGATGAGCACACTGCTGCCACCGGAGGGGGATGCCTTGCGCCTGGTCGTATTCGACTGGGACGGGACGCTGATGGATTCGCCACGCCGGATTGTTCACTGCCTGCAGCGGGCCTGTGCGGCCCTGGGGCGCGAGACGCCCGCGGAAAGCGAGCTGCGCGATATTATTGGCCTGGGCGTGGAGGCCGCGGTAGAGAGACTGTTCCCGGGCGCCGACTCTGCGTTCGTGGGGGCGTTCGCCACCACCTATCGCCAGTGCTATCTGGGCGCCACCGATGCGCCAGAGACGCCCCTGTTCGCGCATGTCGAGCCCTTGCTCGACTGGCTTGACGAACGCGGCGTGCTGCTGGGCGTTGCGACCGGCAAGTCGCGGGCGGGGCTGGACCAGGCCCTGGAAGCCGCCGGCCTCATGGGACGTTTTGTCGCGACGGCCTGCGGGGACGAGCATCCGTCGAAACCCAGTCCGGTGATGCTGGAACATGTGATGGCGCGCTGCGGGGTGGAACGTTCCCGGGCACGGATGGTCGGTGATAGCGTTTATGATCTGCAGATGGCTCGCGCAGCCGGCGTCCCGTCGCTGGCCGTGACACATGGGGTCCACGATCACCGCCGGCTGAGCGCTGAGCGCCCGCTGGCCGTGGCCCGCGACCTGAAGGAACTGCTGGATCTCCTGCGGCAGTCGGAGCCGCTTCCCGAGGACTGAGGACAAACGATGGGTTGGTCGAACGAGAACAAGCCGGGCTGGGAGCGCGAGACGCTGGAGCGTCTGGTCCAGGCCCAGGTGGTGGAACAGCGGCGTGCCCGGCGCTGGGGAATCTTCTTCAAGCTGCTGCTGTTCATCTATCTGTTCGCCCTGCTGGTTCTGGTGCGGGGCGGCGATATGGGCTTGACCGCCTGGTTCGAGGACGACCGCGAGCCCGAAGAGCACGTGGCCGTTGTCGAGGTCGACGGACTGATCGCGTCGAGTGCTCGGGCCAACGCGGAAGAGCTCAACAAGACCCTGAAACGGGCGTTCGAGGCGGATGGCACTCGCGCCGTGATGCTGCGCATCAACAGTGGGGGCGGGAGTCCGGTGCAGGCCGCCGCGATCCATGACGAGATCCTGCGGCTGAAGGACGAGCACGAGGACATCCCGGTCTATGCGGTCGTCACCGATATCGGGGCCTCGGCCGCCTACTACATCGCCGTGGCGGCCGACGAGATTTACGCCAGCCAGGCCAGCATGGTCGGTTCGATCGGGGTGCGCCTGGACAGCTTTGGCGTGGTGGATCTGCTGGAGAACATTGGTGTCGAACGGCGGCTGTTCACCTCCGGGGAGAACAAGGCCCTGCTGGATCCGTTTCTGCCGCTCGACGAGGGTCACGTGAGCCATATCCATGACCTGATGGACGGGCTGCACCAGCAGTTCGTCGATGTGGTCCGCCAGGGGCGGGGAGATCGTCTGGCCGAAAACGAGGAGCTGTTCGACGGCCTGATCTGGACCGGTCAACGCGCGGTGGATCTGGGCCTTATCGATGGTCTGGGGACGGATCAGTCGGTCGCACGCGACGTGATTGGTGTCGAGAAAATGGTGACCTTCAAGCCGCGCCGCAGCGCCCTGCAGCTTCTGTTCGAGGACCTGGGCATGTCGGCGCTGCAGAGCTGGCTGGCGATGGAGACCAAGCCCAACTGGCGCTGAGCCGGCAAAACAGGCGGGGTGACGCCTGTTTCCGTCCGGACTAGCTGTCCAGCCGCGTCACGCGGGCGATGATCCCGACGACCGGGTGGTCCAGGTAGAAGAGCTGGCTGCCGGAGTTCATGCGCTGGTGGCCGCGCACGGCCACCCCGAGCGGTTCGGCCCCGTCACGGTCGATGTGATAGATGAGGTCGGTCTCCAGGTGGAGGAAACGCCCGACCCATACCCGTAGCCGGCCCTCCAGTTCGTAGCGGTCTTCGTCCACTACGATCGGCTGCGCTGCGGTGGTGGAATCGCCAAACACAGCCTGACGCGCCCCAAGACGGCGGCCCTGCTGCACCTTGAGCCAGGGGGTGGCGCTATGATCGCGGCCCAGCTGATCCCAGGCCAGACGCGCGATCACACGCCCGGTGCCGGAGTCTTCGACCCGACTGGCCGCCCGTTGCAACTCGAAGCCGCGCCGAGAATCCTGATAGATGCGCCCACCCAGTTCGGATCCTGCCAGGTTGGGTTCGCGCACGGAGGCGATCTCCTCCTGCAGGCGCCGGCTCTCCGCGGTCGTGTGCTCGAAGATGACCAGCTCGATGCGGTAGCGGCGGCCGACCTGGGCGGTGGCCGTTGTCCCAAGCCCGAGTAGTGGCAGGAGGGCGAGGCTGCTGACGAGCCTGCGGCGGTTCGGGTCGGGGCGATTGGTGTTGGCGGGCATTCAGGCGGCCTGTTGTTTCGGGCTGATGGTATGGATCAGACGCTGGACGGCCTGAGAGCGAGCCTCCAGAGTCTCCATTTCGGCATAAAAGCGGAAAGCCTTCTGGCCATCCAGTTTGTAGGCATTCGGGTCGGATTGCACCAGTTCGATCAGGGCGGCGATATCGATTTCGGGATTGGGTCCAAAAACGAAGCGTCCGCCGGCCGGGCCCAGTTCCAGTTTGCGGATCCCCAGCGGCGTCAGCTTGAGCCGCAGGCGGGCCGCCTCGAACAGGGCCTTCGCCGGATCGGGCAGCAGGCCGAAACGATCCACCAGTTCCACCTCCAGTTCGCGCAGTGCATCGCTGTTCTCGGCGCTGCTGACGCGCTTGTAGAGGATCAGGCGTGTGTGCACATCCGGCACGTAGGCATCCGGGAGCAGGGCGGGCAGCCCCAGCTCGACCTCCGTTCCGGGGGTCTCCGGGGTCTCCAGTTCGGGCATCTTGCCGGAGCGCAGGGCGTTGACCGCGCGGTTGAGCAGGTCGTTGTACATCGAGAAGCCGACTTCCTGGATCTGGCCGCTTTGCTCGTCACCCAGCAACTCGCCAGCGCCCCGGATCTCGAGGTCGTGGCTGGCGAGCGTGAAGCCCACGCCGAGATCCTCCAGCGAGGCGATCGCCTCCAGGCGCTTGCGCGCGTCGGCCGACATGGCTTTTTCCGGCGGCGTGACCAGGTAGGCGTAGGCCCGGTGGTGGGAGCGCCCGACGCGGCCGCGCAGCTGGTGCATCTGGGCGAGGCCCAGCTTGTCCGCGCGATTCATCACGATCGTATTTGCGGTGGGTACATCGATGCCGGTCTCGATGATGGTGGAGCAGACCAGGATGTTGTAGCGCCGATGGTAGAAGTCGAGCATCACCTGTTCGAGTTCGCGTTCGCGCATCTGGCCGTGGGCGATACCGATGCGGGCGCCCGGCAGCAGCGCACGAATCTGTTCCGCCATGCGTTCGATGGTGTTGACCTCGTTGTGCACGAAGTACACCTGGCCACCGCGGCGAATCTCGCGCAGGCAGGCCTCCTGGATGATCGCGTCGTTCCACTCGTTGACGAAGGTCTTGATTGCCAGGCGTTCGCGCGGCGGGGTGGTGATCACCGAGAGGTCGCGCAGCCCGGACAGGGCCATGTTCAGCGTGCGCGGGATCGGGGTTGCGGTCATGGTCAGCATGTCGACCTCGGCGCGCAGTCTCTTCAGCGCCTCCTTGTGGCGCACGCCAAAGCGTTGTTCCTCGTCCACGATCACGAGCCCGAGGTTGGAGAAGTCCAGGTTCGACTGCAGCAGCTTGTGCGTGCCGATCACGATATCGACCTTGCCTTCCTTCAGCCCTTCCAGCACGGCGGCCTGCTGCTTGGCACTGCGAAAGCGCGACAGGGACTCGATGCGGACGGGCCAGTCGGCGAAGCGGTCGCTGAAGTTCTGATGGTGCTGCTGGGCGAGCAGGGTGGTCGGGACCAGCACGGCCACCTGGCGATTGTTCTGCACGGCGACGAATGCGGCGCGCATCGCGACCTCGGTCTTGCCGAAGCCGACATCGCCGCAGATCACGCGGTCCATCGGCCGCGTGTCAGCCATGTCGGTCAGTACCGCGTCGATTGCCTGGAGCTGATCGGCGGTTTCCTCGAACGGGAAGGCAGCCGCAAAGGCGTGATACTCGGGGGTCTCGGTCGCAAACGCCGTCCCCTGCTTGGCGGCGCGCCGAGCGTGGACCTCCAGCAGCTCGGCGGCGACATCGCGCGCCTTCTCGGCGGCCTTGCGGCGGGCGCGGTTCCACTGCTCGCTGCCCAGCCGGTGGAGCGGGGCGTGTTCCGCATCGGCGCCGGTGTAGCGGCTGATCAGGTGCAGCGAGGAGACCGGGACATAGAGCTTGGCTCCGTCGGCGTATTCCAGCGTCAGGAACTCTGACGGCTGGCCACTGAAATCCAGCGTCTGGAGGCCCAGATAGCGGCCCACGCCCTGTTCTTCGTGGACGACCGGGGCCCCGATTGTCAGGTCGCTGAGGTTCTGGATGACGGCGTCGGCATCGCGGGTGGGGCGGCTGCGTCGGCGGGATTGCCGCGCGCGTTCGCCGAGGATCGCGGACTCCGGCACGAGCACGATCCCGTCCGGCAGCCGGAACCCCTCGCTGAGCGCACCGACGGTCACGCTCAGGCCGGGCTCGCCCTCCAGGAAAGCCTCCCAGTCATCGACCGCGTGATGCGGGATATCCTGCTCGCGCAGCAGGGTCAGCAGGGCCTCGCGCCGTCCGGCGGACTCGGCGGTGAGCAGGACTCGTTCCTGTTCCCCGACAAAGTGCTTCAGACGTTCGGCAGGGGCATCCTTGCCGTGTTCCATTCCCAGTTCGGGGAGGGGATCACAGGTGAAGGGCACAGTCCGGCCACGGTCCGCCGGGAGCGGCTGCGGCGGCTCGCCGCCCAGGGCAATGCCGGCGCGGGCACGCAGGGCCTCGTTCAGGGCCGACTCGTCGAGATAGAGGCGCTCCGGCGGCAGCAGGGGGCGTTCCACCTGATGGCCCAGCTGCTCGAAGCGGTCGGCGATCTCGCGCGCATACTCCTGCGCGGCGTCGGCGATATTGCCGACCTGCACCACCCGAGCCTGAGGGGCGTAGTCGAATACGCTGTCCATGCCCTCGAAGAACAGGGGCAGGTAGGCCTCGATGCCCGGGGGCACCAGGCCTTCGCTGATGTCCCGGTAGATCGGGTGGCGGCTGGGGTCGCCGCTGAACTGCTCGCGGTAGCGGGTGCGGAACGCGCGGATGGAACCCTCGTTCAGCGGGAACTCGTGGCTGGGCAGGATCTCGACGCGCTCGACCTTTTCCGTGGAACGCTGGGTCTCCGGGTCGAAATGGCGCAGTGAGTCGATCTCGTCGTCGAGAAACTCGATGCGCACCGGTTGTTCGGCCCCCATCGGGAACAGGTCCAGGATCTCCCCGCGTGCGGCAAACTCGCCGCGGCTGATGACCTGGTTGACCGCGCTGTAGCCGGCCTCGGTCAGGCGTTCCCGCAGCTGCATGCGGTCCAGACGCTGGCCACTGCGCAGCGAGAGGCCCTGGGTGGTCAGCCAGTCGCGCGGGGGCAGGCGCTGCATCAGCGTGGAGACCGGGATCAGGATGATCCCGCGCTCCAGCGAGGGGAGGTGATACAGCGTACGCAGTCGTTCGGAGATGATGTCCTCGTGCGGCGAGAAGACATCAAACGGCAGGGTCTCCCAGTCGGGGAGACGCATGACCGGCAGGTCGAGCCCGGCACCGAAAAACTCCCACTCCTCTTGCCAGCGGTCCGCGGCCTCGTTCGACTCGACGACGACCAGCAATGGCCACTGCGCCGATGCGGCGGCGCGTGCGAGTGCCAGTGGAGCGGCCGAGGCATTGAGCCCCGACCAGATCTCGAAGCCGTCGCCGGGAAAGCGACCGGGGTTTAGCGGGTTGCGCGGCTGTTCGGACATGCAGTGTCGACGATCCGGGAAAACGGGCCGGCATTATACGGATTCGATCCTGTTTGCGGCGGAACCCCGTCGGGAAGGCGCTGAATTAGCAGGTAGCGGTCAGTCCGCGCGGTCGATGTAGCGCTTGAGGATCGGGCCGTAGGCGTCGATGCGCCGGTCACGCAGAAAGGGCCACATGCGCCGGACCGTCTCGGTGCGGCCCAGATCGAGGGTGGCACGGAGGATCTCGGGCTGCCCCTCGCTCGCCTGCGCCAGAAACTCGCCCTGCGGGCCCACAACGAAGCTGGTGCCCCAGAATTGGGCCCCTGGACTGGTCTCTGACGGATCCGCTTCGTGCCCGGTTCGATTGCAGGCGAGGACCGGCAGGTTGTTCGCGACCGCGTGGCCGCGCTGGACGGTGATCCAGGCCTCGCGCTGGCGGGTCTGCTCGTCCGCCTCGTCGCGCGGGTCCCAGCCAATGGCGGTCGGGTAGATCAGGCACTGGGCCCCGGACAGGGCCATGATGCGCGCGGCCTCCGGATACCACTGGTCCCAGCAGACCAGCACGCCCAGCCGGCCGACCGAGGTGTCGATCGGGGCGAACCCGGTATCACCCGGGGTGAAGTAATACTTCTCGTAATAGCCGGGGTCGTCCGGGATGTGCATCTTGCGGTACAGGCCGGCCGGGTGGCCATCGGCTTCGAAGACGATCGCGGTGTTGTGGTACACGCCGGCGGCGCGGCGCTCGAACAGCGAGGTGACGAGCACTACGCCGTTGTCGCGGGCGATCTGTCCCAGGCGCTTGGTGGACGGGCCGGGAATGGGTTCGGCTCGATCGAAAACGTCCGGATCCTCGGTCTGGCAAAAGTAGGGTCCGGTATGCAGCTCGGCCAGCACGACCAGGCGCGCCCCGCCCGTCGCGGCATCGGCCACGGCCTGTGCGGTCGCGTCCAGGTTGGCCGCGACGCTCCCGGCGTCGCGGTGCTGGATCAAGGCCACGGGAAGGGTATCGGTCGTCATCGCAGATCAGTCTTCCGGGATGCCAAGGGCGCCTTTGGGATACTGCATGGTCAGGCAATGCAGGCTGCCACCCTGCCGGATGATGGCCCGGCAGTCGATTTCCACGATCTCGCGCCCCGGAAAGGCCTCGGTCAGACGGTCAAGTGCGATGGCATCGGCGGGATCGTCGTAGGCCGGCATCAGGACCGCATCGTTGAGGATCAGGAAGTTCGCGTAAGTCGCCGGCAGGCGCTGGCCATCGGGGCCGTGTTGCGGGCGAGGCCAGGGCAGGGGAATCAGCCGGTAGGGTACGCCGGAGGCCTGACGCAGCGAGCGCAGCTCCTCCTCCATGGCCGCCAGTTCGCCGTGGTGCGGATCGTCGGGGTCGTCGCACTGGACATAGGCGATCGTGTCCGGGCTGCAGAAGCGGGCGAGGGTGTCGATGTGGCTGTCGGTGTCGTCCCCTTCAAGGTGGCCATGTTCCAGCCAAAGGACTCGTTGCGCACCCAGGTGCTCGTGCAGACGGCGCTCGATCGCGGCCTTGTCCAGGTCCGGGTTGCGTGTGGGCTGCAGCAGGCATTGAGCGGTGGTCAGGAGGGTGCCGTCGCCGTCGGACTCGATGCTGCCGCCCTCCAGCACCATTGCGATGGGCTCCGGCACGTTCGGGCCGAAGACACCCTGCTGGGCCAGGGTGGTGGTGATCGCGTTGTCATGCTCCGCAGGGAATTTCCCGCCCCACCCGTTGAAGGTGAAATCGAGCAGGCGGGGCTGCGGCCCTTCCAGTACGGTGATCGGCCCATGGTCGCGAGCCCATGTGTCGTCGGAGTCGGCCAGCGCGAACCACAGACGGTCGTTGCGGATGGCGGCCTCGACCAGAAATCCGGAGATCTCTTCGATGTGTTCCGGGTCGCGGGCGACGATCACCACCGGCTCGAAACGGCTGATCGCAGCCGCGAGGGTGGCAAAGACAGGGTGGACCTGGTCGAGTTCTCCGGCCCAGTCGGTACCGCTATGCGGCCAGGTGAGCTGAACACCGGCCTGCGGTTCCCACTCTGCTGGTAGACGCCGGGTATTGGGGGAAGGTGTGCCGCCCGTCACGGCCGACGCGGGGTCTGGTCGCCGTGCACGATGCTGTGCAACACGTATTCGCCCTCGAACACGACCGAGAAATCACTGTAGTCCCAGCGAGTGATCGGCGGATCACCGACCGTGGGGTGGCGCTGGTTCGGCTCGCCATGACGACTGCGTACCCCGGATTGGCTCTGGCCACGGGCCGGGAGCCCTTCACGGGTTTGAACTTCGAAGTCTCCGCCTGTGCCCCGCAGGATCTCGGCCTGCGCATCGTTGACGGGCAATGAGGCCAGTCCCGTGGTCGTGGCCAGAACCGCGGCGGCCGCGACGGCGAGAAGGCCGCGCGGGCGGGTGAGCGTTGGCTTTGCATGATTCCCTTGCATGAGACGAATCTCCGATGGCTCGCGGACGATAAGGCACATGGTAGCGTCATCCTGTTGGCTGTGCCTCCCATGGTGAACGTCTGTGCCATCGGGGATAGGCGCGCCCGTGTAACTCTGGCATGATTTCTCGATGTTCCGCCCGCTCCCGCTCGCCATTGGTCTGCGCTATACGCGCGCCAAGCGGCGTAATCACTTCATCTCGTTTATCTCGGTCGTCTCGATCCTCGGCCTGGTGCTGGGCGTGATGGCACTGATCACCGTGCTCTCGGTGATGAACGGCTTCGAACGGGAGCTGCGTGACCGCATCCTGGGTATGGCGTCGCACGCGACCATCCAGGACGTGAATGGCGGTCTGCGCAACTGGGAGTCACTGAAGGAGCAGGTCGAGACGATCGACGAACGGGTGCTGGCGGTCGCGCCGTATGTGCAGGGCGAGGCGATGCTCAGTGCGACCGGGAACATCTCCGGTGCGCTGATCCGCGGGGTAGATCCGGAGGCCGAGGAACGCGTGGCGCGGATCGGCGAACACATGACCCAGGGCCGGCTCGGGCAACTCGAACCCGGTGCCTACCGAATTGTGCTGGGCCGCGAGCTGGCAGCAGAACTGCGGGTGCGCGTGGGTGACTCGCTGATCCTGATGGCGCCACAGGCCTCGGTCTCGCCAGCGGGTGTAATGCCGCGCATGCGACGATTCGAGGTGGCGGGAATCTTCGAGGTCGGGATGTACGAATACGACCGCGGGACGGCCTTCATTCACCTGCAGGACGCCCAGGCGGTCTTCCAGACGGGCGAGAGCGTCACCGGCCTGCGCCTGCGCCTGACGGACATGATGCGGGCGGGTGTGGTCTCGCGGGAGGTGGCCAGTCAGCTCGACGGGTTGTTCCGGGTGTCCGACTGGACGCGCCAGCACGCCAACCTGTTTCGGGCGATCCAGATCGAGAAGATGGTGATGTTCATCATCCTGTCCCTCATTGTCGCGGTAGCGGCTTTCAATATCGTTTCCACGCTGATCATGCTGGTGACCGACAAGCAGGGGGACATCGCGATACTGCGAACCCTTGGGCTGTCCCCCTCGGGGGTCATGCTGGTGTTCGTGGTCCAGGGGGTCGTGATCGGCGCGATCGGCATCTTGCTAGGCTCGGTCGCCGGCGTCGCGCTGGCGCTCAATATCGACGTCGTGGTGCCCTTTATCGAACGCGCAATGGGCATCGAGTTTCTCGCGGCAGATGTCTATTACATCAGTGACTTGCCATCGGAACTGAAAGCATCCGATGTCTTTCGGGTGGGCGGGATTGCGTTCTTGCTGACCGTCGTGGCGACGCTGTTCCCGGCCTGGCGGGCGGCCCGTACACAGCCGGCGGAGGCCCTGCGCCATGACTGAGACTGTGCCTGTACTGGAGGCCGTGGGGGTCGAGCGGCGCTTCCGCGATGGCAAGCTGGACGTGGCCGTGCTGCAGGGCGTCGATTTTCGCCTGGAGCGGGGCGACCAGACGGCGATCATCGGTGCCTCGGGTTCCGGCAAGAGTACGCTGCTGCATCTGCTCGGGGGACTGGATCGCCCCACGGCGGGCGAGGTTCGGCTGCTGGGGCAGGAGTGGTCGCGCATGGGCGAGGCGCGCCGGGGGCGAATGCGCAACCAGCACCTCGGGTTCGTCTACCAGTTCCATCACCTGCTGCCGGAGCTGACGGCGGTCGAGAATGTCGCGCTGCCTCTGCTGATCCGGGGGACCTCCAGCCGTCGGTCGCGCCAGGAGGCAGAGCACTGGCTCGGGCAGGTCGACCTCGGGCACCGTGGTGCGCACAAGCCGGCCGAGCTGTCGGGGGGCGAGCGCCAGCGCGTGGCGATCGCGCGGGCGCTGGTGACGCGGCCGTCCGCGATTCTGGCCGACGAGCCCACCGGGAATCTGGATCAGGAGCGCGCCCAGCATGTGTTCGCGCTGCTGCGCGAGATGAACCGTTCGACCGGCACCGCGCTGGCACTGGTGACGCATGACATCACCCTCGCGCGCGAGCTGGATCGGTCGGTACAGCTGGTCAAGGGGCACCTGGAGCGCGAGCACTTCCACGGCCAGCTGGCCGACGACTGATCCGTCCGCTCGGGAGCGCTGGGTAAAGCCTTGCGAAGTTGCGGTCAGCCCTTGGCGTGCGTCGGCTACCGGCCCGAATCGTCTTTTTCCGCTTTTTCCCTTTCCCGCTCCTGACGCAACCGCCGCAACGCGCGACGGGTCCGCAGGCGCTGTACGACATTCACGCGCCACAGCACACGCACCAGCAGATATCCGGAGAGGCTGGCCAGCGTCGCGAAGAGCAGGCTGCCGAGCAGTAGCGGCTGCCAGATGGTCAGCAGCTCGGTACTGAACCATTCCCAACTCCAGTCGAGATGCACATCGCGGGGCGGCTCACCCAGCAGCTTGCGGCCGACGGTATAGGCCATATACAACATGGGAGGCATGGTGATCGGGTTGGAGATCCAGACCAGGATCACCGAGATGGGCAGGTTGACGCGCACAATCAGCGCGACAATCGCGGCGACCAGCATCTGCATAGGGATAGGCAGGAAGGTCACGAACAGCCCAACGGCAAACGCACCAGCCACGGAGCGGCGGTTCAGATGCCACAGATCCGGAGACCGCAGGCGCGGCCCCAGTGGGGAGAGTGCGCGATGGCCGCGCACGCCCTCCATGCCGGGGAACAGCCTTCTGATGATGTGCTTCGCCATGTCTGTGGGTATCTGTCGGACTCTCGCAGGCCCAATCCTGGGCGTGCATCCTACCTGCTAGGACTGGGCCCTGGGGAGAGGATTCCAACTCTTCCTGGACGGGACCGTGCGCCATGATGGTCGCGGTGCTGGGTCTGATCGCCGGTGTGTGGGGGTTGCACCAGCTCCCCGTCCTGCCTGTCTTGCTCGAAGGTCCATTGAGAGTGTTCCTGCCTGTCGCTGGCGCGCTGGTCGCACTTGGCTGGGTCCAGGCGGCTCGGCGAGGTTCTCCTTTCACGTGGTTGCCAGCAGCCTCGCTGGGGTTGCTCGCGGGCGTGTGGCTGGCACTCCCGCATGCGACGGACTGGTCGGGCAAGGTCGTGGGTCCCGAGTGGTCGGGAGTCGAGGTCTCGGTGCGGGCACAGGTGGTCAGTTTGCCGGAGCACGGGGAGCGGCGCAGCCGGTTCCGGGTTGGGGTGTCGGAGATCGAGCAGGGCAGCCCGGGGCTGGAGCTTGAAGGCCGCGAGTTGTGGGTGAGCACCTTCCCCGCGCGGCCGGCGATACAGGTGGGTGATTCGCTGCGGCTGGACTTGCGATTGCGTGGTGTCGACGGCCCCCGCAACCCCGGGGGATTCGATGCCGCAGGCTGGTTCTACCGCGAGGGGATGCACGGCAGCGCCGTTGCGCGTTCCGTTACCCCACTGGCAGGCGTGCACGAGGGGGCCAGGGGCCGCGTGGTCATGCACCGCCTTCGGGCCGCAATGCAGGCACGTCTGGAGCGCGCGGCACCGGATTTGCGTCACCCGGGCCTGGTGCAGGCGCTGGTCATCGGCAATCGTCAGGCCATGACCGAGAGTGAATGGCAGGCCTTTCTACACACCGGGACGAATCACCTGATGGCGATTTCCGGGTTGCATGTGGCCCTGGTGGCGGGGTTTGCCGGCGGCATTGCCGGATGGTTGTGGTCCGGGGTGGCCGTTATAAGACGGCTGCGGCGCTGGCTGTTCATGGGTGTGGTCGGGCTGGTGGCCGCCACGGGCTATGCGGTACTCGCCGGTTTCAGCATCCCGACCCAAAGGGCTTTGCTGATGCTGATTGCGCTCACGCTTGCGGTGCTGTCGCGTCGCGAGGGTGTTGCCTGGCGCGCCCTGGCCCTTGCCGCGGCCATGGTGCTGATTGTGCACCCACCGAGCGTGCTGGCCCCGGGGTTCTGGTTCTCGTTCGGCGCGGTGGCCGTGATCCTGCTGCTGTTGCAGGGTCGGGTCGGGACGACCGGCTGGCGCGAAGGCCTGCGCATCCAGGTCGTGCTGGCGATTGCGATGCTGCCGCTCAGTCTGGCCTGGTTCCAGCTGGGCTCCTGGGTCGCACCCGTGGCCAACCTGGTCGCGGTGCCGATGGTGACGCTATTGATCTTGCCGTTGTTGCTGGTCGGTGCCTTGCTCGCGTGGGGGTGGCCGGCCGCAGGTGGCTTGTTGTTAGGCATTGCGGATGGCCTGTTGGCACTGCTGGTGATGACGCTCGAGGCACTGGCAGGGATCCCTGTCCTGGTGGACCAGCGCCATGTGCCGGTGGCCGCGTCCCTGCTGGGCGGGGTGGCTGTTTTCCTGGCCTTGCAGCCGCTCGCCCGGCGATTGGCGCCCTGGATTGCAGTGGCTGCGATCGCCCTGGTCGCGCCGTTGCGCCCGGACTTTGCGGCCGGGCAGTGGCGCGTTCAGGTCCTGGACGTTGGCGCCGGGCAGGCCACCATCGTCGAGACCCGACGACACGCGCTGTTAATTGATGCGGGTCCGGGCCGGGAGGGCGGCTTCAGCGCGGGTGACCGGATTGTGGTGCCGGCCTTGCGGGCGGGCGGCATCCGCTCCCTGGGCACGCTGATGGTGACGCACGAGCATGCCGGGCACGCCGGCGGCGTGGCGGCAGTCCGGGAACAGATCTCGGTGAGGCGCACGCTGCGGCGCACCCCGGTGAGCCATGGCACTGACGAACGTTGCGAAAAGGGGGATCAGTGGAACTGGGACGGTGTGCGCTTCGAGGTACTCCATCCGCCGCCGGGCTGGAATGACGACTCGTCCGCGTCCTGTGTGCTGAAGGTGGAGGGGGCGGACGCGACCCTGCTGGTCATGGGCGGGCTGGATGGTCTCGGCGAGGCCGTGATGCGTCGGGGCACCGCAGGATTTGCGGTTGACTTGCTGGTAGCGCCGAGGACTTCCAACCCGCGCGCCCTGCAGGACGACTGGCTGGCGCAATTCCCGCCCGGTCAGGTTTGGGCTGCGACGACTGCCGAGGGTGCCGGTTTGCCCGACGAGGCACGGAAACGGCTGGAGCTAAGCGGTATTCCCCTGTACGAGACTGGGCGCAGCGGGGCGCTGGTCACGAGCAGTACCCAACTCGACAGCGCTCCGGCGACAGGCCGTCCGCGGCTGCGATTCTGGCATCCAATAAGCCCTGACCGAAATGAGCCCTGATAGAATAACGCCATGACCGAACACCGCTCCGACACGATCCGCCCGATTCGCTTTGAAGACGGCAACCTCTATCTGCTCGACCAGCGCCTGTTGCCGGGCGAGGCCGTGCGCCAGTGCTACACCGATGCCGGCGAGGTGGCGACCGCGATACGCGACATGGTCGTGCGCGGTGCGCCCGCCATCGGGATCACGGCCGCGTTCGGGGTCGTGCTGGCCTGCCAGAAAGCCCGGGGGCGGGACGACTGGCGCGAGCGCGTGGCCGCGGACATGGATCGCCTGCGGGCCTCGCGGCCCACGGCGGTGAATCTGTTCTGGGCACTGGACCGCATGGCCCGGGAGGTCGATGGCGCCCCGGATCCGGAGGCCGCCATTGAGGCGGCTACGACCGCGGCCCGGCAGATGCTGGACGACGACATCGCGGGCAACCGTCGCATGGGGCGGCACGGGGCTTCCTTGATTGAGCCGGGACATGCGGTGCTGACCCACTGCAATACGGGTTCGCTGGCCACCGGGGGCTATGGCACGGCCCTGGGGGTGATTCGCGCGGCCTGGGACGAGGGTCGGGTGACCGAGGTCTTTGCCGACGAGACACGCCCGTGGCTCCAGGGGAGCCGGCTGACCGCCTGGGAACTCGTGCATGACGGTATCCCGGTACAGCTGCTGTGCGAAGGGGCGGCCGCCAGTCTGCTGCGTTCCGGACGCGTCGGCTGGGTGATCGTGGGTTCCGACCGCATTGCGGCGAACGGCGATGTGGCGAACAAGATCGGCACCTATGGGCTGGCCCTCCTGGCCCGTGCCCACGGCGTGCGCTTTATGGTCGCGGCCCCGTTGTCGACCATCGACTTCGACATGCCGGACGGGGAGGGTATCCCGATCGAGCAGCGCGCCGAAGACGAGGTTTTGGCGCTCGCCGGGAAGCGCGTGGCCGCGGACGGCGCCCGGGCCTACAACCCGGCGTTCGACGTCACGCCGGCGCACCTGGTCGACGCGATCGTGACCGAGCACGGTGTGGTCGAGGCGCCGGATCGGGACAAACTGGCCGCCCTGCGGCGGAAAGCCGTCGCTGGAGAGCCTGTTGTGGAGGGCTGACAGCGCCGGATCACGGTGTTTCACAGTGGTGCACCCCGGCTGAGAGCTACGGAGGGGCGATTTCAGGCCCATTTGCTAGGTCCCAGTGGTTACCCCTGTGGTATGATCGCGAGCTTGTTCAGACGGACGGCGTAACCCTCGATGGCTGAATTTGCCAAGGAAATCTTCCCGGTCAATCTCGAAGACGAGATGCAGCAGTCCTACCTCGATTACGCGATGAGCGTAATCGTGGGCCGGGCCCTCCCCGATGTCCGTGACGGCCTCAAGCCGGTCCATCGCCGCGTGCTCTACGCGATGCGCGAGCTGGGCAACGACTACAACAAGCCGTACAAGAAGTCGGCGCGCGTGGTCGGTGACGTGATCGGTAAATACCACCCGCATGGTGACTCCGCCGTCTACGACGCCATCGTGCGCATGGCGCAGCCGTTCTCGATGCGCTACATGCTGGCCGACGGGCAGGGCAACTTCGGCTCCATTGACGGTGATTCCCCGGCCGCCATGCGTTATACCGAGGTGCGCATGGCGCGCATCGCGGCCGAGCTGCTGGCCGATATCGACAAGGAAACCGTCGACTTCATCGACAACTACGACGGCTCCGAGACGGAGCCGGCGGTACTGCCGAGCAAGTTTCCCAACCTGCTGGTCAACGGCTCCGCCGGGATCGCGGTGGGGATGGCGACCAACATCCCGCCGCACAACCTGCGCGAGGTGATCAACGCCTGTGTGGCGCTGATTGATGACCCGGAGATCTCCATCGAAGGTCTGATGGAGCACGTGCCGGGCCCCGATTTCCCGACGGCCGGGATCATCAACGGCGTGGAAGGCGTGCGCGAGGCCTATCGCACTGGTCGTGGCCGGGTGCTGATCCGGGCGCGCTCGCATGTCGAGCCGCTGGAGGGCGGACAGCGCGAGGCGATCGTCGTCACCGAACTCCCGTACCAGGTGAACAAGGCCCGCCTGACCGAGAAGATCGCCGAGCTGGTCAAGGAAAAGCGCATCGACGGCATCTCGGAGCTGCGCGACGAGTCGGACAAGGACGGCATGCGCCTGGTCATCGAGCTCAAGCGCGGCGAGATGGCCGAGGTGGTCCTGAACCACCTGTACATGCACACGCAGATGCAGAACGTCTTCGGCATCAACATCGTCGCCCTGGTTGACGGCCAGCCGAAGGTGCTGGATCTGCGTCAGGTGCTGGAGTCCTTTCTGCGGCATCGCCGCGAGGTGGTTACCCGCCGCACGATCTTCGACCTGCGCAAGGCGCGCGAGCGCGCCCATATCCTGGAAGGCCTGGCGATCGCGCTGGCCAACATCGACCCGGTGATCGAACTGATCCGTGCCGCCCCCAACCCGGCCGAGGCCAAGGCCGGCCTGCTGGCGCGCAGCTGGCCGCTGGGCGTGGTCAGCGACATGCTCGACCGGGCCGGGGCCAGCGCCTCGCGTCCGGAGGATCTGGCAGCGGACTACGGCGTGGGCGACGACGGCTATCGCCTGTCCGAGGCCCAGGCGCAGGCGATTCTGGATCTGCGCCTGCACCGCCTGACCGGGCTGGAACAGGACAAGATCCTCGACGAATACCGCGAGTTGCTGGACCTGATCGAGGACCTGCTCGACATCCTCGGCTCGGGTGAGCGCCTGCAGCAGGAGATCCGCAACGAACTGCTGGCCGTGGCCGAGCAGTTCGGCGACGAACGCCGTAGCGAGATCCGCGAGCGCCAGGCGAACCTCACCCTGGAAGACCTGATCGGCGAGGAAGACGTCGTGGTGACGCTCTCCCACGCCGGCTATGTGAAGTACCAGCCGGTGGCCGACTACCGCGCGCAACGCCGAGGCGGTCGCGGCAAGGCGGCCGCGAGCTTCAAGGAAGAGGACTTTGTCGACCGGTTGCTGGTCGCGAACACGCACGACACGGTGCTGTGTTTCTCCAGCCGCGGGCGGGTCTACTGGCTGAAAGTCTATGAACTGCCACAGGGTTCGCGCGCCTCGCGTGGCAAGCCGATCGTGAATCTGCTGCCGCTGGAAGCGGACGAGCGAATCAACGCCATCCTGCCGGTGCGCGAGTACGACCCGGACCACTATGTGTTCATGGTGACCGCGCGCGGAACGGTCAAGAAGACCCCGCTGACCGACTTCTCGCGCCGCCGCTCGACCGGGATCATCGCGGTGGATCTGCGCGACGACGATTACCTGGTGGACGTTTCGCTTACCGATGGCCAGATGGACGTAATGCTCGTTACCACGGCCGGCAAGGCAGTGCGCTTCTCCGAGAACGACGTGCGGCCGATGGGCCGTACCGCCTGCGGTGTGCGCGGCGTGCGCATGGAATCGGATCATCGCGTGATTGCGCTGCTCAATGTCGCCGAGGGTGCCGCCTTGCTGGCCACCGAGAACGGCTACGGCAAGCGGACTCGCTTCGACGAATTCCCGGTCCACCGTCGTGGCGGCCAGGGCGTGATCGGGATCCAAACCGAGGGGCGCAACGGGCCACTGGTCGGGGCCGCGCGCGTGCTGGAAGACGACGAGGCGATGCTGATCACCACGGGCGGTACGCTGGTGCGTACACCGGTGGACCAGATCCCGCTGATCGGGCGCAATACGCAGGGTGTGCGGCTGATCCGCCTGGACGAGGGCGAGCGCCTGGTGGAACTGGCCCGGGTCGAAAAGCTGCAGGGCGAGGATGAAGACCTGGACGACGACAGCGACAGCGAGGACGACGAATCCACGCAGAACACCATGGACAACGGAGATCCGGAATGAGCCGAGTGCATAACTTCAGTGCGGGGCCGGCTGCGCTGCCGCAGGCGGTCCTGGAACGGGCACGCGAAGAACTGATCGATTTCCATGGCGCCGGGATGTCGGTTATGGAGATGAGCCATCGCGGCAAGCCGTTCATGCAGGTTGCCGAGAAGGCGGAGCAAGACCTGCGCAAGCTGATGAACATTCCGGACAACTACAGTGTGCTGTTCCTGCAGGGTGGGGCGACCGGCCAGTTTGCGGCGATCCCAATGAACCTGCACTCGGGCGGAAAACCGATGGACTACATCGACACCGGGGCCTGGTCGGGCAAGGCGATCAAGGAAGCCCAGAAGTTCGGGCCGGTGAATATCGTCGCCAGCTCGCAGGCCAGTGGCTACGCCTCGATCCCGGCGCGCGACAGCTGGAATCTGGACCCGAATGCCGCCTACGTGCACTACACCCCGAACGAGACGATCGGTGGCGTGGAGTTTCACGAGGTCCCGGATGTCGGGGGCAAGCCGCTGGTGGCGGACATGTCCTCCACCATCCTCTCGCGCCCGATCGACGTGTCGAAATTTGGCGTGATCTACGCGGGCGCGCAGAAGAACATCGGGCCCGCCGGGCTGACCGTGGTGATTGTTCGCAATGACCTGCTGGACAAAGAGTCGAATCCGAATCTGCCGGCGGTGGTCGACTGGACGCTGCAGGCGAAAAACGACTCCATGTACAACACGCCGCCGACCTTCGGCTGGTACTTGGCGGGACTGGTCTTCGAGTGGCTTCTGGAGCAGGGCGGGCTGGACAAGATGGCCGAGATCAACCAGCGCAAGGCCGAGAAACTCTATCATTTCGTGGATAACTCGGCGTTTTATCGCAACCCGGTCGAGCCGGATGCGCGTTCGTGGATGAACGTGCCGTTTATCCTCGCGGACGACTCGCTGGATGGTACGTTCCTGAACGAGGCCGATGCCGCCGGGCTGTCGTCGCTGAAAGGGCATCGTTCGGTGGGCGGTATGCGCGCTAGCATCTACAACGCCGTGCCGGAGAGTGCTGTGGACGCGCTGATCGAGTTCATGGCGGACTTCGAGAACCGCCACGCCTGAGCGTGTCCCCCTGGGGTAACCGATCACGGAGGACCCGGATGTACCGCATACAGACCTACAACAATATCGCCATACGCGGGCTGGATCGCTTCCCGCGGGACCGTTACGAGGTCGCCTCGGACATCAATCAGCCCGACGCGCTGATGCTGCGCTCGTTTAATCTGCACGATGTCGATATCCCGGAGTCCGTGCTGGCCGTCGGGCGGGCTGGCAGCGGGGTGAACAATATCCCGGTCACGGCGCTGTCGGACCGTGGGGTTGCGGTATTCAACGCGCCCGGGGCCAACGCCAATGCGGTCAAGGAGCTGGTGATCGCCGGCCTGCTGCTGGGCGCGCGCAATCTGCTCCCGGCGGCCGGCTATGTGCAGGAGCTGGACCCGAGCAAGGACGACTTCATGGCCGCGGTCGAACACGGCAAGAAGCGGTTCACGGGCTTCGAACTGCCCGGGCGCAAGCTCGCCGTGCTGGGACTGGGCGCCATCGGTGTCGGCGTGGCCAATGCGGCCAAGGCCCTCGGCATGGAAGTCGTGGGTTTCGACCCCAAGGTCACGGTCGAGAATGCCTGGCGCCTCGATTCGGACATCGAGCGGGCGCGCTCCGTGGAAGCTGCCCTGGAGGGTGCCGACGCGGTGACGGTACATGTACCGCTGACCGAGAACACTCGCCATATCGTCAATGCCAAGGGGCTGGCTGGTATGAATCCAGGCGCGATGGTGCTGAACCTGGCGCGCGAGGGCATCGTCGATGACGAGGCCGTGCGCGAAGGGCTCGATGCCGAGCGGCTGCACGCCTACATTACCGACTTCCCGGTGCCCAACATGCTGGGCCACCCGCGGGTCATCACGCTGCCGCACCTGGGGGCTTCGACGACCGAGTCGGAAGAGAACTGCGCGGTGATGATCGCCGACGAGCTGCGCGACTATCTCGAGAACGGCAATGTGGTCAATTCGGTGAACCTGCCGACCCTGGTGCTGGACCGCAAGGGCGACACCCGCATCGCGGTGGTCAACCGCAATCTCCCGGATCGCGTGGCGCGCATCTCGCATGTCCTGGGCGAATCCAACCTGAACATCCTGCACCTGATGAACGATTCCCGTGGGGATCTCGCGTATACGCTTTTGGACGTGGACGGCAAGCCCGACCCGTCTACGCTGGATGCGTTGCTGCAGATTGATGGCGTGCTGCGCGCACGGGTGCTGTAGATCGTGACGAAGAAGGGGCCATCGCCGAAAGCCGCTACGGGGCCGGAAGACCTCGGGTCCTTGCGCAACCGCATCGACGCGCTGGACGGGCAGTTGCTGGAGCTTCTCAGCGAGCGTGCACGCTGCGCCGAGGCGGTCGCGCGGGTCAAGCGCGACTTCGAGCCGAATCCGGTCTTCTACCGGCCGGAGCGCGAGGCCGAGATCCTGCGGCGCGTGCGCGAGGAAAATCCCGGGCCCTTGTCCGGCGAGGCCGTGGTCCGGCTGTTCCGGGAGATCATGTCCGAGTGTCTGGCGCTCGAGCACCCGCTGACGGTCGCCTATCTGGGCCCCGAGGGTACGTTTACCCACCTGGCGGCACGCAAGCACTTTGGTCATGCGGTGGAGACCACCCCGCTGACCTCGATCGATCAGGTGTTTGGCGCGGTGGAAGCCGGGCGGGCGCAGTTCGGTGTAGTGCCGATCGAGAACAGCTCCGAGGGCGTGGTCACGCATACCGTGGACTGTTTCCTCGATTCGCCGCTGCAGATCTGCGGCGAGGTCGTGACGCCGATCCATCATCATCTTCTGGCGCAGGCCGAAGACCTGAGCCAGGTTCGCCGTGTCCGCGCGCACGCCCAGGCACTGGCCCAGTGTCGGCAGTGGCTGGACACCCACCTCCCACACGCGGAGCGCGAGGCGGTGTCCTCCAACGCGCGGGCGGCGGAGGTCGCGGCGAAAGATCCGGAAAGCGCGGCGATCGCCAGCCGCGTGGCCGCCGAGCACTATGGTGTTCCACTGCGGGTGCAGCATGTCGAGGATCGCGCGGACAACACCACGCGCTTCCTGATTATTGGCACCGCGTCCACCGAGCCGAGTGGTGCGGACCGGACTTCAATCATGCTTAGTACCGCGAACCGGCCAGGGTCGCTGTATGCACTGCTCAAGCCGATCGCAGAGGCCGGCATCAGCCTGACCCGGATCGAGTCGCGGCCCTCGCGCTGCACCCAGTGGACCTATGTGTTTTTCCTGGATCTGGTGGGCCACCAGAAGGATCCGGCAATCCAGGATTGTCTGGAACAGCTGCGCCAGACCGCCGATACCGTCAAGGTGCTGGGGAGCTACCCCCAGGCCGCTACCTAACCGAGACATTCCATGGCTTCACGCAACCCCGCGTCCGATATGAACCCGGGTGGCTTTGATGCCGCCGCGCTTGTCGTGGATGGCGTTCGGGGCCTGACGCCCTATCAGCCCGGCAAGCCGATCGCGGCGCTCGAGCGGGAGCTGGGTATTCAGCAGGCGATCAAGATGGCCTCCAACGAGAATCCGCTGGGGCCCTCGCCCCAGGCGGTGGAGGCCGCGCGCGCGGCGATGAGCGAGGCCCACATCTATCCCGATGGGGCAGGCTTCGAACTCAAGGCCGCGCTAGCCACTCGGCATGGTGTCGATCCGGATGCCATTACCCTCGGCAATGGGTCCAACGAGATCCTGGAGCTGATTGCGCGGGCGTGGCTGGCGCCCGGTCGTACCTCGGTTTTTTCGGCTCATGCCTTTGCGGTATATCCGCTGGTTACCCAGGCGGTGGGGGCCGAGGCACGGGTGGTCGAAGCGCTGCCTGCGACCGACCTGGAACAGCCCTACGGGCATGATCTGGCGGCGATGGAGAAAGCCGTGGATGACGCCGTGCGGGTGGTGTTCGTGGCCAATCCGAACAACCCGACCGGGACCTGGGTCGGGCGCGCGGCGCTCGAGGCCTTTGTGGCGGCGATGCCGGCCACCACGCTGGTGGTGATCGACGAGGCGTATGCGGAATACGTTGAACAGGAAGACTATCCCGACACCACCCAGTGGGTCGCGCGCTACCCGAATCTGATCGTGACCCGCACGTTTTCCAAGATTCAGGGCCTTGCCGGCCTGCGCCTGGGGTACTCCATCAGCTCACCCGCGGTCGCGGAACTGCTCAATCGCGTGCGCCAGCCGTTCAATGTTAATGCCGTGGCACAGGCTGCGGGCCTCGCCGCGCTGGGGGACTCCGCCCATATCGAACGTTCGGTGCGCGTCAATCGCGAGGGCCTGCTGCAGCTGGGCGAGGGGCTGCGCGAGCGGGGGCTGCGCGCGATCCCGTCTGTAGGCAACTTCATCACCTTCGACACCGGGCGTGATGCGGGGCCGGTGTACGAGGCGCTGCAACACGAAGGCGTGATTACGCGCCCCGTGGAGAACTACGGGCTGCCCGGGCATCTGCGGGTGACGGTCTCCACGGCCGAGGACAACGAACGCTTCCTGCAGGCACTGGATCGAGCCCTGGCATGATCGAGCGGCTGGTCATCTTTGGGGTTGGCCTGATTGGTGGCTCGCTCGCGCTCGCCTTGCGCGAGGCGGGAGCGGTACGCGAGATCGTGGGCTGTTCGCGCAATGCGGACAACCTGCGCGAGGCCGAGCGTCTGGGCGTGATCGACCGCTGGACGACCTCGGTGGCGGAGGCCGCGGAAGGGGCGGATATCGGCGTACTGGCAGTGCCGCTGGGGGCAATGGGCCCGCTGGCACGCGACCTGGCCGGCTGCTGGCCGGACGACAGCCCGTTGACGGACGTCGGCTCGAGCAAGCAGGCCGTGATCGACGCGGTGACCGAGGGCTTTGGCACCACGCCGCGCCAGTTTGTGCCCGGTCACCCCATTGCCGGGACCGAGAAGAGCGGGGTGGCGGCGGCATTCCCCAGCCTCTTTCGGGACCGGCTGGTGATCCTGACCCCGGCGGATGCGACCAACCCGATGGCCAGCGATCGCATTGCACAGATGTGGCAGGCGACTGGTGCGCGGGTGGAATTCATGACACCCGCCCACCACGACCGGGTGCTCGCGGCGACGAGCCATCTGCCTCACGTGCTGGCCTACACGCTGGTGGCGTCACTGTCGGACATGAGCGAGCGCGACGAGATCTTTCATTATGCGGCGGGCGGCTTTCGCGATTTCACCCGCATTGCCTCGTCGGACCCGGTGGTCTGGCGCGATATCTGCCTGGCCAACCGCACGGCCATCCTCGAGGTGATCGAACGCTACCAGGGTGACCTGGAGCAGTTACGCGGGATGATCGAATCGGCGGACGGGCCCGCGATCGAGACGCGCTTTCGGCACGCAAAGGAAACCCGGGATCGTTTTTGTGACCCGGCGGATGCACAACTGGATACCTGACAGATGAACACCTTTACCGTACAGCCGGGGGGCACGCTCTCCGGTGTCGCCCGTGTGCCGGGCGACAAATCCATTTCCCATCGCTCGATCATGCTGGGTGCGCTGGCCGAGGGCGAGACGCGTGTCACCGGCTTTCTCGAAGGGGCCGATTGCCTGGCGACGCTGGAGGCCTTTCGCGCGATGGGTGTGCCGATCGAGCGCAAAGGGCCAGGCGAGGTCGTGATCCAGGGCCGGGGCCTGCAGGGCCTGCAGGCCCCGGATCGCCCGCTGGACATGGGTAACTCGGGGACCGCCATGCGGCTGCTCTGCGGGGTGCTCGCCGGGCAGTCGTTCGATAGCGAGCTCATCGGCGATGAATCCCTGACGCGTCGCCCCATGCGCCGGGTCACCGAGCCCCTGGCGCTCATGGGTGCACAGATCGAGACCAGTGAGGCCGGTACGCCGCCTTTGCGCATCCGTGGCGGCGCACCCCTGCGGGGCACCGATCATGTGCTGCAGGTGGCCAGCGCACAGGTCAAGTCCGCGATCCTGCTCGCGGGATTGTGGGCAGACGGGAAAACCTGTGTGACCGAGCCCGCGCCCACCCGGGACCACACCGAGCGGATGCTGAATGGCTTCGGCTGCGTCGTTACCCGGGATGGTCCCAAGGCCTGTGTGACCGGTGGCGGGCGCCTGCAGGCCAGTTCGGTGGATGTCCCGGCGGACATTTCCTCGGCCGCGTTCTTCCTGGTGGGCGCCAGCATCGCGACGGGCTCGCAGATGCGCCTGGAACACGTCGGCATCAATCCGACCCGGACCGGTGTGATCGACATCCTGCGCCTGATGGGCGCGGATATCCGCGTGGAGAACGAACGCGAAGCCGGCGGCGAGCCGGTGGCCGACATCGAGGTACATGCCACGCGCCTGAAGGGGATCGAAATCCCGACCGAGCTGGTGCCGCTGGCGATCGACGAATTCCCGGCCATCTTTGTCGCCGCGGCCTGCGCCGAGGGCGAGACGGTCCTGACGGGCGCGGAAGAACTGCGGGTCAAGGAGAGCGATCGCATTCAGGTGATGGCCGATGGGCTTCAGGCGCTGGGTGTGCAGTGCTCGGTGCAGCGCGATGGTATTCGCATTCTGGGCGGCGAGGGTTTCGCCGGCGGAGAGATCGACAGCCATGGCGACCACCGTATCGCGATGTCGTTCGCGATGGCCGGGCTGCGGGCCAGTGGCCCGATTCGCATTCGTGACTGCGCCAATGTGGCGACATCGTTCCCGGGTTTCGTGGACCTTGCCCGTAATGCCGGTCTGTCGCTGGAGGCGGCATGACGGCGGCGATCCCGGTGCTCGCCATTGACGGCCCGGGTGGTGCCGGAAAGGGGACGGTGTGCATGCGCGTCGCCGCGGCGATGGGCTGGCACCTGCTCGACAGTGGGGCCCTGTACCGACTGCTGGGCCTTGCGGCGCGCCAGCATGGGGTGGAGCTGACCGATATCGAAGGACTCGAACGCCTGGCCGGCGCACTGGACGTCAGCTTCGAGATCGACGGCGATGCGGCAAGGGTAACGACCCTGCTTGAGGGCCAGCCGGTGGACGTGCTCCTGCGCACCGAACAGGCGGGTTCCGATGCCTCGCAGGTCGCCGCGCTGCCCGCTGTACGCGAGGCATTGCTCGATCGCCAGCGATGGTTTGCTCAGGCCCCGGGGCTGGTCGCGGACGGGCGCGACATGGGCACCGTGGTGTTCCCGGATGCGGACCTCAAGATCTTCCTGACGGCCTCGGCGGAGGAGCGGGCGCGCAGGCGTTACATGCAGTTGAAGGAACAAGGACTTAGTGCTAATCTTTCCGCCCTTCAGGATGAGATGGAGGCGCGCGACCGCCGTGACCGCGAGCGTAGCGTGGCTCCCCTCAAGCCCGCCGAAGATGCCTGGGTGCTGGATACCACGGAACTCGACATCGTCAGCGTGGTGGACATGATCCTGGAGCGCCTCCGGGACGTACTCCCGGAACAAAGCCCCCGAATCGAGGGATAGCCTCGAAGCGGGTACATTAACGTTCAAACCCTCTTGTAGGAAGTTTCTTCAAGAGTTTGTTTAATCACAGGTTTTTAAATCCATGAGTGAAAGTTTCGCGCAACTGCTCGAAGAGAGCATGGCCTACACCCAGATGCAGCCGGGTGCCATCCTCAGTGCCACCGTCATTGAGGTCACCCCGGATGTGGTCGTGGTCAATGCCGGCCTGAAGTCCGAGGGGGTCATCCCCACCGAGCAGTTCATGAACGACGAGGGCGAGCTCGAGGTCAAGGTCGGCGATGTCGTCGAAGTGGCCCTCGAAACCCCCGAAGACGGTTTCGGCGAGACGCGCATGTCGCGCGAGAAGGCCAAGCGGGCCAAGGCCTGGGATCGTCTTGAAGGTGCGATGGAAGAAGAGCAGTACGTCACCGGCAAGATCTCCGGCAAGGTCAAGGGCGGGTACACCGTCGAGCTGGGAGACATCCGTGCGTTCCTGCCCGGTTCACTCGTGGATGTACGTCCGGTGCGCGATACCGCGTACCTGGAAGGCAAGGAACTGGAATTCAAGCTCATCAAGCTGGATCGCCGCCGCAATAACGTGGTCGTATCGCGCCGCGCCGTGGTCGAGCAGGAATACAGCGCCGAGCGCGAAGAACTGCTGAAGAACCTGCAGGAAGGCGCGGTCGTGAAGGGCATCGTGAAGAACCTGACCGACTACGGTGCGTTCCTGGATCTGGGCGGCATCGACGGCCTGCTGCATATCACCGACATGGCCTGGAAGCGCGTGAAGCACCCCTCCGACGTGGTCGAGATCGGCCAGGAAGTCGAAGTCAAGGTGCTGAAGTTCGACCGCGAACGCATGCGCGTCTCGCTGGGCCTGAAGCAGCTGGGCGAGGATCCGTGGGAGAACATCACCCGCCGTTACCCGACCGGCACCCGCATCTTCGGCAAGGTCACCAACATTACCGACTACGGCTGCTTCGTGGAAATCGAAGACGGCGTGGAAGGCCTGGTGCACGTGTCCGAGATGGACTGGACCAACAAGAACGTCAATCCGGGCAAGGTCGTGGCCATCGGCGACGAGGTCGAGGTGATGATCCTGGACCTGGACGAAGAGCGCCGCCGCATCTCGCTGGGCATGAAGCAGTGCCAGTCCAACCCGTGGGACGACTTCGCCGCCAACCACAATCGTGGCGAGAAGGTCCGTGGCCAGATCAAGTCGATCACCGACTTCGGTGTGTTCGTCGGTCTGGATGGCGGCATCGACGGCCTGATCCACCTGTCCGACCTGTCCTGGCACGAGGCCGGTGAAGAGGCGATCCGCAACTTCAAGAAGGGCGACGAAGTCGAGGCCGTGGTGCTGTCGGTGGATCCGGAGCGCGAGCGTATCTCCCTGGGTCTGAAGCAGCTGGACCGCGATCCGTTCTCCAACTTCGTGGCCGAGCACACCAAGGGCAGCATCGTGAAGGGTACGGTCAAGGAAGTGGACGCCAAGGCGGCCGTGATCGAGCTGGCTGACGGTATCGACGGCATCCTGCGTGCGGCCGATATCTCCCAGGACCGTGTGGAAGATGCGCGGACCGTGCTGAACGTTGGCGAAGAGGTCGAGGCCAAGTTCATGGGTGTGGACAAGAAGACCCGTGCGATCAGCCTGTCGATCAAGGCCAAGGACCGCGCCGAAGAGGCCGAGATGGTCTCCGACTACTCCGCGAGCGGTAGTGCGACGACCTCCCTTGGCGATCTGCTGAAGGAACAGATGGGCAAGAACGACTAAGTCCGTCACAATAAAGTCCACGGTGTCCGTACGGATGCCGTGGACTGTTTTTTATCCGCACACTGCGGATCTCTTTCTTCTGTCTGTGACGAGCGTCAGATGACCAAATCGGAATTGATCGAAAGCCTCGCCCAGAAATCGCCTCACCTGCCCGCACGGGATGTCGAGATGTGCGTGAAGGCGTTGCTGGAACGGATGAGTCAGGCCCTGGCGCATGGTCAGCGAGTCGAGATTCGTGGCTTCGGCAGCTTCTCCCTGCATTTCCGCCCGCCGCGTCTTGGACGCAATCCCAAGACCGGGGAAGGGGTGGCACTGCCGGGCAAGCATGTCCCGCATTTCAAACCCGGCAAGGAACTGCGCGAGCGGGTCAATAGCCCCGCGGTTGTCGACGAGTAATCGGCATGTCCGATCGACGGCGCCAGCAGGTCCGCAACGCAGTCGCGTTTGCCTTGCTGATCCTGATCTCTTCGGCGATCGGTATTCTTGTGGTGTTCAACGAGGGCCAGGTCACCCTGAGCCTGCCATGGGTAGACGTGCAAGCGCCCCTGGTAGTCCTGCTGGGCATTTCCGCGCTCGTGGGTGTGGTCGTCACGGCCGCCATTCTGCTTCTCCGTATCCGCCGACTGAACCAGAAGGTGGCGGACCTGCGCGCGGAGAATCGCGCATTGAAGACCGAGGTCGAGCAGATGCGAACGGCCCCGATGCGGGATTTTTATTAGTGCAATGCGGATCACTGTGCATGCCCGCGCTGGAGTCCATTTCGCCCACGCGCACAGTGCAGCCGGTGAAGGCTAGCCTTGAGGCACAAACGACGCGCCATGTCTTCCGCTACGTCCGAGAATCGATCGACCATATGGTTGGGATGGCTCGTTTCCTCTCCCGTGAACGCTCGTTTATTGATCACCCGATGTAACAAGATTGGTTGGCCAGGCCCTTCTCGTGGGTCATGTTGCAGGGTGTGGAAACGGGTATGCCTCGCAGCGTTCGCTCGGCCCTGTGGCCCGGCCCGAAAGCTGGGGTCGCTGTCCGAGTCCGGGAGCGTCACGTGATCAACGACTGGTTCTGGCTCTTGCTGCCCGTGGCGGCGGCAAGCGGCTGGTGGGTAGCCCGTCGCGTCCACCCGGAAGACCCAGGGGACCAGGAACCTTCCCTTCACCGTTACCTTGAGGGCGTCCGATATCTGCTGGACGACCGTACCGATGATGCCTTGCAGGCCTTCATCGAGATGGTGGAGGTCGACCACGAAACCTTTGAGACCCATGTGATTCTTGGACGCCTGTTCCGGCGTCGAGGCGAGGTCGATCGGGCGATCCGGATCCATCAGAACCTGGTGGCGCGTCCTTCTCTGAAGGACGAGCAGCGGGCCCAGGCGCTGAACGAGCTCGGGCAGGACTTTCTGCTAGCCGGCGTTCTCGATCGGGCCGAGGCGGTCTTCCGCGAGCTTGCGGACTCGCCGCATCAGGCGGTGCAGGCGCTGAAGGGCCTGCAGCATGTCTATGAAACCCAGCGTGAATGGGAGCGCGCGATCGAGGTCGGCACACGACTGAAAGCGCATAACGTGCCGAATGAACATCTTCGAATCGCGCATTATCACTGTGAGTTGGCGACTATTGCGCTGGAGCAAGGTGACCGCTCAACCTCCGCCGAGCGAGCGGCACAAGCAGAGGGGCTGGTCCCTGGGCTGTCGCGCGCGCTGCTGATCAAGTCCGAGATCGCGGAACGCGAAGACCGCATCGCCGATGCGATTGCATGCGGCCGTGAGGCCGTGGCCCGTACGCCACCGCTGGCACCCCTGGTCGTGCCGCGCCTCGAGCGGTTGCACCAGGCACTGCCAGGTGAGAACCGCCTGGGGCAGCTGGAGCAAACCCTGGAAGATCTGGCGAACAGCCGCGGTATCACCGTGGCGCGGATCGCACTGATGCGGTTGTACCGTCGCACCGGGCGGCTGGATGCCGCACTCTCCGAACTCGGGATGATCCTTTCGCAACGCCCGGTGCCGACATCGGGCTTGCTCGAGGCCGTGCGCTGGATGAAGATTCTCCCCGCGGTGCAGGAATACAGTGTGGAGTTCGCCGCGTTCGAGAAAGCGCTTTCGGATCAGCTCGGAAGCCAGCATCTGTACCAGTGCATGAACTGTGGCTACCAGGGTCGAGCGCACGTCTGGCAATGTCCGAGCTGTCGCCGATGGGATACCCTGCGGGGGCTGGATTTTGAACTCGATGCCTCTACCGAGGAGGCTGAAGATGCGCTGGTCCGCGAAGGGACGCGCTGAAACCCATTTAATCAGGAAGAGCCATGCGAGCAGTCGTTCAGTCCCCAGCCCCGCGTCTGATCGTGGCACTCGACTTTGCCGATGCCGACGGTGCCATCCAGCTGGCGCAGCGTCTCGATCCGTCATTGTGCGCCCTGAAGGTCGGGTTCGAGTTGTTTGTCGTGGCCGGGCCCGATTTATTGGGCAGACTGCACGATCTCGGCTTTCGGGTATTCCTCGATCTCAAGTTTCACGATATCCCCAACACAGTGGCCGCCGCCTGCAGGGCAGCGGCGCGAACCGGCGTATGGCTGGTAAATGTGCACGCCAGTGGTGGCTTGCAGATGATGCAGGCGGCGCACGAAGCGGTCCGCGAGGTCAATGATCACACCGCCGTTCTGGCGGTTACGGTTCTGACCTCCAGCGACGCACACACGCTGCGCGAGATTGGCGTTCAGCGCAGCCCGGAGGCCCAGGTGCGCCTGCTGGGCAATCTGGCCATCGCGCGGGCTGGGCTGGAGGGGCTGGTGTGTTCTGCGCAGGAGGCAAGCCTGCTGCGTGAGGAGCTGGGCTCTGGCCCGATGCTGGTGACCCCCGGAATCCGGCTTCCGGAGGCCGAAGGAGACGATCAGCGCAGGGTGATGACACCGGAGAACGCGATCAAGGCCGGTGCCAGCGCCATTGTGGTGGGGCGACCCATTACCCGGGCGGTCGATCCGGCGGCCGCTGCGACCGATTTCGCACATCGCCTGGAGAGGGTTTTCCAGAGCCGCTGATCCCGTTAGGATGACCTTGGCGCAAGGGTTGCGCCGGTTATCACTCAACATGGAGCAGTTAACATGAAAAATGCCATCTACTGTGTGAAATGCTGGTTCTTCGCCGCCTTGTGCGTGCTGCCGCTGGCGCTGGTTACGGCATCAGGCGGGCAGACGCCGGTGAATGTGAACTCGGCATCGGCGGATGAACTCGCGACGCTGGACAACATCGGCCAGGTCAAGGCCGAGGCGATCGTCGAGCATCGCGAGGCCCACGGTCCGTTTGCCTCGGTGCAGGCGCTGACGGACGTATCCGGCGTCGGCGAGCGCACGGTGGAGATGAATCTCGACCGTATCGAGGTCGAGTAGCCCGATCGAGGACGACGGGGCCGATCCCCGTCGTCTTTTCCCACCTGGAGTCAGGATGAACCCGAATACGCCACCGATCCGTACCGCTGTTTTTCCTGTCGCGGGCATGGGCACCCGCTTTCTTCCGGCCACCAAGGCCAACCCCAAAGAGATGCTCCCCATTGTCGACAAGCCGCTTATTCAGTACGCGGCCGAGGAGGCCGTGCGTGCGGGTATCGAGACCCTGGTGTTCGTGACCGGTCGCAACAAGCGTTCCATCCCCGATCACTTCGACAAGGCCTACGAGCTTGAAACGGAGCTGGAAGAGCGCGGCAAGACGGAGATGCTGGAGAAGGTGCGCAATATCGTGCCGTCCAACGTGACCTGTGTGTACGTGCGTCAGGCCGAGGCACTGGGTCTGGGACATGCGGTAGCCTGCGCGCGGCCGGTGGTACGCAACGAGCCCTTTGCGGTGATCCTGGCCGATGACCTGATCGAAGAAGAGCAGGGCGGTGCCACGAAGCAGATGGTCGAGGCCTTTAACCAGCATGGATGCAGCGTGCTGGGCGTGGAAGAGGTGCCGGCGGACCGCACCCATCAGTACGGCATCATTGATCCGGTGCAAACGGGCCCGCGCACCTGGGACGTACGCGGGATTGTGGAGAAGCCGCAGCCGGCGGACGCACCCTCCAATGTCGCGGTCGTGGGCCGCTATATCCTGACCCCGCGCATCTTCGAGCTGTTGGCCGAGCAGGAGCCCGGTGCTGGGGGCGAAATCCAGCTGACCGACGCAATTGCCAAGTTACTTCAGGAAGAGCGTGTAACTGCCCTTAATTTCGAAGGTCGCCGCTTCGACTGTGGAAGCAAGCTGGGTTATCTGGAGGCGACTGTGGAGTTCGCGCTGATGCACCCGGAGCTGAAGGACGACTTTGGCGCCTATCTGAAATCCCGCGCCAGCACCTCCTGAAGCCTCACCACCAGAACCTCCGCTGACGCGGACGTATCGGAAGCCTTCCGCGCCAGTACTGGATGGCGAGGAAGCCGAACGCCATCCCGCCCAGATGCGCGAAATGCGCAATACCGGCGAGGGTGCCCGAGATCCCCAGGTAGAGTTCCAGGGCGCCGTAGGCGATGACGAAGTACTTTGCCTTGATGGGGATCGGCAGGAAGAACAGATAAAGCCGCTGGTTGGGGAACATCATCCCGAACGCCAGCAAGACCCCGAACACGCCGCCGGATGCCCCAACAGTGGGATAGACCATCCCATTGTCGCCATAGGCGGTGACCATAAGCTGTACCAGCCCTGCGCCGATCACGCAGATGAGGAAGTACAGGGCGAAGGTCCTGGAGCCCCAGGCGTTCTCGATCTGCACTCCCAGCATCCAGACGGCAAACATGTTCACCGAGAGGTGAACGAGGCCTCCGTGCAGGAACCCGTAGGTCAACAGCTGCCAGAGCTGGAAGTCCGGCACACGTAGCCATTGCCCGTCCTGCAGGATCATCGATGGCGTTCCGATGGGCCACAGGGCGAAATGGGTCATCAGCCAGTCGCCCAGCCAGGGCAGGGCAAGAAAGAGCGCCACGTTGGTGATCAGCAAAAAGCCGATCACCGGTGGCATCATGCTGAAATCGGGGTGGCGCGGGTCCGGGTGCGTCATCGGGGCCGGGATCAGCGAAAGTCGTCGGTGACCGCGCCGCGACTGGCGGATCCGACCTGACGGCTGTACTTCCCGAGCACACCTCGATCAAAGCGCGGCGGGGGTGCCTGCCAGGCACTGCGGCGACGCGCCAGTTCGTCCTCTGGTACCTCGAGCGCGAGACGATTACGGTCGGCATCGACCTCGATGATGTCGCCCTCGCGCACCAGGGCAATGGGCCCACCTTGCGCCGCCTCGGGAGCGACATGTCCGACGACGAGACCGTAGGTGCCTCCGGAGAAGCGTCCGTCGGTAATCAACGCAACGGAGTCGCCGAGACCCGCGCCGATGATCGCTGCCGTGGGGGCGAGCATCTCGCGCATACCGGGCCCGCCGCGGGGGCCCTCATGACGAACCACGATGACGTCGCCAGCCTGAATCCCGCCCGCCAGGATGGCGTCCAGGCATTCCTCCTCGGATTCGAATACGCGCGCGGGCCCGCGAATCGAAGTGGACTTGAGCCCGGTGATCTTGGCCACGCTGCCTTCCGGCGCCAGATTGCCCTTCAGGATCGCCAGGTGCCCCTGCGGGTACAGGGGGGCATCCAGCGGGCGGATGATGGTCTGGTTCGATGGTGGTGCATCAGGGATGTCTGCGAGGACCTCGCTTAGGGTCTGGCCGGTAATGGTCAGGCAGTGCCTGTGCAGAAGACCGGCGTTCAGCAGGATCTTCATGACCTGCGGTGTGCCCCCCACCGCATGGAATTCCGTGGTCACGTGTCGACCGGAGGGCTTCAGATCGCACAGTACCGGGGTTTTCCGGCGGATCCGTTCTACGTCATCCAGAGCTAACGGCACGTTGGCACAGTGGGCAATGGCGAGCAGGTGGAGCACGGCATTGGTCGATCCCCCGACGGCCATAACCACGGCCAGGGCGTTCTCGAAGGCCTCGCGCGTGAGGATGTCGCGCGGCTTGCGGTCGGCATGGATCGCCTCCAGGAGGACCTCGGCGGAACGGGCGGCGGAGTCGGCCTTTTCCGGGTCCTCGGCCGCCTGGGTCGACGAGCCCGGCAGACTCATGCCCATCGCCTCGAAGGCGCTGGACATGGTATTGGCTGTGAACATGCCGCCACAGGAGCCGGCTCCCGGGCAGGCATTGCGCTCCACGCCGGCCAGGTCTTCATCCGACAGCTTTCCCGCCCCATGCTGTCCGACGGCCTCGAACGCACTGACGATCGTCAGGTCCTGGTCCTTGTAGCGTCCCGGCTTGATCGTGCCTCCGTAGACGAAGATCGCGGGCACGTTAAGCCGGGCGATCGCCATCATGGCGCCGGGCATGTTCTTGTCGCAGCCGCCGGTGGCCAGCAGCCCGTCCAGACTCTGGCCGTTGACGACCGTCTCGATCGCGTCGGCGATCACCTCGCGCGACACCAGGGAGTACTTCATGCCCGGGGTGCCCATCGAAATGCCGTCAGAGATGGTGATGGTGCCGAAGGTCTGCGGCATGCCGCCCGAGGCTCGTACGGCCGATTCCGCACGTTCGGCCAGTGCCCCGATCCCCATGTTGCAGGGAGTGATGGTGCTGTGGGCGTTGGCAATGCCAACGATGGGGCGCTGGAAGTCGTCGTCACCGAAGCCCACGGCCCTGAGCATGGCGCGGTTGGGGGTGCGGCGTGGCCCTTCGGTGACGACGCGGCTGCGTCGATTGTCCTGGGTCATCGAGTCGTCCTGTCCGTTGTCCGGCCCGGGAGAGGGCGGACTAGTGGGTGCGAGAATTGCTTCCCCGGCAGTAGCGCCCATTGAGGAAGTGATCGAAGAACTGGCCCAGTGCCGGATGGTCGATCTGCTGGCCGGAGGTGTCGGGTTCCAGGTGGCGTTCGGCCACATACGTGCTGTGCGAGTACCCGTCCACCAGCACGTGGTACCACGGCCGGTCCTTGGGGGGGCGGCTCCTGGCCACGGTTTCGTACCATTCGTCCGAGCCGGAGTAGACCGGGTCGACCTCGACGATCACACCGCGGTAGCCGAACTTGGTATGGTGGACCAGTTCACCCACGGTGAAGCGTGTTCCCTGTGTCATCGCTGCCCCCTGGCGGCGTTTGGTGCATTAATTGCGCTGCATTGACAGTGTCTCTCAGAAAAGACCATCGCCCGGGTCTCGCGTTCCGGCGCGTGGTCCTGAACCCGCAAAGCGAACGTATACCATGTCCCGTGACGTCAGCATCCCCCGCCCCGAATTTCACCGGGCCGTGCCCGAAAATGATGACCGCGAACGCAAGATCTGCAGTCACTGTGGCTTCGTGGACTACGAGAACCCGCGGATTGTGGTGGGCGTCGTCGCCACATGGGGAGAGCGGGTCCTGTTGTGCCGCCGGGCGATCGAGCCGCGCAAGGGTCACTGGACGCTGCCCGCAGGATACATGGAGCTCGGCGAGTCGACCGAGCAGGGCGCCGAGCGAGAGGCCTGGGAGGAGGCGCGCGCCCGGCTGCGTATTGATCGCCTGCTCGCGGTCTACAGTCTGCCGCACATCGGACAGGTGCAGATGATCTACCGCGCCGAGCTGCTGGGGGACGACGTTGCCCCCGGACCCGAGTCCAAGGAGGTCGCGCTGTTCGACTTCAATGATCTGCCCGGGGAGCTCGCGTTTCCGTCGGTGTCCTGGGCCCTGGGGCACTACCAGCAAACGCGCCACCTGGGCGAATTTTCGCCGATGGGCGCCCCGGAGTCCGCGAGTCCGCTGGGCGGGTTGTAGATCAGCCGTCTTGCGCGGCCCGGGACGGTCCGTAGTCCCGGAACTTCTCCAGCACGCGCGCCATTTCGTCGTCGCCGAGGAGCTGCGGGCCGCCAATTTGCAGGCTCAGCACGTACTGCTGCGCGAGCAGCTCGACTTCCTCGGTCAGCCACAGGGCCCGCGCGAGATCCGGCCCCGTCGCAATCATGCCGTGGTTGGCCAGCAGGCACGCCAGTCGGTCCTGCAGGGCCTCCACCGCATAGCGTGAAAGCTGCTCCGTGCCGAACGTGGCATAAGGGGCACAACGGATCGAATTGCCCCCGGCCGCCGCCACCATGTAGTGCAGGGCGGGGATATCACGCCCCTGAATCGCGACCACGCTGGCGTAGGTCGAGTGGACATGCACCACGGCGTTCAACTCCGGGCGTGCGTGGAGGATCGCCCGATGAAAATGCCACTCGCTGGAAGGCTTCTGATGATCTGGCCAGCGTCCCTGTGCGTCAACCGCGACCAGGTCCTCCGGGCGCAGGGCTTCGTAGGGCACGCCGGACGGGGTAATCAGCATGCCATCGCCCAGGCGCGCGCTGACGTTGCCCGAGGTCCCCTGGTTCAGACCACGGCGGTTGGTCTCGAGCGCGGTGTCGATAATCCCCTGGCGCAGGGCCATTTCATCGGTGGCAGGCATCGGTGTCCGGGCGGATGGATGGAAGCCGGATTGTATCGCGACAGGCGCCAAGGATGTCTCGGGGAACACCCGCTAGTTTATGGGGTCAATGTCGAAAGGCTGGCGTGAGCGGGACGTGAAGACGCGGATGGCGCGAACGCCGGCTGGACATCTATATTGAAGGCTGCACATGGCAGGCCGCAGCGGTTGCGCGGCACTTTCGATGTTCCTTGAACAGGGAGGACAACCTATGAAAAAACCCCTTCGTTTTCTGACTGCGGCTTCCGTTGCCGGGACCCTGGCGTTGGGCTTGGGTGCTGTGCATTCCGTACATGCCTTTGACGAGCACGAGGCCACTATTGATTACCGTCAGGGCGTGATGCGGTCCATCGGCGGGAACGTCGGCTCCATCGCCGCAGTCGTTGTCGACGGCGCCGAATTCGGCGACAACCTCGAGATGCACACCAGGCATCTGGTGGATCTCACCGCGGACATCCCGGCACTGTTCCCTGAAGGCAGTGATTTCCCCGATACCGATGCCAAAGAGGAGATCTGGGACGACTGGGACCGGTTCAAGGAGCTCTCTCAGGACACCAAGGATGCGGCCGAGGCATTGCATGCCGCGGTTGAAGCCGGTGACGACGACGAACTCCCGATTCGCTTCCGTAACCTGGGGCAATCCTGCCAGGCCTGCCACGACGACTTCCGCCGCGACTGATCGGTGGTGGTGACGACAAGGCGCACAGGGCCGGCCGTCTGGCTGCCGGCCCTGGCCGTTGCGGCCCTTGCATGGGGTTCCGTCGCACAGGCGGAGGTGGAGATCGGTGAAGAGGATCCCCAGGCGGGCGAGGACGAGCGCATTGCCTACGGCGAGTATGTCTTGCGTGCCGGTGGTTGCGTGACCTGCCACACCGCGGAGGATGGCGACTTCCTGGCCGGTGGGCGGCCGATCGAAAGCCCCTTCGGCGTGTTCTACGGCCCGAATATTACCCCGGACGAAGAGCACGGCATTGGCGGCTGGTCGGAGGGCGACTTCAAACAGGCCCTGAGGGAAGGGCGAAGCCCGAACGGCACCCATTACTACCCGGCGTTTCCGTACACCGCATACACGAAGATGACGGACCAGGACGTGGAGGCGTTATGGGCCTATCTGCAGTCCGAGGTCGAACCGGTCGCCAGGGAGAACACCCCGCATGATCTGGACTGGTTCGTGCGCTTTCGGCCATCGCTGAGCGTATGGAAATGGCTGCATTTCGAGCCGGGCGAATTCCAGGCGAATCCCGACGAGTCCGAGGAGTGGAACCGCGGCGCCTATCTGACTCAGGCCCTGGGACACTGTATGGAATGCCATACCCCGCGCACCCGGACCGGCGGGCTGGACCTCGAGCGCCTCGGAGCAGGGGCCCGCATGCCGGATGGCGACGTGGCACCCAATATAACGCCGGACCGGGAAACGGGCATCGGCCGATGGGGCGCGCGCCATATCGCCCGCTACCTGGAGATGGGCATCACCCGTGACGGCGACTTTGCCGGTAGCAGCATGGCCGACGTGATCGAGCATGGCACGTCCTACCTGACCAGTGACGACCGCCGGGCAATCGCGGCCTACCTGCAGTCGCTGGACCCCATCGAACACGAGCCGGACTGAACGAGACGTGGGCTGCATGAAAAAGGGCCAGGCTGCATCGCAGACCTGGCCCTTTTTCTTCTATCTGGCTCCCCGGGACGGGCTCGAACCGCCGACCTAGTGATTAACAGTCATATCCAATCCACTTTGCGGGGTGCTTACACAACGTTGCAGTAGTTTGCAAAGGCTTGATATAGGGCGCTTTCCCGTGCATTGTAAGTCATAAGTCGTTCGCGCTGAATCGCGCTCAACTGCTTACATAGTGCTTACACAGCGCTTACACGGGAGAAACCGATGGCCGAAACCAAGAAACTGACCAAGCGGGTCTGCGATGCCGCCACCCCACCGGAGAAAGGGACCACGTTCATCTGGGACAGTGCGGTGGCCGGGTTCGGCCTGCGCGTGACCGCCGCCGGTGCCAAGGCGTTCGTCTGGCAGGGGCGGGTTAACGGACGAAGCCAGCGGCTGACCATCGGCAAACCCGGGGCCCTGACCGTGGAGAAGGCCAGGGCGGAGGCGAAGCGGATAGCCGGGGAGGTGGCGAGCGGCAAGGACCCGCGAGCGGAGAAGCACGCGCGCAAGGTTAAGGCCCTGACTCTGCGCGAAGCCGTGCGGGAATACCGGGACGCCCGGCACCTGGCGGACACCACCCGGGACAGTTTCGACCGGGCCATGAAGGCGCTGTCGGACTGGATGGCCCGGCCCGTCACCGAGATCACCCGGGACATGGTGGCGAGGCGCCACCGCAAGCTGGGGGAGGACTCCCCGGCCTTCGCGAACCTGGCCTTCCGCTACCTGCGGGCCGTGCTGAATCACGCCAGCGAAGCCCATGCCTACCCGGACGGCCGCCCCCTGCTGCCCGACAATCCCGTGAAGCGCCTGTCCGCCACCAAGGCTTGGTACCGGGTGGACCGGCGCCGGACGTACATAGAGCGGCACGAGCTGCGGCCCTGGATGCAAGCTGTTCAGGGGTTGGCCCACCCGCCGGAGCGGGAACCGGGGGAGGGCAAGACCAAGCCGAAGCTACGGAACGGCGCCATTGCCCGCGACGTGTTCATGGTGCTGGTACTGACCGGCCTGCGGCGGAATGAGGCCCTGGGCTTGCGGTGGGAGGACGTGAGCTTTGCCGGCCGGACGTTGACGATCCCGGACCCCAAAAACTACCAGCCGCACACTCTGCCGCTGTCGGACTACCTGGTGGAACTGCTGAAGGCCCGCCAGCAGGAGAGCGGGGGCGAGTACGTGTTCAGCGACGCGGCCGGCACCCGGTTCCAGAACCTTCGGTACGCCGTGGACCGGGTGGCCGAAGTCTCCGGCGTGCGCGCCATGCCCCACGACCTGCGCCGCACCTTCGCCACCGTGGCCGAATCCCTCGACGTTCCGGCCTACGCGGTCAAGGCCCTGCTGAACCACAAGACCACGGGGGACGTGACCGCCGGTTATATCCAGATGACGCCGGAGCGCCTGCGAGGGCCGATGCAGCGCATCACGGACTTCATGCTGGCCGCCGGCGGTCTGCGGGATGGTGCGGACGTGGTGCCCCTAGGAGCCGCGGAGGCCCGGGCATGAGCGCCGGCACGGACCCCGAGCGGCTGCGGTACTTGGGCCGGGCGGCCCGAGCGGCGATGGCCTACGCGAACGCTGGATCCACCACCGAGGCGGCAGACTGTGCGGAACTGCTGGCCGCCGCCCTGGACCCCCTGGGGATCACCGCCGACAAGGTGGCAAGCGCATACCGGGTGCAGGCCGGCCACGGGGACGCGCCCGCCGTGGTCCGTGCCCGCCCCAGCGTGGTTGCCGATACCGATGGCAACCCGGTGGCGGCATGGCCCTGGAGGCCGGCGGACGGGCTGGAAGACCTGGCGGCCCGGCTGCTGCGCCTGGTGGTCGCGCTGGAGGCCGGCGGCCACGGGGTGGACCGGGAGCAGGCGCTGGCCTGGCTTGCGTCGAACGCTGCCGCATTGAAGGCTGGCACGGATGCCCGCCGGCACAACCAGGACGGGCTGGAAGTCCTGCGCACCGCCCGGGCGAATGGTGGCCGGGCTGCGGCGCGGGCACGGCGCAAGCTGCCCGATACCGAGACCCTGGAAAGGGAGCGGGCGGAGCTGATCCAAGCTCAAACCCACCCCCGAAACGTAGCCGCGAAACTGGCCGCCAGGTACGGCGTTACGGCGCGAGCGGTCCGGGAAGCCCTGAAGGAAGTAAAAAAGCGGAACCACGCTAAGCGTACTTCCGAAAAAGTGAATTAAAGCAGTAGCTTACGAACCTGTCCCCGCCTAAGCTGGACTCGTACGGTCAACAGCCAACACGAGGACAGCACCATGAACGATACCGCGCAACACCATCCCACCGATTCCGACCGGGTGACGTTCCCGCGTCTGATGACCCCCGCCGAAGTACAGCAACTGCTGGGGAAGTCGAAAGCCTGGCTGGACCGATCCCGCCTCGAAGGCAACGGCCCCCCATACGTCAAGATCGGGCGCACGGTTCGATACCGCGCGGATGATGTCGCCGCGTGGCTGAACGGGAACGTGCGCACGTCCACCTGGGAGGGGCGGGAATGAGCGCCCCCGTGGCGCCGCAGAGGGGCGGCGCCCGGGGGCAGCAAGGGGAGACACGGGACGAGGTTACAGCGTCGCGGCGGATCAACTCCAGCCCGTTGTGGCGAGCGGCGATGCTCCGCGCCTGGTGCATTCGATACCACCAAGGCCCGGACAAGGTTCGCGCTGTGCGGCGGTGGCGCGTGGCCATCGTGGCGGCATTGGAAGGGGGCGACCGATGAAGACTATTCGAGAACTACGGCTGGCGGCTGCCCGGCGGGGCGACCGTTTCTTCGATGCCGGCCGCCCTTGCGCACGCGGCCACCAGGACGTTCGTTATACCGCGTCCGGCCGTTGCCGGAGATGCGAGCTTGACGACGCCCACCGGAAGCACCACGAGGTCAAGGCGGCGCTGCAAGCGGCCCGATCCGGGCCGGGGGGTGGGTGATGGCAGGCGATTGGATCAAGGTTGAGACCGTCACGCCGGACAAGCCTGAAGTGTTCCAGATTGCAGAGGCCCTGAACATCGACCCGGATGCGGTGACCGGCAAGCTGATCCGCATATGGATCTGGGCGGACCAGCAGACAACGGACGGTAACGCTCGCGGCGTTACAAAGTTGTTACTTGATCGTATCGCAGGCGTGTCAGGTTTTGCCGACGCCATGCAGAAAGTCGGGTGGTTGACCAACGCCGATGGCGGGCTCACGTTCGTGAACTTCACCCGTCACAACGGACAAACCGCGAAAAAACGGGCACTTACGAACAAACGGGTGGCCCGATACCGTAACGCAACCTGTAACGCTGACAGCGTTACAAAAGCGTTTCCAGAGAAGAGGGTAGAGAAAAGTAATAACCCTACGGCCGGTTCGCCTGCGTCGAACACGGCCCGGCAGTCGAAGCGCAAAGCGACCGAGTACCCGCCGGAGTTTGAAACCGCATGGGCTGCATATCCCAAGAGGGCCGGCGACAACCCGAAGCGCCGGGCATTCCGGGCATGGTCGGCCAGGGCGAAGGAAGGGCACACCGCCGACGAAATGCTTGCCGGCGTGAACCGATACGCTGAGTTTTGCCGGGCCACAGGCAAGGTCGGAACCGAGACCGTGAAGCAGGCGGCCACATTCTTGGGCCCGGATCTGGCCTTCCTCGAAGACTGGGCCACCCCCGCGCAGCCCCGTCCCGGCAATGGTGGTCACCCGCGTTCCGATGACGAGTGGGTCGCCACTGGTGAGCGCCTGGGCATCTACCCGCGCCGTGGCGAGACCATGCACGACCTCAAGGTTCGCGTTCGTGCTGCCTTGGACGGCACCCGCCAGGGGGTGAGCGCATGACTGCCATGACTGCACCGTGGTCACTGGAAGCCGAGCAGGCCGTTATCGGCGGCCTGCTGATCGACAACGGCGCCTGGGATGACGTGCGCGACCTGGTGGACGAGCCGGACTTCTACCGCCGGGACCACCGGCTGATTTGGCGCGCCATGCGGGCGCTGGATGACGTGGGCACCCCGTTGGACATCATCACCCTGGCGGAATGGCTGGAGTCGCACGACCAGATGGAGGAAGCCGGCGGCATGGCCTACCTCGGCACCTTGGCGACCGACACCCCCAGCGCGGCCAACGTTCGCGCCTACGCAGCCATTGTCCGTGACAAGGCCCGGCGGCGCTCCCTGATCCAGGCGGCGGGTGAAATCCAGCGCGCCGCCGCCAGCGGTGATGACACCGCCACCGTCATGGACGAAGCCCAGCGCCTGGTCATGGCCGTGGGCGAATCCGGTGGAGACGGTCCGGTCGAGATCGGCCAGGACATCCACGGCTGGCTGACGGACCTGGAGCGCCGGCGGCGGACGGGCGAGTCGGCCGGGATCACTACCGGCTTCACCGACCTGGACCGAAAGACAACGGGGCTTCATCCGGGCGACTACGTGGTTATCGCGGGCCGGCCGTCGATGGGCAAAACCGCTCTCAGCCTGGGCATGGCGGAGCATATCGCGGCCACCCACGGGCCGGTCGTGGTGTTCAGCCTCGAAATGCCCAAGTCGCAGCTATGGGCGCGCCTGGTGGCGTCGCACACAGGCATCGCGCTACCGGCATTCCGAGCGCCCCACCTGCACCCCTACGGCGATCCGGCGGCGGACTCAATCCGGCGCACGGTTCAGCGGTTGCAATCGCTCCCGCTCCACGTCGATGACTCCAGCCGGGTGACGACCAGCGACATACGCGCCCGGGCCCGCCGGCTGAAGCGAAAGCATGGGCTTACGGCCGTGGTCGTGGATTACATCGGACTGGTGACCCCACCGGCCAGGGAATCCAGGAACCACGAAATCGAGGTCATCAGTCGCGACCTGAAATCGTTGGCCCTGGAGCTTGGCGTGCCGGTGCTGGCCCTGTCGCAGTTGAACCGAGGACTGGAGCAACGGCCGGACAAGCGCCCGATCATGTCCGACCTGCGGGACTCCGGCAGCCTTGAGCAGGACGCGGACCTGGTTCTGCTGCTTTACCGCGACGAGGTGTACCGGGAGCGAACCCCCGACCGGGGCATTGCCGAGATCATCATCGGCAAGCAGCGGAACGGCGAAACCGGAACCGTGCCGCTGGCCTTCCGTGGCGAGGTGACCCGGTTCGGAGACCTGGACCATCAGACCAGGGCCGCCTGGCTCAGGGAGCGCCGCCGGGCGCGTGGTGAGTGACGGGAGGAATGCCGCGATGACGCCAAGCGAAGCCCGCCGCAGGGCCCGGGCGATCCGAGCCGCCGCCCGCACCGCTGGGTGCGTGGTGGTCATTCAGGACGGACAGGGACGCCTGCACGCGCTGCCCGGCCGCGCGGAAGTGGTTGGCACCTACGATGGCCGGGCAAACCTGGAGGCGCTGGCCGATGACCTGCTGTTCCTGACCAGCAAAGCCCGCACCACCCGGGACGGCAAAGGCTGACGCGATGGACGCCCGGGCCCCGCAATCCACCAGCACCGCGTCAGCCGCACCGGCCACCCCGGTCGAGCGGCTGCGCCTGCTGCTGGCGTTGCGGGACGCCTACCGGGCGGGCGAACCGCTGCCGGTGGAGGCGCTGGACCTGGTGGCGGACGCGGTGGACTTGCTGGAGGCCGGGGCCGCCCCGGCGGAGGCCTTCGGGCTGGTACTGGATGCCGGCCAGGAACACCCTGCCCGGACCCTGGCCCGCGAACGGCGAGACGCCCACCTGCGCACCGCCCTGGCGGCCTGTCCTGGCGCGTCCACCTGGGCCAAGGCCACCGCCCTGGGCCAAGCCGTTCGAGTGTTCGAGGGCCGCCGGTGGCAGAGCTGGCGAACGCTGGACGAACCGCCCGCCCGGGCCACGCTGGTGGAACGCGAACTCTGGCGCGCATTCCGCACCGGCCAGCGGATCCCGCGTTCCGTGCCTTGGCTGCTGCGGCTGGCGGAAGGGCACTGAAGTCAAACCCCCCTTTTCGCTTCAGTGGCGCGCACGCTTCACTGAGCCTGTCACCACAACGAACAAGCCGACGGAGGCAGCAATGAAACTCAAGATTCCAGACGGGTGGCGAGTCCCCCCCGATGCAATGCGCAAGGCAATCCACCGCGAGCCACGAACCGAGCCGGCCCGCGTTGAGTTCGACGAGGCCCGTCTGCTCGAACTCATGGACCAGGCCGAAGCAATGGCGGGCGCCCATGCGGCTATCGACAAACAACGGGGCCAGGCCCTGGACGCCGTGCGCGACCTCGAACGCCAAATTGGTTGGCTGGAAGGCCGTGCCGGTGCGCTGGACGGAGAAGCTGCGGACGATGACCAGGCCCAGCTTGAGCGCCTGCACCAGCGCCTAGAGGCCGCCCAGCGCCGCCTGGACCACCTGGACCAGCAATGGGAGGCCAGCGGAAAGCGGCTGAAGTCTGCGCGCGCGCTGGCCGAGCGCCTGAAGCGTTACGCTGCTGATGAACTCGGGTGGGTGCCACCTGGCGCCAGCGACCGCCCCACGACCAACTAACCAGGAGGCCACCATGGCCAAGAACTACCAAAAGACGGTGGACGAAATCCGCCAGAAGATTCAGGACACCCGACGCGAGCGGGACCAGTTGGCGACCGCCCCGCTGCCTGCGGAGGAAATCCAGGCGCGGGTGGATGCATGGATCAACCGCAAGGCCGAACAAGCCCAGCGGCGCTTCGGCCTGGTAGGGCAGGCCCTGGCCCGGCCAGGCGGCCGCGTGGAAACCGAGGTGGACCCGTTCCACGTGTATGCCCGAGGTGAGGCCAAGGCCGCCGACGTTGGGCCTTTGCTTTGCGCCATGTTCCCCGAGCGGGTGCGCGATGCCGTCATGTCCGGGCTGAACCCGGACGCGGACGCCCTGCCGATGTCTGAACGGCCGGCACGGCTTGCCGATCTGGACCGCCAGGTGCTGGCCCTTGAGACCGCCGAGGAGGACGCCATCCGCGAAGCGGCCGCCGCTGGCGTGACCATCGAGCGCCGACCGGACGTGAGCCCGGACGCCATCCTGCGGCCCGAGTGGCCGGACGTGGCCGAAGGTTGAAGGGAGGGTCTGATGATGAAAGGCACGAGCTTACGCGGCGCAATCAATGCCAAGTGCAAGGAATGCATCTACGACCCAATGGGCGGGGCCGGTACGTGGCGCGAACAGGTGGAGGCTTGCACCAGTCGCACGTGCCCCCTGTACCCAGTCCGCCCAGTGTCCGCGAACCACCCAAGAAGGCCGATTCCTCAAGCCAGAACGGACGATCTGGCCCCGGCATAGGCTGCCCCACGGGTTCGGCTGGAAAGGTTCAGAAAACGGCCACCACGGCCCCATACAGGAGCAACGACGATGACCGACTTCAACGCCATTGCCACAAGCGCATATACCAACCGCCGCCGGCACGGCACTGACCAGCAGCAGGACCGGCGGCCCGACCCATGCGCACCCAGTGCCACGGGAGCCGACCAGGGCCAGGCCCTGGCGGACCTGGCGGCCAGAACGTACCAGCGCCGGGCGGCAGACCGGGCCGCGTTCCGGGAGAAGGCAGCGGACGATGCGTTCCGGCTGGCGACGGAGCGCGGCCCGGACGGGGGCGGGGGACCCTGGGCCTGTGGATAAAGACTGCGGGGCGTTGAGGCGCGTTTTTCGTAAAAAGTCAGAGCCGCGTAAACGGTTGTGGTTGTTGGAGTTTCTGGGAGGGTTTCGGCCATGGGCCTGCGATTGACGAAAGCCGAGATGGCAAAGGCGTTGGACGTGTCCACCAATACGGTGGGCGCCTGGGTAAAGCGCGGCTGCCCAGTCCAGGAACAGGGCCGCCCGGGAAAGCCCTACACCTTCGACCTTGCGGCGGTGGTCTCCTGGCTCACTGACCGGCCGGCGGCGGCTGGATCCGAAGCTGAAGCGGAGGACGCGGCAAGCTATCGAGCCGAGCGGGCGGCCCTGATGCGAGTCCGGCGCCAAGCGGCCGAACTGGAGTACCAGCGCCAGCGCCGGGCGGTGGTGGACCGCGCCAAGGCCAAGCGCCTGATTCACGAAATCGGCCAGGCCCTGGCCAAGCCGTGGGCCCAGTGGCCAGCCCGTGTTTACGCCGAAATCGCGGCAGAACTACAGGCAGACGGCGCCCGCGTCCACCAGGTGCTGGACCGTCACGTCCACCGACACCTTGAGGACCTGGCGCGGGCGCCCGTGCTGTCCACGGTTGACGGTTCTGTGCTGAGCCCTGGAGAAAGTGGAGGCAGCGATGGCAACGAATGAAGCCACCAGTCGGCCGGACCCTTGGAAAGCCCAACGGGAGGACCTGGAAGCCGCTTGGCAGCGGGGATACCACCCCGGGCCCGAACTCCCGCCGGAGGCCTGCCAGGCGCTGGAGGCTGTCCGAACCCGCATTCTGGAGACACCAGACCACCAACTGCTGGAACTGGCCCGCCTGGTCCTGGTGGACCAAGTGGAGGCCCGCGCCGTGCTGTTGCGCGTGGTGAATGAGATAGAGACGGCGGCCAGGAAGGCGGCCGACACAGAACGCCAAGGCGGCGGCGTGGCGGGATAACAAGGCGAGTGCGGGCCCGCCCCGGTCAAGGTTGGAGTAGTGCCCGGCCTGGCTGTTTCCTCCCCGCACTTGCCACCCAACGGGGGTGGCTTCGGTTGCTTCGATACCCCCCACCTTGCCCCCGCTGACTGGTTGCCGGCGGGGGCTTTTTTTCGTCCGCTGGACCACCGTGGACGCCAGCACGGCAACACGCGACCATAGCCACGGCGGTGGTGTCGGCAAACCCTCACGCCGGCGGCGGGCCACCGTCACCAGGGCCGGTTCCCGTAACGGGGCCGGCCTTTTCCGTTGCCCGCCAGCCAGGCAGCACGCTATCGTTTCCCCGCTGGCGGCCGAGTAGCCCCCACCGCCACCCGACGCCGGCACCGGCCGGGCCGCTTGGACCTTAGAAACCCAAGGCCACAATGCCCGGCCATCTACACCCGAACCCCGCCACGGCCCCGTCCTGGCGGGGTTCTTCCGTTCTGGCCACCCCTGACACCCCACCGCGTGCCTTGCTGAATCCATGACCCCTTGCCATACTTGATCTGTATCGTTTCCGGTAACGATTGAGAGGGCCACGCAATGCCGCAACCAAGACGACACCAGCACACCGCCGCCCGCGTCGCCGCCCACCGATCCCGCCAGGCACGGGAGGGCCGCCAGCGGCTGGACGTGACCGTGACCGCCGCCACGGCCGCCAAGCTGAAGGCCGAAGCTGCCGCCCGGGGCTGCACCATCGGGGAGGCGCTGGAAGCCCTGCTGGACGCCAGCACCACCACCAGGGGCCAGGCTGCCCCCGCGCCTACCGGAGCCGCTGAGACCGCCGCCCCCGACCAGGCCGGGCCCGAAGCGCCCAACGGCCCGGAGAAGGCCACCAGCGCCGCCAGCACCAGCCAGGCCCCAACCAGGCGCACCCGCCGCCGCTGCCCCCGGTCCGGGGATGAGGGAGTGGAGACGCGCCGCGCCGGTAGCTGGGACAGGTTCACCGTTCTGGTGGACGGGGTGGAAGTCGGGACCGTCACGAAGGCGCGGAGCGGGTGGCGTGGCGAGACCACGGACGGCCGCCAGGTGGAAGGCCGCGTTGCGACCGCTGCGGTGAACCGCGTCCTGAAAGCCGCCCACGCGGCCGGCTTGCTGGAGGCCAACACGGGCGGCGCGTGACCGTTCGGCCTGGCATTGTCCGCGGCGGTGCCGGTGGCTATGCTGAACGTGCTGGCAGCGGCCAGGGGCGACCTGACACCCAGTGCCCCGTTGCTGCCGCCAGCCGGCCGGGCCATTCAGCACGTGAAACCCAGTGAATCGGTGCCCGGCCCCTTCGCCCGCGCCCCGTCTGGAACCTTCCCGGCGGGGCGCAACCATTCCGGGCCGCGTATACTGCCCCTGTTCCCGCGCTGCCCATGGCATCGGGCATTCGAGACTGCGCCACGGCCCGACCCGCGCAGCCGGCAAGGCCCCCGAACCCCGGGGGCTTTGTCGTTCCTGGTGCCGGATCCGGGGTTGCTGCCCATGACGGCCCGGCCAGGCCACCAACGCGCGCCCGCCGCGCCTGGACGGACACCGCCCCGAACCAGACGCCCACCACCAGCACCACGGCCGCCCGAGCCCAAGCCAGGCGGCCACCATCCTAACCACCGACCGCGCCCGCCTGCCGACCTGCCGACGCCACGTTGACGCCAGGCCGACCCCCGGCCGTCCCCAACGAAAACGCCCCGCCAGCCTGAGCCAGCGGGGCGCCGTCGCGTTGTCGCGCCATGGGTGACGTCGGTACCCGCCGCAATCATCGGACCGGCCCGCGGCCACCAGGCATTCCCCAAGGCCAGGGCCGTGGCCCGGTTCTGCCCGTGTTGTTATCCGATGTAAGCGGGTTGCGTCCGCCTGCTTACATAGTGCTTACACGGGGTGAGAGGGCAAGAAAAAAGGGCTTAGGTTTTCGCCTAAGCCCTTGTTTTATTTGGCTCCCCGGGACGGGCTCGAACCGCCGACCTAGTGATTAACAGTCACCCGCTCTACCGACTGAGCTACCGGGGAATTGGCCGCAGATCGTAATGGGGGGCGGCCACCCCGTCAAGCTTCAATTGTTGCTTCAGCGGTGCGTCGCGGCGAATTGCCTGAGTCGATCCAGTGCCTTGTCGAGCATGTCGACGCTGGTGGCAAACGACACGCGCACATGACCCGGGGCGCCGAATGCGCTGCCGGGCACCAGGGCGACTCCGACTTCGTCCAGCAATTGCTTGGTGAGGGCGACATCGGTGTCAATGTCGGCCGCCTGCATCAGGCCGGTGACCCGTGGGAAGCAGTAGAAGGTGCCGTCGGGCATCAGGCAGTCGATGCCGTCGATCGCGTTCAGGCCGTCGACCACGTGTCGCGCCCGTTCGGCGAACGCGGAACACATGGCAATTACGCAGCCCTGATCGCCATCCAGCGCGGCCTGAGCACCGGCCTGAGCGATCGAGGTGGGGTTGGAAGTGCTCTGCGACTGGATCTTTTTCATTGCCGCAATCAGGTTCTTTGGTCCGCCGGCATAGCCGATACGCCAGCCGGTCATCGCGTAGGCCTTGGACACGCCATTGAGCACGACCGTGCGCTCGAGCAGATCCGGTGCGACATTCACGATGTTGACAAACGGTGCAGAGCCGAACCGGATGTGTTCGTACATGTCGTCGGTGGCGATCACCACCCGGGGGTGTTCGCGCAGCACTTCGGCCAGGGCGTTCAGCTCGTCGGCCGAGTAGGCGGCTCCAGTGGGGTTGGACGGGCTGTTGATAAACATCAGGCGGGTATTCGGCGTGATTGCTGCCGCGAGTTGCTCGGCTGTGATCCGGAATCCCGCCTCCTGGGTGGCGCTGACTACTACGGGCCGCGCACCGGCCAGAAGTGCGATGTCGGGGTAGGAGACCCAGTAGGGCGCGGGGATCACCACCTCGTCACCGGGGTTCAGCAGGGCCTGGCAGAGGTTGAAGATGCTCTGCTTGCCGCCAGAGGAGACCAGAATCTGGTCACGCTCGAACGAAAGCCCGTTGTCGCGATCAAACTTGCGGATGATGGCGTCTTTCAGGCCCTGGGTACCATCCACCGGAGTGTACTTGGTTTCCCCGCGGGCAAGGGCGTCGATCGCCGCCTGCTTGATATGCTCCGGGGTATCGAAGTCCGGCTCGCCGGCCCCCAGCCCGACAATATCGCGACCCTCGGCCCGCAACTGCGCGGCGAGCGCGCTGACGGCCAGGGTAGGGGAGGGCTGGATGCGCTGAACGCGATCGGAAAGCTCGATATCCAAGGCGGGCCTCATGCGGGTTGATTTGGATGAACGGCCAGGCGCGAATGCGCAACCGGACGCGGGCTCGCGAAATAATACTGAAATCAGGCGCGGAGGATAAGGCGTGCAGCCAGATGAAGGCGAACAATTCAAGGTGGTATCGCAGTATCAGCCCGCCGGCGATCAGCCGGCGGCGATCCGCGCGCTGACCGATGGCATCGAGGCCGGGCTGGCCCACCAGGTCCTGCTCGGTGTGACGGGGTCGGGCAAGACCTTCACGATCGCCAACGTCGTCGAGAATCTGCAGCGTCCGACCATCATCCTGGCACCGAACAAGACCCTGGCCGCGCAGCTGTATGGCGAGTTCAAGGAGTTCTTCCCGAACAACGCGGTGGAGTACTTCGTCTCGTACTACGACTACTACCAGCCGGAGGCCTACGTCCCGTCCTCGGACACCTACATCGAGAAGGATGCCTCGATCAACGACCACATCGAACAGATGCGCCTGTCCGCGACGCGTGCCCTGCTGGAACGCCGGGATGCCATCATCGTGGCTTCGGTGTCGGCCATCTACGGCCTCGGTGATCCGCGCAAATACCTGTCCATGGTCCTGCACCTCCAGCGCGGGGACCGTATCGACCAGCGGGACCTGCTGCGCCGTCTGGCGGAACTGCAGTACACCCGTAACGACACCGAGCTGCGGCGCGCCACCTACCGCGTACGCGGGGAGGTGATCGACATCCATCCCGCGGAATCCGAGATCGAGGCCGTGCGCATCGAGTTGTTCGACGACGAGATCGAGCGGCTATCGTACTTCGACCCGCTGACCGGTGAGCAGCTGCGTACCGTCCCGCGCCTGACCATCTACCCGAAGACGCACTACGTGACCCCGCGCGAGACGTTGCTGGGCGCGGTGGATCAGATTCGCGACGAGCTCAAGGAGCGTCTGGATTTCCTGCGCAAGGAGGATCGCCTGGTCGAGGCGCAGCGCCTGGAGCAGCGCACCCTGTTCGATCTGGAGATGATCCTGGAGATCGGCTACTGCAACGGTATCGAAAACTACTCGCGCTATCTCTCCGGCCGGGCCCCGGGCGAGCCGCCGCCCACCTTCTTCGACTACCTGCCGAAGGACGCGCTGCTGGTGGTTGATGAGTCGCATGTGTCGGTGCCCCAGGTGGGCGGGATGTACAAGGGCGACCGCTCGCGCAAGGAGACGCTGGTGGAATACGGCTTCCGTCTGCCCTCGGCGCTGGACAACCGCCCCCTGCGCTTCGAGGAGTTCGAGGCCCTGCAGCCGCAGACCATCTACGTCTCGGCCACACCGGGGCCGTACGAGCGCGAGCATGCCGGGGCCATCGTCGATCAGGTCGTCCGGCCCACCGGGCTTCTGGACCCGATTCTCGAGGTGCGCCCGGCGGGCAGCCAGGTCGACGACTGTCTGTCCGAGGTGCGCGACCGGGTGGAGCGCGACGAGCGTGTATTGATCACGACGCTGACCAAGCGCATGGCCGAGGACCTGACCGACTATCTCTCGGAACACGGCGTGCGGGTGCGCTATCTGCATTCGGATATCGACACCGTCGAGCGTATGGAGATCATCCGCGACCTGCGCCTCGGGGAGTTTGACGTGCTGGTGGGGATCAACTTGCTGCGCGAGGGCCTGGACATGCCCGAGGTCTCGCTGGTGGCGATCTTTGACGCCGACAAGGAGGGCTTCCTGCGCTCCGATCGCTCGCTGATTCAGACCATCGGGCGGGCGGCACGCAACGTGAACGGCAAGGCCATCCTGTACGCCGACAAGGTCACCGGATCGATGCAAAGGGCGATCGACGAGACCGAGCGCCGGCGGGAGAAGCAGATCGCCCATAACGAGGCGCACGGCATCACCCCGCAGGGCATTCGCAAGAATGTCGCCGACATCCTCGAGGCCCGTAATGCCACGCCGGGCTCCGGTCGCCGGCGTGGCCAGAAAAAGGTGGCCGAAGAGGCGCCGGATTACATCGACGCCCCGGAGCAGGCCGCCAAGGAGATCGAAAAGCTGGAACAGGAGATGTTCCAGAAGGCTCGCGACCTGGAGTTCGAGGAGGCCGCGCGGATCCGTGACCGCATCGAGAAGCTCAAAGCACTCGCGTTCCGCCCGGAAGCCTCGCTATCCTAAAAAGATTGCTCGGGTCACGAGCGCCAGTTGAGTACAGGTTCAATGGCTTCTCCCGTATCCCTGCCCCTGGGGCCGGTCATGCTCGATGTGAACGGTCTGGAACTCACCCCGGAAGACCGTGAACGCCTGCGCCACCCGGCGACAGGCGGCGTCATCCTCTTTGCCCGCAACGCTGGTACGCCGGAGCAGGTGAGGGCGCTCACCGATGCGATACGCGCGGAGCGACCCGGCATCCTGATCGCCGTGGATCAGGAGGGCGGACGCGTGCAACGGCTGCGGGACGGCTTCACCGCGCTACCGCCCATGCGCGAGCTGGGGCATGTCGATGATTACGATCGCAACAAGGCCTGCGAACTCGCCAATGCGACCGGGGAATTGCTGGCGCTGGAGCTGCGCGAGGCGGGCATCGATTTCAGCTTCACCCCGGTACTGGACCGGGACATCGGTGTCAGCGAGGTGATTGGGGATCGTGCGTTCCACCATGATCCCGATGTCATCGCACGCCTGGCCGGCGACCTGATTCGCGGGCTCGCGGCCGGCGGCATGGCCAGTGTGGGCAAGCATTTCCCCGGACACGGGGCCGTCCAGGCGGATTCCCATATCGCACTCCCGGTGGATGACCGCCCGCTGGCCGAGATCGAGGCCGACGATATCGCGGCCTTTCGCCCGGTGCTGGGCGATCTCGATGCCGTGATGCCCGCCCATGTGCTGTACCCACAGGTGGATGACCAGCCCGCCGGATTCTCGCGGATCTGGCTACAGGACATCCTGCGCCGCGAACTGCGGTTCCGCGGGGCAATTCTCAGCGATGATCTGGCTATGGCCGGTGCCGAGGCCATCGGCAGCCCGGCCGAGCGGGCCGCGGCGGCGCGGGCGGCAGGCTGCGACATGGTGCTGATCTGCAACCAGCCCGAGCAGGCAGACGCCATCCTCGAGGCGCAGCAGGGACAGCCGCTCGACGCCCACGCTTTAGGAAGGGTCGAGGCGTTGCGAGCACAATCCATTGCGCATGATCCCAGGCGGATTCATGCCCTTCGCGCTCAGCTGCATCACTGGCTTGCGGCCCGGCAGGCAGCGACTGCCTGAAGACCCCGCCCCCCGAGCGGAGGAGTTACTCCCGCGGGCACATTGGCGCACAGGCGCTGGCACGCCTATAATGCGCCACCGGTTTGCGCTTGAGCAGCTGTTAATATTCACACTCACCACTGAAGTTGGAGATCAAAAATGGCCGACAAGCTCCTGATCGTCATGGTTAACACCGATCCGAGCAACCCGTCTGAGCTGGGTGCCCCGTTCTTCCAGGCCACCGTGGCCGCCGCGATGGAATATGACGTTGAAGTCGTAATGACCGGTCGTGCCGGCGAGCTGGCCAAGAAGGGCGTTGCCGAAAACCTGTTTGTCCAGGAAGGCTCCAGCAAGAGCGTCTACGACTTCATGAAAGACGCTCACGAAGCCGGCGTGGTGATGAAGGTCTGCACCCCGACTCTGGATCTGTGGGGCAACGACCTGATCCCGGAAATCGAAGAAACCGTGGGCGGCGCCTACGTGATTTCCGAAGCCATGGACGACGACACCGTGACCTTTACCTACTAAGGGTCTACCCGTCCGTCGCTTTGCCATCCGGCCGGCCATTGCGCCGGCCGGTTGCGTTTATGGACCCTGTAAAGCCCGCTCATACCGGACCCAGGCCTTGCCGTCTGTCAGACGCTCGGCCAACATCCTTCCTCCAAACCACCACCGCAGGACCCTTGATGAGCCCGGAACAGGCCCGCGCAACGCTCCGAGATGCCGATTGCCTATACAGCCGCGATGCAGTCGAGACCGCGATCGACCGCCTGGCGGAACGCACGGCACAGGTGCTCAAGGACCGCAACCCCCTGGTCCTGGGCGTGATGAATGGCGGGGTCGTCCTGATGGGCGGGCTGCTGACCCGCTGGTCGTTTCCAATGCAGGTCGATTATCTGCATGCCACGCGCTATCGCGGCGGCACGCGGGGCGGGGAGCAGCTGCACTGGCTCGCGCGCCCCCAGACACCGATCAAGGGCCGTACCGTCGTGATCGTGGATGACATCCTCGATGGTGGCATTACCCTGGAAGGCATCCAGGCTTTCTGCGAAGAGCAGGGCGCCGAGAAGGTCTATTCCGTTGTACTGGTGGACAAGGCCAATCCCGAACGCGATCCGGCCATTACCGTCGATTTCGCGGCCCTGGAGGTACCGAATCGGTACGTGTTTGGCTACGGGATGGATTACCAGGACTACCTCCGCAACGCACCCGGCATTTTTGCCGTCGCGAACCACTAGGGATACCCGCGATATGTCGACACCCCGTCTTGCCGTGATCGGCGGCACCGGCCTGACCCAGCTGAAGTCGCTGGAGATTACCCGCAGACAGGTCATGCATACCCCGTATGGCGAACCGTCGGGACCATTGGTCTTCGGTCGGCTGAATGACACGGAGATCGTCTTCCTCCCTCGGCACGGGGCCCGTCACACCATCCCGCCGCACCAGGTGAACTACCGGGCCAACATCTGGGCCTTGAAGCATGCCGGAGTCGATAACGTGATTGCGGTCGCGGCCGTGGGCGGCATTACCGAAGCCATGAAGCCGGGCATGATCGCGATTCCCGATCAGATCATCGATTACACCTGGTCACGCGCTAATACCTTTTTCGAAGGCGGCGACCTCGAAGAGGTCACCCATATCGACATGACCTGGCCCTACAACCAGGGCGTGCGGGAGACCCTGCTGAACGCGATTGATGACCTGTGCATCGAAGCGGCAGACCGAGGGACATATGGGGCTACCCAGGGCCCGCGGCTGGAGACGGCCGCCGAGATCGACCGCATGGCGCGAGACGGCTGCGACCTGGTGGGAATGACCGGCATGCCGGAGACGGCGCTGGCGCGCGAGCTGGAGCTGAATTACGCCTGCTGCGCCGTGATCGCCAACTGGGCGGCCGGTCGTGCCGAGGGCGAGATCACCATGGACGAGATCGGTCGAAACCTGGATCAAGGGATGGCACGGGTGAAGGATGTGCTCACGCACGTGATCGAGACGTTGTCCTGAACCGCAGGGACGAGGCTGACGAGCGCCGTTTCCGGCGAGGGGGCACGTCGACTAGAACAAGCGGCGGTGCCTCACGGATCCAGGACTTAACATAATATGTATTATGCGTCGTTATGGGTGGCGTTGGTCAAGTGCCCCTGTCACCGGATCCTCAGGTTCATGGTGCTGTTCAGACCATGGCAACGGGAACGCGTGACATGGCCGTTTTTCGTCAGGACCAGATCCAGATACCCCGGCCCGCTGAGTTGTACAACCCTGCAATCCACGCCGATCCCCTCAAATTCCACTTCCAGTGGCACGACGCCTTCGAATTCCACTTCCTCGACGTCGTGGGTTCGGGTGACCGTGCAGGTAATGGAATACGCGGTACCCTCGGGCCCGGAGGCTTGCAGGCCGATACGCGATTCGTTGGGCGATGTCGACATCGCGTGAACACCTCTCCAGGCCAAGGGCAATCCGTCAGGGATCGCCAGGAACATGACGGACCAGGATGCCTGGCCGATCGCGGGTGTCGGGGTCGAGGTAAATTCCGGCATCGCCTGGCAGGCGCTCGCGGGCCCCCTCGGCGGGTGCAGGCACGACGGCGGCCTCCGACCGTTAATCCAACTGCAGTATGGCGGTCGGATTGACGGCAGGCATCAGAATAACGGGTGGTTTTTCGGGAGAGCTTTGTCGGTCGTTATCACGCGAGAAGTATGAGCCATGTGATTGCGAATCGATCGAGGATCGCCGGCTCGGTCAGCCGTTCGTCCTACGCTCCAGATTTGATCGATGGCGCAGGTACATCCGCTCCAGGCATTGCGCCCGCCTCGCCTGGTGAGGACGGTTTGGCAAATACAGCCGCCCTCACCCCATCCCTCCGGCCCGGGGTGCCGGGGGCCAGCGCAGGTTAGACGGCGCGTGCCTCCGTGCGACGACGACGCCACATAACCTGGGGTGGCGGAGCCCCCAGATGATCCTTGGCCCAATTGATCGCCTGCGTGCGGTTCTTGACCTCGATCTTGCGGAAAATGTTGTACAGGTGGGATTTGACCGTGTGCTCACTGATAAACAGCTGCTTCGCGATATTCATGTTCGTTTCGCCTGAACCCAGCATGGCGAGGATTTCCAGTTCGCGCTGGGTCAACCCACAGGCGGGCCGATAGGTGTTGGTCCGTTGCTGACGATACAGCCGCACCAGCCGTGTCATCAGGTGACGGGACATCCAGAAGTCGCCGTTCAGCAGGCACAGGATCCCCTTGCACAAAAGGTCCAGCTGATCCGTCTTGTAAAAAATGCCCTGCAGGTAAAGCACATCCAGGAGTCGGAGTGCCTCGTCTTCGTTCGGAATATTGAATCCGGCGAAGACCGTTTTTGCCCCGTCCGCGACGGCCTGCTGCACATGCCCAATATCGCGCTCGTCCAGGGCGCTGGCGTCAAACAGTGCAAGACTGTAATCCCTGAGCGTCTGGGCGACCTTTGGGGACCCGGGCTCCAGCCCTGTTACCGAGCATTTGGTTTTCTCGGAAACGTACTCGATAAACAGCGCCGACTGGGGGGATGCCGAGGTTACAATCAGTACTTGTGAATCATCGTTTAAATCGCTCATGCCGTCACCTTCTCTCCATATTTGAAGCATTGATATTGGAAAGACGAGGCGGGTCCGAGTCAACCGATTAGATTTGTCAGACTTGCCTCTGGAGCCCTTCCGATGGGCCTAATACCAACTACGTATCCGTACTTTTAAAAAGTATATAGGCACAGGTCCGATGGCCCGTCAAGCACAGAGCGATGAAACTCACCCGGAGAATACACAGAATGACTAGGCGGTCTAAGGTTGATGTGTGGCGCGGTGGATACCCTCGGTCATCACCTCGACAAGGAAGTCGATCTCGTCCTCGGTAATCACGTAGGGCGGCATGAGGTAGGAGACATTACCCAATGGACGCAAAAGCGCACCCCGAGTAAGGGCATGCCGGTAGATTTCCAGGCCTCGACGTTCCTGCCAGGGATAAGGCGTACGGGAGGCCTTGTCTTGTACGAGTTCTACCGCAGCAATCATGCCGTGCTGCCGCACGTCCGCCACATGGGGGTGATCGGCGAGCGGTGCAAGGCGCTTTTTGATGTGAGACGCCAGCACTTTGTTACGTTCAAGAACGAGTTCAGAAGTAAAGATGTCCAGCGTCGCTAGCGCGGCACGACAGGCCAAAGGATTACCCGTATACGAATGTGAATGGAGAAACATATTGAGTTTCTCGTAATCATCGTAAAAGGCGTTGTAGATATCATCGGACGTCAGAACAGCGGCCATGGGCAGATATCCGCCTGTCAGCCCCTTGGACAGACACAGAAAGTCCGGGACCACGGGCCCCTGCTCGCAGGCGAACATGGTTCCCGTTCGGCCAAAACCCACCGCAATCTCGTCGGCGATCAGGTGAACGCCATGGCGATCACAGGCGGCGCGGAGCAGACGCAGGTACTCAGGGTCGTACATGCGCATGTGCCCTGCGCACTGCACCAGCGGCTCCACGATGACGGCACAAACCTCGTCCGCGTGTTCGGCGAGCGCGGCCTCCATATGGGTGAACTGGCGGCGCGCTACATCGGCACAGCTCTCCCCTGGCTCGCGTTCGTAGCAGTCCGGTGCCGGTACGGTGATCACATCCAGCATCAGGGGCTTGTAAGTGGCGCTGTAGAGCGGGACATCGCTGACGGAAAGCGCCCCGAGGGTCTCCCCGTGGTAGCTGTTGGACAGCCGTATGAATCGGGTCTTTTCGCTCCGGCCACTGTTCAGCCAGTAGTGGAAGCTCATCTTGAGTGCGACCTCCACCCCGGCACTCCCGTTGTCCGCCAGAAACACCCGATCGAGCCCATCGGGGGTGAGGTCGATCAGCCGTTCACACAGCTCCACGACCGGCTCATGCGTGCAGCCCGCAAGAATCACATGTTCGAGCTCGTCCAGCTGGTCGCGTACCGCAGCATTGATCCGGGGATTCGCATGGCCGAACAGGTTGACCCACCAGGAGCTGATGGCATCGAGATACCGATTGCCGTCGAAGTCGTACAGCCAGACGCCCTCCCCGCGCTGGATCGGGAGCAGGGGCAAGGTCCCCTCCTCTCCGTAATCCTTCATCTGGGTGCAGGGGTGCCAGAGGGCACGCAGGTCCCGGCGTTTGAGCTGTTCGTTGTCCATGCAGTGAATTCTCGGGCGCTGTGGCTCCTCTGCGCTGGAAAGAAGGCGCCGGAGGGGCGAGTTTTTCGATGCGCGGAAAGTAGCAGGGGGTCCGTGGCCGGACAAGGCATCCCGCCTGTGCCCCGGGATTCAGCCACCCCCCTCTTCTGGGGTACCCTTTGCTGCCGGCCAGGAGGATCCCATGCACCCCGAATTTCCGCAGCAAGACATCATTCACCTCAACCACGCGGCGGTGGGCGCCTGGCCAAGGCGCACCGAAGAGGCGGTTTGCGAGTTCGCGCGCGAGAACGTCCGTCAGGGATCGAAGGACTACGGCCGATGGCTCAAGCAGGTGGATGCGACGCGCGAGCTGGCACGCGCCCTGATCGGCGCTCGCGATGCGGCGGATATCGCCTTCGTCAAGAACACCTCGGAAGCGCTGTCGATGGTGGCGTTCGGTCTGCCCTGGTCGGCGGGAGACAATATCGTCTTTCCGGCCGGGGAGTTCCCATCCAACCGGGTCGTCTGGCACGCGGCGGGCGAACGGTTCGGCGTCGAGGTGCGCGAGGTCGAGGTCGGCGATGAACCCGAACGCGACCTGCTGGCTGCCTGCGACCGTCAGACGCGGCTGGTCGCAACCAGTGCGGTGCGTTATGACTCGGGCATACGCGTGGATATCCAGGCACTCGGGGCGGAGCTGCGCGCCCGCGGGATCCTGTTCTGTGTCGACGCGATCCAGCACCTGGGCGCGCTGCACTTCGACGCTCCGGGTTGCCACGCAGACTTCGTGATGGCGGATGGCCACAAGTGGATGCTGGCACCCGAGGGAATCGGGATCTTCTACGTGAACCCGGAGATTCGCGAACAGCTGCGGTTACAAGAGTACGGCTGGAACATGCTGGCCCACGCCGGTGACTTCGCAAACCCGAGCCTGACCCCTGCCCCGTCGGCGCGCCGATTCGAGCCGGGCAGCCACAACATGCTGGGCATCCATGCGCTGCATGCCAGCCTCTCGCTACTGCTGGAGGTGGGGATCGAGAACATCGACCACGACATCTGCTTCCACTGGCACCACCTGGCCGAGGAACTAGAGGCGATGGGGTGCGAGGTGCTTACGCCGCGTGTCCGTCGTGCGGGGATTCTGACCTTCCGCCCGCCTGCGGCAGATCTCGACACCGTTTACGCTCAGCTCCAGGCTGGCGGAGTCCTGTGCGCGGTACGGGGTGGGGGTATCCGCTTCTCGCCCCATTACTACCTGACGGATCAGCAGATCGAGCGTGCTCTGGATCAGGTGCAGAAGGCTCTCGGGATCGCGGCCTGACAGGCCGGAGCAATCCAACAGTTCAAAACGTGTGGGTCTTGCGGTCCGAGTTGAGCATGCCGCCCAGGTGTTCCTCGATTCGACGGTGTGTCACACCCTTGTCGGACTTGTTGAACTGTACGCCGACGCCACGCAGTCGGTTGCCCTGCGCCCTCGGCGGTGTGATCCACACCACCGTGCACGGGGTCGGCAGGCGGTCAGAGTCGTCCAGCAACGACAACAACAGGAAGACCTGGTCTCCGAGCTTGTAGGACTTGTCGGTAGGGATAAACAGCCCGCCGTTGGTCACGAAGGGCATGTAAGCGGCGTACAGCGCCGGTTTTTCCTTGATTGCCAAGGTCAGCATGCCCTGCCCGGCCATGTTCCCTCCCGTGACGGTGTCTGGACTAGCGAGTATCCCCTATCCCGCGTGGCGCGCGCCACCCCCTTGGGGCATCCTGTCAGCGTCGCCCCAGCGCAAGCGCGATGGTCTCGCTGCGAAGCGCCGGATTCAGGTTTGCGCCACTCTGGCGTTGCCACTCCAGTGACTGCTGCGCCAGCCAGGCGAGACGACGCGCGCCGCGCGCGCGTGCGAAGTCCAGCAGGCGGTCGCGCGGAAATTGCTCGCCAAAGGTATCCAGTTGCCCCGCAAGCAGCAGGCGCTGCGCCGATAACAGCAAGGCCTGCAGGCGCGGGAGCAAGCGTTCCGGAACGCTGCGCTGCAGGGCGGCAGCACTAGAATGCAGATCTGCCGCATTCAGGAGCCCAGTCAGGATCTGACGATCGGTCTCCCAGGCCTCCAGCGCCGCGGAATCCGTCAGGATCTCCCGCGCCAGCAGCGGACGATTGAGGCTCGCAGCGTAGGCTTCAGCCACCCGTTCATGCTGATCGGTTTCAGCCGCAAGCCACTCGTGGACCTGTTCTATCGAAGGACTGACGACATCGACTTGCTGGCAACGGCTGCGAATGGTTGCGGGCAGACTGGCGGGACGCGCGGCCTCGAGAAACAGCGTAGCCCCGGCGGGCGGTTCTTCCAGTGTCTTCAGCAGGGCGTTGGCCGCGTTCACGTTCAGTGCGTCGGCTGGACGGATAATCAGCGCGCGCAGTGCCCCGCCCGAGCCGCTCAGGGTGAGGAATTCCGTGGCGTCGCGTACGGCATCGACCAGGATGTCCTTGCCGGGCTCGGCGGGCTCCAGCAACCGTACCTCCGGGTGCACGCCGCCCTCCAGGCTGCGACAGGCGTTGCACTCGCCGCAGGCGGGTTCATTACCGGATGCCCGTTGGCACAGCAGACTCTGGACAACGCTGGTCGTCAACAGCGTCTTGCCCAGCCCCGGGCTTCCGGTGATCAGAATCCCGCTGGGCAAGCGCCCGTCCCGCCCGCGCCGCACGAGGCGCTTCCGGATGGGTTCCAGCCAGGGCGGTTGGATCGGCATCAGACGCCCCGGGGCATGGTCTTGGTTTGCCACTCGTCCAGCGCCCGACGGACCGAGTCGGCCACCTGTTCAGGGGTGCCGTGGCCATCAATGACCCGATAGTGTTCAGGATAGGCCCGCGCCCGTTCCAGATAGGCCTCGCGTACCCGTGCGAAGAACTCCAGGGCCTCCCGCTCTATGCGGTCTCGTCGGCCCCGCTGCACGGCGCGTTCCAGCCCGGTGGCCGGATCGATATCCAGCAACAGGACCAGGTCGGGCCGCAGATCGCCCTGCACCCAGTCTTCCAGCCGGGCCACGCGCTCCGCCCCTAGCCCGCGTCCGGCACCCTGATAGGCAAAGCTGGCATCAGTGAAGCGATCACTGACCACCCAGCGGCCCGCCGCGAGTGCAGGCCGGATCACCGAGGCGAGATGTTGCGCCCGGGCGGCAAACATCAACAGCAGCTCTGCCTCCGGACACATGCCGGGAAGGTCGGGATCGAGCAGCAACCCCCGCAACCGCTCGCCCAGCGCCGTACCCCCCGGTTCCCGCGTGCATTCAGGCTCGATGCCCGTCGCGCGCAGGCTCTCCACCACCGTGGCGAGCTGCGTGGATTTGCCCGAGCCTTCGATGCCTTCCAGGACCACGAAGCGGGCATCGCTGGATGCGTCGGCCGTCATTGTCGGTTCCGGATGCCATAGCGAGTACCATCGCCCCCGAGTTGATAGCGAATCACGGCCTGGCGATGCTCACGATACGTCTCGGAGAAGTGGTGCGTGCCATCGCCCCTGGAGACGAAGAACAGGTCGTTCGTCTCGGCCGGCCGCGCAGCCGCCTCGATCGCCGCTCGTCCCGGCAAGGCGATCGGGGTCGGCGGCAGCCCGGCTCGAGTGTAGGTGTTGTAGGGGTGATCGCGCTGGAGCTCGGCGCGGGTCAGCCGCTGCACGCCAGGTTCCTGCACATAGAGCAGCGTCGGGTCGGTCTGCAACAGCATGCCACGGCGGAGCCGGTTCACGAACACGCCCGCAACCCGGTCACGCTCCTCGCCGCGCCCGGTCTCGCGTTCGATGATCGAGGCCAGGATCAGGAGTTCGTACGGTGACTCGACCGGGTGGCCCTCGGTACGCGACTCCCAGGCGGAGTGCAGTGTGGCATCCATCGCGCGATGCGCACGCCGCAGCACATCCAGGGCATCGGTTCCGGAGCCAAAGAAGTAGGTGTCCGGCAAGAACCAGCCTTCGGGATGCTCCAGTTCCTCAAGTCCCAATGCATCCAGCAGGTTATCGACCCCGACGGACTCCGCTGGCCCTTCGATCTCGGGGTGCTGGCGCAAGGCACGCAAGGCCTGAGCAACCGTCCAGCCTTCCGGGACGGTCAATCGATGCTGTACCACCTCTCCACGCGCCATGGCGTGCAACAGGCTGCGCGGTGTCGCACCGGCGTCGACCGCGTACTCGCCCGCCTGTAGCCGCGGCGCCAGTCCCTGGCGCCTCCCGTACAGCTCGACCATCCAGGCTTGCTCGACCCAGCCGCGCCGTTCGAATTCCTTGCTCACCTGACGCAGCCCCTGCCCCCGCTCAAGCTGGAACCGCTCGGTCTGGTCGAGCGCCAGTGGCTGGTTGAGATCCTGGTGATAGCGATCGGCCAACCACCAGCCTCCAGCCATCACGCCGACCAGCACCATTCCGATTATCCAACCACTAATCCGCTTCATGGAGCGCCATACTCAGAACCCGAACCGGGTCATCCTGCCATGCCGTACTCGGCGTGTCCGTTTCGATCAGCCGGGCTGGGTATAATCCCAGCCGCGCATTGCTGACATAAAGCCCGTCCACCTGGCCCAGTGCCTGCGGTTCCGCGCTCTGCTCGTGCACGGCCAAGCCGCAGGCAGCTGCATGGTCGAATACCCAGGCCCTGCGCGTACCCGCGATTCCCGCCTGGTCCACCGGGGGGGTGAACAGGTCCAACCCCTGACGCCACCACAGATTGCCTTGCGTGGCGCTCACCAGCCGCCCCTGCGTATCGCAAACGACGGCCTCGTCCCAGCCGGACTCCCAGCCTTGCCGGATTACCACCTGCTCCAGGCGGCTCGTGTGCTTGAGCCCTGCCAGCGCGGGCTGAATCGCCATCGCAACACGCGACCAGCCCATGCGCAACGGAACCGGGTCGCTACCAGTCGATGGAGTCAGCAGGGCGCCGCCGGAGACAATCCGGGTCATCGCTATCGCGTCGGGCGGCGCATAACCGCGCGGTCCCTGCCCGCGGGTAATGGTAATTCGCGCCACACAGCGCCCTTCCGGTGCGACCTGCTGCAGTTCTTCGCGCAGCAGCGCTTCGTCGGCGGGCGGAAAGCCAAGTCGTTTCAGGCCCCGCTCAAGGCGGGCGACATGATAACGCCACAGGCGTGGCTGACCAGCCTCCATCATGATCGTCTCGAACAGACCATCGCCCAGCAACAGACCCCGATCGTCACCCGGCACGCAGCTCTCGACGCCATTGACCAGGATCACGCCTGTTTCTCCAATGCATCCAGTAGACCATGGGCCTTGTGGCGGGTCTCGGCGAGTTCGCGATCGGGGTCCGAGTCCGCCACGATGCCCGCGCCCGCGCGAAAGCGCAGTTCGTTGCCGCGCAGCACCAGGGTGCGGATCAGGATGTTGGTATCCATGCGCCCATGCCGGCTCACATAGCCACAGGACCCGGTGTACGCCCCTCGGGGCGCGCCACCCTCGAGCTCCTGGATGATCTGCATGCTGCGTATCTTGGGGCACCCGGTAATGGTCCCGCCCGGAAACACGGCTCGCAGCACATCGCCCGCGCGCGTCCCGGGCTTTAACCGTCCCACGATACTCGACACGATATGATGAACCCGCCGGTAGCTCTCGACGGTCATCAGTTCGGCCACCCGCACGCTCCCGGCCGCGGCCACCCGCCCGATATCGTTGCGCTCCAGATCAACCAGCATCACGTGCTCAGACCGTTCCTTAATATTCCCGCGTAGTTCACTAAAAAGACGAGAATCTTTATCCGCATTGTCGTCCCGGCGGCGCGTGCCGGCGATGGGCCGCGTCTCAACCTCGCCACCGTTCACAGATACCAGACGCTCGGGCGATGAGCTAATCACCTGGCCCTCGGGAAACTGTAGCCAGGCGGCGAACGGTGCGGCATTCGCGCGCCGCAGGCGCGCGTACAACGAAGCCCCGTCGAGTGCCTCTAGGCTGGAGGCCTTCCACTCGCGCGACAGATTCACCTGAAAGGTATCGCCCGCGCGAATGTACTCGAGTCCCTGCTTCACCGCCTCGCGATAGCGCTCGGGCTTCTCCTCGTCGATCACGAGCTCCGGCAAGGCGCCTGGCCCCAGTACATCCCCCCGGCACCGCTCGACATCTGCCCGCATGTCCACGAGGGCGTCTGCCCCCTCCTCGCTCACCAGAAAGGTCTGATCGTCGTGATGATCCACAATGATGGCGGCGGGAAAGCGGATGGCACGGGCGGTGGGCAACCAGGGATCCGCGTGGCAGCGGCCCAGGGCGGGTTCCAGGTCCCATGCCCATTCATACCCTAAATAGAGAAACCAGCCGCCGAGAAAAGGCAGATGGTCATAACCCGGCTCGATTTCAGTGGAGGCCCTTGAATCGCTCAGGTCCTGATCGAGCACGGACAACAGATCGTCATTCGCTCGGGCATCGACCGTTACACCGGGAAAAGCAAACAGGATCGAATAACGAGCCGGCGCCTGACCAATCAGGGCCGACTCGAGCAGGTGGGGATAGCGCTCCGGGAAGCGCCGGGCCAGGGGCGCCAGATCGATCCCGCGCCCCAGCCGTTCGACAGCCATATGCTGGCGAGCTAGAGGGTGCGGAACACCAGGGTGCCGTTCGTGCCCCCAAAACCGAAGGAGTTCGACAGGCCCACCTTCGTGTTCATCTCGCGTGCCTCATTGGCCACATAATCCAGATCGCAGCCTTCACCCGGATTTTCGAGATTGATCGTCGGCGGAGAGATCTGATCGCGCAGCGCCAGCGCCGTGAACACACCCTCGATGCCACCTGCCGCACCCAGCAGGTGCCCGGTCATCGACTTGGTGGAATTCACCAGCAGCTTGTAGGCGTGATCACCAAAGGCCTTCTTCAGCCCCTGCGTTTCCGCGAGATCGCCCGCGGGAGTGGACGTACCATGGGCATTGATGTAGCCCACCTCTTCCGGGTTCACTCCGGCATCGTTCAGCGCACGAAGCATGCACTTGGCCGCACCCGCTCCATCCTGAGAAGGCTGGGTCATGTGGTAGGCATCGGCATTCCATGCAAAGCCGGCGACTTCGCAGTAGATATGGGCCCCGCGCGCCTTGGCGTGCTCGTATTCCTCGAGCATCATCACGCCGGCACCGTCACTGAGTACAAAGCCGTCGCGATCCTGATCCCAGGGGCGCGAGGCCCGCTCGGGATCGTCATTCCGGGTCGACAGCGCGCGCGCCGCCGCAAAGCCGCCGATCCCCAGTGGAGTCGTGGCCATCTCGGCACCGCCGGCCACCATCGCATCCGCATCGCCATAGGCGATCATGCGGGCCGCGTCGCCAATGTTGTGCGTCGCGGTCGCGCAGGCCGACACGATCGAGATGTTCGGACCTTGCAGGTTGCGCATGATGGAGAGATTACCCGCCACCATGTTGATGATTGCACTGGGCACGAAGAAGGGCGAAATCTTGCGTGCGCCGCCCTTGAGGTAAGCGGCATAGGACCGTTCGATATACGGCAGGCCGCCAATCCCGGACCCAATCGCGACCCCGATGCGGTCCGCGTTTTCCTCGGTGACTTCCAGACCCGAGTCGTCCAGCGCCTGAATCCCGGCGGCCAGACCGTAGAGGACGAACGTGTCCATCTTCTTCTGGTCTTTCGTCGGGACATACTCATTGGCGTCGAAGTCCCGCACGGCTCCGGAAATCTTGACCGGCATCTCCGATGCATCGAATACGTCGATGGGAGAAATGCCGCTCTTGCCGGCCTTGATGTTGGACCAGGCCTTGTCGATGGTAGAGCCGACCGGGGACACAATGCCCAGTCCGGTAATCACGACACGTCGCTTAGCCAATGATGTTCTCCTCGGAAAGACTGAAATACGCGCTCAACGAAACGACGAAGGGCCACTCTGCTCGCAGAGAGGCCCGTCCGCGTCCTGTTCGAGCGCCCAGGGGGCGCCCAATCAGTCCTTCATGTGCTCGTTGATGTAGTCGATCGCCTGCTGCACGGTGGTGATCTTTTCCGCCTGCTCGTCCGGGATTTCCGTCTCGAATTCTTCTTCGAGCGCCATCACCAGTTCCACGGTGTCCAGCGAGTCGGCACCCAGGTCGTCGACAAAGGCGGCACTGTTGGTGACGTCCTCTTCCTTGACGCCCAGCTGCTCGACAACGATCTTCTTGACGCGTTCTTCAATGCTACTCATGGTTCAGAAATCCCCTTCCAATTGAGGCGGCTTCGTTTGAAGGTTCGCCATTCTAGAGAAAAGCCCGGCTGCGTTCCAGGGAGACGCGAACCGCTCGGGCCTGCGCGGGACCTCGGGCCCCGCGGGTTGATCAGTGCATGAACATCCCGCCGTTCACATGCAGTGTTTCGCCGGTGATGTAGCCGGCCTCCTCGGAGGCCAGGAAGCCCACGGCAGCCGCGATCTCTTCCGGCGCGCCCAAGCGCCCCAGCGGGATCTGGCCCAGCAGGTGTTCCTTGGTCTCGTCCCCGAGCTCGCGGGTCATATCGGTATCAATGAAACCCGGGGCGACCGTATTAACGGTGATATTCCGGCTACCCACCTCGCGTGCCAGAGACCGCGCGAAACCCGCGAGCCCGGCCTTGGCCGCCGCGTAGTTCGTTTGACCGGCATTGCCAGCGGAGCCGACCACGGAGCCGATCAGGATGATGCGGCCACGACGCAGCTTCATCATGCCCTTCAGCAGGCGCTGCGTCAGTCGGGCAGCAGCGGACAGGTTCGTGTTAATGATCGCATCCCACTCCTCGTCCTTCATCCGCATGAACAGGTTGTCGCGGGTAATGCCGGCATTGTTCACCAGCACCTCCACCGGTCCTTCCTGCTCCTGGATGCTGGCGAGCCCGGCCGCGACCGAATCCGCGTCGGTCACATCCATGGCAATGCCTCGCCCGTTCCACTCGGACAGCGCCTCTGTAATGCGCTGGGCGCCGGATTCGCTGGTCGCGGTGCCCACGACCTGCAGGCCCTGGTCCGCAAGACGGCGGGCAATGGCCGCGCCAATGCCGCGGCTGGCCCCGGTCACCAGGGCCACTCGTTTGTTATCGGACATCATTCGCCTTCTGTGTTTGGACGTACTGGGAATCGAATGTAGTGGATCAGCCGGCTGCCAGCCGGTTCACGGTGGCGTCCAGGGTATCGCGATCGGCCACATCGAACAGTTCCAGCCCGCGATCGATCCGCTTGGCCAGGCCGGTGAGCACGCGTCCCGGTCCGCATTCCACCTGTACCGCAACACCCTGGCCGCGAAGCCCCTGGATGGTCTCCACCCAGCGCACCGGCCGGTAGAGCTGCGCGGACAGATTGGCCTTGATCGCCTCGGCCGTCTCGGCGGGCGCCGCAGTCACATTCTGCCAAACGGGGATTTCCGGGGCCGCAAAGCTCGTCGTGTCGAGAACCGACTGCAGGCGTTCGGCGGCCGGCCGCATCAGCGCGCAATGCGACGGCACGGACACGGGCAGCTTGAGCGCCCGCTTGGCCCCGGCGTCCTTCGCCGCACCAACCGCCCGGTCGACCGCCACGGCCGCGCCTGCGATCACCACCTGCCCGGGGGCATTCAGGTTGACGGCCTCAAGGACCTCGCCACTCGCGTTCTCCGCACAGAGTTGTTCGACCGCGGCATCGTCGAGACCGAGGATCGCAGCCATTGCGCCCTCGCCCTCGGGCACGGCAGCCTGCATGGCCCGAGCCCGTTCGGCCACCAGTCGCACCGCATCGGGGAACCGCAGCACGCCCGCCGCGACCAGCGCGCTGTACTCGCCCAGGCTGTGGCCCGCCACCGCGGCGGGACGCGCGTCCGTCTGCTGCGTCAGCAACCGCCAGGTGGCCACGCCGGCCGCGAGCATCACCGGCTGGGTCCATTCGGTCTGGTTCAGTTGCTCGACCGGACCGTGCTGGCACAGGCTCCACAGATCGGCATCCAGGCAGTCCGAAGCCTCCTGAAAGGTATCGCGTACGACCGCGTGGTCGTCGCCCAGATCAGTGAGCATGCCGGTGGACTGGGAGCCCTGCCCCGGAAAGACTGCGGCCCAGGTAGTGGTCATTCGCTATTCGTCTCGCGCGTAAAAAGCGGGCGTAGTGTAGGCCCAAGGGAAACACTGATCAATGTACACGCCCGCCATCCTCCGCGAATGGCGGGCACCCGGCCACCCGTACCCGGCAGCTGTCACGCGGAAAACCCCGTGTTGACTTGTGTTCGCGCGTGGCATCCGGATAATGTCGCCACCGAATTCAATACGCGAGGAACTGCATGGCGAAGGAAGACGAAATCGAGCTGGAAGGAACGGTGGTGGAGACCCTGCCGAATACGACGTTCCGGGTAGAGCTCGAAAACGGGCACACCATCACCGCCCATATCTCCGGCAAGATGCGCAAGCACTACATCCGCATCCTGCGTGGCGACAAGGTGATCGTGCAGATGACCCCCTACGACCTGACCAAGGGCCGTATCGTCTACCGCAACAAGTAGTTCCGCCCCCGGGGGCCGGTCCACTCCCAAGACCAAAGGGCCCATCCCCGAATGACGAAGCCCCGGCTGGACCGGGGCTTCGTGGTTTCTGCAGGCCGGGATGCGGCTCAGGAGACCGCCGGCTCGCGGATATCGAGCTCCAGCCCGGATTCGCCCACCCGGACCACGACCTCGCCCCCCTGCGCCAGACGCCCGAACAGCAACTCGTCGGCCAGCGGCTTCTTGATGTGCTCCTGCAGCGTGCGCGCCATCGGACGTGCGCCCATCTTGACGTCGTAGCCATGCTCGGCCAGCCAGGCGCGGGCATCCGGTTCCACCGTCAGATGCACTTTCTTCTCGTCCAGCTGGGCCTGGAGCTGCGTCAGGAACTTGTCCACGACATTGAGGATGGTCGCCTCGTCCAGCGGGCCGAACTGGATGGTGGCATCCAGGCGGTTGCGGAACTCCGGCGTGAAGGTCCGCTTGATCGCCTCGGTGGAATCGCTGGAGTGATCCTGCTGGGTAAAGCCCACCGAGGGCCGGCTGGCCTGCTCCGCGCCCGCGTTCGTCGTCATCACCAGGATCACGTTGCGGAAGTCCACCTCGCGGCCATTGGCGTCCGTCAGCGTGCCGTGGTCCATTACCTGCAGCAGCACATTGAAGACATCCGGATGGGCCTTCTCGATCTCGTCCAGCAGCAGCACCGAGTGCGGATGCTTGAGGATCGCATCCGTCAGCAGCCCGCCCTCGTCGTAGCCGACATAGCCGGGCGGCGCCCCGATCAGGCGCGAGACCGTGTGACGTTCCATGTACTCGGACATGTCGAAGCGCGCCAGATGAATCCCCAGCTGCTGCGCCAGCTGACGCGTGACCTCGGTCTTCCCGACCCCGGTCGGCCCGGCGAACAGGAACGACCCGATCGGCTTGTCCATGTCACCCAGGCCGGAACGTGCCATCTTGATCGAGGTGGCGAGCGTCCCGATCGCCTCGTCCTGGCCGAAGACGGTCATCTTCAGGTTGCGTTCGAGGTTGCGCAGCGTCTCCTTGTCGGAGCTGGAGACCGATTTCGGCGGGATGCGCGCGATCTTGGCCACGATCGTCTCGATGTCCTGCACGCCAATGGTTTTCTTGCGCTGACTCATCGGCAGCAGCTGCCGGCTGGCGCCGGCTTCGTCGATCAGGTCGATCGCCTTGTCCGGAAGGAACCGGTCGGTGATGTAGCGATCCGCCAATTCCGCCGCGGCGCGCAGCGCCGGGCGCGTGAAGCGGACATTGTGGTGTGCCTCGAAACGCGACTTCAGCCCCCGCAGGATTTGCTCGGTCTCGTCCACGGTCGGCTCCGGCACCTCGATTTTCTGGAAGCGCCGGGCCAGGGCGCGGTCTTTCTCGAAGATGCCGCGATATTCCTGATAAGTCGTCGAGCCGATGCACTTGAGCTCGCCCGAGGCGAGCATCGGCTTGATCAGGTTGGACGCGTCCATCACCCCGCCGGAGGCGGCGCCCGCCCCGATGATGGTGTGGATTTCGTCGATGAACAGCACCGCGCCGGGCTCCTTCTTCAGCTGCGCCAGCACGCCCTTCAGACGCTTTTCGAAATCACCGCGATACTTGGTTCCGGCCACCAGCGCGCCCAGATCGAGTGCGTAGACGGTCGCGGATTCGATGGCCTCGGGCACCTGCTCGTCGACGATACGGCGGGCCAGGCCCTCGGCGATTGCGGTTTTGCCGACACCGGCCTCGCCCACCAGCAGCGGGTTGTTCTTGCGCCGGCGGCAGAGGATCTGGATGGTCCGCTCGATCTCGTGGTCGCGTCCGATCAGCGGGTCGATTTCGTCCTTGCGCGCCTTCTCGTTGAGATTGGTCGCGTACAGATGCAGCGCGTTGGTCTTTTCCTCGCGCTCGCCCTCCACCGGCTCCGGCTGCGGATCGTTTGGATTCTGCTGTCCCCCCAGTTCGTCTTCTCCAACCTTGGAGATGCCGTGAGAGATGAAATTCACCACGTCCAGGCGGCTGATGTTCTGCTGCCCGAGCACGTAAAGCGCCTGGCTGTCCTGTTCGCCGAACAGTGCGACGAGCACGTTCGCCCCGGAGACCTCCTTGCGGCCGCTGGACTGCACATGAAAGACCGCCCGTTGCAGGACCCGCTGGAATCCCAGGGTCGGCTGCGTCTCGCGTGAGTCATTCGGCGGGATGCGCGGGGTGTTCTCGTCGATGTATACCTCGAGCTCGTCGCGGATGCGGTCGAGATCGCCCCCACAGGCGCGCAACACCGTCGCGGCACTGGGGTTCTGCGCCAGCGCCATCAGGAGGTGCTCCACGGTCACGAACTCGTGGCGCTTCTCCCGGGCTTCCTTGAAGACCATGTTCAGGCTGAATTCGAGTTCCTTGTCGAGCATGGGAGTCAGACCTCCTCCATCGAGCAAAGCAGTGGATGCTGGTGGCTACGGGCGTAATCGTTCACCTGTGCCACCTTCGTCTCGGCCACGTCCCGGGTATAGATGCCGCATATTCCCTTGCCGCGTGTATGCACGTGCAGCATCACCTGGGTGGCCTTTTCGCGATCCATACTGAAGAAGGTCTCCAGCACCTCGACCACGAACTCCATAGGCGTGAAGTCGTCGTTGAGCAGCACCACCTTGTACTGCCGCGGTGGCTTGAGCTCCGGCCTCGATTCTTCGACCGCGGTATTGCTGTCGTGATCGGGGATCTGGGGCTTTTTCTCACTCATCGGTCGAACTCACGCTTTCAGCGGTTTGGTCATGCCAGTTCGGCCATCCAGGGAAACACTGATCCAATGTCTCCCTGGCTCCTTAGGCCATGTTCATGGTCGTTCGGTTCCGGGCTCGGGCCAAGTGCCCGCACCCGCTGTCATTACATGTGCTTGATCAGGGCCTCGCCAAAGGCCGAGCAGCTCACCGGCTCGACGTTGTCCATCAACCGGGCGAAGTCATAGGTCACCTCGCCCGCGCTGATTGCGCCGCCCATGCCCTTCACGACCCGATCGGCCGCCTCGGACCAGCCCAGGTGACGCAACATCATCTCGGCCGACAGGATCAGCGAGCCCGGATTGACCTTGTCCTGACCGGCATACTTCGGGGCGGTCCCGTGGGTCGCCTCGAACATCGCCGTGGTATCGGAAAGGTTGGCGCCGGGTGCGATACCGATACCCCCGACCTGCGCAGCCAGTGCATCGGAGATGTAGTCGCCGTTCAGGTTCAGCGTGGCGATCACCGAATAGTCTTCTGGCCGCAACAGGATCTGCTGCAGGAAGGCATCCGCGATCACGTCCTTGATCACGATCTCGCGGCCGGTCTTCGGGTTCTTGAAGGTCTGCCACGGGCCACCGTCCAGATCCTTCGCGCCGAACTCCTCGCGCGCCAGCTCGTAGCCCCAGGCCTTGAAGGAGCCCTCGGTGAATTTCATGATGTTACCCTTGTGCACCAGCGTCACCGAGGGGCGGTCGTTGTCGATCGCGTACTCGATGGCCTTGCGCACCAGGCGCTTGGTGCCCTCGCTGGAGACCGGCTTCACGCCGATGCCGGCGGTATCCGGGAAACGGATCTGGGTCACGCCCATCTCGTTTTGCAGGAAGTCGATGACCTTCTTCACCTCCGGCGTGCCGGATTCGAACTCGATGCCGGCGTAGATGTCCTCCGAGTTCTCGCGGAAGATCACCATGTCGGTCTTTTCCGGCTCTTTCAACGGGCTCGGGGTGCCGTCGTAATAGCGCACCGGGCGCAGGCAGACGAACAAGTCCAGCTTTTGGCGCAGCGCAACGTTCAGGGATCGGAACCCGCCGCCCACCGGGGTCGTCAGCGGTCCCTTGATGGACACGCGATAGTCCTTGACCGCCTCCAGGGTTTCTTCCGGCAGCCCGGAGTTGTCGTCATAGACCTGCGTGGCCTTTTCGCCCGCATAGACCTCCATCCATTCGATCGCCTTCTGGCCACCGTAGGCCTTTTCCACAGCCGCATCGGTCACCCGGCGCATGACCGGCGTGATGTCCACACCGATCCCGTCCCCTTCGATAAAGGGGATGATCGGGCGGTCTGGCACCACCAGCTTGCCCTGCTCGTCGACGGTGATGCGCTCGCCCTTTTCCGGGACCTGAATGTGCTGATAGGCCATGCAAACTCCTTGTGCGTAAGAATCGAAATCGTTCTCCGGGATTATACATACCCATCCGTCCCCGCCGAGGGGAACGTGGTCTGCAAAACGCCAGCGCGGCGGGCCGCTGCGTTATCATTCGCGGCATGACTGAACGCCTGCCCTGCCATATCACCGTCGCCGCCGTCATCGAGCGGGACGGGCGCTTCCTGTTCGTCGAGGAGACCGACGACGGCCGCCATGTACTGAACCAGCCGGCCGGCCATCTCGATGCCGAGGAGGACCTGGTCGAAGCGGTGATCCGTGAGGTCCACGAGGAGACCTGTCTGGACTTCCAGCCGGAGGCCCTGCTCGGCTGCGACCTGCTCGCGCTCGCCAATGGCGCGGTAACGCTGCGCGTCGCGTTCTGCGGCACGGCAAGCGACCCCAGCCATCCGCCGGCCCGCGATCCCGCCATCCATGCCCTCCACTGGCTGACCCCGGACGAGGCGCGTCGCGGCTGGCCGCTGCGCAGCCCGCTGGTCCTGCGCACCATCCGCCGCTATCAGGATGGCATGCGCCTGCCGCTGGCGGCGGCCGGCTCGCTGGTTCATGCGGAGGGGCCGTGAGCGGCCCCGAGCGGGTCATCGTGGGCCTGTCGGGCGGGGTGGACTCGGCCGTGGCGGCCAGCCGCCTGCTGGAGGCCGGCTATCGCGTCGAAGGCCTGTTCATGAAGAACTGGGAGGATGACGACGACGCGGAGTACTGCGCCGCCGAGGCCGACTTTGAGATGGCCCGCGAGGTCGCGGCCTGTCTCGAGATCCCCCTGCACAAGGCGAACTTCGCCGAGGACTATCGCCAGCGAGTGTTTCGCCACTTCCTGCACGAATACGAGGCGGGCCGGACGCCGAATCCGGATATCCTGTGCAACCGGGAGATCAAGTTTCGCTCGTTCCTGGATCACGCCCGGCAGCTGGGCGCTCAGTGGATCGCCACCGGCCACTACGCCCGTGTGCGCCACCTCCCCGGCCACAGCGAGCTGTGCATGGCGGCGGATGCCAACAAGGATCAGACCTATTTCCTGCATACCCTGACGCAGGAGCAATTGCGCCCCGCGCTGTTCCCGCTGGGGGACATCCCCAAGGATCAGGTCCGGGCGCGTGCTCGCGAGCTGGGGCTGCCCAACCACGCCCGCAAGGATTCCACCGGCATCTGCTTCATCGGCGAGCGCCGCTTCCGCGATTTCCTGGCGCAATACCTGCGTGCGCCGGAGGGCGAGATGTGCACGCCTGAAGGTCAGGTCGTGGGGCACCACCAGGGCCTGATGTTCTACACCCTGGGACAGCGCCAGGGACTCGGCATTGGTGGGATCGACGGGTTTCCCGAGGCCCCCTGGTATGTGGTGGACAAGGATCTGGGGAGCAATCGGCTGATCGTCGCGCAGGACCCGCGGCATCCGCTGCTGATGAGCCCCGAGATCGAGACGGAGACGGTCCACTGGATTCATCGCCCGCCCGAGCCGGGGCGGCCGGTCATGGCGCGCCTGCGTCATCGCCAGCCCTTGCAACCCTGCCGACTGGAATCCGTCGATGGAGGCCGGGTACGTGTTCGCTTCGACGCCCCTCAGCGCGCGGCCACACCCGGTCAGTCGGCCGTTTTTTATAACGGCGACGTGTGCCTGGGTGGTGCCGTGATAGCCACCCGCCGCACACTGGCCAGTGAGTCAGAAGCCCCGGTTCCGGTATAGTAGGCGCGTTTTACGCATCCACCCACTCACGCCTGCTCCGGGAGCCCTCCCGCTTGGACCGTAACGACCACAACCGCACCCTGGCGCTGGCCGCCCTCTTCCAATGCGCGAGTCTGGTCAAGGACCTGGCCTGGCGCGGCAGCTGCGACGAATACGAATTCGAGATCCTGATTGGCAGCCTGTTCGCGTTCGACGCGGAGACGCCCGAGGATGTCTACCGCGGCGCTATTAGCTTGCGCCCGGGCCTGGAGCGGGTGCAGAGCCAGCTGCAAAATGGCGGCAAGCCACCGGATATGGAGATCACCCGCTACGCGGTGGGCCTGATTTTTCTGGAGCGCAAGCTGCAAAAACGCCCGGACATGCTGCAAAAGCTGGGCGACGGGCTGCAAGGTGCCCAGCGGCAGGTAGACTATTTCACCATCACGCACGAGAGCGTGATCGCCCGCCTGGCCGAGATTTACAAAGAGACCATCTCCGAGCTGGGCCCCCGTATCGTCGTCCAGGGCGAGCAGAATCATCTTTCCAATCCCGAGATCGCCGCGCGCGTGCGCGCCCTGCTGCTGGCAGGCATCCGTGCCGCCGTGCTCTGGCGCCAGGCGGGTGGATCTCGGTGGAAACTTCTTCTGGGCCGCAAGCGACTGATTCGCCAAGCGGACCATATCCTTCAACGACTGAACACCTGACAGCGGATAACGCATCATGAGCCACGCAGAACCGAAAAAGACCGAAAACCTCTCTGCCGGCGGCCGCGAGTGCCGTTACGTGCCGATTACCGATGACCCGCGCGCCCGGGACCTGCCCTACGCGCTGAAGATCCTGCTCGAGAACCTGATGCGCTTCGAGGACGAGCGCACGGTCCGGCGCGCCGATATCGAGGCGCTGCTCGACTGGGACCCGAAGGCCGAGCCCACCCAGGAAATCGCCTTCCGGCCCGCCCGCGTTCTGCTGCAGGACTTCACCGGCGTGCCCGCAGTGGTCGATCTCGCGGCCATGCGCGATGCGATGGAAGCCCTCGGCGGCGACCCGAAAAAGATCACGCCGCTGCAACCTGCTGAGCTCGTGATCGACCACTCGGTACAGGTCGACGAATACGGCAGCGCAAACGCGATGAACCTCAATGCAGAGCTCGAATATTCGCGCAACCGCGAGCGCTACAGCTTCCTCAAGTGGGGCCAACAGGCGTTCGACACCTTCAAGGTTGTCCCGCCGGACACCGGCATCGTCCACCAGGTCAATCTTGAACACCTGGCGCGCACCGTGTTCGTCGAGGACCGCGACGATGGCAGCTGCCTCGCCTATCCCGACACGCTGGTGGGGACCGACTCGCACACTACGATGATCAACGGTCTTGGCGTGCTGGGCTGGGGTGTGGGCGGTATCGAGGCCGAGGCCGCGATGCTCGGCCAGCCGATCTCCATGTTGATCCCGCAGGTGGTGGGCTTCCGCATGACCGGCCGACTGGCCGAGGGGGCCACGGCGACCGATCTCGTGCTGGTGATCGTCGAGATGCTGCGCAAGAAGGGGGTGGTGGGAAAATTCGTCGAGTTCTTCGGTGACGGCCTGGCGGATCTGCCGCTGGCCGACCGTGCCACCATCGCCAACATGGCGCCGGAGTATGGCGCGACCTGCGGCATCTTCCCGATCGACGACGAGACCCTGGAGTACCTGCGCCTGACGGGGCGCGAGGCGGGGCACATCGAGTTCATCGAAGCCTACGCCAGGGCCCAGGGCCTGTGGCGCAACGATAACGCCCCGATCGCCCGCTACACCGACATGCTCGAGCTGGACCTCGCCACGGTCGAACCAAGCCTGGCCGGCCCCAAACGCCCGCAGGACCGCATTGCGTTGAGCCAGGCCGGAGCCGAGATCAGCCGCCACCTGGATACCATGCTCAAGGAACGTGACAGCGGCGCCGACGAACCCGAGGATGCCGAGCGCTTCGCGGCCGAAGGCGGCCACACCGCGGTGGGCGTGGAGCACCAGGCCGAAGAGCCTCATCACACGGCCATCGAGATGAACGGCGAGACCTTCACCCTCGACCACGGCGATATCGTGATCGCGGCGATTACCTCCTGCACCAACACCTCGAACCCGTCGGTCATGCTGGGGGCCGGCCTGGTCGCCCGCAAGGCCCGGGAACTGGGCCTGCAGGTCAAGCCCTGGGTCAAGACCTCCCTGGCCCCCGGCTCCCGTGTGGTCACGGACTATCTGCAAAAGTCCGGGCTGCTGGAGGACCTGGAGGCATTGGGCTTCCACGTGGTCGGTTATGGCTGTACCACCTGTATCGGCAACTCCGGGCCCCTGCCCGAGCCAATCAGCGAGGCCATCATCAAGGATGACCTGATCGTCAGCGCCGTCCTCTCTGGCAACCGCAACTTCGAGGGGCGTATCCATTCGGAGGTGCAGATGAATTTCCTGGCGTCGCCGCCCCTGGTGGTGGCCTATGCGCTGGCCGGGCGCAGCACGCTGGATTTGTACAACGACCCGCTGGGCGAAGACGCGCAAGGCAATCCGGTATTCCTGAAGGACGTGTGGCCGACGACCGAAGAGGTCCATCAGGCGGTCCAGGCGCATGTCGGCGCCCGGAGCTTCACCACCGCCTATGGCGACCTGTATACGGGCGAGGACCGCTGGCGCAACCTCGAGGCGCCTACCGGCGACCGCTTCGAGTGGCAGGACGACTCCACCTACGTGCGCAACCCGCCCTACTTCGAAGGCATGGGCATGACGCCCGAGCCGCTGACGGACATCCAGGGTGCCCGTGTTCTGGCCCTGCTGGGCGACTCGGTGACCACCGACCACATCTCGCCGGCGGGCTCCATTGCCAAGGACAGCCCGGCCGGACGCTACCTCGAGGAACAGGGCGTGAAGCCCGCCGACTTCAACTCCTACGGCTCGCGGCGCGGCAACCACGAGGTGATGATGCGCGGAACCTTCGCCAATGTCCGCCTGCGCAACCTGCTGGCGCCCGGTACCCAGGGTGGCGTCACGGTGCATCTGCCGGACGGCGAGCCGATGTCCATCTATGACGCCGCGATGCAGTACAAGAAGGAAGACACGCCGCTGATCGTCATCGCCGGGCAGGAGTACGGTACCGGCTCCTCGCGCGACTGGGCCGCCAAGGGCACGCTGTTGCTGGGCGTAAAGGCGGTCATCGTGGAGAGCTACGAGCGCATCCATCGCTCCAATCTGGTCGGAATGGGCGTTCTGCCGCTACAGTTCCTGCCGGGTGACAATGCGGCCAGCCTGGGCCTCACGGGGCGCGAGACCTTCTCGATTACCGGCGTGAACAACGGCGAGGCCCGCGAAGCAACCGTCACCGCCGTTGCCGATGACGGCGAGCGTACGACCTTCAACGTCCGGGTTCGCCTGGATACGCCGCAGGAAGTCGACTACTACCGCCACGGCGGCATCCTGCCCTATGTGTTGCGCCAACTCGCTCAATGAGACTAAGGTCATAGCATGACGCGGCGGGTACCCATAGAGGACGTGAGGTCCGGCCACACACTGGCGACGGCGGTCCATGATCGTTCCGGGCGGCTTCTGATTCCCGCTGGCATGGTCCTCCAGGACAAGCAGATTCGCGTACTGCTGTCCTGGGGGATCACGGCGGTGGAGGTGCTCGAGGAGGGTGCGGACGACGTCCCGATATCCGCCCCCCAAGATGCAGGAGGGCCCCCTGCCGCCGAACCCACCCCCCAGATGGAGGCTCGTGCCGACGAGATTCTCTCCGAGCGATTTCAACACTGCGCGGTAGAGGATCACCCCATGTCCGGCATCTACCGTCTGGCTCGGCAAGCCCTGCTCGATGACCTGTGCCGCTACGCTCCGAAAAGGCAGAGCGAACAGGCATGACCGTCGACGAATTCCTCGCTACGGACGACGCCCTGTGCAGCTTCTCCGGAAGCTACAACACCATCTTCATTCGCCTGAGCGACCCAACGGCCAATGTCGCGGCCATCACCGAGGCCGTCGAGCTCGACCCCACCATCGCGGCCAAGACGCTCAAGGTCGCGAATTCCTCGCTGTATGGCTTCCCGGAACCGATCGACACGCTGCACCGGGCTGTCTCCATCATCGGCCTGCAACAGATGCGCCAGATCGTGATGTCGACCGTTGTGATCGAGCATTTTCGTGGTGTGCCGGTCATCGGCGTGGACATGGAGTCCTTCTGGCGTCACAGCTTGGCCGTCGGCGTGCTGAGCCGCTCGATCGCACGCTTCCGGCGCGAGGCCAATATCGAGCGACTCTATCTCTACGGGATCATGCATGACCTGGGGCGCCTGCTGATGTTTCTGCATCTGTCCAGTCGCACCGATGAGCTGATCAATATCCGCGAGCGGGAACGGATGCTGCTGTTCGAAGCCGAGACGGAGTTCCTTGGTTTCGACCATGCGACCATTGGCGCGGAGTTGATGGAGCACTGGAACATGTCCCCGGCACAGGTGGAGGCCACCCGTTTCCATCATGCGCCGCGTGACGCACAGGCCTTTCCGGTCGAAACCGCGATCGTCCACGTGGCCGACAGCATCGCCAATGCCTTGCGGCTGGGCTCGTCGGGCGAACGCTTCGTTCCGCCCGTGGAGGCGGAAACCTTCGACCGCATTGGCCTGGAGATGGAGACCTACGAGGCCGTGATCGGCGATGCCCGGAAACAACTCGGACAGATGCAGGCCATCCTGCTGGACTGACGAGGGACGGATGAGCGCACGGATGCAGGTAAAGGACGACCCGGCATGAGCCCTTCGTACAAAACGCCTGAAGAGGTCAATGCGCTGCACGAGCGCATCCGTTTCCTCGAGGAAGCGCTGGAGGCGAATGCCTACGCGATGGACGTGCTCGCCTCGACCACCGCAATCTTTGGCGACACCGACCGCAATCGCAGCCCCGACCTGATCATCCAGAGCAGTCTGGAATCCATACGGCGTCTGCTGCCGGCCCGCGACATGGCCGTCTACATACTCGACAGCGAGTCATCGTTTGATCTCGCCTATCAACTGCATCCTCAAGAGGATGAATACGACCTCGCGGATGCCGTCGAGGATCTGATTCAGGAAGGTACCTTCTCCTGGGCGCTGCACCAGAATCATCCCGTCTGTCTGCCTTCGCGCTTCGAGGGCGAGAACGTGTTGCTCCATGTCATCTCGACCCGAACCCGCATTCGCGGCATGTTTGCCGCCCGCTTTCGCCAGAACGACCTCCAGCGCCACGAGATGACCCTCTCGACCCTGACCATGGTGCTGTTCAACACCGGCTATGCTCTGGAGAGTGCCGACCTCTTCCAGATGATGGACCGTCGACAGAAGGCCTTGCAGCGGATTACCGAGCACCAGTCACGCGAACTGCTTCATCACCAGTCGCACGACTCGCTGACCAACCTCCCCAACCGGATGCTGTTCAGTGACCGCCTGTCGCAAGCCATTCACCGCCACCAGGGAACCGATCATCACATCGCCTTGATTCTGCTGGATCTGGACAACTTCAAGCGCCTGAACGACTCGCTAGGCCATCGCGCCGGCGACGAGCTGATCCGCAAGGTGGCGCAGGATCTCGGAAAACTGCTGGATCGCAGTCGCGACCGGTCGGGTCGTCCCTTGCGCGCGACCCTGTCGCGCCTGGGGGGCGACGAGTTCGGCATCCTGGTGGAGGATCTACAGGGTCTCGAGGGCTGTGTACGACTGGTCACCGACGTCGTGCGCACAACCGCGGTGGAACGCACGATCTTCGATCGGCCGGTGGTGACCAGCGCGTCCTGCGGGATCGCCGTGTTCCCCTACGACGGAGAAGACTCCGATGTCCTGCTCAGCAATGCCGATGCGGCCATGTACGAGGCGAAGCAACGTGGCCGCAACGGCTTCCGCTTCTACACCCAGGACCTGAATTCCCGGACCTTCCACCATTTCGAGCTGGAAAAGGAACTGGGGACTGCCATTGAGCAAGATCAACTGGTCCTGCACTACCAGCCAAAGGTCGACCTGCATACGGGCGATATCCTGGGCGCAGAGGCGCTCATCCGCTGGCAACACCCGAAACTTGGGCTGTTACCCCCCAGCCACTTCATCGAGCTGGCGGAGGATATGACCCTGATCGAGGCCATTGGGGAGTGGGTGCTGCGCCAGGTCTGCCGGGACCTCAAGCGGCTGCCCTCGCAGGGCCGGGATCACGGCTTCCGTGTCGCCATCAACGTCTCCGCTCGGCAGCTTCGCCAGCCTGACCTCGCCGGAGACTTTCACGCCATCCTGCAGGCCGCGAACGTCGCGCCCGAGTGCATTGAACTGGAGCTGACCGAAACCACCATCATGGATGACCCGAAAGGCGCTGCCCGTATGTTCGGTCGTCTGCGCGAGATCGGCATGCGGTTGGCTGTGGACGATTTCGGTACCGGCCATGCCTCGCTGATTCAGCTGAAGAAGCTCCCGGCGGACACCCTCAAGATCGACCGTTCCTTCGTCCAGGACCTCGAGCGCAGCAACAGCGACGCGCGGATTGTCCAGGCCATCGTCCAGATGGCGCATACCCTGGGGCTGAACATCATCGCCGAAGGCGTCGAAACCGAGCGCCAGGCCGAAATCCTGCGAGAATTCGGCTGCAACGAGGCACAAGGCTACTTCTTTGCGCGCCCCATGGCCTTTAATGACTTCCATGCCCTGCTCCAGGACCAGGCCCGCCTCCCGCGCACTGGGTAAGCCTTACCCGCCTGCACTCTCCGGGCCCGTCAGTTGCGCCGGATCGAGCAGCACTTGCAGCCGCTCGCGCGGGATATCCGTCCGTTCCGCCGCAACGTCCAGGATTGGCCGCCCGGTGGCATAGGCCTCCTTGGCGATACGCGCGCCGGCCTCGTATCCGATCTCGGCATTCAGGGCCGTCACCAGGATCGGATTACGGTCCAGCGCGGCCCGCAGGTTGTCCTCGTTCACGGTGAAGCCCGCGATTGCTCGATCCGCCAGATGGTTGGAGGCCCGTGCCAGCAGGCCCATCTGAGTCAACAGGTTGTCAGCAATCAGCGGGAGGCCGACGTTCAGCTGGAAATTGCCCCCGGCGCCGGCGGCCGCGATCGCCGCATCCAGACCAGTCACCTGTTGCGAGGCCATGATCACGGCCTCCGGGATCACCGGGTTCACCTTGCCCGGCATGATCGAGCTGCCGGGTTGCAGGGCCGGCAGGGCGATCTCCCCCAGCCCCGCCAGGGGACCGGAGTTCATCCAGCGCAGGTCGTTCGCGATCTTGGTCAGCCCCACGGCAACGGTCCGCAACTGGCCCGAAAGCTCCACCGCGGTGTCCTGACTGGCCAGCGCCGCAAAGCCATTGCCCTCATGCACAAACGAAAGGCCGGTTCGCTCGGCGAGGCGACTTGTTACACGCTCGCCGAACGCCGGGGGTGCATTGATACCGGTGCCCACCGCCGTCGCGCCGATCGCCAGACGCTGAATACGCACGCGGGTATGTTCCAGACGATCCACGTCCAGTTCCAGTTGGCGGCGCCAGCCGGAGAGTTCCTGCCCCAGGGTCACGGGCATTGCATCCATCAGGTGTGTGCGCCCGGTCTTGACCAGTGCCCCCACCTCGCGCTCGCGCCGGGCGATCGTGGCAATCAGGTGGCGCAGCGCAGGCACCAGTTCCTGTTCCAGCGCCAGCGCCGCCGAGACATGAAGCGCGGTCGGGATCACGTCGTTGGAGCTCTGCGAGCGATTGACGTGATCGTTCGGATGGACCTCTTCCCCACTACCCGACGCGATCCGCGCGAGCACCTCGTTCATGTTCATGTTGGTGCTGGTGCCCGAGCCCGTCTGATAGACGTCGACGGGGAAGGCATCTGAATGCTCGCCCGCGGCGATCGCCTCGGCCGCCGCCACAATCGCGCTGGACACACCGTCCGGGAGCTGCCCCAGTTCCTCGTTGGCCTCGGCACAGGCCGCCTTGGTCAGCGCGAGGGCCCGAATGAACACCTGCGGCATGGGCCGGCCGGCGATCTGAAAGTTGTCGATGGCACGCTGGGTCTGGGCGCCCCAGAGGGCATCTCTGGGGACTTCCACCGGTCCGAGGCTGTCCTGCTCCTGGCGGGTCGGGGGGTTCGACATGCACTCCTCCAAATGATCGGGCGTAGCTTTGTATTATACTGCGCCGCGTCAATCGACCGTCCGATGGGTGCATTCCCATGCCCCTGACGGACCCATGCAATCCGACTCGAGTGCACCATGTCCCTGAGCCCCCTGTCCGCGATCAGTCCCGTCGATGGCCGCTACGCCCGCCACACCCGCGACCTGGCCCCCTATTTCTCCGAACAGGGTCTGATGCAGGCCCGGGTAAGGGTGGAAATTGCCTGGCTCAAGGCCCTGGCCACCGAGCCCGCCATCCCCGAGGTCCCGCCGCTAACCGCAGAGGCGGAGGCCTTTCTGGACGAGATCGCCCTGGAATTCGACGAAGTCGCGGGTGCCCGGGTGAAGGAGATCGAGGCCACGACTAATCACGACGTCAAGGCCATCGAGTACTACATCAAGGAGCAAATGCGCGGCCGTTCCGATCTGCAAAGCCAAATCGAGTTCGTGCACTTCGCCTGCACCTCCGAGGACATCAACAACCTCGCCTACGGGGTGATGGTCCGCGAAGCGCGCAATCACGTGATGCTGCCGGCGCTCGATGCGGTGCTGGCGCCGCTGCGCGAGCTCGCTCAGCGCTTCGCCGATCAGCCCCTGCTGGCCCGGACTCACGGTCAGCCGGCCTCGCCCACGACCATGGGCAAGGAACTGGCCAACGTGGTCCACCGTCTGGAGCGGCAGCGCGCCGCGATCGCCGCCAACGAGTGCCTGGGCAAGATCAACGGTGCGGTGGGCAACTTCAATGCCCACTACGCGGCCTACCCGGAGGTGGACTGGCCGTCGCTCTCGCGGCGCATGGTGGAAAGCCTGGAGCTGGTCCCCAATACCCACACCACCCAGATCGAGCCGCACGACTTCCTGGCCGAGCTGTTTCATGCCTTCATGCGCCTGAACACGATCCTGCTGGATGCCTCGCGCGACATCTGGGGCTATATCTCGCTGGGCTATTTCAAGCAGAAGGTCGTGGCCGGCGAGGTCGGGTCCTCGACCATGCCGCACAAGGTCAATCCGATCGACTTCGAGAACGCCGAGGGCAACCTCGGGCTCGCCAATGCCGTGTTCGATCACCTGGCGAACAAGCTCCCGGTCTCGCGCTTTCAGCGTGACCTGACCGATTCGACCGTGCTGCGCAACATCGGCATGGGTTTCGCCTGGTCGCTGATCGCCTACAAGGCCTTCCAGCGCGGTCTGGGCAAGCTGGAGATCGAACCCGGCCGGCTGGACGAGGATCTCGACCAGAACTGGGAGGTGCTGGGCGAGGCGGTGCAGACGGTGATGCGCCGCTACGGGATCGATTCTCCGTACGAAAAACTGAAGGCCCTGACCCGTGGCCAGCGCATCACGCCGCAGGCGCTGGTCGAGTTCATCGACGGCCTGGAGATCCCGGACGAGGCCAAGCAGCGCCTGCGCGCGCTGACCCCGGGACGCTACACCGGGATCGCCAGCCAGCTGGCTCGCGACGAGTAAGGCGTGCCCGCCCAAGACCCGAATCAGGGCCTGGAGCTACTGGGCGGGCTCTCGCCGGCGGAGTTTCTGCGCGACTACTGGCAACAAAAGCCGTTGCTCGTACGCGGCGCAGTATCGGGCTTCGCCAACCCCATCGAGCCCGACGATCTGGCCGGGCTCGCCTGTGATCCGGATGCCAGCGCCCGACTCGTACTCGGCGACACCGACCACGGCGACTGGGCAGTCGAATACGGCCCGTTCGAGGAAGATCGCTTCGCCTCCCTGCCCGATCGCGCCTGGACGCTGCTGATCAGCGATGTCGAGCGCTTCTGGCCCGAAGGGCACGACTTCCTGGCCCGGTTCGACTTTGTCCCGCGCTGGCGCCGCGACGACCTGATGATCTCCTACGCATCACCCGACGGCTCGGTCGGGCCCCATGTCGATGCCTACGATGTCTTTCTGTTCCAGGCGGCCGGGCGGCGGCGCTGGCAGATCCAGTCACCACCGGGACCGCTGGACTGCCACGACGACCTGCCGCTGGCGATCCTGCGCGAGTTTGAACCAACCGAGAGCTGGGACCTTGAACCCGGCGACCTGCTCTACCTGCCCCCCAACCTGCCCCACTACGGCCTTTCACTGGATGACCAGTGCATGACCTGGTCGATCGGTTTTCGGGCCCCGACCTACCTCGACCTGCTGACCGGGTTCCTGGAGGAACGGGCCAACCGGGTTGGCGAAGCGCCCCGATACAGCGATCCCCAGCGCCCGGTGTCCGCCTACGTGAGCGAACTGCCGTCACACGACCGCACCCGACTGCGTGACATCCTGCGCGAGATGCTCGCGGCCGACGACACGGAACTGGATGCCTTCCTTGGGCGCTTCCTGACCCGCCCGGCGGGGAACGTCGAACTGCATACAGGTGATCCCCCCGCCGAAGCGAGGGAGTGCCGTGTACACCCGGGTATTCGGCGCTACTGGCTGCAGACACCGGCCGGGCCGATCCTCTGCGCCGCCGGCCACAGCTATCCGGCATCCAGCCTGGCTCCTGGGGATCTGGAACAGCTGTGTGCGACGGAGATCGTCAAGCCCGAGCAGTGGGAACACCAGTGGCCGGCGGTTCACGACATGCTTCGCGACGGGCTGGAGGAAGGCTGGCTCGAGCCCGCTGACGGCCCGAACTAGCAATCAATCAGGTACAGGCGCGCAGGCATGGCTCCGCCGCACGCTCGATCAGCTCCGGTCCGGCATCCGCCCGGTGCGCACCCTCGGTCAGGATACGCCGCCACTGGCGCGCCCCCGGCTCGCCGTGAAACAACCCCAGCACATGCCGTGTGAGCCGCGCCAGCGGTACGCCCTTGGCGCGCATCTCGCGGGCCATGTCGATCAGACCCTGCAGCACGGCCTCGCGCGTCACCCCACCGGTCTCGTCGAAAAACAGACGGTCGACCTCGGCCAGCACCCAGGGCTGGTGGTAGGCCAGCCGCCCGAACATCACCCCGTCTACCCGCTCGAGATAGCCGTGTGCCACACGGACATCGTCCAGGCCGCCATTCAGTACGATGGTCAGTTCCGGGAATTCCGCCTTAAGGCGGAACACGCGCTCGTAGTCAAGCGGCGGAACATCGCGGTTGTCCTTGGGGCTCAGGCCTTGCAGCCACGCCTTGCGGGCATGCACGATGAAATGCCGGCAGCCGCCTCGCGCCACGGTTTCGACAAAGTTGCGCAGATCGGCCTCGGAATCCTGTTCGTCAATCCCGATACGATGCTTGACGGTCACCGGAACATCGACGGCATCCTGCATCGCGCGCACCATCCGGGCCACCTGCTCCGGCTGCGCCATCAGGCAGGCGCCGAACGTGCCCGACTGTACACGGTCGGAGGGACAGCCGACGTTCAGGTTGATCTCGTCGAAGCCTCGCTCTGCCGCGATGCGGGCGGCCTGAGCGAGCGTGTCGGGATCCGATCCACCTAGCTGCAGCGCCAGCGGGTGTTCCGCCGCGACATGGCCCAGCAGCCGGTCGCGATCGCCGTGGATCACCGCGTTGGCGTGTACCATTTCGGTGTACAACAGCGCGCGCCGGGTCAGCAGCCGATGGAAACGCCGGCACCAGGAGTCGGTCCAGTCCATCATCGGCGCCACCGAAAAGCGCGGATCGGGAAAACGCAACGAGCCAGTCACGGCGCCGCCCGCCCTGCGGGTGGTGCCCGGAATGCCAAGGGATGAATACGCATGTCGGAAAATGAAATGCCGGAAACCTTTCTGGACAGTGTCTCACACATGGTCGATCGCGCCATGCATTTCCTCGAGTTGCCCGAAGGTGCGATGGATGCGATCAAGGCCTGCGACTCGGTCATCCAGGTGAGTTTTCCGATCCGCTTTCGCGACCGCATCGAGGTCTTTACCGGCTGGCGTGCCGTGCACTCGTCCCACCGTCTCCCGGTCAAGGGGGGGATGCGGTTCTCCCCCACCATGGACCAGGAACATGCAGAGGCCCTGGCCGCCCTGATGACGTACAAATGCGCGATCGTGGATATCCCGTTCGGGGGTTCCAAGGGCGGGCTGCGTATCGATCCACGCCAGTATGACGAATGGGAGATGGAGCGGATCACCCGCCGTTTCGCCCACGAACTGATCCAGCGCGACTACATCAGCCCCGCGCAGAACGTGCCGGCGCCGGACGTCGGGACCTCGCAGCGCGAGATGGCCTGGATCATGGAGACCTATCGCGAACGCCACCCGGAGGACGTGAACCACAGCGCCGCCGTGACCGGCAAGCCCGTCGACCTGGGTGGTATGCGCGGGCGCCTGGAAGCGACCGGGCGCGGCGTGCAGTACGCCCTGCAGGCCTTTTTCCGCGAGGGCAATGCCGCCCGCGAAGCCGGCCTGGAAGGCGGCCTGGGCGACCAGCGCATCATCGTGCAGGGCTTCGGCAATGTGGGCTATCACGCCGCGCATTTCCTGCAGAACGATGACCACGCGAAGATCGTCGGTGTGATCAAGAGTGATGGTGGGGTCTACTGCGAGGACGGTATCGATGTCGATGCCCTGAACGATTACGTCCGCCGCTCCGGGACCATGGAAGGCTTCGCCGGGGTGGAATTCGAGCGCAATGGCAATCGGAGAGTTATGGTCAAGTCTGGTGTATGAGCGATGGCGGGTTCAGGCGGCGCTCCGGTCGGTGATGGAGGATGCCTCGTCGTTGGTCGGTTCGGTCTGCTCGATGCCGTCGATGAACTTGACCCCGCGCTCGAGCTTGTCGAGCCATTCGTAACCCCGGAGCCGACGCCAGCGCTTCTGCGTGCTCTGACCGAGCTTGAACGTCAGGCTCAAGACGGTGTTGCGGGTCACGCAGCCCCGGGTCTTGTCGGTGCGCAGCCGCACGGTGGCGAAGGTCGATTCGATCGGATTGGTGGTCCGGATCGACTGCCAGTGCGCGGCTGGGAAGTCGTAGAACGCGAGCAGGTCTTCCCGGTCCTTGGCCAGCGTCTCGGCGGCTTTCGGGTACTTGTCGCCGTAGGCGGTCAGGAAGGCGTCGAAGGCCTGTTCGGCGTCGGCGCGGGTCTCGGCCATCCAGATCGCCTGCAAGGCGGACTTGGCCTTGGGCTGACTGCGCTTGGGCAGCCGGTTCAGCACATTGGCGGTCTTGTGGACCCAGCAGCGCTGGCGGCGGGTGTCCGGGTAGACCCGGGCCAGGGCCTTCCAGAAGCCCAGCGCGCCATCGCCGATGGCGAGCTTCGGGCCGTTCGCGAGGCCCTGATGATCCCGCAGGCGCACCAGCAGTTCGTACCAGCTCTGCTCGGACTCGCGCATCCCGTCGTCGAGGGCAACAAACTCCTTGGTCCCGTCGGGCAGGACCCCGATGATGACCAGCACACAGGCGCGTTCGTCGTCCTCCCCGCGCAGGTTGAAGTGGATACCGTCCGCCCACCAGTAGCTGTAGCGGTAGGCGCGGAGATCACGCTCGCGCCATTCGGCGTGCTCGGTCAGCCACTGCTGCTTGAGGCGGCCCAGTGTCGAGGCCGACAGCCCCTGGGCCTGCTCGCCCAGCAGCGCGCTCAGCGCCTCCTGGAAGTCGCCCGAGGACACCCCCTTGAGATAGAGCCAGGGCAGCAGCTCCTCGACCGAGCGCGCCCGGCGCAGATACGGGGGCAGCAGGCTCGACGTGAAGTGCCGGCCACCGCCGGACCGATCCCGGGTCTTCGGCACCTGCACCGGTACATCGCCGATGCCGGTCTGAACCCGGCGCTGGGGCTGATAGCCATTGCGTACGACCGCCCGGCGACCGTCCGGCATGCGATCCTCCGCGTAGGTCTCCATGAACGTCCGCAACTCTGCCTCCACCGCTTGCTGGATCAGATCCCGCGCCCCGCGGCGCAGCAGATCGGTCAACGGGTCCTCTGGTCCGTTCGGGTTCTCTGTCGTATCGTGAGCCATGTTGGCGTATCTCCTCTGGCTGGCTGGTTGGTCGCACTTCCATTCCAGCCGGATACGCCGCCTTCCTCAATCCCCCCGTACACCACTTTTGACAGTAACTCGCAATCGGATCATGGAGCGCGAATGCGACATCCTGATTCCGGCGGCGCTTGAGGGCGCGATCCATCGCGAGAATGCACCCAGCATCCAGGCCCGCCTGATCGCGGAGGCTGCGAACGGACCGGTGACCTTCGAGGCCGACCGCATCCTGCAGGACCGCGGTATCACCATCCTCCCCGATGTGTTCGTCAATGCCGGCGGGGTCGTGGTCTCGTACTTCGAGTGGGTGCGTAACCTCGCCCATATGCGCTTTGGACGGCTCGAGCGGCGCTACGACCAGTCCCAGGGTCAGCATCTGGTCACTGCGATCGAGATGTCCGCGGACCACAAGCTGCCGGACTGGATACGCGAGTCCATCGTGCGCGGCGCAGAGGAGATCGACCTCGTGCGTTCCGGCCTCGACGACACCATGCGTGAGGCCTTCAGAGAGATGTACGAGACCCGCGAGGTGGAGAGCAATGGGGAGGTACTGGATTACCGCACAGCGGCCTATCTGATTGCCCTGCGCAAGATCGTGCGGGCCCGCAGTGACCTGAAGCTGATTTGACGGACGTCCGGGCGCCGTCGGCCCGGTCAGCCCCGCTCCGCCTCCGAGGCCAGCAGTTCCTGCAACCAATGGCCGCCGCGGTCCGCCTTGGTACTGAGATAGCGCAGGTTGTGCGGATTCAGCGTGCCGTGGACGGGCTCGCGGGCCACCACCCGGATGCCCCCAGCGCGCAGCGCCTCGATCTTCGCGGGGTTGTTCGTCAGTACGCGCACCGTGTCGATGCCGAGAAACTCCAGCATCTCCACGGCCGCATCGTAACGGCGTCCATCAGCCTCGAAGCCCAGTTGGCAGTCGGAATCGATCGTGTCCAGACCCGCCGTTTGCATCGTGTAGGCGCGCAGCTTGTTCGCCAGGCCGATACCCCGCCCCTCCTGGGCCAGATACAGCAGCACCCCGCCACCACTCTCGTTGATCGTCTTCACGCCGAGGCGCAGCTGATCGCCGCAATCACAGCGCAGGCTGCCGAACAGATCGCCCGTCAGGCAGGCCGAATGCAGCCGTACCGGAACGGCATCCGGCCACTCGTTCGGCTCGCCGATAACCACCGCCACATGTTCCAGGATCCCGTTTCCCTCCCGGAACAGCATGAACCGGGTCACGGGGGCATCCGCGAGGGGTACCGGCGCCTCGCTCACGTAGGCCAGCTCAAGGCGTGGGTGATGCGCAACCGCCCGTGCCTCGCGCTCGCCCACATCCAGAAACATCCCGTCGGCGAGCGCCGAATGGATGGCCTCGGGTACCGGTTCGGGCACTCGCGCCGATACGACGGCCGGCAGCAGACGACCGGCGCGGGCCAGCTCCAGCGCCGCGACTTCCGCGGGCTCGGCGGGACGAACCTCCGCCTGATCCAGGGCATGGGCCGGGTGCTCCCCCTCGTTCGAGGCCTCCGGGGCACTGGCCAGGGTAAACAGGGCCTCCGGGTCAGTTCCGGGCGCAAATTCCAGCGCGACGCCTTCCCAGCCCTCGGCCAGCGGTTGCGGCCAGCCCATTGCGGACGCGCGGTGGGGCGTTAGAATCAGACGTGGGCGACCGCCGGTCATATGCGTCAGGCGATCCAGCAACACCGGGGTCAGACCTTCAACGGCGGCTACCAGTACACTGGATTGCTCGCCGCTTAGCAAAACCGGATGGCCCCGGCGAAGGTCGAAAATCCCACGATCGGCGTTGTGCATCAGGTCCTTCCCAATGGAGTGTTTCTTATGACCAGCCCGCAGGACGCGAATTCCACCTTGTCCAGCCGCGACCCGTCGCCCCTGTTTCCCCCAAGCCTATCGCATGTGCCCCTGGAGGGTCGCGAAACCCGGGTTTTTCAGGCATGACTGCCTATCCGGTGACCGAGGAAGAGGCCTGGCGCTGGCTTCTGGCCCAGCGTGCCGATCCGGGCTGCTGTCCCCTGCCCGGCCCCCTTGCCCCCGCGGCGCACGACCTGCTCGAGCTGTACGGCCCGATCATCGAGGCGGAGAGTATTACCGTAGCGCAACTGGGCCAGAGCCTCGACGGCCGTATCGCGACGCAAAGCGGGCACTCCCAGTACGTGACCGGCCCCGAGGACATCGAGCACCTGCACCGCTTGCGTGCGTTGGTGGACGGCGTCGTGGTGGGCGCGGGCACCGTGGTCGCCGACGACCCGCGTCTCACCGTGCGCAAGGCCGAGGGCGTCCATCCGGTACGTGTCATCCTCGACCCGGACGGTCGCATACAGCCCAACGCCCGCGTCTTCCAGGACGGCGAGGTGAAAACGCTGGTCGTTCACGCCGAGGGCCATGGCCCCTGCGATATGCCCGACAACGTCGAATGCATGGTGATGCCCGTCGATGCCGATGGCCGCTTTGCGCCGCCCGCGCTCCGCGACCGCCTGGCGGCCGAGCATGGCCTGCATCGACTGCTGGTCGAGGGCGGAGGCCGGACGGTGTCGCGCTTCCTCGCCAGTGACACCCTGGATCGCCTGCATCTGACGATCGCACCGATGCTGATCGGTTCCGGGCGCCACGGCATCACTCTGCCCGAGATCGACACCCTCGATCAGGCCCTGCGCCCACCCTGCCGCATCTTCCGACTGGGTGGCGACACCCTTTACGACCTGGACCTGCGCAGCAAGCCCTGAACGTTTCAGGGCCGCTCGCCGCAGCGCTCAAAGCGCCCCGGGTAGCCTGGCGCCTGGCTAGGCGAGGTTGTCGCGGATCGCTCGGGAGACCGCGTCCAGCTCCGCCGGGACCTTGGTCGGCTGGACCACACTCTGTGCGATGGCCGTGTCGGGATCCTTCAGACCGTTACCCGTGAGGGTGCACACCACGGTGGAACCCTCCCGAATCTTGCCCTCGCGGATATCGCGCAGGGCACCGGCCAGCGAGGCCGCCGACGCGGGCTCGCAGAACACGCCCTCTTTTTCGGCCAGGAGCTTCTGAGCAGCCAGGATCTCGTCGTCCTGACACTCGTCGAACCAGCCGCTGGATTCCTCGCGCACTTTCCAGGCCATGTCCCAGGACTGCGGGTGTCCGATGCGGATCGCCGTGGCCACGGTGTCCGGGTCGTCGACCATCGCCCCGCGCATGAACGGCGCGGAGCCCGCCGCCTGGTAGCCGACCATGTGCGGGCGATTGCCCACCATGCCACCACCCGCGTACTTGCAGTGGCCCTTGCAGTAGGAGCAGGCATCGGTCACGTCGTCGCTGCTCTTGGCGGCCATTTCGCTGTAGCCGATCCAGTGCGCGGTGATGTTGCCCGCGTTGCCCACCGGCAGGCAGTGATAGTCCGGGGCGCGGCCCAGTTCCTCGACGATCTCGAAGGCGGCGGTCTTCTGGCCCTGCAGACGATACGGATTGACCGAGTTCACCAAGGTCACCGGCGTGTTGGAGGCGACCTCTTTCACCAGGCGCATGCCATCGTCAAAGTTGCCTTCAATCTGAATCACGGTGGCGCCGTGCATCATCGCCTGCGCCAGCTTGCCCATCGCGATCTTGCCATCGGGGATGACGACGAACGCGGTGATCCCGGCCCGGGCCGCATAGGCGGCGGCCGCGGCGGAGGTGTTGCCGGTGGAGGCGCAGACAATCGCGCGCGAGCCCTCTTCCACAGCCTTGGTGACCGCCATGGTCATGCCGCGATCCTTGAACGAACCGGTCGGGTTCAGGCCCTCGAACTTCACGTAGATCTCGACCTCTCGCGCCAGATCGCGCGGGATGTTGTTCAGGCGGATCAGCGGCGTGTTGCCCTCGCCCAGCGAGATGATGCGCGTGTCGTCGTGCACCGGCAGGCGGTCGCGGTAGCGCTCGATCAGTCCGGTATAGCGGTGTCCAAAGGCCATGGGTGTTCTCTTTGTCGTTGCGAAAGGAGAGGCTTTAGCGCCCCAACCCTTCCATGCGGATGCGGGTAATTGGGGTCAGCAGGTGGTCCAGTGCCTCGAGCGCGGCGATCGCCTCGTTCATCGCACCCTCTCGGACCTTGTGCGTCAGCATGATGATCGTGGCCTCGCCGCGCTCCGGATCCGGCTCGCGCTGCAGAATCGCTTCGATGCTGATGCCGTGCTCGCCCAGGATGCGGGTGATATCGGCGAGCACCCCCGGACGGTCCTGGGTACGCAGGCGCAGATAGAACGACGTCTCCACCTCGGACAGATCCAGCACTGGCTTGTCCGACAGGGCATCCGGCTGGAAGGCCAGATGCGGGACCCGGTTCTCGGGGTCCGTGGTCAGGGCACGCACGACGTCGACCAGATCGGCCACCACCGCGGAGGCGGTGGCCTCGGCACCGGCACCGGCTCCGTAGTACAGCGTCGGGCCCACCGCGTCGGCATTGACCAGCACCGCGTTCATAACCCCGTCGACGTTGGCGATCAGCCGACGTTCCGGGATCAGCGTCGGGTGCACGCGCAGTTCGTAGCCCTTGTCGGTGCGCCGCGCAATGCCCAGATGCTTGATGCGGTAGCCCAGTTCGGCGGCGAAACCGACATCCTCGCGGGTGATGTTGCTGATCCCCTCGACCGCCACCCGGTCGAACTGCAGCGGGATACCGAAGGCGATGGACGCCAGGATCGCCAGCTTGTGGGCAGCATCGATGCCCTCCACGTCGAAGGTCGGATCGGCCTCGGCATAGCCCAGTGCCTGCGCCTCGGCGAGCACATCGTCGAAGTCGCGGCCCTTGTCACGCATCTCCGTCAGGATGAAGTTGCCAGTCCCGTTGATGATCCCGGCGAGCCACTCAATCTGGTTGCCGGCCAGGCCCTCGCGGATGGCCTTGATAATCGGGATGCCCCCAGCCACCGCGGCCTCGAACGCGACCATGACGCCCTTTTCCTGGGCGCGCTGGAAGATGGTGTTGCCGTGCAGGGCGATCAGGGCCTTGTTCGCGGTGACCACGTGCTTGCCGGCGTCGATCGCGGCCAGCACCAGGTTCAGCGCCGGATCGGTGCCCCCCATCAGTTCGACGACGACCTCGACCTCCGGGTCGTTCACGACCGCCGCGGGGTCCGTGGTCAGGCGGATCTGCGAACAGTCGCAATCGCGCTCACGCTCGATATCGCGCGCGGCGGCCGCGACCACCTGGATACCACGGCCTGCCCGGCGCGCGATCTCGATTCCATTACGGTCCAGCACATTGACGGTGCCACAGCCAACCGTACCCAGCCCCAGGATTCCAATCTTTACCGGCGTCATAAAAGCCTTGTCTTGTCTGCGTGCGGGCGCTACCGCCCGAATGAATGCCTGATTGCTATTCGCCTCGAGCCGGCTCGGCCGACTCGGTGGTCGCATCCGCCAGGATCGAGTCGGCGCGGAACATGGCCTTGATCCCGCGCAGGGCCTGCCGCGTGCGCTGCTCGTTCTCGATCAGGCTGAAGCGCACGAAGTCGTCGCCGTAGTTGCCAAAGCCAACGCCCGGCGAGACCGCGACCTTGGCATCACGCAACAGCTTCTTGGCGAACTCGAGCGACCCCATCTCGCGATAGGGCTCCGGGATCGGCGCCCAGACGAACATGGTCGCCTTCGGCTTCTCCACATGCCAGCCGAGCTTGCCGAGTCCCTCGCACAGCACGTCGCGGCGAGAACGATAAAGCTCGCGAATCTCGTCGACGCAGTCCTGGGGGCCCTCCAGCGCGGCGATCGCAGCGACCTGGATCGGCGTGAAGGTGCCGTAATCCAGATAGGACTTGATACGCGCCAGGGCGGCCACGAGCGTCGGGTTGCCGCACATGAAACCGACGCGCCAGCCCGGCATGTTGTAGGTCTTGGACAGGGTATAGAACTCGACCGCGATATCCTTCGCACCCGGCACTTCCAGTATCGACGGAGCCTTGTAGCCATCGAAGCTGATCTCGGCGTAGGCGAGATCGTGCACGATCCAGATGCCATGCTCCTTGCAGATCGCTACGACCCGCTCGAAGAAGTCCCGGTCCACACATTGTGTGGTCGGGTTGGCCGGGAAGTTCAGGATCAGCATCTTCGGCCTGGGCCAGGAATCCTGAATCGCCCGCTCCAGCTCGGCGAAGAAATCGACGTCCGGCGTCAGCGGCACATGACGGACGTCCGCCCCGGCGATCACGCAACCATAGGGATGGATCGGATAGGCGGGATTCGGAACCAGCACCGCGTCCCCGGGCCCCAGGGTGGCCAGCGCCAGATGCGCGAGACCTTCCTTGGAGCCGATGGTCACGATCGCTTCGGTCTCCGGGTCCAGGTCCACATCGAACTCGCTCTTGTACCAGCGCGTGATCGCCCTGCGCAGCCGTGGAATGCCCTTGGACACCGAATAGCGATGCGTATCGCCGCGCTGGGCGGCCTCGCAGAGCTTGTCGACGATGTGGCGGGGGGTCGGCTGATCCGGATTGCCCATGCCGAAGTCGATAATGTCCTCGCCGCGGGCACGCGCCTCGGCCTTCAACTGATTCACGATGTTGAAGACGTAGGGCGGGAGGCGCTCGATACGGGGAAAGACGTCGGTCACAGGTCAGGTCCTGGTTGGGCCAAGCGAGCCGGCAGCAGGTCGGGGGAGACGCCGCGGAATCCCCTTGAATACCGTACCGGAAAGCGCGCCAAAGTATAACCCGGGCCCGCCTCTGTCAACGAATCGGGCACCAAACTGGCCACCCTGCAACTGCCTGATCTTGAGCCTGCCTCGCGCCCGGAGTAGCGTGTAGCGCATGCTGTTTTCAGAAGTCACCAGCGAAGAGTCCTACATTGTGACCGGATACGAGTCGGGCGCCGTGGGAATCAATCAGGTCGGGTACACCCGCAGCCTGATCGTACGGCCGAATGCGCTGCAGCAGGACTGGCCGGTCGATACCATCGATGCGCTGGCGGTCGAACACCTGCAATCCGTGATCGATCATCCCCCGGAGGTCCTGCTGATTGGTACCGGCGAGGTACAACGCTTTCCGGACCGGGTCGTATGGCGCCATTTGCGCAGCGAAGGATTCGGCGTGGAGATCATGGATACCGCGGCCGCCTGCCGGACCTACAACCTGATCATGGCCGAGGGTCGCGAGGTGGCGGCCGCCTTGATCATCGACGGCGGCGACTGAATCCGGCCTCAGGGCGCATCGCCATCAGGAATTGGGCAGCACTTCGTCGCCCTTCATCCCGCGCGATTCAAGCAAACGCCGCAAGCGCTTCAGGGCATCCATCTGAATCTGGCGCACCCGCTCCCGTGTCACGCCGATCTCGGCCCCCACCTGCTCCAGGGTCGAGCGCTCGAATCCATGCAATCCGAACCGTCGCACCAGCACCTCGCGCTGCTTGTAATCCAGTTCACCCAGCCACTCGTCCACCAGGTGCTGAATGTCCTGATCCTCCAGCAGCGACGACGGCTCCTGTGCATTCACGTCCGCCAGGATATCCGTGAGGGAACGCTCGCCGTCCGGCCCGGGCGGCAGGTCCATGGAGGTTGAGGGCTCGGACATCGCCCGGAGTTTCTGGATGTCGGCCACGGGCTTGCCCAGGCGCTGGGCCAACTCTTCCTCGGTGGGATCGCGACCCAGCTCCTGGGTCAGGTTACGGGCGATCCGCGCATGCATGCGCAACTCCTTGCTGACATGCACCGGGATGCGAATCGTGCGCCCCTGGTTCATCAGGGCCCGCTCAATCGTCTGGCGGATCCACCAGGTCGCGTAGGTCGAGAAACGAAAGCCGCGTTCGGGATCGAATTTCTCCACGGCGTGCATCAGGCCCAGATTGCCCTCCTCGATCAGATCCAGCAGCGGCAGACCGCGATTCAGGTAACGCCGCGCGATCTTCACCACCAGCCGAAGGTTGCACTCGATCATGCGTCGGCGCCCGGATTCATCGCCATCGCGGGCCAGGCGCGCATACTTTCGCTCTTCTTCGGGGGTCAGCAGCGGCCGGTATTCAATGTCACGCAGGTAGATCTGGATGGCGTCGAGCTCGGCCGGGCGGGCATCACGCAGTGTTCGGGGACGTACCGGGACATCCTGTTCCGGGGACAGCTCCTTCTCGTCTTCCGGGGCCGGGACATCATCGACCTCCTCGGGACTCTCTTCAGTCGCCAGAGGGTCGCGGGTCGCGCCGAGGTGTTCGGCAGGATGCTCCTCACCCGACAGGCCGGTTCCCTCATCCATCAGGTGTTCGTCGTCCAGTTCCGAATCGACCGGCTTCCGGGATTTAGCCATGGATGCCCTGTACTCCCTTTTCTGTCTAGCGATCCGGCAGGTATCGGGTCGGATCCACGGGTGTTCCGTCTACCCGTATCTCGAAGTGCAGCATTGGGCGCTCCGCGCCCGATGAACCCAGACGCGCGATCGTCTCGCCGGCCTCGACCTGATCCCCTTCGGAGACCAGGAGCTCGTCGTTATGGCCATAGGCGCTCAGAAAGCGCGCGTCGTGTTTCAGGATGATCAGTCGACCATACCCCACGAGGCCGCCACCTGCATAGACCACCTCGCCGGACCGCGTGGCTCGCACCTCGTCGCCACGCTCCCCACCAATCGCGAGCCCGCGTCGCGTTCCGCTGCTGGAGAAACCGCGCAGGACGTCACCATCCGCCGGCCACCGCCATCCACCCGGATCGTCTGGCGGGGGATCCGAGCGCGCGGCTTCCCGGGAGCTACCGCTATCATTGTCACTGCGGCTTGCGGTCGTGGGTTCCTGGCGCTGCTGACGCGGGGCCTGTGGCGGTGACGAGCGCGCCGCCCCGCGCAGGCGCAGTTCCTGCCCGGGGTAGATGATGTAGGGGGCGCTGATCGCGTTGCGCTGGGCCACTTCGCGCCAGTCCAGACCGTAGCGCTGGGCAATGCGGTATAGGGTTTCTTCGCGTTGAACCGTGTGGGTCGCAGGCACCGGACCACTGGCGCGCGATGCCTCGCTGGTACCGCTGGGGGCCCGCGTGGCACAACCGCTGATCAACGCCACGACCAGTCCGGCGAGGGCCGCCAGCATGAGCGTTTGCAGGAATCGCCGACTCAAGCCGTCATTCCATCAGCAACACGATCACCATCGCGCCCAGCAGCACGATCACACCCGCCCAGCCAATACGCTCCATATAGGGCCGCAGGTGTTGCTCCGCTCGAGGTCCCGCCCAGGCCATCACGAAGGCCACCAGGAAGAACCGCAGCCCTCGCCCGATCAGCGACGCAATCACGAACGGAATCAGGGCCATCGACAAGGCCCCGGCGGTGACCGTGAACAGCTTGTAGGGGATTGGCGAGAACCCCGCGATCAATACCACCCAAACGCCCCAGACCGCGAACCAGGCCTCGGCCTGCGCGAGCTCGGCGCCGTATCCCCAGCGTTCCAGCCATGGTCCAATCCATTCAAACGCGGCCCACCCGATCAGATAACCCAGCAAGCCGCCCAGTACGGAGAAGATCGTCGTCAGGGCGGCGAGGCGCCAGGCCGCCCGTGGCCGCGCGGCCGCCATAGGCGCCAGCATGACATCCGGCGGCACGGGAAAAAAGGAGGATTCGGCAAACGACAGTGTCGCCAGGTAGCGCGGGGCATGGCGGTGGCGGGACCACTGCATGACCCGATCGTACAGCGGCTCAAACAGTTTCATGCCGATCTCTGGTGGCTGCAGACATCACGCCTGGACATCCGCGTACCTCACTGCTCGGCCCCGGGCAACATGGGAACGAACATGACCGCATCCAGAATGTCGCGCACATAGGCCTCGTCGGTCCGCGTATAGCGCACCAGTTGCTGGCGCCCGTCCGGCCCCTCCACCGGTGCTACGAGGCGGCCATTGAGGGCCAACTGTGTCAGTAGGGTCTCCGGAACGTTGTGCGGTGCGGCGGTCAGGATAATGCCATCGAACGGTGCGCGCTCGGGCCAGCCTTCCGCCCCGTCGCCGTGCCGCAGGTTGACGTTGTTGATCCCCAGGCGGCTCAACAGCTCCCGCGCATTCCGGCTGAGCGCCTGAATGCGTTCGACGGAGTAGACGCGGTCCACTAGCTTGGCGAGAACGGCCGCCTGGTAGCCGGACCCGGTGCCAATCTCCAGCACAGTGCTCACAGGACCGCCCTCCAGCAAGGCCTCGGTCATGCGCGCAACAATAAACGGCTGCGAGATGGTCTGACGATGCCCGATCGGCAGCGCGATATTCTCGTAAGCCCGATGGCTCAGCGCCTCCTCGACAAACAAGTGGCGAGGGACATCGCGAACGGCCTCGAGTACCCGGCGATCATGGATACCCTGGCCTTCCAGCACGCGGATCAGTCGTTCTCTTGCCCGACCCGACGTCAAACCGGCCCCGCGTGCATCAGGAACCATGGTGGCTCCCGGGCGTTGCATCCTCGAGCCAGCGGCCCACCGTATCGATGGCGTCGTAACGCGTTAAGTCCACCTGAATAGGAGTCACCGACACATAGCCCTCTCGCACCGCATGAAAATCCGTACCCGGGCCGGCGTCCTGTTCCGAGCCTGCCGGGCCCACCCAGTAGATCGGCCGCCCACGTGGGTCGGTATCCGCGATCATCGGCTCGGCCCGGTGCCGGTTGCCCAGGCGTGTCGCCTGCACGCCCCGAATCTGTTCGCGCGGCAGATCGGGGACATTGACGTTCAGGATCGTCGCTGCCGGTAGCGGTACGCGATGAATCCGGTCCAGCAGATCCAGCACGATACGACCGGCCGCGTCGTAGTGTGTGAAGTCCGTGCCTACCAACGAGACCGCAATCGCCGGCAAACCCAGGAAGCGCCCTTCCATCGCGGCCGCGACGGTGCCGGAATACAGCACATCGTCGCCCATATTGGCACCGGAGTTGATCCCGGAGATTACGAGATCCGGTTCCCACTCGCCGAGCAGGCCGGTCAATGCGAGATGCACACAGTCCGTCGGCGTCCCGTCCACCTGAATCCCGTCATGCCCCACGTCCCGTGCCCGCACGGGGCGTACCAGCGTCAGGCTGTTGGACGCACCACTGCGGTCACGATCCGGCGCCACCACGCGCACCTCCGCGACTTCACGCAGACATTTGGCCAGGCACTGGATGCCTGGCGCATGGATACCATCGTCGTTGCTTACCAGAATGCGCATGCGGATTGGGGTCGCTGGGAAGTGGCCTAATATACTGGATTCGGAATACCGAGCGCGGTCAGGAACCTCACCGTTTGCATGAGGCTCTTCTCCGTCCACATCACGGAAAACGCGAGTATCCTGCCATGAACTCCGGTGATGATCCCAACGACATGCCCGATGACGCGGACGAATTCCTGCGCGCGATTGGCGATGTGCGACGCCTGCACCATGACCAGGCCGACACCGGCAAGCCGCGCCCCCCTGCCCGCGCGCACCAACGCGACCGCGACGAGGCCGCTGCGCATTCCGACTGGCTCAGCGATCCGATCGGCGCCTCCGACCTCCAGCCGGGTGACGAACTGCGTTATGCCCGCGACGGGATCAGCCACCGCATCTTTCGCAAACTGCGTCATGGCCATTACCGCGTGGAAGATGAGCTCGACATGCACGGCATGTTCGCGGACGAGGCACGACAGGCGATCGGGCAGTTTCTCGATCAGGCCCGTGCGGATGGGCGCCTCTGCGTCCGTGTGGTGCATGGCAAGGGCATGCGCTCGCGGCAAAAAGGGCCCGTGCTGAAGGGACTCACCGATCACTGGCTGCGCCAGCGCCACGACGTACTGGCGTTTTGCTCCGCACCGCCCGCCGATGGTGGCACCGGTGCGGTGTATGTGCTGTTGAAACGACTGAAAACCACGCGTTAGCGCGGCGTTACACCGCTCTACTGCTATACTTCAGTCACATATTCCCATTCGCTGATTTTTGGGATTAGACTGGTTCCAGGTAGGGGTTCGACGTGGGACTGGTTCACATTTTTCCTATACCAATCCTTGCAATCCCCGACAATCGATACCATGCTCTGTACAGGTCTTGTACAGCTCTATGGGACGCAACGGACACTGCATTGGGAGGTCCTGTTCATGAAGAATTGGAAACTAGCCCCGATCGCCCTTGGCCTGGCCGCGTTCGTCAGCACTAGCGGACACGCCCTTGGCGACGATCACGCAAAAGAAATGACCGAAGAAGAACTGCAAGAGCGCATCGCCGACACGCGAGCAGCGATCGAACAGTTCGCAAGCACCCTCCAGGGAGAGCTGGTCGCCGCCATGGAAGAAGGCGGACCGACCCAGGCCATTGAGGTCTGCAACCAGCGGGCACCCGAAATCGCGGACGAGATTGCGGCCGACACCGGCTGGGAAGTGGGTCGCACGAGTCTGAAGATTCGCAACCCGGACAACAGCCCTGACGAATGGGAGCGTATCCAGCTGGAGCACTTCCAGTCCCAGCATGCCGACGGCACCCCCGCCAACGAGCTTGCCCCGCGCCACGAGGTGGTCGAGGACGAGGATGGTGCCCGCTTCCGCTTCATGGCGGCGATTCCGACCGGCGGCGCCTGCCTGGCCTGCCACGGCTCGGACATCAGCAGCGACGTCAAGCACGCCCTGGAGCGCCTGTACCCCGACGACCAGGCCACTGGCTTCAGCGAGGGTGACGTGCGTGGCGCATTCTCGATTACACAAGAGATGTAAGCGCCAAAGGGTCACCGTGAGGCCGCCTTCGGGCGGCCTTTTTTATGGTTCATCGAGCATTACCGGGGAATGCGGCGCGGATTTTGAGGAAGAAGTAGTCCTGGTCGCGGTAGCCGTAGGCGCGGCGCTTGATGACCTTGATGGTGTTGTTGATGCCTTCGACGACGCTGGTGTTCAGCCGATGCCGGCAGCGCGAGACGATGCCGGGGAGATAGGGCTCCAGCAACCGCGCGAAGCGCTGCAGGGCATGGATGCCGCTCTCCTGTGCCTGTTGTACCCAGTGTCGCCAGGCCTGCCAGGTCTGTTCCGGACGGCGCTGGAACCAGAGCCGCTTGAGCTCGTCGCGTAACAGATAGACTGTCAGCAATGCCTGGTTGGCTTGCAGCAACTCGTCCAGGTGGACCGCTTGGCCGGCGTTCAGCGACGCCCGGTTACGCAGCAGCAACCAGCGGCTGGACTTGATCACGCGACGGGCCCGACGGTCCTCGCCCAGACGCTTCGCCTCGTCGACGCGCACCCGGTCGATGACCTCGCGACCGTACTTGGCCACCACATGGAACAGGTCGTAGACGATCTCGGCCCGGGGACACTGCGCCCGGATCTCGAGCTCGAAGGCCGTGGTCATGTCGATCGCCACCGCCTCGATGCGCTCGCGCACGCCTTCGGGGAGTTGCTCGAAGAAGGCCCGAGCGGTCTCGCGCGAGCGGCCTTCCCCGACCCACAGCACCTGGCGCCGGATCGGCTCGATCACCACCGTGGCATAGCGGTGGCCTTTGTGCAGGGCGAACTCGTCCATCGCCAGATAGCGGATCGACGCCCAGTCCGGCTCCAGCAACGAAGCCGCCAGCCGATGCCGGTCCACCGTCTTCACCGTATGCCAACCCAGGCCATAGAAGGCCGCCACCGCCTGGATGCTGGCCGAACGCAGCAACTGACTGCAGGCATCCGCCAGACGGTTGGTCAGCCGCTGATAGCGCCCCAGCCAACTCAGCCGCTCCAGCTGCGGACCACCGCAGTGCTCGCACCACACCCGGCGACGCGGCACCACCAGCACCACCCGGTACTCGAACAGGGGAAGATCCCGAACCCGCCGCAGCGTCGTCTCGTGCACCTGACGCGTCCGGTGGCCGCAGCGTTCGCAGTGCATCCACTGCCGCGTCGGCTTCAGGTGCAACTCCAGCGTGCCGCCCGCCTCGTCCGGCCATACCGCACGTTCCAGCCGATAGCCTTCCCAGCCGCCCAGCTTCTGCAGCGTCTTCTTGTCCAGCATCCCCCTCTCCCGTGTCCAACCCGGCTCCACGCGAGATTACGATGCCCTTCAGCGCACGAATACCTCCCCGGTATCCTTCGATGAACCTTTTTTATGCGTAACGTCCGACAATCGCCCGCGTGTGCGGCCATTCGTGCTATGTTCGAGACGCAGCCTCAACCCAAAGCGGACATCACCCTCCGACGACCTCGTCCGCTCACCAGAACACGAAATCAGACCGAACCATGACGCGAACGATTGATGCCGAACTGCTGGCCCTCGCGGTAGACGCCTCCAACGACGGCGTTGTGATCGCTGAACGCGAAGGCGACGACAACATCCTGATCTATGTCAATCGCGCGTTTGAAAAACTAACTGGCTACCGCTCGGAAGAGATCCTCTATCGGGATTGCCGGTTCCTCCAGGGCGACGATACCGACCAGGAAGCACGTACCGAGATTCGCGCCGCGATTCAGGAAAACCGGCCTTGCCGGGTCACGCTGCGCAACTACCGCAAGGACGGCTCCCTGTTCTGGAACGAGCTTTCGCTCACGCCCGTGTTCAATGACGAAGACCATCTGACCTACTATATCGGCATCCAGAAAGACATTACCGCGCGCATCGAGGCCGAGCAGCGGGCCGAGAAAGCCGAGCAGAAACTACAGGACACCAAGGCTCGTTCCGCCTGAGTGCGCAGTCCTGAGCGACGGACCAAACACTAGTCAGTGTTTCCGTAAGCCGTATCCTTGTTCGGTACGCTGTCCATGACGGCATCGAGAATGCTGGTCGCGTACTCCCCGTGGCCGAGGGCGATCTCCAGACGCAGGTCACCCCCCAGCCATTCCCAATCAAGTGACGCGGGAAGTAGCCGCAGCGCCCGGCGGGCCGGTTTCATACCCTGAGCCTCCAAGCCCGATGCCAGGGTCTCGAATTGGCGAGCGCACTCCGCCTCCCGACGGCGCACCTCGCCCGTCGTTAGCGGGTCGCCGCGGCCCCATAGGGGGCCTGTCGGGTGGATCACACCCTCGGACAGACGCTGCTCGATATCGACCGTCACCTCGGGAACCGGAAAGACGCTGCCCGACCCCTGAAACGTCGCCACGTCGCCGGGCAGAAACCGTGCCCAGGTATCGTCGGCTACCCGTTCTGCCAGCGCGACATTGAAGATTGCGGAGCGCGCCGCAGAGAGCAGCAGGCTGCGCTGATTACGACCCCGTGGCGCCCTCCCCCCGCTTAGCCATTGCTCGGCCTGTTCCAGGTTGCGGCGGCCGAACCGTTGCTGACCGAAGTAATTCGGGACCCCCTGCTCCCGGATACGCCGAAGGATCTGCTCCGCCATATCGCGATCGCCTGCAACGCCCCTCAGCCAGACGACAAAACGGTTCCCCGCGAGGTGTCCGGTGCGCAGCTTGCGCGAATGCCGCTCGGCCCGCAGCACTCGGGCCTCGCCCTCGGCGTCCTTGCCCAGGCGTTCCATCAAGGTCGCTGGAGTTTGCCAATCCGGTTCGGCAGTGGCCGTGCACTGCACGCTGAACCACTGCCGCGTAACGGCCTGCCGGTCCTTGCGCCCGGCATAGCTCACCTGGCCGCGCGGTACCCCGCAAGCCCGCGCCAGCGCGACAGCGACATCCTCGGTGTTGAGCAACCGCTTTTCGATCTCCAGCCACAGGTGCTCGCCGTTGCCTTCGGGCTCGGTCGCAGGAAGCTCGAACACGCAGAAATCCTCCGGGGCCTCTTTCATGCGCCCGGTAATCGGTGGCGACCACGGATATGCCGGCGTCATGGACCCTCCTCTCGCGGCTTGGGCGGCGCGGCAACGTTATCCCGCAGGTAAACCGGCTGCGCCTGTTCGGGCGGAATCGCCCCGCCTCGCTCCCAGGCATCCACGGCCAGCACGGCGACCTCGCGCGCCCGCGGCAGTGCATCCGAATAGAGCCGCTCCTCGCTCAGGCCGCTGCGTTCGACCAATTCAGGATAGGCAGCGAATCCGGAACCGATGCCCCGATCCGGTGCTCCGCGCCAGGCGGGCAACACCTGACCGGGTACCGAAACCTGCTCCGGCGCTGCCTGCGCACGCCCTTCGACGACCGGATTCAGACTCCAGTACACCTCGCCCATACGGGCGTCGAGAGCCGCGAGGATCTCAACCGGTGGAGTGTCGGGTTGCTCGCTGACCAGTTGCTGCGCCAGCGCCTGCAGGGTCGATATCGGGACCACCGGGCAATCCAGGGCAAAGGCCATCCCCTGTGCCACACCCAGCCCCAGCCGGACCCCCGTGAACGCTCCGGGGCCACGGCCGACGGCAACGGCATCCAGGGACGAGCGGGCGATCTCCGCCCGGGCCAGTAGCTCTTCCACCTGCCGGAGAATCAGTTCGCCATGCTGGCGTGGGGCGCGGACCTCGATACTGTCCAGCGCCCCATCCACCCACAACGCGGTGGAACACATCTCGGTGCAGGTCTCGATCGCGATCAGTCGCATCCGACACGCTCCCGGGCCGTCGCAAGAAACTGCAGGGCCGCGATCGGGTCCCGCGTCCGATAAAACGGCGGAAGGCTGGCCAGGAACCGGCGTCCATAAGGCTTTCCGGTCAAGCGGGGATCACAGATCGCGAGGATGCCGGCATCATCCGCATCACGAATCAGGCGTCCAGCCCCCTGCTTCAGGGCCAGCACCGCCTGCGGCAGGCTGAACTCCATAAACGGCGAGCGTCCTTCGGCCTCCAGGGCCTGCGCGCGGGCCTGCAGCACGGGGTCATTCGGCGCCGCAAACGGCAGCCGATCGATAATCACCACCGACAGCGCCTCGCCGCGGATGTCCACGCCCTCCCAGAAACTGTGGGCCCCCAGCAACCAGGCGTTCCCGCTCTCGCGAAACCGTGCCAGCAGGTCGTTGCGGGGCTGCTCGCCCTGTACCAGCAGCTCGCGGTCCGGCAGCTCGGCCCGTAACAGTGCCGCTGCCTCCTGCAGGGCACGATGGCTGGTAAACAGAAAAAACCCGCCGCCCGGGTTGTCGCGCAGCAGGGGCCAGGCCCAGGCGACACAGGCGCGCGTGTAGTCGGGGCTGTTCGGGTTGGGCAGCGGTGGCTGCGGATGCACCAGACAAGCCTGCCGGGCGAAGTCGAAGGGACTCTCGAGGCGTTGCTGGGCGACGTCCACGGGCAGGCCCAGACGGCGCGAGGCGTGGGTGAAATCCTCTCCAACCGCCAGTGTGGCCGAGGTAAAGACCCATGCGGCGGGGCGCGCGGCCCGCCGTTGCGCCAGCGGGCGCGCGGCATCCAGCGGCGTCCTGTGCAGGATCAGGCTCTGCGCGAAGCGCTCAACCCAGGCCACGGTATCCGGCGTGTCCTCCCGCCAGCCCTGCAGGCGTTCCCGCATCAGGAGTACACGCCCCTGCACCTGCTCGAGCCCGGGCCCGCGTTCGGTGGCCGGCGCCAGCGCATCGCTCAACGCGCGCAGGGCCTCGTCCAGTTCCTCAAGCGATGGATCCACCTGGCCCTTCTCGTTCACCACGTCCCAGGCGGCGCGCGGTTCCATGCCCTGTGTCGCCTCGAGCAGCTTCTTCACTACGGTCTCAAGTTCGACCGCAGCCTCGCGGATCATGACCATCTCCGGGGCGGCCTGCTCCTGCTCCCGGCGCACATCGCGCGCCAGGTCGCGTAACGCACGGCTCCCGACGGAAACGCCAAAGAACGCCCCGGCAATCTCCGGCAGCTGATGGGCCTCGTCGACGATCACGGCATCCACCTCCGGCAGAAGCTCGCCGAAGCCCTCTTCCTTCAGCGCCATATCGGCCAGCAGGAGATGGTGGTTCACGACTACGATATCGGCATCCTGCGCGCGTTTGCGCGCCTGCACCACGAAGCAGTCGTTGTACTGCGGACACTCGCCGCCCAGGCAGTTGTCGACCGTGGACGTTACCTGTGGCCAGAGGGGCGAGTCTTCGGCCAGAATGCCGGCCTGGCCCAGATCGCCGGTGGGATGGGTGCGCGCGAACTGCCGCAGTGCCTCGATCACGGGCATGCGCTCGCGCTGGGCGCTCCGTTGCGTCTGCCCTCCGGCCTCGGCGGCCGCGAGTTCCAGGCGGTAATGGCACAGGTAGTTGGCGCGGCCCTTAAGCAGTGCGGTGCGCGGGCGATAGCCCAGCGCCTCGCATACGGTCGGCAGATCCCGCTCGAAGAGCTGATCCTGCAACGTCTTGGTCCCCGTCGAGATCAGGGCCTTGCGGCGTGCCTGCAGGGCCGGCACCAGATACGCAAAGGTCTTGCCCACCCCCGTGGCGGCCTCGACCAGCAAGGCGGTGGGGGCCTGCCCCAGGGCCGACTCCACGGCCACTGCCATGCGTTGCTGCGGCTCGCGTGGACGAAACCCATGCAGGGCCTCAGCCAGATCGCCCCCGGGGCTCAGCGCGCGCACCGCCGCCGAACCGGTTGGGGTCGGCGCGGGTGATTCGGCGGACTCAGACAACGCCGGTTTCCAGCCTCTGAATGGCCTCCTGGGCCTCCCGGGCGCCTTCTTCGTCACCCATCGCCTCGCGCGCGGCCTTGATCACTCGCCAGTTTCCCAAAGCAAGCGAGCGATCCCGTTCGCCGCCCAGTTGCAGCGAGCGCCCCGCGAGACGGTCCGCCTGCGGGTAATTGCCCTGCTCCAGCCGGATGCGGGCCATCTGATGCCACAACGAGGCATCGCGCGGCGCAATCCGCAGCGCACGTTCCAGCTGCTGAGCAGCGCGCTCGAGGTTCCCTTCGCTGCGCGAGCCTTCTGCCTGCTCGGCCAGGGCTAACGCGGCCGAAGGCGTAGCTTCCGGCTCCGCAGCCGGTTCAGGCTCGCGCGACTCCTCGTGCGGAATCGCCTCCGGCTCTGGGGTCTCGGCCCCTGGCGGCTGCTCGGGCGCCGGGCCCCGTGTCTCCGGCACCGCACAGGCAGCCAGAAACAGGACGACCAGCAGCGCGGTGACCGGGCGAGGTCGAAGCAGCAGGCGCAAGCGTATGGAGTTGTTTGGGATCATTAGCGGAACAATCTCTCAAAAAAGCCCCGCTCATCCGGGGTACGGCCCGTGTCGCAGTCGGCACGGCTCTCGGGGATGGAATTCTGCCAGAACGGGAGCGTTTTCACCGCCTCGCAGGCATGATCGTCCTGCTCGACGCGGAGGCCGGACTTCAGGTCAATCTCCTGATAGGCAATCTCGGGATGACGGCCTAGCTGCAGCGACTGTGCGCCAAGACCGGCCATCACATCGGCCCAGATGGGAGCCGCAGCCACACCTCCGGTCAGGCCGGTCGCCTCGTTGTCGTCCATCCCCAGCCAGACGACCGTGACGTGGCGATCATCGAACCCGGCGAACCAGCTATCGCGGAAGTTGTTCGTGGTGCCGGTCTTGCCGGCCACGACACGCCCCGGGAGGCGCTGGCTGATCTGCCGCCCGGTCCCCTCGGTGGTCACATCATGCAGGGCGTGAGTCAGCAGGCTGACCGCGCCATCGGGTACGGCACCGCGCAGTTCCAGCCCGTAGTGGGACAGAACCTCGTCCTCCAGGTCGAGGACATCGCGAATGGCACGGGTGCCGGTCGCATAGCCGCCATTGGCGAGCGCCTGGTAAAGCCCGGCCACCTCCAGTGGCGACAACTCGATCGCCCCAAGGGCCAGCGAGGGCAACGGGGCCGGGGTGCGCTGCAAACCGAGCGTCTGCAATACGTCGATCAGCTGCGAAATACCGATCTCTTGTGCCAGCTGGACCGTGGCGACGTTGTACGACTGGACCAGCGCCTCCCAGGCCGTTACGTCGCCGCGGTGTTCGCGGTCGAAATTGCGCGGCGTCCAGGGCTCGCCATGCGGCAGCTGGATGGTCATTGGGCTGTCATCGAGCAGGCTCGCCAGCGTATAGCGCCCAGGTTGCGTGAGCGCCGCCAGGTAGACGAAGGGCTTGAGCACCGACCCGACCTGCCGCTGCGCCTCGACCGCCCGGTTATAGCCGGGATACTGCGGATTGCGATCCCCCACCACCGCAAGGACCTCTCCCGCCTGCGGGTCGGTCACGACGGCCGCCGCCTGTAGCCGCTCCAGGTTGGACCCGCGCTGCTCAATCACCCGATCCACCCCCGCCTTCAGGCGCTCCTCCAGCGTGAGCTGCACGACCGGGTCCATGGTGGTGAATATGCGCAGACCCTCGCTGCGCAGGTCCTCGTCCGCGTAGTCGGCGCGCAACTCGCGACGCACCATGTCGAGGAACGCCGGGAATCGGCTGCGGCCCTGCGGCACCACGGGAGACACATCGAGTTCGGTATCCAGTGCGGCCTCTATCTGGTCGGCATCGGCCAACCCGGTCTCCAGCATCGCGCGCAACACCTGATCACGGCGCGCCTTGGCACGCTGGGGGTGACGACGCGGATCGTAGTAGCTCGCACCGCGGGCGAGTCCCACCAGCAGCGCCAGCTGGTCCAGGCGCAGCTCGTTCAGGGGCCGCTGGTAGTAGAACTGAGAGGCCTGGCCGAATCCGTGGATCGCGCGCTCGCCCGACTGACCCAGGTAGACCTCGTTGATATAGGCCTCGAGGATTTCCCGCTTGGAGTAGCGCCGCTCCAGCAACAAGGCCATGACCGCCTCGTTCGCCTTGCGCGCCAGCGTCTGGTCCCGTGTCAGGTAGAAGTTTTTGACCAGCTGCTGCGTCAGCGTACTGCCACCCTGCACCGTCCGCCCCGCGCGCAGGTTCGCCATGGCCGCCCGGGCAATACCCGCCGGGTCTACCCCGCGGTGCGACATGAAGCGACGATCCTCGATCGCAAGCAGCGCGCCGATCAGCTCCCGCGGCACCTCGTCTATGGCCACGAGGATGCGATCCTGGCCATGGGTCGGGTAGATGCTCCCGATCAGCAAGGGCTCGACCCGCATCAGATCGACGCGCTCACCGTTCCCTTGCTTCTGGACGGACTGCACCCTTCCATCCGAAAAATCCACTCGCACCGAATGGGCCGGCTCCGGACCGTCGCCAAAGGTGAACGGGCGCGTGGTAAACGACACCCGGTTGCCGTCCACGCGATACTCGCCCGGGCCGCTTCCCTGTGCACTACTGCGGTAGTTCAGTGTCTCCAGTTCGGTTTCCAGCGCCTGGGGCGTAAGTGCCCGGCCCTCGTACAGCTCCAGCGGTCGCGCGTAGACGCGCGCCGGCAAGGCCCAGCGCTGGCCCTCGAAGCGCTCGCGAATCTCCTGATCGAGCGAGACGACATAGATCGCCCCAACCCCGATACCGGCCAGCGCCAGACCGGCGAACAGCCACACCCCGGCACCAAAGAAATGGCGCAGGCCTCCGGATCGGGCACCTCGGCGGGAACGGGTCATACGTTTTCGGGGCATGAGGGCTTCTGGAAACGGCACAAGGAACGGGATTGGCCCCAATGTTAACCTGAGCCGGAGTATCGGACATGCCGCGAATGCCGCGTTTCCGGGAACGAATCGGCACAAAACCCGTCCACCCGATCGCGATCTGCCAATCCCACGGAGGCGTGATGAGCGCGCTGGAACAACACCAACAACAACTGCAGGCCCTGATTACGACGCTGGGATTCCCGGAGCCAACTCCCCGGCACGACCAGGTGCAGCGCATCGAGACCCACATCTCGACCGTCATTCTCGCCGGCGACTATGCCTACAAGTTCAAGAAGCCGCTGGCACTGGGGTTCCTGGACTTCTCCACGCTGGAGGCACGCCAGCACTTCTGCGAGACCGAGCTCGAGGTGAACCGTCGCCTCGCCCCGCAGATCTATCTCGATGTGGTGACCCTGAACGGAGACGCCACGGCTCCACACATCAATGGCGAAGGCCCGATTCTGGACTACGCCGTATGCATGCGTCGATTCGATCGCCGCAAGCAACTGGACAACCTGCTGGAACAGGGCCGGTTGCCGACCGAGGCCATGGAGGCCCTTGGCCACTATATTGCCGCCTTTCACGAATACACGGAGCGGGCCGGCGCCGACTCGCCCCACGGCACCCCGGAAGCGGCGACCCAGCCCATGCTGGACAACTTCCCGGCCCTGGGCGAGGCGATCCATGGCGAGGCCGACCGGGCGCGGCTGACCGCCCTGGAGCGCTGGACCCGGAACGAAATCGAACGCCTTGGCCCGCTTCTCGAATTGCGCCACCGCGAGGGCTTCATCCGCCATGGGCATGGCGACCTGCACCTGGGCAACATTGTGTACGTCGACGATCCGGAAAACGGCGAGACCCTGGCGGCGTTTGATGCGATCGAGTTCGACCCCGAGCTGCGCTGGATCGACGTGATCTCCGAGATCGCGTTCACCACCATGGACCTGCTGTCGCGCAAGGCCCGGGCACACGCCTGGCGCCTGCTGAACGCCTATCTCGACGGTCGCGACGACATCGCGGGGCTCCGTCTGCTGCCCCTCTACCAGGTCTATCGTGCCTTGATCCGCGCCAAGGTGCAGGGCATCCACGCGCAGGAGTCGCACCTCCCCTCGGACGAACAGGCAGCGCACCGCGCCGAAATGGGGCGCTACCTCGCGCTCGCGGAACGCCTGACCGAGCCGTCTGCGCCACGCCTGGTGCTGATGCACGGCGTATCGGGCAGCGGCAAGACCGTGATCAGCACGCAGATCGTCGAGGCCCTCGGGGCGCTGCGGCTGCGCTCCGATATCGAGCGCAAGCGCATGGGCGACGCAGTCTCCTACAGCGAAGAGTCCCGCGGGCAAATCTACGACCACCTGCGCACCCGCGCGGACACCCTGCTGGCGCTGGGGCACACCGTGATCGTTGACGCGACTTTCCTGACCCGCGCCCAGCGGGCACCCTTCCAGAAGCTCGCCACCCGCCACCAGGCGGGGTTTGCGGTCGTGGCCTGCCACGCCAGCGACCAAGTCCTGCAGGAACGCCTCGAGCAACGTTCGGCGGCCGGCAACGATGCCTCCGATGCCGATTACCAAGTGATGCAGCAACAGCGCCCGCAACAGGAATGGCCAACCGGAGCGGAGGGTGTCGTGGAGGTTGCCCCGGAACAGCCGCTGGATACCGATGCCCTGGCACGCCAGCTTCTGCAACCGGTTTCCGCCTAGGTCGACGCGTACGTGCCACAATATAGCCTGACTCAACCCCTGCGAATGCCTATGCACCGTTCTCTCACCCTGATCTCGACCACCTGCCTGCTTGCTCTGGCGACCGCCGTGCCAGCGCAGGCCGATGCGCTGCTGCATTACATCGACGACGAAGGGCTCGAGAGCCAGATTCTCGTGCGCGATCACATGATCCGCATGGAACTGAACGAGGCCATCAGCGGGACCTCCGGGTACATGCTGTTCGATGCGCGCAACGACCAGCTCACCGTCGTGGATGACGAGGAGCAGACCTATCTGCCACTGACGCGCGAGGTGATGGACGAACAGATCCAGGCAATGACCGACATGGTCAGCGACCTCCGCCGCCAGATGGAACAGCTCCCACCCGACGTTCGCGACCAGCTCAAACAGCAGTTGAGGATCGGCCCCGAGGGGTTCGAGGCCGAGATCAGCACCCGCGAGACCGATGAGCAACGCGAGATCGGGGAATTTGTCTGCAGCGAAATCGAAGTGCTGATCGACGATCGTCCGCAAAGCACGGTCTGCGTCGCCGACGCCCAGTCTCTGGGCCTGGAGACATCCGATTTTCAGACCCTCGGGGCCTTGATGGATCGCCTGTACGAGTTGTCACTGCGAGCCCTTGAGGCCGGAGGTCCCATGGCCTCCCAGATGGGGGCCTCGCTCCTCCCCCGCGTGGAAGGCATTCCCCTGGAAGTGCGCGAACACGATGGCGTCACGACCCGACTGGCAGGGCTGTCGACGGACCCCCTGAGCGAGGCCTTGTTCCAGGTACCGGAAAGCTATGAAGAAACCGAGATGTTCTAGGGAAACATGGATGAATGGACACCCTCGCGCTCGAGTCGCTTTTGCGTGTGACCAAGGCGCGGTGACTGCCGTGCAGTCATTCTGCACAAGGGAGTCGCAACGCTATTCCCGCGCAAAAGCGGCCGAGCCCCTTCGGGGTTGGCACCCCAGGTTCCCCGATCCTGCATTGCGGCCCTTACCGGTAGAACCACTACCGGCTGCGCGCCGCGCCTTGTCTCGGAAAACCTGGGGTGCCAACACAAGGGTGTCCATTCATCCGTGTTTCCCCAGCACTCCGGGGTCCGCGCCCTCCCCGGCCCACAGGTCCAAATCGGGGTTGCCGTGTCCGCACAGCGTTCTCCCGTTGCTGGGGGCTGTGCTCATACTGGCCGGGTGTGCGGGCAGTCCCGAGCCGCGCGGGCCTGCACCGGAACCTCTCAAGGTCGACCCGGAACCCCAGGTGGTCGAAGGCCCGATGAGCTATGTACCCGAAGCCGAGCTGAAGCGCTCCGAGGTCGTACTGGCGGCGCTCGGACACCTCGACACGCCATATCGCTATGGCGGCACCGACGCCAATGGGCTCGACTGCTCCGCCCTGGTCCAGCGCGCCTACCGCGAGGCCGGTCAAGATGTCCCGCGGACCACGGGCGAACAGGCCGCCGCCGCGGTCCAGCGCGATGGTGACCCAAGCCCCGGTGACGTCGTGTTCTTCGCCATCAACGGGAATCAAATTGACCACGTCGGGGTCTATGTCGGTGAAGGCCGATTTGTCCACGCGCCAAGCTCCCGCGGGCAGGTCCGCATCGAGGAACTCGACAATCCCTACTGGGCCCCGCGCACCCGATTCGCGGGCCATTTTTTCGACTAATGGGCCTCGGGCCCCTGGAACCTACTACGAGGAAGGAACCATGAAGGCATTCCCTCATTTGTCCCAACTGCTGCGTCGTTCGGCGCTCGCCCTGACCCTGGGCGCCGGCCTGGCACTGGGTGCCACTGCCAGCGCGTACGAAACCGTCATGGAAACCGACGAACGCGTGATCTTCAAGATCGAAGGCGAGTTCGATCACTACTTTGAAATGGTCGAGGAGGCCATTGCCTCCGAAGGCCTGGTGATCAACAACGTCGGCTACATCGCCGACATGCTGGACCGCACTGCTGGCCAGGAGAGTGGAGAGGGCATCTATCTCAATGGCAAGTCCGTGGACTTCTGTAGCGCCAGCTATTCGCGCGCCACGATGGAGGCCGACCCGCACAACATGGTGTTCTGCCCTTACATCATCACGGTGTACGAGCTGACCGATGAACCGGGCGTGGTGTACATGGGCTATACCCCTGTCCCCGAGGTTGGAGAAAAAGACTCCAAGAAGAGCCTTCGAGACGTCAATGAACTGGTGGAGCGCATCATCAAGGAAGCCCTGTCGTTCTGACCACGCCCTGAACCAAAAAAGCCCGGCAGCCTGCGAGGCCAGCCGGGCTTTTTTGTGCCCCCTATTTCCAGCCCATACCCGCTAAGGTGTCTGATCTTCCTCGGCGCCTTCCTTCTTCACAGGGAGCAGTACCTGCCGGTCTACACCCAGCAGCAATGCCGCGGTAGCGGCAATAAAGATCGACGAGTAAGTACCCACAATCACCCCGATGATCAGGGCGATCGAGAAGTTCTGCAGTGCGGCCCCGCCCAGGAACGCCAGCGCGAACAACACCAGCAGGGTTGTCGTACTGGTGATGATGGTGCGCGCCAGGGTCTTGTTCACCGCAATGTTCATGACCTCTTCGGTGCCCTTCTTGCGCAATATCCGGAAATTCTCGCGTATTCGGTCGTACACCACGATCGTGTCATTCAATGAGTACCCGATCACCGCAAGCACCGCCGCCAGGACCCCCAAGTCAAACTCGAGCTGCAGCAGCGAGAAGATACCGAGCGTGATTACCACATCGTAGATCAACGCGAACACCGCTCCAATCGAGAACCGCCACTCGAAACGCACCGCGACGTAAATCAGGATCCCGGCCAGGGCATAGATCATCGCCAGCCCCCCCTGCTCGCGCAGCTCCTCGCCCACGGCGGGCCCCACGAATTCCACACGCCGCAGATCCGGGTCATCCGGACCACCATCCTGCAAGGCGTTGAGCACCCGGTTCGAAAGCGTGGCCGGGTCGTCGTCGTCCTCGCTCGGGGGCAGACGGATCAGGACATCGCGCGAGGTACCAAAGGTCTGCACCTGGGCCCCGGCGAAGCCGCCTTCGGCCAGCGTCTCGCGGATCGGATCGAGCTCGACCGCCTCGGGATATCCGACCTCGACCAGCGTGCCACCGGTAAAGTCGATGCCGAAGTTCAGCCCGCGCGTGGCCAGAAGCGCCACGGAAATCAGGATCAGGATCAGGGAGACCGTGATCGTGATCTTGCGTTTCCCGAGAAAATCGAGATTCGATTCGGCGAAATTCAAATGCGGAAGCATGTCGTTCTCCGCCTCAGATAGCCAGACGGTTCAGCCGACGCTGCCGCCCGTAGGTGAGGTTGACGATGGCGCGGGTCACCATGATCGCCGTGAACATCGAGGCGATGATCCCGATCGACAGCGTGATCGCGAATCCCTTGATCGGGCCGGTGCCGAACAGGAACAGTACGAGCGCCGCGATCAGCGTGGTCACGTTGGCATCCGCAATCGTAGTGAACGCGCGGTCATAGCCCGAGGCGATCGCGGCCTGTGGTGACAGTCCGTTCCGTAACTCCTCGCGTATTCGCTCTAAAATCAGAACGTTGGCGTCCACCGCCATACCCACGGTCAGCACGATACCCGCGATGCCCGGCAAGGTGAGTGTCGCCTGCAGCATCGACAACACCGAGACAATGAAGATCAGATTCAACGCAAGCGCAACGTTCGCGATGACTCCGAACACCCGGTAGTACAACACCATGAAGATCATCACGGCAATGAAGCCGATGACCACCGACTGCATACCGCGATCGATGTTTTCCTGACCCAGGCTCGGGCCCACCGTACGTTCTTCCACGATCGACATCGGTGCGGCGAGCGCGCCGGCGCGCAGCAGCAGCGCCAGATTGCGAGCCTCGCGGCTGCTGTCGAGGCCGGAGATCTGGAAGCGACGCCCCAGGGGCTCGTTGATGCGCGCGACGTTGATGACCTCTTCGCTACGGGAGGTACGCATCACCTGCTCGCCGTCTTCCTCTACCGTCTCGGTCGAGGTCTCGATGAACACGGTCGCCATCAGCCGGCCGACGTTGTCCGACGTCACGCGCGAGAAGATCCGCGCGCCCTGGCCGTCCAGATTGATGAACACCGCCGGACCGCCCGTATCCTGGGCAATGCCCGAGGAGGCATCCGTGATGTAGTCCCCCGTCAGCATGACCTGGCGCTGCAGCAGCACCGGTGTCCCGTCGCGTTCGTAATAAAGCCGTGTACCCGAGGGTGCACGCCCGGTTTCGTCGGCCTCCTGAGCATCGCCACTCTCGGACACGAGGCGGAATTCCAGCGTCGCGGTCGCGCCCAGGACCTCCTTCGCCCGTGCCGTGTCCTGCACGCCCGGGAGCTGCACTACGATCCGGTTCTCGCCCTGCTGGGCGATGATCGGCTCCGCCACGCCCAGCTCGTCGACCCGAGAGCGCAGCGTGGAGATGTTTTGCTGCAGCGCCTGACGGCGCAGTTCAGTCAGATGGTCGTCATCCAGTGTGGCTACCAGTCGGCTGGTGTCACCGGACCCACGCGATTCCCAGACCAGTTCCTCGCGATACTGGCGCTGCAGCCAGCCCTCGGCCGCTTCGCGATCCGCCTCGCTCTCGAACATCACGGTCAGATCGCGGGAGCCGCGTTCCACGGTGTCGAACGAAATACGTTCTTCACGCAGGCGCCCGCGCAACTCATTCGAGTAGCGTTCCATCGCGGTGCCAATCACGGCGTCCAGGTCCACTTCCATCAGAAAGTGAACCCCCCCACGCAGGTCGAGGCCGAGGGCCATGGGCTGGCCATTGATGGCTCGCAACCACCGCGGGGTGGCCGGGGCCATGTTCAGGGCTACGGTGTGATTATCATCCAGCGCGTTGCGCAATATCTCCGCCGCGGTGGACTGCTCGTCCGTGGTCTCGAAGCGCAGCAGGATCTGGCCGTCGTCCTGCTCCTCGACCGTATGCGGCGTGACGCCCTGGGCACCCAGGATGGTGCCCATCAGCTCACGGATGTTCTGATCAATCTCGCCGGTGGTCGGATTCCCGATCTGGACCGACGGGTCCTCCGGGAACAGGTTGGGCGCGGCATACAGCCCCGCACCCAGGATGACGACGACAATCAGGGCGTACAGCCACGCCGGATAGGAATTGCGCATATTCGAAGACCCTGGGGGAACGCTGAAGGGCTGTTTTTAGAGATCCTTGAGGGTGCCCTTGGGCATGACCTGCTGAACCGACTGTTTCTGCACGGCGATGTTCACGCCATTGGCGATGTCGACCTTGATGAAGTTGTCGCCCAGCTCGGTGATCGTGCCGGCCACCCCGCCATTGGTCACGATCTCGTCACCCTTGGACAGCGACTCGACCATTGAACGGTGCTCCTTCGCGCGCTTGCTCTGCGGGCGGATGATCAGGAAGTACATGATCGCGAAGAAGATCAGGATCATGATCAGGAATTCGATCATGCCACCGCCGGCGGCACCGCCGTCCTGCGCATGCGCTGCAGAAATCAGAAAGTCCATTGAAACACTCCTGTCTAGCCAATCGGTTACGACGCCGGCCCCAGCGTCCGGCGCCCGCAAGACCCGTGATCGGGCTCGCGAAAATTGCCGCGCGGATTATGGCACAGGCGGCACTTCCATGCCGCGCCGACCATAGAAATCGGCGACGAAATCCTGCAGGGTCCCGCCCGCGATCGACTCGCGCAGGCCGTGCATCAGGTCCTGGTAGTAATGGAGGTTGTGGGTCGTCGCCAGGCGCGAACCCAATATCTCGTTGCACTTGTCGAGGTGTTTCAGGTAAGCCCTTGAATAATTGCGGCACGTGTAGCAGCCACACTCAGGGTCAACTGGGCCCGTGTCGTCACGGAATCGTGCGTTGCGGATGCGCAGGACCCCTTCCCGGGTGTAGAGGAATCCATTGCGTGCGTTGCGGGTAGGCATCACGCAGTCGAACATGTCCACGCCGCGGCGTACGGCTTCCACGATGTCCTCGGGCCGCCCCACCCCCATCAGGTAGCGCGGGCGGTCCTCCGGCAGCAGCGGCACGGTCACATCCAGCGTAGCGAGTCGTTCGTCCTCGGTTTCCCCGACTGACAGCCCGCCGATTGCATAGCCGTCAAAGCCGATCTCGCGCAGTCCCGCGGCCGATTCCCGGCGCAGCGCCGGGTACATACCGCCCTGGACGATGCCGAACAATGCCGCCGGATTGTCACCATGTGCCTCGCGCGATCGCGCGGCCCAGCGCAGCGACAGCTCCATCGACTGGCGCGCCTCGTCCTCGGTGGCCGGATAGGGCGTGCACTCGTCGAAAATCATCACGATGTCCGATCCCAGCTCACGCTGCACCCGCATCGACGACTCCGGCGTCATCAGCACCTTCGACCCGTCCACGGGCGACTGGAACCGCACGCCCTCCTCGCTGATTTTACGCATCTCGGCCAGCGAGAAGACCTGAAACCCGCCGGAGTCGGTCAGAATCGGGCCTTCCCAGTGCATGAAGTCATGCAGATCGCCATGCGCCCGGATCACTTCGGTCCCCGGGCGCAGCATCAGGTGGAAGGTATTGCCCAGGATGATCTGCGCACCGAGCTCGCGCAGCTCCTCCGGCGTCATGGCCTTTACGGTGCCGTAGGTCCCCACCGGCATAAAGGCCGGCGTGTCGACTTCACCACGCGGGAACCGCAGTCGGCCTCGGCGTGCCGCGCCATCCTGCCCCAGGTGTTCAAACTCCATCGTGTTCCTCCCGGACACTCGGCGGCAGATCCGCGGGATCACCCGGTGCGAGCCACATGGCATCGCCGTAGCTGAAAAAGCGATAGCGATTCGCCACTGCATGGGCATAGGCGTCCAGGATCCGCCGATATCCTGCAAAGGCCGCCACCAGCATCAGCAGCGTGCTCTGCGGCAGGTGGAAATTCGTTACCATCCGGTCCACTACGCGAAAGCGATATCCAGGCTGGATAAACAGTCGTGTTTCACCCTGAAACGGCGTCAGCTCGCCCTCCGCCGCGGCCGTCTCGAGGGAGCGCACACAGGTCGTGCCCACGGCCACCACACGCCCACCACGCACCTTGCAGGCCGCCACGGCGGCACAGGCCTCCGGGCCCACCTCCAGCCACTCGGCGTGCATCTCGTGGCGCGAGGTGTCGTCGACCTTCACCGGCTGAAAGGTCCCTGCCCCGACGTGCAGCGTAACCGTGGCCGTCTCGACCCCCTGCGCGCGCAGCCGGCCCAGCAGTGCATCGTCAAAATGGAGCCCGGCCGTCGGCGCCGCTACCGCACCCTCCTTGCGCGCGAATACGGTCTGGTAGCGTTCGGCATCGCTGCCCTCGTCCGCCCGCTCGATGTACGGCGGCAGCGGGATATGACCATGCTGCTTCAGCAGCGCGAGCATATCGGCACCATCCACCAGACGCAGCCGGAAAAACGGCCCCTGACGGTCCGTCACCTCCACCGTAAAGGCATCCGCCAGGTGGAGACGCGTGCCGGGCTTCGGCGCCCGACTGGCCCGCACCATCGCCAGCACCTGGGTGGGTGACTCGATCCGTTCGACCAGGACCTCGACCTGCCCACCGCTCGCCTTCTGCCCGAAGACCCGCGCCGGGATCACGCGCGTGTCATTCAGCACCAGGAGATCGCCCGGGCGCAGCAGAGACTCGATCGCGCCGAACGTGGCATCTTCCGCCTGCTTGTCTTCCAGCACGAGCAGGCGCGAGCTGCCTCGCTCGGGCAGCGGATACTGGGCGATCAGCTCCTGCGGGAGCTCATAGTCGAAATCGGAAACACGCATGGCGCGCGATCCTACCACGCACTGCCGCCACGAATGCGGATCGAGCGAAGACACAATCTCCCTTGCCACACCCGGCTCGTGCGCTACACTAGCGCCTCGAAAGCCGGGATGGCGGAACTGGTAGACGCGCCGGATTCAAAATCCGGTTCTGGCAACAGAGTGCGAGTTCGATTCTCGCTCCCGGCACCACATTTTTTCTGGGCCTGCCGCCAAGCCCGAAACCGCGCACCTGGCCGGTGTAGCTCAGCTGGTAGAGCATCTGATTTGTAATCAGAGGGTCGCAGGTTCGACTCCTGTCGCCGGCTCCATATCGCACACAGCAAAGGGCCAGCCGAAACGGCTGGCCCTTTGCTTTTCCACACTCCGCTGGCTGGTCTTAGCGGAAGATGCTTTCGTGGCGCGCTTCGCTCATCTGCGGGGCATCCGCCGGGCATACCGACTCCGGATCGATCCGGGCGGCATCATCCACCAGCCCCAGCTCGGCGGCGGTTGGCATGTCGCCACGCGAGATATCGAGATATTCGAGCAGTCGGCCCATGCCATTCAGCGCCCGCGCCTTGGCAATCTCCATATCGTGCTGGGCGTTGATGTAAGCGCGGCTTGCCTCGAAGTGCTCGTTCTCGGTGTCGAGCAGGTCCAGCAGGCTGCGCTGGCCGATCCCGAACTGCTGGCGATACGCAGTACGCACACGGTCGGACGAATCACGGTGCTGGCGCAGGAAGCGCAGCTGACTGTCCAGCGAACGCATGTCGTTGTACGCCACCGAGACGGTCTGACGCACATTGCGGCAGACCGACTCCTGCTGATCGCGCGCCTGGTTGAACTCTTCGGTGAACTGACGTACCCGCGCCTGGTCGGTGCCGCCGCGGAACAGGTTCCAGGTCATCACCACCAGCGCCGAGGTGTCATGGATACGGATGTCCTCGCGTTCGAGAATGTCGTTCTCGTAGGCATGACGCAGCTGCAGGTCCAGACGCGGATGGAAGGCCGAACGGGCCACGTTGCGCTGTTCCTGCGCCGCTTCCATGTTGCGCAGCGAGGCGAACATGGCCGGGTTCTTGGTGATGGCCTCGGTCAGGGCTTCCTGAACCGTGCCGGGAATCGGCTCGTCCGAGAAGGTGCCAATCAGGTCTACCCGGCCGTCGGCGGGCATCTGCCCCACGATGCGGTAGTACCGCGCGTTCACGTCGTGCAAGTTCTGGCGCTCGGTCAGCAGGTTCGACTCGGCCAGCGCCAGACGCCCCGAGGCTTGCTCGAGATCGACCCCGCGGCCCACGCCACGGTCGGTCTGGTCCACGATCTGGTCGTAAACCTCCTTGTGCGCGTCGTAGTTCTCCTGCGCCAAGTCCACCAGGGCGCGCTGGCGCTGGACATCGGCGAAGGCGCGTACGGCTTCCAGTGCGATCTCTTCGGTCGTCTCGCGCAGCTCGAAGAAACGCACCCGCTGAATCTCACCCAGGCGGCTCACTTCGCTCGCGGTCTCGAAGCCGTCGTAGAGCATCTGCGTCAGCGTGATGTCGACGCCCCGCGGGTTACGCGAGAACGAATCAAAATTGTCGTCGCTGGAGCGCTGGCGCTGATACCCGGCACGGGCGTTCAAATCGATCTCGGGCAAGAAACGCCCACGCGCGCCGGTTTGTTCTTCCCCCGAGGCGCGAAAGGCATGCCACCGCGACTGTACGTCAGGGTTGGAAAGTACCGCTTCCATCGCGGCGTCACGCAGGGGTTCCGGTGCCTCGGCCTGCGCCGATCCGCCCACTACCATCGCCACGGCCACCGTCAGGGCCAGCAAACCACCTTTGCCAGCCACAGGCCTAATTCCGTTCATCATTTTTGTCCTCCCATGAAACCTGTTCGCCCACTCTTTTTGTCACCAACCCAGCGCACTCCGTTAACCGGACGAAACGCTTATGTGCGCCTCACACCTTTGAACGATAGGCCTAAGCCCATACCCGCGCAATCATTTTTGAAGTGGTTCACATAACGGAAAACAAACGCCTGATAAGGCGAGAAACAGCGCACAGCACTACGCTTGGGATTTATGTTTCTGGCTTTCCACAAAGGCGTAGCTCATCATTCGGGAAGTAGTGCTTTTTTCACCCACCGGAGAGCGCGCCGACGTGCCTGGCATCTGGCCCCGCAACCCGTCCCGACTGATACGGCGCGCAAGCCTCTTGCTCGTGCTGGTCGTCGGGGCGTGGCTGCTGGGCTCCAGCCATGCAGGCCTCGACAGCTTTGCCCAGCTCGAACGGGTTGCGGCCGACCGCTATGGGCCGGAAACGGCCGAGCGCGTGCGGCGCTGGCGCGAGCTGCTGGAGGATCTCGCCGATGAAGACGAGCAGACCCAGATCACGCGGGTGAACGAGTTTTTCAATCGACAGTTGCGCTACCAGGACGACCAGATCACCTGGGGACAGGAGGATTTCTGGGCCACGCCTCTGGAGGCCCTGAACGAGGGCGCGGGGGATTGCGAGGACTTCTCCATTGCCAAGTACGTCAGTCTGCGCAAGCTGGGGATCCCCGATGAACGCCTCAGGCTGTTCTACGTACGGGCCCGCATGGGCGGCCCCGGTAGCAATCTGAGCCAGGCGCATATGGTCCTGGGTTATTTCACCGACCCCCGAGAGGAACCACTGGTCCTGGATAACCTGATTACCCGGATTGAACGCGCCTCGCTGCGCGACGACCTGACCCCAATCTTCTCGTTCAACAGCGAAGGCCTCTGGCCCGACGGCGCAGCCCAGTCTGCGGCCGACCCGACGGCTCGCCTGTCACGCTGGCGTCGCGTCCTCGAACAACTGGACGACTACGGCCTTGATCTCGATCGACCCATCAACCGAACCCCTGAATGAGGGCGCAGCCATGACGCTGAGAAAACAACTCTGGATTGCGGTGGCCATCATCATGCTGCTGGCCTTGCTGGTAAGCATTGTGGTCAGCACCCTGTCGGCGCGCGACTATCTGGCGCAGCAACTGCTGACCAAGAACATCGACAACGCCGCTTCGCTGGCCCTGTCCCTCTCGCAGCTGCCCAAGGACGACACGACTGTGGAGCTGCAGATCGCCTCGCAGTTTGACACCGGGCATTACCGTCATATCCGCCTGGTGGATCCTGGCGGCGAGCTGATGATCGAACGGCGCAACCCCGAACCACCGCAAGGCGTCCCCGACTGGTTCGTCGAGCTTCTGGCGTTCAATGTGCGCCCCGGCATCGCCCATGTCTCGGACGGCTGGTCGTCGTTCGGCACACTGATCGTCGAGAGCCAGACCAACTACGCCTACGAGTCCCTGTGGGAAGGCACCCTGCGCCTCACCGCCATTTTTGCCGGAGGCCTTCTGCTCATCGGCCTGCTTGGATCCTTCCTGCTCGGACGTCTTATCCGTCCGCTCCGTCAGGTCGTGGATCAGGCCGAGGCAGTGGGCGAACGGCGGTTCGTGACGACACCGGAACCGCGCACCTGGGAGTTTCGCGCGCTGGTACGAGCCATGAACCGGCTGACCGAACATGTCCGGATGATGCTGCAGGAAGAATCCTCTCGGCTGGAACGCCTCAAGAACCGCCTGCAACATGATGATGTTACGGGCCTTTTGAATCGAGAATCTTTTCTTGCACGGTTTCAGGCCACCCTCGAGAACCGCCATTCCGGCTCCGCCGGGAGCTTTGTCGTGCTGCGTGTTTCGAGCCTTCCCGAACTCAATCAGGCCATCGGACACGACAAACTCGATGCGCTTCTGGCGCGGATTGCAGGTGTCGCCGAGCAGCAGGTCAGCGTAACGGACTACGGTGCGGCCGGACGCCTGAAAGGGTCGGATGTCGCGGTCTTCGGCGACGGCATTGGCGACAGTCGTCGCTTTGCCGAATCCTTGCTGACCGCGATTCGTGCCGAACTGGGACCCGCGGCCCCGGACATGATGGCCCTGCATCTGGCGGGCACGCCCTACCACCCCGACGACAGCACCGGCGAGGTCCTCAGTCGCGTCGATCAGGCGCTGGCTCGTGCGGAGCTGGAACCGGGCGATTCCATTGCCGAGGAGCCACACGCGGTCCTGCCGCACGCCAACCAGAACGAGTGGCGGACCGCGATTACCGTGGCCCTGGCTACCCATGGCGTGCAGCTTGCGCGTTTCCCCGTGATCGACGCCGACCACGAACTGATGCACCACGAGGCCCCGATGCGCCTGCTGCTCGATGGGGAATCCCGGCCGGCGGGATACTTCATGCCCTGGGCCGTGCGTCTGGACCTGATACGGCAACTGGACGATGCCGTGCTGGAAACGGCACTGGAACAACTTCGAAGCTCCAGCGAACGGCTCGCGATCAACCTGTCGGTCGACAGCCTGCAGGACACCGGCTTTCGCCAGCGTCTGGAATCCCGCCTGGCCTCCGACCCGGAAGTGGCCGGTCGCCTGTGGCTGGAATTCCCGGCCCGAGGCGCCCTGGCCCATCCCGCCGAACTGCGCGACCTGTGCCGTATCGCGCGTGTCACGGGATTTGTGGTCGGTCTGGAGCACGCGGGGCCGGAGGCCTTCCGCTCACACGACCTTACCGCGTACGGGCTGCATTACGTGAAGCTGCAGGCCTCGCTGATCCAGGGTGTCCATCGATCCACGGAGACCCAGGCGCTGATTCGCGGGCTTTGCACCCTGGCGCACTCGATTGGCATTCTGGTGGTCGCCGAAGGCTGCGACAGCACCGACGATATCGAGCCCCTGATGGAGCTTGGAATCGACGGCGTGACCGGCCGAGCCGTTCAGTCCCTCAAGGCTTGATCAATACAAAAAAGCCCCGCCAACAATGGTGGGGCCTCGCGGATACCAACGAACCGCGCGTTCTACTGGTCGATCTTTAGCTGATCGTTAGTCAGCAACGCCTGGATGATGGCATCGGAACTGTCACCCAGATCAACGCCCTGCAGCGTGATGATCTGATCCGCATTGTCCTTGTCACCGTTGAGACCGCCGTTCGAGTGGACGTACAGCACAGTGTTTCCGTTTTCTGTTTGCGCGTACAGGTAATTGTCGAGGTTGTCCTCGCTTTCACCTTGCAACAGGTCCGAAAGATCCAGCACATCACCCGACGTCCCGTCCCAGGGCTTGAAGTCCGTGACGGTATCTTCGGCCGGCTGCCCCGCAACATTCGCCTGGTCTCCCGCATTCCAGACGAAGGTATTGTTGCCGCCTCCGCCCGTTAGCGTGTCGTTTCCGGCCCCACCGATCAACGTATCGCCGCCGCTGCCTCCGAACAGGACATCGTCCCCATCGCCACCAATCAGCACATCATTGCCGATCGAGCCGACCAGAGTGTCGCTGTCTTCCGTCCCGACCAGAGTCACCCCCAGCGGTTTGACCGAATAAGCGCTCTGATTGGGCCCTTCCCGACCGCCAAAGAAGGCAATGTAGGCGAAGCTTTCGTCGTGCTCGATCGTCGCCACGCCGTCGACCACCACCAGATCTCCTGTCGCAATCCGGTCGCCCTGTTCGTCATACAGGGCGTACGTCGCACCGGTAATCGGGCCTTCCACGGCGAACTGAACCCCATCGACCGGCTGCACTAGTTCGAACAAAAGCCCTTCGTTGTGCTCAATCGCGTTGGGATCATCCGCATTGCTTTGATGATCCACTGCATAGAAGCCATTTTCGCTGACGGAGACGGAGGCACTCTGGTGCCCAGTCTGTTTCAAGCCAGAAGCCGTTGCAGCGGTGCCTTGCGTCGAGCTACCGACCGTATGCGCCGTCACGTCACTATAGATTTCGCGCGGATCGGGATCGCCTGGATCCTCATCACCCGGATCCTCATCACCCGGGTCCTCATCACCCGGGTCCTCATCACCCGGATCCTCATCACCCGGGCCCTCATCACCCGGATCCTCGTCGCCTGGATCCTCATCACCCGGGCCCTCATCACCCGGATCCTGGTCGCCAGGCACGTCCTGCGGCGGTTGTTCATCGACAACGGTCTCGTCCGCCGAGGCAACAGACCCGCCCGAGTCGGTACCCTCTCCGGGTTCCGGCTGGCCCAGTGCATTCACGGGAAAAACGTACTGCACCGGCGGCACTTCATCATTCACGCGGACGACCCGGACAAAGCTACCGCCTTCACCGGGTGCTCCACCTTCTACACCCGCAGCCGGCGCGTCCAGCAGATCATCCAGGCTCTCGCCCCGATCCAACGCCGCGATAACCTCCTCGACCGTGGCATCGCCTATTTGTGACGCCATCGGATCCGCGTCTGCGGACTGCACCAGGTCCTCTGTGAGTGTCGCCGCTTCGCCCTCCGCCAGGGTGACGCTCGAACCATCCGCCAACGCGAGCTCCACCAAGCCGCCAGACTGGGTTGTAACCTCCTCTCCAGCATAAACCGGGTCACCCTGCTGAAGTACCCGCGAGTTGCCCTCGGCGTCACGAACAGTCACGGTCCCGATCACCGCCTGAACCGTTGCAACAATCATTTCCGGGCCCATGGCCTTATCCCTCATCATGCTCCCCCGCACTGGGGTGCTCATGATTGAATTGTTACGCCTAGCGTCAAAATTCCGTTAGCTGTACTGAAGTACAGGTCGTGGATTCGCCTCACGCAACCGTCAACACACTGGCGGTCTCGGTTGCGTATGAACAAAAAAGCCCGGGTCCGCGATGCGGCCCGGGCTTCTTCCATCAGGCAGACAGCCCCTTACTGATCGATTGTCAGGTGGCCGTTCTCGATCAGCGTCTGAATGAAATCATAGGACGAGTCGAAACCGTCCATGCTGACCCCTTCCAGCGTAATCGCGTAATCGGCCCCGCCCGTATCCGTCCCGAGCATGCCCCCGGAACTGATGTGCAGCACCGTATCTTCTCCCTGCGACTCGGCCATCAGGTACTGGTCGATGGTCTCCTGGCTCGCGCTCGACAGGAGCTCGCCGAGCGTAATCTGGGCGGCGCCGTTGTCGCTTTCCAGACTAAACCCCTGTATCACGAACCGAGCGGGGTCGTCCGTCGTGCCCTGCCCGCCTTCCGCAACCACGAAAATGTCCTGATCCGAGTCCACCGTCAGGAAGTTCGCGCCAAAGTCATCGGCCTCTTCGAGCGTCTCCACCGAATCGGCAACCAGGGCTTCATCGCCTCCGGCAGGATAGAAATCGGCATCATCGCCCTCGCCAACCTGGACCGACAAATCCACCGGTCGAACCGAGAACTCGCTTCGATCCCCGCTCCCTCCCGAACCTGTACTGCCGCCCTGAAATGCAATATAGGAAAACGTCTCGCCGCTCAGCTCCAGGAAACCGTCTTCGTTCACATCCGCGGCAAGATCACGAGCCTCGCCGATGCGCACTCCATCGGCATCGTAAAGGTGATACGAGCCGCCATTGATTGCACCTTCAATCTGGAACACCGCGGTGTCGGTCGGTTCTCGAAACTCGAAGAGCAGGGCTTCGATAAAGTCAATCGCACTGGGATTATTGTTGCCTTGGTGATCTACGGCGAAAAACCCCTCTCCGTAAGACACGGCCGCACTTTGGGCGCCTGTGTCCTTCAAGCCATGAACGTTTGCCATCGTTCCGATGGCGGGACTGGCCCCGACCACGTGCGCTGAGGCGAAAAGATCCGCCTCAACTGGGGGCTCGACAATCCCCGGCTCGGGAACCGGCGCAAAAGCGTTGTCGGTATCCACCAGATCGGGAAGGTCCACCAGTTCAATCGTCCCCTCCACGATCACGTTCAACTGGTTACCGTCCACCACACCTGCCCGGATTGCGGCCGCCCCGGCCTCGGTCAGCACCACCACCCAGTTGCCCGCCCCATCCTGAGCGAGCGCAAGATACGCCGTATCGCCGCCGACAATGCTGTAGACGATTGCGCTGGCTAGAGCGGGGTCCAGCCCATCCAGATTCAGGGTATGGGAAACCTCGAAGACCACATCGCCCGCAGCCGCATCGTTCGCGTCGTCATAGCCGTATCCGGCCGCCACGGATACCGACACCGTTAGCGTCGGGTTGGCGGTCACCGGAGGGGGCGGCTCAACCGGTGGTTCTACTGGTGGCTGCCCGGGAGGCACAACCGTGTCCGCCGTTTCTCCTCCCGGCACCGCGACGGTCTCGCCCAGAGCATCGGGACGACCGAAGACGTTTTCCGGAAAAGTGTAGTTAATCGGCTCTACTGGCTCGTTAATGCGTGCGACACGCACGAAACCGCCGCCATCGCTATCACCACCTTCGAGACCGGCCGCCGGTGGCGCAATCAGCGCATCCAGTGACTCACCACGCTCCAGGGCCGCAATCACTTCTTCCGCCGTCGGAATCTCTGGATTGTCCGCACGGCCGCTATCCGCCAGAGCTTCGCCCACCAGGACCTGCTGACCCTCACCGAGCGACAAGACACCACCTTCCATCGCCTGCAGATCAACCGACGCCCCCTGCAGTGGGATCACCTCTTCCCCCGCATACACGGGATCGCCGACGGCGAGCACCCTGGAATTGCCGTCGACATCTCTCGCAATCACAGTCCCGGTCAATGCCTGGACGGTGGCCACTACCGTATTCACTGCCATCGAATCCCCCTCATGCGCCAGCCCTCAAGACCGGCTCAAACAAACGCCTTCGCGTCCATAATCGATCCAACCTCAGTGCCTGGTCTGGGTCCATCGCCACCGGCACACCGCTGTGCATGACACGTGATGTTCTAGCCAGCCTTTTCTAGAGAAGGCCTTCGTCGTCTTCCATCAAATTCAGTCGCCGAGCCGAAGCCCGAAGATCCTTGCGGCCCAGCAGCTTCTGCTGCGCCGCATCCGGAAGGTCCGTAAACCGGATCACACCCTTGTACGTGAGCACCTCCACCAGGTCCTCCAGCACACGAATCAGCTCCAGATCCGAGGCCTGCAACGCGGCGGGCGCAGGCTCAGCATTATTTCCAGCCAAGAAGCCCAGAAGTTCCGGCGACTCGGCCGCCATAAACTCCGCACACTCGGCATTCGCGTCCCGACTCACTAAGTCAATCCTGCCTTCTGCATCCCGTCTCACATACATAGGCCGCCTCCCGGCCGCTCGGTATTCCAGTACCCAGCCTACACCCTCAGACACGGGAAAGCCCCGCCGATTCGGACCGGCGGGGCTTCTTCCCGTTCGACCAGTTACTGGTCGATCTTCAGCTGGTCGTTATCCAACAATTGCTTGACGAATTCAGCCGAATCCCTGCCGTCCATGCTAACGCCCTCCAACACGATGGACTGATTGTGCGCCCATTCACCATTGCCGTTATTCGCGTTACCACTATTGCCCGGCGACGTGTCGCCCTCCGTTCGTACATACAGAACCGTGTTGCCTTCGCCATCCTCTACCGCGAGGATGAACTCATCGACATTGTCGGAGTCCGCTCCGACCAGCAGGTCCGAAAGGTCCAGCCGGTCAGCATCCCCTTCGCCAGTAAAACCTTGTTCCCAATCGACCGTGAAATCTCGCACCACATCCTGCGGCATTTCGTCGGGATCAAAGTCGTCTCCGGAGTTCCCTGGGCCGGTCGACGGGACGTCCCCGGCCACATCACCGGGCCAGATAAACGTATCGGCACCGTCACCACCGATCAGGATGTCATTGCCGGCACCAGCCGCGATCTGATCCGCACCCGAGGTGCCCACCAGGATCTCGTCTACCTCCGTACCCGCAATGGTTGCGCCCGGCTCGAGATCGTCACCCCAGATCACCTCCACATCCGGGCTGTCGATACGGATCGAAAGGGTCGCAACCGCTTCGTCACCGTTCGGATGCGTCAGCTTGTAATCGAAGGTCTCGATGTTCCCGGCGTTGGCAACATCATTGGATGCCGTATAGGTATACGTCCCGTCCTCCGCGAGGGTCAGTGAACCAAACTCCCCGGCCACCGTATGTTCGCCTTCGACTTCGACGAATCCATCGCCATCGAAGACGCTCAGGGTCGTCGAATCGCTTCCTGGCTCATCGGAATTGCCTTCGGCATCCTCATCCGTAATCACATTCCCAGTAACCGTGTTAGACGCCTGCTGGTCTACCACAATCTCCGAGAATCCGACCTCCCCGCCCCAAGAGATGGGACCAAAGCTCCAGCCGTTGGTTTGCTCCCCAACCAGTTCCAGTCGGTAAGACCCCGAACTCAGGTCCTCGGGTAGGTCCAGCGGCACGTTCAAGTCGGAACCATCTGAAGCCTTTCGCGTGATAACATCACTCGCAAGAAGTTGTTCACCTTCAACAATGTCGTCTTGGTAGAGCGCCCACGTGAATTCGGCTTCGCCCTGAGAAATGATCCCTGCCCAAAGGCTGAACTCCGCAGCCATAGAGACCGAACCCGTATAGCCCTCACTTATCGTGAACTCGCGAGTCTCTGTCCAATCCGTCGCTTTCTCACGACCGCTCAGGTGTTCTTCCAACGACTCGCCGACATAGGCCGTATTCAGATTATCGACCGCGCTCACTGCACTGGCGTAAACGACCTCCGTGCTGTCGACATCCACGTCGCTCCATACGCCATCCGTGGAAACTGCTTGCGCCGACACCTCGATCTCATCGGATCCAGCATCGGGACGTACCGTCAATCCATCGATATCGGCCGGGTTCACCGTATAAAGGCCATCGACCGCTGACTGTACGTTGCCGTTCACCAGGAGTTCGCCGCCCTGTACCTCCAGCTGGTAGTAGTCGATCTCGCCCGGGTCATCGATGCTGCCGTCGAGCGAAACCGTGTAGATAGTGGACGTGACATCCAGCTGCCCCTGGATGTTGCTGACATCGACGACTTCGTCCGGATGCGTAGAACGCACCTCGAACACAACCTCCGCTTGACCGTTTTCATCCAGCGTCACCGTCAGCGACTCGTCCTCGGCAGGGAACACGGTGCTATCCGAATTGGCCGGGTCGTACCACGAGGTCTCGTAGAGCTCCTCGCCGTTCACAAAGACCTTAAAGGTGTCCCGCGTACCGCCACGATTCTCCCAAGACGGAAGCCCATCCGGGTTTCCATCTTCCCAGCCACCTTTCGCTTGCTGCGTCCAGCTGAGGTTGAAGGTTTGCCCGGCATTGGCCTGCCCAAAGTCGAACATCAGTGTCTCGGTATCCGCCGGCGGATTGGGATCGTTAATATTCCCATCACCGGAACCGCCGACACCCAGGTCCGCGAAACCATCCTTGAGGACAGTCTCTTGGCCCTCCTCGGAATCGACCGAAACCGAAACCGTCGGAATCAACAGGGTCTCGACCTCAGGCAAATCGACCAGCGCAGGATCAAAGATGATCGGAATCTCATAGCTGGCGGCATCACCATCACCATCTTCCGCATGGAAGGTCACCGGAAGCTCGAAGCTTTCCGACGCATCCATGTAAGTCCCGGACATACCCTTGATGTTGTAATGGCTCCCCTGCCCCGAGGAACCCAGGAAACGGATCTCGTCAAATCCACCTGGTTCACTGATCGACAGACTGTCACCGGACCCTACAAGGTCACCATCGCGGTAGATTTCCCAGCTCGGCGAACCCTGGTTCCCCATCGTGAAATCCAGATCCGTGACGTACTGATTAAAGCTCGCAGACAGGGTTTGCCCGCCATTGATCAGGTTATTTGCGACGCCAATACCACTTCCAGACCAATTGACTGCACCATTTTCTGATGAGAACTGGACCTCCAGACCGTTATCGAACACAAACAGGTCATCATCGATCCCGCCACCAGAGGTCAGGCTTTCCTCGTCGAAGCTGCCCCGCGCCACCGGGTCGAGCGGTTCCAGCACATTGACGATGTAGCTACCATCAATATCCGCCTGAATCGTGAAGACCGGGTCTCCATTTGAATTGTTAGCGGTCAGTGTCGCCGTATCGGCATCGAAACTGAACGTTAGCTTATCGCCTCGGGAGGTCAGAAGGACTTCATCCCCATCGAGCAGCGCCACGAGATACCCGTCGTCATCAACGGATAGTTCGATGTCCTGAATGAATGCTCCATCCTCGTCCGCACCGATGTTGAGGCCGTTGTTGCCTTCTATTGGGCTTTCGGTTATTTCACCGGTAAGGGTGATTCCTTCACCGTCCTTGAATACCGGCGCATCGTCGCGGATCAACACGTCGATGGTGTCATCAGCAACCTGGCCGTTATCGTCGGTCAGCGTGACCGCAATCGAGTCCTTCCAGTCCAGGTTGCGCCCCTGGCCATCGGGATGCTCGATCGGTTCACGGAACTCCAGATCGAAACTGACCTCCCCGGTGTCGCTGTCAAAACCATTAAGGATCAGCAAATTGCCATTGTCGGTTTCGATATCGACCGTGTTGGAGTCATCAAGCGCTTCGAGTTGATCGAGTGTCAGGAGCACAGAGCCATTTTCATCTGTGGCCCCGGCAGCGTTGCTCCCGCTCAAGGTTCCTGCGATTGCCAAGCTGGCGATACCCGCCGGCGCATTGAGTGCGAAGCTGCCTGACTTCACCAACTGGGCGGGATCTGGACTTGTGCCGTTCTCCAGATGCTTCTCGTCGAAGAAGAAATCCTTCTCGCCCAAGCCCGTGATTTCCGGCCCAGGGACCGGAACCCCAGTGACTGCCGACGCATGGTCACTCAGCTCGAACGGATTTACCCCGTCCTCGGCGATGGTCACCGAGCCTTCAACAGTCGCCGCGAGCTCGTTGCCCGAGACCTGGCCGTCGCGGATGGCCGCCGCACCGTCCTCGGTCAGCACCACATTGGTACCGTCCAGCGCCAGATAACCGTTGCTGTCCTCGGTCAGACTCAGCTCGATCTCGCCCGCCAGGTCGCCGTCGATGCCGTCCAGGTCCAGATCCGCAGTGACTTCGAACACCACTTCACCCTCGCCCGCCGACTGCGGCCAACCATCGGTGGCACCATCCGCCAGGGCAAGATCCACCGTCAGCTCCGGATTCGGCACCGGCACTTCCACCGATGCATCATCCACGCCGGTAACCGTGAAGGTGTTTTCACCCTCACCGATCTCCTGCGTGCCGGTCACCATCACACTGGCACCCGCCGGGTCGAACTGGCCATTGCGGATCGCCTGGGCACCAACGTCCGTCAAGACGATGGCGTCGCCCGCCTCGTTCAGCTCGAAATAGCCTCCGTCGTTGCCACCGGTGATCTCGTAGCTCACCTCTCCGCCCAACTCCGGATCGATCCCGGCGTAGTCGGTCTCGCTGTTCAGCGTGAATGCCAGCTGGCCTTCCGAGGCCTGGTCACTGCTCTCCAGATCCAGTGCCGCGGTCACCGTCACGTCCAGAGTCGGCTCCGGCATCGGCACCTCGATACCGGCTTGCGCGTCATCGCTCAGCACGAACGGGTTCACACCGTCCTCGGCGATCGTCACCGTGCCTTCAACCGCCGCCATCAGACCATCCAGTCCGACCTGGCCATTACGGATGGCCGCCGCACCGTCCTCGGTCAGCACCACATTGGTACCGTCCAGCGCCAGATAACCGTTGCTGTCCTCGGTCAGACTCAGCTCGATCTCGCCCGCCAGGTCGCCGTCGATGCCGTCCAGGTCCAGATCCGCAGTGACTTCGAACACCACTTCACCCTCGCCCGCCGACTGCGGCCAACCATCGGTGGCACCATCCGCCAGGGCAAGATCCACCGTCAGCTCCGGATTCGGCACCGGCACTTCCACCGATGCATCATCCACGCCGGTAACCGTGAAGGTGTTTTCACCCTCACCGATCTCCTGCGTGCCGGTCACCATCACACTGGCACCCGCCGGGTCGAACTGGCCATTGCGGATCGCCTGGGCACCAACGTCCGTCAAGACGATGGCGTCGCCCGCCTCGTTCAGCTCGAAATAGCCTCCGTCGTTGCCACCGGTGATCTCGTAGCTCACCTCTCCGCCCAACTCCGGATCGATCCCGGCGTAGTCGGTCTCGCTGCTCAGCGTGAACGCCAGCTGGCCTTCCGAGGCCTGGTCACTGCTCTCCAGATCCAGTGCCGCGGTCACCGTCACGTCCAGAGTCGGCTCCGGCATCGGCACCTCGATACCGGCTTGCGCGTCATCGCTCAGCACGAACGGGTTCACACCGTCCTCGGCGATCGTCACCGTGCCTTCAACCGCCGCCATCAGACCATCCAGTCCGACCTGGCCATTACGGATGGCCGCCGCACCGTCCTCGGTCAGCACCACATTGGTACCGTCCAGCGCCAGATAACCGTTGCTGTCCTCGGTCAGACTCAGCTCGATCTCGCCCGCCAGGTCGCCGTCGATGCCGTCCAGGTCCAGATCCGTGGTGACTTCGAACACCACGTCACCCTCGCCCGCCGACTGCGGCCACCCCTCGGTAGCACCATCCGCCAGGGCAAGATCCACCGTCAGCTCCGGATTCGGCACCGGCACCATGACGCCACCTTCGGCACTGGCTTCTAGCGTGAAAGTGTTAACGAGATCTTCGCCGATGATCAGCGTCCCCTCGATGGTGACATTGAGATCGTTACCGGAAACCTGCCCGTTCTGAATCGCTTCGGCGCCCGCCTCAGTCAGCACAACCGACCAGTCACCCCAGTCGCTCTGCGAGAGTTCGAGGTATTCGCTGTCACCACCGACGATCTCGTAGACGAACTCGCCGAGCGAGGGGTCAATGCCATCAAAGTCCGGCTGCGGACTAATTCCGAATACCAGCATGCCAGCCTCGACCTCCGAGGAGGGGAAGCCAAAGTCCCCGGGGAATGGGGCATTTACCTCCTCGCTCAGTGCCTGCAGGCCGACCCCTTCCTTCCCGGGCAGTTCGCCCTGCGGGGCCATCGGGAAGACTTCTCCCGGCCATAGCTGAAATTCAAATGTCGGTTCAGGCACCTCAACCGCGACCATTGAGCTCTCAGTGGCTGACACTGGACCGATCCCTTCGATCTCGACCGTTCCCTGAACGTCTACGGAGAATTCGTTGTTAGGAACCTGACCATTCTGAAGCGCCCATGCGCCTTGTTCGGTCAGGACGATGGCCGGATTCCCATCGGCATCCGCGCCAATTGCCAAATAGTCCGAGTCCCCACCAACGATTTCGTATTCGATCGGGCCAGCGGCGGAATCCGGCAGTCCATCGAGGTCCAGCGTGCTGTCGAGACTAAACACCACCATGCCCGTGCCAGGCTGTTCAGACGGCAGCATGTCGACCTGTTGGGGCAGGACGACCCCCGAGTCCTGCATCTGGGGACGAAGATCCGAGCCCATCCGTTCAATCAGCTCACTGAGCGGTGTAACGGAGATGACGAGACTGGGTTCCGGAACCACGTCTTCGGTGGTTTCGCCGCTGTCCGCGAACGTACCCCCACCATTGCCGGCGTCGCCGGGGCCGCCCAAGGTGTTGGGGTCATAGGCGTACTCGATCTGGCCGACCTCTTCGGAGCCACGAGCGATCCGGACGAAGCCGCCGCCTTCGCCGGCTGCGCCGCCGTCGGCACCGGCGGCCGGGGCTTCGATGATGTCGGTGATGTCTTCACCGCGATCCAGGGCGGCGATGATCTCTTCGACGGTGGCATCGGCGATCTCGCCTTCTTCCGGCGCGGGCTCGGCGGATTCCGCCAGGTCGTCGGTGATGGTGGCGGACTCGTTACCCGCCAGGGACATGGTGGAGCCGTCCTCGAAGGCCATCTCGATGAAGGCGCCATCCTCGGCGATGACCTCCTCGCCGTAGAAGATCTCGTCGCCCGGTTGCAGGACGCGGGTGTTGCCGTCCTCGTCTCGGGCGATCACGGTGCCGACAACGGATTCGACGGTAGCTACGACGACTTCAGACATGACGATCTCCCCGGATACGGAATCAGTTCACAGTTTTTGATGGGTATGAGCCTAGGGGAGTCGGCACTGGCACGACAGGTGTACCGAAGTACAGGGTTTGTGGGGTTATGGGAGAACCGGTGTGAGGATCGGCTGGATGAAAACGTATCGAAGCTGCGGGATGCGGGGGCCGGGTTGATGCGATTCGCGGGGCTCATCGCATCCTATGACCCTCGCAAAACGAGGGGGCTAGCGTCACGTAGGATGCTGATGAGCTCAGCGAATCGCATCACCGCCGCTGGCGGCGGCTGACGCGCGTGGCCCGAGAATCAGACAGTCGGGTGCGATTCGCGCAGGCGAGTCAGGTGGAGCACGAGCTGGACACGGTCGTCCACGTTGAGCTTCTTGAAGACGGAGCCGAGGTGCATCTTGACGGTGCGTTCGGTCATGCCGAGCTGGCGTGCAATCTCCTTGTTGTGCGCTCCCGTGGTCACGGCCAGGGCCACTTCCCGCTCGCGGGGCGTAAGGTTCTCGAACCCCTCCGGCGGTGTTTCCGGATCGCGGGGCTGGGCGCTGCGGACTGTGCGAATCATCCGGGTCATCAGGTCGGGACCCACCCATAAGCCACCCCCGGTGACGGTGGCCGCGATCGTTCGCAGCTGGGCGACGTTGGCCAGTGTATGGCAGTAGCCGTGGGCCCCCGCGTCGAATGCACGGATGCCTTCTTCGTCATTCGGGTGTCGCGACTGCACAATCACCCGATGCACCAGAGTCCTTTGTTTGACGTACTCCTCCCAGTCGGCCAGATCCGTACCAATCCAGCAGGCTTCGGTGCCCTCCGGCAGGGTCGACGGAAATGGCGGGCGCAGCACCTGGGCATCCGGAAAGGCCTCTACCCAGCGCGACGACGGCCGCGACGCTCGGTCCATCATAAAGATCTGCATGTTGCTCAGCGCTCCGTAAAAGCCAGCTCGCCCGCGCGGAGGATCGGCTTCAGCAGGTACTGCAGGATGGTGCGACGCCCGGTGATGATATCCACCTGCGTGACCATCCCGGTCATGATCGGATGCTCCTCGTCGAACCCGGTTTCCTCAGTTCGTACGCGGACCTTGTAATAGGTGTTGCCGTCGTCGTCGGTAATCGTGTCCGGACTGATGTGCTCCACGGTGGCATCCAGGCCGCCGTAGATGGCGAAGTCATAGGCGGTAAACTTCACCTTGGCGTTAAGCCCCGGGCGCAGATAGGCAATATCACGGGGCGATACCCGCGCCTCGATCAGCAATTCGTCCTCCAGCGGCACCACCTCGGCCACCTCGCGCCCAGGCGAGATCACGCCACCGCGCGTGGTGATGAACATCCGCTGCACAATCCCCGCCATGGGTGATCGCACCTCGGACAGCCGCACGCGATCCTCCAGGCCCTCGGTGCCCTCGGCCAGCTCCTGCAGCCGCCCAAGGGTGTCGGCGAGCTCCGAACGCCACTGATTGCGGAAATTCAGCCGCACCTCGCGGATCTTCTCTTCCGCTTCCTCGATCGCGGCGTCCAGACGGGCAATCTGCGCCGTTGCCTGATCACGATCGCCGCGGGCGTTGGAGACCTCGCGGCGCAAGCGCAGGATCTCCACTTCGGATACCGCCCCGCTTTGCACCAGCGGTTCGGTCACCTCCAGCTCTCGACTGGCCAGCTCCAGGGCACGGATGGCCTGGCTGCGGCGCGCCCTTACCTCGTTCAGCTCCTCGCGCCTTTGCCGCATCTGCTCTTCGGCAATGCGAATTCGCGAGCGCAGCTCATCCAGGCTTTCTTCGTAAAGCTGCTGTTCCTGCTCGACGATGGCCTGCGGCCCTTCCTGCAGGTCTGGTGTGATCAGGAACGGGGTTTCCGTCAGCAGCGCCATAAGGCGCGCCCGGCGCGCCTTCAACGCGAACTCGCTCGCCCTCGCCTCGCCCAGGTCGGACAAAAACCGCGTCGGGTCCACACGCACGAGCACGTCGCCCTGTTCCACGACATCCCCCTCGCGCACCAGGACCTCGGAGACCACGCCCCCGTCCATCGACTGCAGCACCTGAAGGTTCTGCGACGGGATCACCCGCCCATCCGCGCGGGCCACCTCGTCAATCTCAGCAACGGAGGCCCAATAAACCAGCAGGCCCAGCGTAATCAGGATCCCGTAGAGGAGCGCGCGGGCGCGGATCGGACGCTCCTGTATCTGCGTCCAGTCGGCGTCCGATGCCCAGTTGCGGTGGTCGCCACCACCCTTGGTCAGCCACGGGCGAAAGATGCGGTCCACCATCGGTGCACCAACCTTTCCGGTCTGATCCATACCGCGGCCAAGCGCCTCGAATCCCTGGCCGTCCCTGCGCGTGCGCTTGCTCATGCCTGCGCCTTGCCCACGCGGCCTTCCCGCAGCGCCTGGATCACCTGCTCCTTCGGCCCGTCGGCCACCACACGGCCCTGATCCAGCACGATGATCCGGTCCACCAGCTCTAGCAGCGAGGTGCGGTGCGTGACGATCACGGTCGTCCGCCCCTGGATGAATTCCGCCAGACGGCGCTTCATGCCCTGCTCGGTGGAGTTATCCATGGAGCTTGTCGGCTCGTCCATCAACAGCATGCTGGGCTCGTGCAACACGGCCCGCGCCACACCAACACTCTGCTTCTGCCCTCCCGAAAGCCGGCCCCCGCGCTCCCCGACCTGCAGATCGACACCTTCTGGGTGGGTGTTAATCAGGTCCTCGATCCCGGAGATCGCGATCGCCTTGCGGATCGCCTCGTCGCTGGCCAGAGGATCGGCCGCCACCAGATTCTCGCGCAGGCTCCCGTAGAACAGCGTGACTTCCTGGCCCACATAGCCCAGCGACCGCCTCAGCTCAGCCGGGTCCAGCTGGCGTACGTCAATCCCGTCCACCAGTACCGCCCCGGAGGTCGGCTGATAAAGGCCCATGATCAGCTTGGCCAGCGTGCTCTTGCCCGAGCCCACGCGACCCAGCACGGCGACGTGTTCGCCCGCCTCGATCTTCAGCGAAACCCCCTGCAACGCCGGTGTGGCGGACTCGGGATAGGCGAAGCCGACATTGCGAAACTCGATCGCGCCCTCGAAGCGATCACGACTCAGGAAGTGCGAGTCCGCCGGGCGCTCGACCGGCAGCGCCATGATCTCGTTCAGCGAACCGAGCGCGGTCGAGGCCTGGTGATACTGCATCAGCAACCCGGCGGTCTGGCTGATGGGCGCCATCGCGCGCGAGGAGATCAGGTAGGCGGCAATCAGCCCACCCATGGAGAGATCTCCCTCCATCAGCAGGAACACACCGAGCACGATGATGGCAACGCCGACCGTGTGCTGCGCCCACATTGCCGTGTGCGTCACGCTTGCGGTCAGCAGTCGGTTCTGCGCATTGGTCCGGGCCAGGTGCGTCGTGGCGCGTTCCCAGGTCGCCTGCACCCGTCCCTCCGCCCCAAGGGCCTTGAGCGTCTCGGCACCGGTGAGGCTCTCGACCAGCGTCGAGTTGCGCTGCGCCGCCACGCGATAGCTCTCTTCGGCGAGTCCGTGCAGCTTGCGATGGATCGCGGTGGCATAAAACAGCAGCAGCAGCGCGCCAATGGCCACGGGGATCGCCAGCGGCCAGGCGATCAACGCGATGATGGCGATGAACATGAACGCAAACGGCAGATCCACGAAGGCGATGATCGTCGCCGACGATATGAAGCTGCGGACCGACTCGAACGCGCCAATGTTCGACGCAAACGAACCCACCGAGGCCGGCCGGTTCTCCATGCGCAGTCCCAGCACACGCTCCATGATGTGCGATGAGAGCTTTACGTCCGCGCGCATCGCCGCCTTGTCGACGAAGTGGCTGCGCATGGTGCGCAGGATCAGGTCCGCGATCAGCACGATCACAACACCCGCCGCGAACATGAACAGCGTCTCGGTCGCGTGGTTCGGGACCACGCGGTCGTACACGTTCAGCACGAACAGCGGCATCGCCAGCGCGAACAGGTTGATCATCACCGCTGCGATCAGCACATCGCGATACAGCGGCCGGTTCTCGCGAATCACCCGCCAGAACCAGTGCCCCTTGCTCTCCTTCGAGACCCGCGGTGCGCGGGCATCCATGCGAAACTCGGGCCGCACGTAGATGGCCCGCCCTACGTAGCGCTCTTTCAGCCGTTTCAGCGGCACATCGATGACCGCATCACCCAGCTCGGGATCGATTACTCGGGCCACGCTCTTGTCTTCGTTCCAGCCGACCAACACCCAGGCTTCGTTCTGGTCCAGCAGCAGCAGCGCGGGCAGCAGGTCGTCCTTCAGTCCGCGGGCGTCGCGGGTGACGGTGCGTGTGGTCAGTCCGGCACGCTGTGCCGCACGCGGGACCAGGGAGGGGCACAGCCGCCCGTCGTCCAGAGGAAGACCCGCAAGCGCGGAATCCGGCGTCAGACGCAGCCCGTGCATGCGGGCGATCAGGATCAATCCACCGAGAAGGCTGTCCGAACGGCCCTCCCCATCCACGATCGGGAACTCCGGCTCGCGGTCATCCACATCGCCCATGGACCCCGACTCGGGTGTGCCCGTGGCCGGGTCCAGTACGGGATCCCCGCGATCGTCATTGGAAGGAGGCTGGCTAATCGGTACACCCCTGTGGCCGGACACAGAATCTCGGCATCCGCGCGCACTGTTGATGTGCAGAACGTGAACGCCTTCTCATATTTGCTTGATTCTGCGCCCCAACGTACCGCCGGGCAACGCCTTTACATCACGGGGATCTAACGCTTTCGGCGTAGACGAAAGAAATTGCGCAACAGCTCGGCAGAACGCTTCGCCGCCACGCCTTCGATGCATTCCAGACGGTGGTTATGAGCGGGGTGATGAAGCAGGTCGATGGCGCCTCCGGCGGCCCCTGTGCGAGGGTCCGAAGCGGCAAACACCAGCCGCTCCACCCGGGCGTGGATCATCGCCCCCGCACACATCGAACACGGCTCGAGGGTTACGTAGAGCGTGGTACCGGTCAGCCGATAGTTGGAACACCGCTTTCCGGCTCTACGGAGGACTCTAATCTCGGCGTGCGCAGTGGCGTCATGCTCGCCGATCGGTGCGTTGTGGGCGACGGCCAGACAATAACCCTCCGCATCCACCAGAACAGCGCCCACCGGCACCTCGCCGACCTCCGCGGCCCGCTCGGCCTGCGCAAGGGCGACATCCATCCAGTAGGCATGCGCACCGGGTTCCGTGGGCGCCGGACCGCGCTCGCCGGGTTCCAGGTTCCGCGCGTCGGGCGCGACCTCAGCCGCCATCGTCCGGGCGCGGTGCGGCGAGTGCGCGTTCGATCGCGTCGACCAGATCCTGCGGCTTGCGCTGGGGGGCGAATCGGTCGAGTACGGAGCCATCACGGCCGACCAGAAACTTGGTGAAGTTCCACTTGATCCCCTGCGTGCCCAATGCGCCGGGGGCCTGCTGCTTGAGGTGCTGGTACAACGGGTGCGCGTCCTCGCCGTTCACCTCGATCTTGGCAAACACCGGAAACTCGACCCCGAAACGCGCACCGCAGGCTCGAATGGCCTCCGCATCACCCGGCTCCTGCCCGCCAAACTGGTTGCAGGGGAAGCCGAGCACTTGAAAGCCGCGTCCGGCGAACTGTTCCTGCAGCGCCTGCAGCCCCTCGTACTGCGGGGTGAACCCGCACTCGCTGGCCACATTGACGATCAGCAGGACATCCCCGCAATAGGCTCCCAGGGGCTGTTCAGTGCCATCCGCCGCCGGTACCGAGAAGTCGAAGACATCAGTCATCGCGCGCAGCCTCTACATCTTCCAGAATCGCATCCTCCAGATCCGCCAGAACCTCGGCAGTCGCACGCGAAAGGGCCGACACCAACTGTGAGGCAGAGCGCCGTTCCAGCGCCTGCTCGGATTCCAGATGGACCAGACGGCTGCGATCGCCCTGGCTCAGCTGGGCGCGCAGACCCATGTGCCCGGCCCCCGTCACGGGCAGCCCATTGGATTCGACGGCTTCAGCCCCTTCCAGATCACCATACAGCGCGGTAATCAGGACATGGACACGCACAGCCGGGCGCCCCTGTTCGCGCACCGCCGATGCGTTGTCGACCAACTCCAGCGCGGCGCCGTTGCGCGTCCAGCGTTCCCGCAGCAGTTGTTCAAGCTGCTCGGACGGCTTCAGGAACCACTCGTTGTAGTAGTCCGACTCGTACTGGTGATTCCCCAGCCGGTATACCAGCCCATTACCCGCATAGGCCGGAGCGACCCGGACCGACCCCAGTTCGACGGCCACCGGCTGGTCCGCCGTACGTGCGGCCGGCTCGTCCGGCAACTCCAGCAGATACCAGGAGCGATCGAGCGGCTCGCGCTCCGGCAACAGCGTGCAGCCGCCCAGGACCAGCGCGGCGAGCATCAGGATCGGCCCTTTCCACCAATTCATACTTACTCCTCGTCCATGCGGCTGCGCGGTGGCGGGGCACCGAACAGCGCACCACCGGGGTTGCGGCGTACATCATCCGACAGGCTGCGCAGGCCCGAGATCGCGCCCTGCAGCTCGTCCAGGGTTTCCAGCAGTTTCGACTCGCTGACATCCATCCCCCGATCGAGTCGTTCAACCATCGAGTCCATGCGGTCGACCAGGCCCGCGACATCGGCTGCCTCGGCCGTTCGACGCAGCTCCTGGATCGCTTTGCGGGTTTCGCTCGGAAGGGCCTGCGTGTCCGGATGCTCGACCAGGGCCTCGACCGATTGCATCACCCGATCGGCCGTGCGCATGGTCTGCTCGAGTTCCGAGATCAGATCATCCGCTCGCTGGTTCAGTCCTCCGGTATCGAGACTGGACACGGTATCGTCGACGGTCACCAGCAAAGAATTCAGATTCTCGATCACACCCTCGATGTCCAGCCCGTCGATCCGCTTAAGCAGATTCTCGGCGTACTCCATGAATTGCACGGCGATACTCGGGGACGACGGGATGTAGATCGACCGCGGTTCCCAGTCGTGCTCCAGCGGCGGGTGTTCGTCCGGATCGGAGAAGTCCGCTTCCAGATAGTTCATACCGGTAATGCCCTGTGCGGCAATGCGCACTCGCAGGCCCGCATCCACCAGGTTCTTCAGGACATCCGCCTCGAAATCCTGCTCGCGGGCGCTCGCCGCGAAGCGGTCCGGCCAGAGCCGGGCCTCGACCATCACATAGCGTTTGCGCTCACGAGGGTCCACGTCCTGCTGGTATTCCACCGAGGTAAAACCCAGGTTCGTGATCTCGCCAATGGTCACACCTCGAAACTTGACCGGCGCTCCGATCTCCAACCCCTGCACGGATGAATCGATGTAGGTCTCGATCGGGATCGAGGCGCGAAAGATATTGCCCGCGGTCATGATGAACAGGGCGGTCACCAGCGCCACCAGGCCACCGACGATGAACAATCCCAGGCGAAAATGTTGTCGGGCACTCATGTAGATCTCTCTTCGGAGTCGGCCGAATCGGCCCGCTGCAGGAACCGCTGTACCCACGGGTGATCGGATGTGTCACGCAGAGTCGCCGGATTCCCTTCGGCAACGATGCCCTTGCTTTCCTTGTCGAGCATAATGACCCGGTCGGCAATCGCAAAAATACTGGCCAGCTCGTGGCTGACGATCACGATGGTCATGTCCAGGCTGCGGGCCAGCCGCAGAATCAACTGGTCGAGCTCCGCCGAGGTGATCGGGTCCAGCCCGGCTGAAGGTTCGTCCAGGAACAGCACTTCCGGGTCCAGCACCATCGCACGCGCGATCGCCGCACGCTTCTGCATGCCACCACTGATCTCCGAGGGCATGAAGTCCGCGAACTCGCCCAGTCCGACAAGCTGCAGGCGCGCCTTGGCGATCGCGTCCATCGCCTCGCGTGGCAGGTCGGTATGGACCTCCAGCGGCAGACGCACGTTCTCGATCAGCGTCATGGAGCCAAACAGCGCCCCCATCTGGTACATCACACCCACCCGGCGCAGGATCGCCTCGCGCTCTTCGCCATCGGCAGTCGTGATATCGGCACCGGCCACCCAGATGTTTCCCTTCTGTGGCGTATACAGTCCGATCATGTGCTTGAGCAGCGTGCTCTTGCCGCTCCCGGACCCGCCGAGGATGACGAAGATCTCCCCACGCTGGACGTCGAAGTTGAGATCCCGCATCAGCACAAAGTCACCAAACCCCATGGTGAGGTCGCGCACCTTGATCACCGGCTCCGCGCTCGCCACCCGTCAGACCCCCATGTGATAGAAGAGGACGGCAAACAGTCCGTCGAACACCACGATCAGGATGATCGACGTCACCACCGCGCTGGTCGTGGAGATCCCTACGGCCGCCGCGCCGCTGGCCGTTTGCAGCCCGCGCAGGCAGCCCACGCCGGCGATCAGCAGACCAAAGATCACGGCCTTGAACAGCCCCGAAAACAGATCCGACAGGCTGAGCGCGACGGTCACCTGATTGAAGAACGCCGTCCAGGGGATCCCGAAGCCCTGCATTACCACCGCAGCACCCAGCAGGCCGATCATGTTCGCGTACAGCGCCAGCAGCGGCGCGACCAGGATGCCGGCGAGCACCTTCGGCAGCACCAGAAAACGCACCGGGTCGAGCCCCATGGTCTTCAGGGCGTTGACCTCCTCGTTGACCTTCATCGTGCCGATCTCGGCCGCGAACGCGGCCCCGGAGCGTCCGGCCAGCAGGATCGCCATCATCAGGGGCCCCAGCTCGCGGAACAACGAGACCGCGACCAGATTGGCGACGAAGATCTCGCCACCGAACTGCCGCATCGCGATCGCGGACTGGAACGCCAGGATCACCCCCAGCAGGAAGGCAATCAGGGAGACGATGGGCAGCGCCTGGAACCCGGCCGCCTCGGCGACCCGAAAGGTATCCCCCCAGCGAACCTGGCGGGGATTCAGCAGCGCCGACCCCAGGGCCCGCGTCAGTTCGCCAATGAACCCGAACTGCGAATACGCCGCCTGCCCAACGCGTGACACGGCCTCGAATGACTGGGCCAGCAGTCCCCCGCGAGTCTCGTGACGCGCCGGCTCTACGGTTTCCAGCTCGCGGTACGGGGTCAGCTGCTCCTCCACCAGGCCCTGGACACCCACCAGTTCCACCTGGCGCCCCGCCCGCTCGATATCGCGCTCCAGGGCATGGAGTAACGCCGCCCCGGCACCATCACAGTATTCGAGGCCACCGACATCCAGTGTTACAGCGGCCTGCGTACCCTCGGCCAGCTCGCGGGCGCGGCGGCGCAGAGGCGACCACACACGCTCCACCGCATGCACATCCAGCCGACCCGACAGCTGCAGGCAGGCATCCGGCGAGGCTGTGGCATCATAGCGAAACGTCTGGCCCGAATCGGCGGCCTGCTTGTCCATACTGTCGCTCATGGGGCAATTGCGGCCATGGTAGCCGCAAACTCACCCGACACGCGAAGCGGGGCTTTAATATCTCGCACGCAGCACGCTGATCGGTCGCCCTCTTTTTCGCCCGACACCATCCACCACGAGGAGCCCCATGCCTGCGGCCAATGAAGCTCTACACCAGGTCGAAAGCGCGCTGAACGACATCCTGCTGGGCAAACCCGATCGGGTTCGGCTGGCCTTGACCTGCCTGCTCGCCAACGGCCATCTGCTGATCGAAGATCAGCCGGGCGTTGGCAAGACGACCCTCGCCCATGCCCTGGCCGCGGCGATGAACCTCGATTACCGCCGCGTGCAGTTCACCAGCGACCTTCTCCCCGGCGATGTCCTCGGGGTGTCGGTGTTCGAGCAGGGCTCCGGCGAGTTCCGCTTTCATCCCGGGCCGATCTTTACCCAGGTCCTGCTGGCCGACGAGATCAATCGCGCGCCTCCCAAGACCCAGAGCGCCCTGCTCGAGGCGATGGAAGAGCGCCAGGCCAGTGTGGAGGGCGCGACCCGCCCCCTGCCCGAACCGTTCTTCGTGATCGCCACACAGAACCCGGAGGAACAGGTCGGCACGCATCCCCTGCCGGAATCCCAGATGGATCGATTCCTGATGCGCATCGAACTCGGCTATCCCGATGCCCGGGCCGAGCGCGCGTTGCTCGAACGCGGCGGTGCCGCGCCGGCGCCCGTGGCCCACCCTGCCCCGAGCGCGATCGTCACACCCAAGGACCTGCAGGACTGGCAGTCCCGGATTGCCAAGGTGCACGCCGAACCGGTCGTGCTGGACTATCTGCAGGACCTGATCCAGGCGAGCCGTGACCGCGCACGCTTTGCCCACGGACTCTCGCCACGCGCGGGGCTCGGGCTGCTGCGCGCCGCGCGGGCGCATGCCTTCCTCGACGGGCGCGACTACGTGACCCCGGACGACCTGGCGGACGTCCTTCCGGCCGTGGCCGGCCATCGTGTCCGGGCTCGGGACCCGGACAGCCCCGCACGCACGGTGGAACGGCTGCTGGAATGCGTGCCAGTTCGCTAGGGCCCGCTGAGCGGCTCCGATCCCAGGGGCGGCGCCTGCGTGAAGGCGTTATCCGCTGGGTCGCGCGGCGCCATCGCGACGATGGGGCACAGACCACCCTTGGCCGCGACCGCATCTACATCCTGCCGACCCGCGCCGGCTACACGTTGCTGGCGATCCTGGGCGTGATGCTGCTGGGGGCCATCAACTACTCCAACAACATGGCCTTCCTGCTGACCTTTCTCCTGATCGGGATCGGCCATAACGCCATCTGGTACACCCATCGAAACCTGCTCGGGCTCAAGGCGTCGGCGCTGCCCACCACACCGGTATTCGCCAACCAGCCGTTGTCCGTCTCCCTGCGCCTGGAGGATACGTGCGGGCGCGACCGCGAGGCCCTGCATCTGAGCATCGGCGAATACACGAGCGAACCCGTTGCGATACCGGGCCGTGGGCAGCAAGTGGCCTGCCTGTCTCTGCCGGCCCCCGGCCGCGGGGTGTATCGACTGCCCCGCCAACACCTGGGCACCCAGTACCCGCTCGGCATCCTGAACGCCTGGAGCTGGCTGGGGCTGACCAGCGAGATCCTCGTGTATCCGCAACCCGTGGACCCGGGCGCCGCCCATACCGGGCTCGGAGACCAAGCCGGCGCCCACCGGCGTCAGGATGCCTCCACACCGGATCACATCCGCCCGTACCGCCCCGGAGACCCGCCCGGCCGGATCCTGTGGAAGGCCCTGGCTCGCACCGGCAAGCTGCACATCCGCGAAACGGTCGCAGGAGGCCGTGACACGCTCTGGATCGACTGGTCCTCCATGCCGGCCAGCGACACCGAAGCGCGCCTCTCCATGCTGTGCCATCAGATCCTGACCGCCGAGGCCGAAGGCCGCGCCTGGGGTCTGCGCCTGCCCGACCAGACCCTCCCGCCCGGGCAGGGCCCGGCGCAGCGGGAGCGAGGCCTGCGCGCCCTCGCCGAATTCCGCTTCGAGCCGATCCCCTTGCCGGTCGCGGAAACGGCTAGGGGAACCAAGAAGTGAACCGTTCGAGCCGGCAGCATTTACCGGAGTTGCGGGGCCTGGAACTCGCGCTGCTCGCCCTGCCAGTGGCCGCGCTGCCACATGCCTGGCACCAGCCACTGTGGGTCACGCTGCTCGTAGCGGCCGCCATCCTGCTGCGCAGCTGGCTCCATCTGCGCGACCGCAAGCCCCCTTCCATCGGACTGATGGCCCTGCTCGCCGCTTTCGCGGGCGGGCTGACGTTCCTGCAGTACGGCACCCTGTTCGGGCAGGAGGCAGGCACCGCCCTGCTGCTGGTCATGATGGCGCTCAAACTGCTCGAGACCCGCAACCGGCGCGATATCGTGATCGGGCTGTTCCTCGGCTATTTCGTGGTCGTCACCACCTATTTCTTCGACCAGTCGATGCTGATCGCCGCCTGGTCTCTGCTGTCTGCCTGGCTGCTCACCGCCGCCCTGGTCCAGGTGCATGCCGGGCGCCCCCTCGAACGGCGGCGCCTGGCGAAGCATTCCGGCTGGATGATGGTCCATGCCTTCCCGTTCATGCTGATCCTGTTCGTCGCCTTCCCGCGCGTACAGGGACCACTGTGGGGCGACCCGCAACGCGACGAGGTGGCTACCACGGCCCTTTCCGGCGAACTGAACCCTGGCGACATCGCGGAACTGCTGCAGGACGAAACCACCACCATGCGCGTCCAGTTTCACGGCTCCGTCCCGCCGCCCCGGGCGCAATACTGGCGGGCACTGGTGATGACGGACTTTGACGGCCGCCGCTGGCAGGCCGAAGGGGGACAATCCAGCATCGAGCTGCCACAGCCCGGAGACTCGGACCGCGTGGTGGCCTACACCGCGACGCTGGAGCCCACCCGCATGCGCTACCTGCCGGTACTCGACTACCCCGTGGCGCTGCCCGACAACGCCGAGTACCGCGACAACCACCAGGTCGTCCGCGACCGACGGATCGTGAACCGCATCCAGTACGACGCCGAGGCCGACCTGACACGTCCGCCAGGCGCCGGCGAAGCCCTGAGCAGGTCCGCCCGTGAACGCGCTCTTGAGCTCCCACCCAGCGCAGCCCCTCGCGCACGTGCCGAGGTCGCTCTCTGGCGCGCCACGCATGGTGACGATGACCGCGCGATCATCCAGGCCGCCCTGGATCGCTTCGCCGCCGCCCCCTATCGTTACACCTTGCAGCCCCCAACGCTCGAGGGGGATGTCACCGACCAGTTCCTGTTCGAGACCCAGGCCGGTTACTGCGAGCACTATGCCTCCGCGTTCGCCGTGCTGATGCGCTCGGCGGGGATCCCGACCCGCGTGGTTACGGGCTACCAGGGGGGCGAATGGATGCAGCGGGGCGAATACCTGCGCCTGCGCAATGCCGACGCGCACGCCTGGAACGAGGTCTGGCTGGATGGCGAGGGCTGGATTCGCGTCGACCCCACCGCGGCGATCGCGCCGGAGCGGATCGAGGCCGGCATCGGCGGCCTCACCGGTGGCGACGGCGAACCCATGCCCGATTTCCTGCGTCGTGACGGGCTGGGCTGGGTGCAGCAACTTCGATTTGGCTTCGAAGACTGGCGCGATTTCGCCCGGTTCCGCTGGGAGAGCTGGGTGCTGGCATTCGATCCCGAGCGCCAGCGGGAACTGTTTGCCCGTTTCGGGCTCGACGCGACGGACTGGCGTGACATTGTCACGGCACTGGGCGTCGGCTTTGGCCTGCTGGCTGCCGTGGCCCTGGTCTGGAGCGGCTGGCGCAGGCCTCGTCGCCAGCTGGAGGTGCCGGATCGCCTCCTGCACCGACTTTCCCGGCGGATCGAACGCCAACAGACAGGACTGGGACGGCGCCCGCACGAGCCCGTCATCACCTGGACCCGACGCGTCAAGGTTGCACGGCCGGATCTCGCGCCCCTCGTCGATGCCTTCGCCGAGCACTACAACCGGGTCCGCTTCGCGCCCGCCCGGCCCGACGACCGGGCCAGACACCTGACAACCCTGCGCCGCCTCGCTGCATCCGACCTTCGCAAACCCGCCGCCGACCCGCCCTTGCCGCGGACAACCTAGGATTCGTTCAAAGCAAAAAAGGCCCGGCCGGATTCAGCATCCGACCGAGCCTCCAGGTCTTCCGAAGCGGCGCAGGGAGCCCCAGGCCGCCAGATCGTCTGGCCGCTATCAGGCCGCGTCGTTACGGAAGATGAAGTGGTGACGCGCGCCACGGCGCTCGTCCTGACGGCGAGCCACCTTCTGCACTTCCGGGCGGTTGGCAAACTGCGCCAGCGTGATGCCGTCGAGGAAGTCGTACAGCTGCTGGCTCAGATCATCCCACAGCTCGTGCGTCAGGCAGCGTTCGCCATCCTGGCAGTCCTTGTGGCCCTTGCAGCGGGTCACGTCCACCGATTCATCAACCGCCGTGATGATGTTGGCAATGCTGATCTGGTCGGCACGTTTGGCCAGGCGATAACCGCCGCCCGGACCCCGCACGCCTTCCACCAGGTCGGCCTTGCGCAGTTTCGCAAACAGTTGTTCCAGATAGGACAACGAGATGCCCTGGCACTGCGAGATGTCGGCCAGGGTCACCGGTCCCACCCGATCATGGATCGCAAGATCCATCATGGCGGTCACCGCGTAGCGGCCCTTGGTTGAGAGTTTCATGTCTTAAAGCCTCCGAGAAACCGTGATTGTGCGTGTCGAGGTCGACATCCATTCACAGAATCGAATCCGTTCACCTTTCCTGACAACCAGAGTCAGGAATAATTCCCTTTCTACCTGACAGTGTTGGTCAGGAATAATTCCCTGATTATATCAGGCGATTGCCGGGAATTCACGTACGCCAGACGCAGGTTATTGTGAGAGCCGTCCGATACTGACCGAGTTCCCACGGAATTTATTAGAGAATTAGGGATTTATGAATGACGTCGATCTTGGCCCGCGCTGGCCCGTCGGACGTGCGCTAGACCGGAAGGATGCGGCCGGTTTCGTAATCCGGGCCGTTCAGGATCACGACGAGGGTCCCCACCGGGAGGCGGGGAAACAGTTCGATGACCTCGTCGTTGCGCATGCGCACGCAGCCTTCGGAGGCCGGCTGGCCGATGCGCCCTTCTTCATCCGTACCGTGAATGTAGATGTAGCGGTGGTAGGAGTCGATGCTGCCCCCGCGATTCAGGCCAGGCTCCAGGCCTTCGAGCCAGAGAATCCGCGAGGTAATGTTGTCACGCTGGCTGCGCTCGCCCTCGCCGGTCAGGATCTCCGCGATCTCGCCCGTGTTCGCGCGCGCACGGAACACAGTACCGCGCTCGGCCCCATCGCCGAAGCGCTCGGCAATGCGATGCAGCCCCAGGGGTGTCTTGTACGTGCCGTTCTCGTTCCCGATACCGCGTTCGGAGGTCGAGACATCGAAGATTTCCGTGACCTTGCCATCTTCCCAGACGTACAGGCGCTGCTGGTCCACGCGCACCACGACGACCGGAAGGCCATCGGCGGTTCCCGCTTGTGCCCGCGCCGCTTCAACGACCGGTTCGATCCACTGCAAACTCGGCAAGGTCACTACTCTCTCGTCACTTCTTGTTGGCCAGATCCAGCACCTCGCCCGCCACGGGCGTGTTCACCAGTCCCTCGCCCCGCAGCGAGGCCAGGTACTCGAGGTAATCCGGGGGCAGTCCGGTCACGTACTCGCCGGTAAACACGGAGCAATCGAAGGTCTCGATGTTCCGGTTCCCCCGCCGCACGGCCTTTTGCAGGTCTTCCAGGTCCTGGTAGATCAGGCGGTCGGCGGCGATCGCCTCGCATACTTCCTGTTCGTCTCTGCCGTGGGCGATGAGTTCATGCGCCGCGGGCATGTCGATGCCATAGACATTCGGGTAGCGCACCGGGGGTGCTGCGGAGGCGAAGTAGACCTTCTTCGCACCGGCCTCGCGCGCCATCATCACGATCTCGCGCGACGTGGTGCCGCGGACGATCGAGTCGTCCACCAGCATCACGTTCTTGCCACGAAACTCCAGCGAGATCGCGTTGAGCTTCTGGCGCACGGATTTTCGTCGCTTGGTCTGCCCCGGCATGATGAACGTACGGCCGATGTATCGGTTCTTGATGAAGCCTTCGCGGTACTTGATGTTCAGTTCGTGCGCCATCTCCAGCGCCACAGTGCGGCCGGTATCGGGGATCGGCACGATGACGTCGATGTCGTGATCCGGCCAGATGCGGCGGATCTTCTCGCCCAGCGCGGTGCCCATGCGCATACGCGCCCGGTGCACGAACACGTTGTCGATCACCGAATCAGGCCGGGCAAAGTACACATGCTCGAAGATACAGGGGTTGAGCTGAGTGTCCTCGGCGCAGACGCGTGTCGAGACCTCGCCCTCGGGCGTAATGAACACCGCCTCCCCCGGCGCCAGGTCGCGTTCCAGCTCGAAGCCCTGGGACTCCAGCGCAGCGCTCTCGGAGGCGACCATCCATTCGCGCCCGCCCTCCTCGGCTTCTCGCGAGCCATAGACGATGGGGCGGATCCCGTTCGGGTCACGAAAGGCCAGCAGACCGCGCCCGGCGATCATCGCGACCACGCCATACGCGCCCTTGGCGCGCTCGTGCACACGTTCGACCGCGTTGAACACGGAGTCGGCGGTCAGGCCGTTATCCAGATAGCGCAGGAGCTCCTGCGCGAAGACGTTCAGCAGGATCTCGGAGTCGGAATCCGTGTTGATATGCCTGCGGTCGGTCGCAAACAGGGCCTGTTTCAGTTCGCGGGCATTGATCAGGTTGCCGTTATGTCCGAGCGTGATGCCGAACGGGGAGTTCACGTAGAACGGCTGGGCCTCGGCGGAACTGGAACTGCCCGCCGTCGGATAGCGCACATGGCCAATGCCCATGTTGCCGATCAGCCCCTGCATGTGCTGGTCGTTGAATACGTCCCGCACCAGGCCGTTGTCCTTGCGCAGGTGCAGCCGCCCCTCGTCGTCACAGGTCACGATGCCGGCGGCATCCTGCCCACGGTGCTGCAATACCAACAAGGCATCATAAAGCGGCTGATTCACCGGGCCACGCCCGACGATTCCGACTACTCCACACATACGGTTCAGGACTCCAGCAAGGCGATCGACTAGCGTTGGTCGGCGGGGGGTTCGGTTTCCGGTGCCGGTGGTTCAGCGGCCGGCTCATCCACGGGGGGTTCGACAGGATCATCGGCCAGCAGACTGCCGATCTGTTCCTGCCAGCTGTCGGGCAATTGCGCGATCATCCAGTCCACCAGACGTTCGAATTCGGGGATCAGGCGGCTGTTCTCCCACCAGCCCTCCTCCGGCATCAACGTCAGCGAGGCGGCAAACACCAGCACCGCCACCAGGAGCACGCCGCGCAGCAGGCCAAAGATCACGCCCAGAGAGCGGTCCGTACCCGTCAGGCCACTACCGCGCACCAGCCGATTGGCCAGCACTCCAAGGATGCCGCCCACGATCAGCACCGCGATAAAGATCAGGGCAAAGCCGACCCCCAGGCGCAGTGTCGCATCCGACAGCGCCTGCGGCAGGACTTCGGCGACCTCGGCGGCATGTCGAATACCCAGCCAGATGCCCACAATCCAGGTCGCGAGCGAGAACGACTCGCGCACGAAGCCACGAAACAGACTGATGAGCCCCGAGACAACGATCAGGGCAATGATGACCAGGTCGATCCAGTTCACGCGCGGCGGACTTCGGGTGCGAAAAGGCTGCGTAGTGTACCGCAGCGACCGGGAATTCGCAGGGGCTCGCCCACGCTTGTGTAGCGCCGGAGCCTCACGGGAAAGTCACCACGATGCCAGTAATATCGAGCTCGTCCTTCAGCTGATCGCCCAGCTTCTGGGCCTCGTCGCGTTGCGCCACGGGGCCCACCTTCACCCGGTAGATACTGCGTCCCTCGGCCTCGGACTCGTCGATAAATGCCGGCAGCCCCGCATCGCGCAGGCGCGCCTCTTCCTCGCGCGCATTGTCTCCGTCGCGGTAGCTCCCCACCTGAACAGCCCAGCCCGCGTCAATCGCGCGCGATTCCGGAGCCTGCCGCACCGGCTCGGGACTCACCACATCACTCGGCTCGCTCTCGTCCTCGTCCCCCTCGGCACCGCCATTCTCCACCCCCTGCAGATCGGCGATCCGGCTGTCGCCGTCCCCCTCGCGTTCGGGCCGCGCAGGCGCCGCCTCGCGCTCGGACGGGAGCGCGATATCCGGGGCGGCAAAGGTGGGGGTATCGGGCACCGGGTCATCGATACCGCTCATATATTCGTAGCCCGCGCCATCGAACAGCCACGGCAGAAAGATCACGGCAATCACGATCAGGATTACCGCGCCCGTGAGGCGAAAACGAATGGGATTATCAGTGGTCATGCCATATGCGCATTGGCGTCCCGTGCATCGGGTCTTCCCCGCGACCTTACGCCGCAGGCGCCTGCCCGGGCAAGGCAAACGGGGGAATCCGTCGGCATCGCCCTAGCCATGGGGGACTTCTTCCACTACGGCCATGTCCGGTACAGCTTCCCGCAAGGCCGCGGCGGCCAGATCCGGGGCTTGTTCAAAAACCGCCGCCACCGTGTGAAAGGAACCAAACACCACGCACCGCCCCTGAATACCCGCCGAGTCGGTGGCCTGTTGCAGCGCTTGCCGGATACCGGCAGCCGGACGGACGTCGGCCTGACCCGCCTGTTCCAGCTCCGCCGCCAGATCGGGTGCAGGAAGCGCACGCGGGAGATCGAGCGGTACAGGAATCCAGATATCGACCAGGCCATCCAGGTCACGCCACATGGCACTGCGATCCTTGTCGGCCATCACCGCGACCAGCGCAACGGTCGGGCCGACCAACGGGTTCTCGCGCAGCCAGCGGGCGAGTTCGGCGACGGCCTGGGCATTGTGCGCCACGTCCAGCAACCACTCCGGCGGGCCACTCAGGCGCTGCAGGCGTCCCGGCGGGCGCACCTTCAGGCCCTGCTCCATTGTGACCGCACTCAGCCCGGCGCTCATGCCAAGCGACTCGACCACGGCCAGCGCGGTGGCGGTGTTCGCCAGGGCTGCACCGCTCAGCCCGCGCGCCAGCGGGACATTCCATTCGACCTGCACGCCATTCCAGCGCCAGACGAGCCGTTCCTGTTCGACCAGCAAGTCGAAATCGCGCCCCAGGCGGACGGTACGACACCCAAGCGCCCGGGCATGGTCCAGCACGCTCTGCGGAGGCGACAGCTCGCCGAGCACCACGGGGCGCCCCGCGCGCATGATGCCGGCCTTCTCGCGCCCGATCACCTCGCGCGAATCACCCAGCCAGGCCTGGTGGTCGAGGTCCACGGCGGTAACCGCCGCCACATCCGCATCCCAGATGTTCACGGCATCCAGCCGCCCGCCGAGCCCGACCTCCAGCACCTGCACATCGACCCGTGCCTCGCGGAAAAGCCAGGCCGCTGCCAGGGCCGCAAACTCGAAATAGGTCAGCGAATCGTCACCCCGGGCCTGATCAATCGCCTCGAATGCCCGGCAAAGATCTTCGTCCGAGGCCGTCATGCCGTTCAGGCGAATGCGCTCGTTGTACTGAAGCAAATGCGGAGAGGTGAACAGCCCGACCTTCAGACCCTGTGCCTGCAACAGCGCCGCCGTGCGCGTAGTAACCGTGCCCTTGCCGTTGGTCCCCGCGACCATGACGGTGCGGGGCGTTCCCGGACCCCGCAGGCCCAGCCGATCGGCGACGAGGGCGATGCGCTCCAGGGTGAGGTCCATCCCCACCGGGTGCAATCGCTCCTGGAAGGCCAGCCATTCAGCCAGGGTGGCGTAGCGCACGGGTGGAATCAGGTAGAGCGCGGGGCGTCCGCCGATTCGCCGGTGTCCTCCGCGCGAATCACTTCCACCTCCGGCTCTTCTTCCTCGACGGGAGGTGCCTCGGGGGCCGGGGCCGGCCCGTGCGTCAGCATGCCGAGCACGGAGGCCAGACGACGACGCATCTCGCCGCGTTCAATGATCATGTCGACCGCCCCGTGCTCGAGCAGGAACTCGGACCGCTGGAACCCCTCGGGCAGCGTCTCGCGCACGGTCTGCTGGATCACGCGCGGACCGGCGAAACCGATCAGGGCGTTGGGCTCCGCAACATTCACATCACCCAGCATCGCGAGGCTCGCGGAGACGCCACCCATCGTGGGGTCGGTCATCACCGAGATGAACGGGATACGCTCCTCGCGCATCCGCGCCAGCACCGCGCTGGTCTTGGACATCTGCAGCAGCGAGAACAAGGCCTCCTGCATCCGCGCCCCGCCGGAGGCACTGAAGCAGACCAGCGGGATACGCTGCTCCAGGGAACGGTTGGCGCCGCGGACAAAGCGCTCGCCCACCGCAGAACCCATGGATCCGCCCATGAAGCGGAAATCAAAGGCGGAGGCCACCAGCGGGCGCCCCATCAGCCGGCCCTGCATGACGACCAGCGCGTCACGTTCGCCGGTCGCCTTCTGCGCGGCAACCAGACGGTCCTTGTATTTCTTGGAGTCGCGGAACTTCAGGACATCGGAAGATTCGATCTGGGCGGCGATTTCCTCGCGCCCCTCCTCGTCGAGGAAGGTCTCCAGCCGACGCCGCGCACTCATGCGTCGGTGATGCCCGCATTTCGGGCAGACATCCAGATTGCGTTCCACCTCGGGGCGATACAGCGTGGCGTCGCAGCCCTCGCAGCGCACCCACAGCCCCTCGGGCACGCCCCGCTTGCTGCTGTTGTCGGTACGGATGCGCGAAGGCATCAGTTTTTCAAACCAGCTCATCCTGAATCCCTTAGTCCTGCGAGCGCCGCATTCTACTACACCGACGCCTCGACGCCGGATGCGCGCACGCGGTCCATTTCCACGCGCATCCCCGCGACGACTTCGGACGCGGCATGAGCGAAGCCGACCGGATCCCCGTCGAATTCCTCGGCGAGGCGCACGATCGCGCTGCCCACGACCACGGCATCAGCCACGCGCGCGACCTGCCCGGCCGTCTCGGCATCGCGGATACCAAAACCCACACCCAGCGGCAGGTCCGTGTGATGACGAATGGCCTCAAGGCGCGCGGCCAGCGCCGAGGTATCCAGCGTCTGCGAGCCGGTCACGCCCTTGAGCGACACGTAGTAGATGAAGCCCCGCGCCGCGCGCGCCACATGCGCGATGCGCTCGTCGGAGGTTGTCGGCGCCACCAGGAAGATCGGGGCGATCTGGGCGTTCTCCAGCAGCCCCGCGACCTCGTCGCATTCCTCGGGCGGCAGATCCACGGTCAGCAGCCCATCCAGCCCCGCCTCGCGGGCCTTTTCAGCAAAGGTCTCGTAACCCATCCGCTCGACCGGATTCAGGTACCCCATCAGCACCACCGGCGTCTCGGCGTCGGTCTTGCGAAACTCGGCGACCATGCCCAGCACATCCCGCAAGCTGGTGCCATAGCGCAGTGCCCGCTCGCAGGCCTTCTGGATCACCGGCCCATCCGCCATCGGATCGGAGAACGGGACCCCCAGCTCGATCAGGTCGGCACCCGCCTTCACCAGCGCATGCATCAGCGGGACGGTGGCGGCCGGCTCCGGGTCACCCGCGGTCACATACGGCACCAGCGCGGCGCGATTCTGCGCGCGTAGTTCGGCAAAGCGTTGCTCAATCCGGGTCATAGCGTGATTCCTTCGCGTTCCGCCACGGTGTTGAGGTCCTTGTCCCCCCGGCCCGACAGATTGACGATGATGCTCTGGTCCGGACGCATGGTCGGGGCCAGCTCCAGGACATGCGCGATCGCGTGGGAGGTCTCCAGTGCCGGGATGATCCCCTCGGTACGGGTGAGCCGATGAAAGCCCTCCAGCGCCTGATCGTCGGTCACGGCGACGTAGCGCGCACGGCCCGTATCCTTCAGCCAGGCGTGTTCCGGCCCGACTCCGGGATAATCGAGCCCGGCGGAGACCGAGTGCGTCCCGATGATCTGCCCGTGCTCGTCCTCCATCAGATAGGTGCGGTTGCCATGCAGCACCCCTGGCTGGCCGGCACAAAGCGGCGCGGAGTGCCGGCCGGACTCGATCCCGGCACCCGCGGCCTCGACGCCGATCATTTCCACCGATTCGTCGTCCAGGAACGGATGGAACAACCCGATGGCGTTGGATCCTCCACCCACACAAGCTACTAGCGCGTCCGGAAGCTTCCCGGTCATCTCCAGGTGCTGCGCACGCGCCTCGCGGCCGATCACCGCCTGGAAGTCCCGCACCATGGCCGGATAAGGATGTGGCCCTGCAACGGTGCCGATGATGTAGAAGGTGTCGTCCACGTTGGTAACCCAGTCGCGCATCGCCTCGTTCAGGGCGTCCTTCAGCGTGCGCGTGCCCGATTTCACCGCCACGACCTCGGCCCCGAGCAGACGCATCCGATAGACGTTCGGGGTCTGCCGGCGCGTGTCCTCCTCGCCCATATAGATCACGCATTCCAGGCCCAGACGCGCGGCCACGGTCGCGGTCGCCACGCCATGCTGGCCGGCCCCGGTCTCCGCGATGATCCGGGTCTTGCCCAGGCGCTTGGCCAGCAGGGCCTGGCCGATGGTGTTGTTCACCTTGTGCGCACCGGTGTGGTTCAGGTCTTCCCGCTTGAAGTACACCTGCGCCCCGCCGAGCTCCTTCGACAGGCGCTCGGCGTGATACAGCGGATTGGGGCGCCCGACGAACTGCTTCAGGTCATGGTCCAACTCCGCCATGAAATCGGCATCGCCCATGTACTGCTCGTACGCCTTTTGCAGTTCGTCCAGCGCGCCCATCAGCGTCTCGGACACAAAGCGCCCGCCATAAGGCCCGAAATGCCCGCGGGCATCCGGGAACGCCGCCCAGTCGATCTTGCTCATTCATTCACCTCGCATTGGCGCACGGCCTTCACGAAGGCCTCCATGCGCCGTGCATCCTTGATCCCCGGGGCACTCTCGACCCCGGAGCTTACGTCGACTCCGTACGGGCGCAGGTGTTCAAGCGCCTCGCGTACCGAATCCTCGTCCAGCCCACCGGCCAGCAGCCAGGGCCGATCCAGCGCCTCGGGCACTGTGTCCCAGTCGAAGCGGTGGCCGGATCCGCCGCTACGCCCGCCTCCATGGCTGTCCAGCAAAAAGCCCTGCGCCTTTTGCAGTTCGTCCAGCGCGCCCATCAGCGTCTCGGACACAAAGCGCCCGCCATAAGGCCCGAAATGCCCGCGGGCATCCGGGAACGCCGCCCAGTCGATCTTGCTCATTCATTCACCTCGCATTGGCGCACGGCCTTCACGAAGGCCTCCATGCGCCGTGCATCCTTGATCCCCGGGGCACTCTCGACCCCGGAGCTTACGTCGACTCCGTACGGGCGCAGGTGTTCAAGCGCCTCGCGTACCGAATCCTCGTCCAGCCCACCGGCCAGCAGCCAGGGCCGATCCAGCGCCTCGGGCACTGTGTCCCAGTCGAAGCGGTGGCCGGATCCGCCGCTACGCCCGCCTCCATGGCTGTCCAGCAAAAAGCCCTGCGCCCGGGGGTGGGCATCCATCACCGGCCGCGGATCATCGGCCTCGTTCATCGACACAGCCTTGAGGTAGGGATGCCCGAAACGCGTACATTCCGCTGCCGACTCATGACCGTGAAACTGCAGGCAGTCCAGGCGCACACCGGCCAGGACCTGCTCGACGCGTGCCGGGTCCGGGTCCACGAACAGCCCCACCGTCGTCACGAACGGGGGCAGCGCCGCCACGATCTCCGCCGCCTGGTCAGGCTCGACATAACGGCGGCTGGGCGGGTGGAACACCAGGCCGATCGCGTCGGCCCCGGCACGCGCCGCGGCCACCGCCTGCTCCGGCGTCTTGATTCCGCAGATCTTGACCCTGTAGCGCATGCCCGCCATCTCGAAAAACGCAGTCGCAAGCCTACCAGAACCCGGGCGCCGCCCCGGCTTTCCCGCAATCAGATCGCCCCATTGCCGGGGATCCCCTCCAGCACCGGCCCCTCGGCACTGGGGAGAGCGAACTCGGGTGGATAGTCGACATGCACGAAATAAAGCCCCCCGGCCGGAGCCGTGATGCCCGAGACCCGCCGGTCGCGGGCCGCGAGAATCTGCGCAGCCCAGCCCGGCTCTTCGCGCCCGTCCCCGATCGCCAGCAGCACCCCGGCGATGTTGCGCACCATGTGATGCAGGAAGGCATTGGCATGGATATCCAGGACCACGTACGAACCGCGCCGCTGGACCGCAATGGAATGCACCTCCCGAATCGGCGATTTCGCCTGGCACCCGGCGGCACGCAGGCTGGAAAAATCGTGTTCGCCTACAAACGTCTGAGCCGCGTCATGCATCCGCGCGGTATCCAGCGGGCGTCGCCACCAGGCCACCCGCCCCGCCTCCAGCGCGGGCCGCACCGCTCGATTCGCGATCACATAGCGATAGCGGCGACCGCAGGCCTTGAAGCGCGCATGAAAGTCGTCATTGACCGGCTCGGCCCAGCGCAGGGCTATCCCGTCCGGCAGGCGACTGTTCACTCCCAGCACCCAGGAGTGCCGTTCACGCACCGCCGAAGTGTCAAAGTGCGCCACTTGAGCGGTCGCATGCACTCCCGCGTCCGTGCGGCCCGCGCAGGTGAGCTCGACCCCATCATTGGCCACGAAACTCAGCGCCGCTTCCAGATGCCCCTGCACGCTGGGGCCGTCTTTCTGGCGCTGCCAGCCCAGGAGCCCGCGCCCGTCGTACTCGACCCCCAACGCCCATCGCTGCCGTACCACTCGAGGCACCCGGTCTGCATCACGCATTGTCGACGTCGTATTTGTCATCACCCGATCACCACCACCAGGCAATCCAGCCACCTGCGACCGCAACCATCCACAACCACACCACGGCCCCCGCGCCCCCTTTCCGGACTCCAGCCATGCCCTGATTGAACTCGCCCCCCGCTGGCGCGGGCACCTCCCCACTCAAGGCACGGTCCAGCCGAACAATCAGCCAGTCGCGCGCCGCCTGCAGTCGTTCACGCCAACCACCACGGAGCTGCTCACGTTCGCATTCGGTGTTGACCCGATCCGACTCGAACAGCGCCAGAGCCAGAAAAAGCCGCTGCGAGAAGCGTGTGCCCCACGGGCCAAAACAACCCCGAGGGCCCGCCAACAACGACGACAGCGCCGAGGCCAGTTCCTCTCGCGAGAAACGCTCGGTCAGCCAGACCACCAGAACCACCACCAGCGCCAGCGCCCCGATGCGCCACGCGGCCTCGCTCAGGCCGGCCAGTGCCGAACCGCCTTGCGCCTCGACTGGCCATACGCCGAAGAACACCAGCAACGAGAGATAGAACCATTTCAACCGCCAGAGCAGGCGCCCGCAGCGACGCCAGGCGAACGGCCCGAGCCATACCAGCCCCGCCGCCCCGACCAGTACTGCCAGGACCACGGCCGGCTTTGCGGTCGCCAAAGCCACCGACACCAGCAAAACGGCCGGGAGCGCCCAGAGGGACGCCAACCCGGCCGTTTCTTGTTCCCTGTCGAAGCCCTGCCGCATCATCGCGACAGGATACTGCTTCACAACACAGTTTGGCGGCTCAGGAGCTCTCCAGCTGCTGACGAATCGCCTCAGCCTTCGCCTTCTGATCCTCCGACCCGGTGGCCACGATCTCGTCGATCAGTTCGCGAGCACCTTCGTCATCGCCCATGTCCGCATAGGCCTGCGCCAGGCTCAGGCGCGTTTCATTGTCTTCGTCGGCGCCGATGGGCGAGGACTCTCCGTCCTCTCGCGGCAAGGCATCTTCCTGGCCCGCAGCCGGCAGGTCCTCGTCGCCCAGATCCAGTGCCGGGATATCACTCCCGGCCGCATCCTCCCGGGTTTCTTCATCCAGGTTCGGCAGGTCGCTGTCGTCGATATCGAACGACAAGTCATTCAGGTCATCGCTGCGCGCTTCGTCCGTCTCCGAAGGGGTCTGCTCCGCTGGCGTCGAAGCCCCTTCATCGAAGGTCTCGTCAAAATCAAAGGTCAGCCCGGAGTCCGTCTCTTCCTGCGGCTCGGCGGTGTTACCGAGATCTTCGGCTTCGGATTGCACATCCGGGAGATCCAGGCCGGAGAAATCGATCTCGTTCGGTGCTTCGCCGTCATCTGCCGCCTGCGGCTCCACCGCAGCGCCCAGACCTTCTACCCCCGCCGGAGCGCCCGCGGGCCCTGCGCTGTCATCACCAGCACCACCGATGCGCGATTCCAGCTCCGCCAGATGATTGCGCGTTTCAACATCGTCCGCCGGGAGGCGTTCGCGCAGGTTGGATGCCGCCTCGCGGGCGCCTTCTTCGTCGCCCAGCGCCACGCGCGCCTCGACGAGCTTCAGACGATACTGGGTATTGTCCGGGTCGCCCTCGATGGCCTGGGTCAGGGTCTCCTCGGCCTGATCATTCATCCCGTAGGCCAGGCAAACATCCACTTCGGCCAGCACGTCGTCCACCGAGGCATCGCCACTGGAGCTCACCACTACAGGCTCACTCACCGACTCCTCTGGCTCGTCCGAATCCGCCAGCGGTTCGCGATCATCGTCCTTGCCCGCCACAGCTCCGGCCGCCAGGCCCGCAGCAGCCCCGCCGGCTACGGCTGTAGTAGTGGCGCCGCCCGATCCCGCGCCGGCACTATCGATCTCACGTGCCTCGTAGCCGGCGGGATCCGCCGCCGCGGCCCACACACCGCTGTTGTCCGCCCGCGCCGGCATGCCGGAAGCACGCTCTTCAACCACCACTTCGCGCCGACCACCACGCGCAAAGGCCAGCAACACGAGCAGCAGCAGGATTACCAGCGCAATCGCCATCATCAGCAGCAGCGGATCATTCATGATCCGCTCGTGCAGCGGCGCATTGCGTTCGGCATCTGCCCGATCGAGCCGTGCCATCAGTTCATTGCGTTCCGCCCGCAGCTGGCTCAGCTGCTCCTCAAGCTCCGCCATGTTCTCGCTCGAAAGCTCCGCAAGGCGGCCACGCTCACCCAGTTCCTCGCGCAGTTCGGTGATCTGCTCGCGCATCCCCTCCATCTCGGCGCGCTGGGACAGCATGGCTTCCTGGAGCAGATCGGGGGGATCGGCCGCGGCCGCCGCCCCTTCATCCGCCTCCGGCAGGAGTTCTGTCACGATCTCCAGGCGGTCGTCGGCCGCCGCCGCTTCATCGTCCTCGTCCGTCGCGGCCACGGCATCATCCGCGGCGGCCTCGTCGTCCTCGGACACGGCCTCATCGTCCTCCGCTACCGCCTCATCCTCTTCCGGGACCGCCTCGACTTCCGGCTCGGCCTCGGCGGCTTCCTCAGGCTGGGGTTCCTCGCGAGCTGCGGTCACCGTTCCCTCGCGCCAGGCCTGAACCTGTCGCTGCACTTCCTGGCGCGCCTCGGCCGCACTACGCGACTCCAGCTCCGAGCGCGACGGGACGGTCAGTTCAGCGCCCGCGCGCAGGCTGTTGATGTTCTCGTCAGAAAACGCGTCGGGGTTGGCCTCCAGGAACGCCAGCATCGCCTGATCCGCCATGCCGGCCAGACCCGCGCGCTCCACGATGCGATAAAGGGTATCGCCACTACGCACGGTGTAGGCCTCACCTTCACGCGGCATTGGCGCCTCTTGTCGACGCGGCGCCTCCCGGGCGGTGTCACGCGGGACCGGAGCGGCCGCCCCGGAAGGCATGGTGTCCGGCGGATCAAGCAACAGGGAGACTTCACGCATTGAGCGCCCGCCATCCCAGCGGGCCTCGAGGAGGATGCCCACATACGGCTCGCGCACCGGCTGGCGCGTGGTCAGCATCACCCGGCGATCCGCCCCCTCACCCTGAACCTGGATGTTCAGGTCGCCCGGCACGCTGCCGCGGCTCATGCCGGCGCGCCGGTATTCGTTTTCCGAAGCCTGACGCACCTGTAGCGAATCACTGGCCGCGGCACCGCCTCGCAGCGGAATCTCCGCCCGCAAGGTCTGGTTCAGATGGGATTGCAGGTTGACCTCACCAAAACTCACCGAATTCGATGATGCCGGTGCAACCAGCAGCAAGAGCAGTAGCCCGAGTAGTAACTTGTGCACGAATCCCCCCTGAATGTGCCGCGCGGCCTGTCATCGCATGGGGCTTAAATAAAAGCCCCAGCGCCCCCTGACCGCGTGTTGCCGGGTATGAATTTTCCCGGACTTTTACCGGATTAAATCACAGGTAATCCCGGATCAAAACCTCGGCAATCTGGATTGTGTTCAGCGCGGCCCCCTTGCGCACGTTGTCCGACACCACCCACAGGTCCAGCCCGCGCGGGTGCGAGATGTCCTCGCGGATGCGTCCGACGAAGACCGCATCCTTGCCCGAACCCTCGGTCACGGCAGTCGGATAGCCCCCGTCCTCGTGCTTGTCCAGCACCGTCACCCCGGGTGCAGCGGACAGGATCTCGCGGGCCTTTTCCGCACTGATCTTCTCGCGGGTCTCGATGTGCAGGGCCTCGGAATGGCCGTAGAACACCGGGATGCGTACGGCGGTCGGGTTCACCAGGATGGACTCGTCGCCCATGATCTTGCGGGTCTCCCAGACCATCTTCATCTCTTCCTTGGTGTAGCCGTTGTCCTGGAAGACATCGATGTGCGGCAGCGCGTTGAAGGCGATCTGCTTGGGATAGACGTTGCACTCGACCGGGCGGCCGTTCAGCAGCGCCGCCGTCTGGTGCGCCAGTTCCTCGATTGCATCCTTGCCGGTGCCGGAGACGGCCTGGTAGGTGGCGACGTTGATGCGCTCGACGCCGACCGCGTCATGCAGCGGCTTCAGCGCCACCAGCATCTGGATGGTGGAGCAGTTCGGGTTCGCGATGATCCCGTGCTTCTTGTAACCCGCAACGGCCTCGGGATTGACCTCCGGTACCACCAGCGGGATCTCCGGGTCGTAGCGAAACTGCGAGGTGTTGTCGATCACCACGCAACCGGCCGCGGCCGCCTTGGGCGCGTACTCCGCGGACACCGAGGCCCCCGGCGAGAACAGCCCGATCTGCACGGTGGAGAAATCGAAGGCGGCCAGATCCTCCACCTCCAGCTCGCGGCGGCCGAAGGCGACCGTCTTGCCGACCGAGCGCGAGCTGGCCAGCGCATGCACACGGCCCAACGGCAGGTCGCGCTCCGCCAGGATGGAGAGCAGGGTTTCGCCGACGGCGCCGGTTGCGCCCACCACGGCCACGTCAAACTTGCGGTCACTCATCGTTCATTCCCGGTTTAATTATAATCTTCAAGCTATTGATATTTTGACCCGTTCGTAGGATGCGACGAGCGCTGCGAATCGCATCATTCACGACCACGCCTAGCTCTCCAGCGCGGCCACCAGGGCATCCCCCATCCCCTGGGTACCCACCAGCGTCATACCCTCGCCGAAGATGTCCGGCGTGCGCAGGCCCTGATCCAGCACCCGTCCCACGGCCTGCTCGATGCGCTCGGCCAGGTCATTGCGGTTCAGGCTGTGGCGCAGCAGCATCGCGACGGACAGCACGGTTGCCATCGGATTGGCCTTGCCCTGCCCCGCAATATCCGGTGCGGAGCCGTGGATCGGCTCGTACAGACCAACCCCCTCGCTGTTCAGCGAGGCCGAGGGCAGCATGCCAATAGAGCCGGTCAGCATGGCTGCGGCGTCGGACAGGATGTCGCCAAACATGTTGCCGGTGACCATCACGTCGAACTGCTTGGGATCCCGCACCAACTGCATCGCCGCGTTGTCCACATACATGTGAGACAGCTCGACCTCGGGGAATTCCTTGCCGACGCGCTCGACGACCTCGCGCCACAGCTCGGAGACCTCGAGCACGTTGGCCTTGTCCACCGAGCACAGGCGCTTGCCCCGCTTCATCGCGGCCTCGAAGCCGACGCGGGCGATACGTTCGATCTCCGATTCGCTGTAGGCGGCCGTATTGAAGCCGTAGCGCTCGCCGTTACGCTCCTCGATCCCGCGCGGCTGGCCGAAGTAGATCCCGCCGGTCAGCTCGCGCACGATCAGGATATCCAGCCCGCTGACCACCTCCGGCTTCAGCGTGGAGGCCGAGGCCAGCTGCGGATACAGGATCGCCGGGCGCAGGTTTGCGAACAGCCCCAAATCCGAACGGATGCCCAGCAGCCCGCGCTCGGGGCGCAGATCACGTTCCAGCGATTCGTACTGCGGGCCGCCGACCGCGCCCAGCAGGATGGCGTCGGCGCGGCGCGCCGCCTCGCGAGTGGCCTCTGGGTAGGGGTGCCCGGCCGCATCGTGCGCCGCGCCCCCGATCAGGCCCTGTTCGATCTCCAGATCCAGCCCTCCGATCTCGCCGACGCGCTCCAGCACTTTCAGCGCCTCGGCCACGATCTCGGGCCCGATCCCGTCCCCGGGCAATACCAGAATTCGGCTCACAAACCTCTCCTAACCATCAGATCCATCGAATTTCTTCTCTACCTGTAGAAGGCCAGCCCTCTGGCCGATGGGCCTGTCCTGGCGCCCTATCGGCCAGAGGGCTGGCCTCCTACAAAGGGGCACGACTCAGCCCTGCGAGTGCTCCGCCATCCAGGGCCACTCGTGGCGCTGGCGCTCCTCAAAGGCGCGGATGTCATCGGCGTACTGCAACGTCAGGGCGATATCATCCAGGCCGTTCAGCAGGCGGTGGCGCCGGTCCTCGTCGAGCGTGAAACGAAACACGGTACCGTCCGGCGCCGTTACGGTCATCTCTTCCAGGTTCACCTCGACCTGCGCGCCCGGGTTCGCCTCGACCTGCTCGAACAGCGCCTGCACCTCGTCCTCGGCCAGCACCACCGGCAGCAGCCCGTTCTTGCAGCTGTTGGAGAAGAAGATGTCCGCAAACGATGGCGCGATCACCGCGCGAAAACCGAAGTCCGTCAGCGCCCACACCGCGTGCTCGCGCGAGGAGCCGCAGCCGAAGTTCTTGCGCGCCAGCAGGATCGTCGCCTGGTCGAACGGCGCCTGGTTGAGCACGAAGTCCGGGTTGATGCGGCGCTGCGAGCTGTCCATGCCGGGCTCGCCCGGGTCCAGGTAGCGCCAGTCGTCGAAGGCATTGGGCCCGAAGCCCGTGCGCTTGACCGATTTCAGGTACTGCTTCGGGATAATCGCGTCGGTATCGACATTGGAGCGATCCAGCGGCGCGACAATCCCACGGTGTACGGTAAAGGCCTGCATCGCTTACGCCTCCTTCAGTGCCGACGGCTCGACAAAGTGCCCGGCCACGGCGGCCGCCGCGGCCAGCGCCGGGCTGACCAGATGGGTACGCCCGCCCTGTCCCTGACGGCCCTCAAAGTTGCGGTTCGAGGTCGAGGCGCAGCGCTCGCCCGGCTCCAGTCGGTCCGCATTCATCGCCAGACACATGGAACAGCCCGGCTCGCGCCACTCGAAGCCGGCGTCCAGGAAGATGCGGTCCAGCCCTTCCTGCTCCGCCTGCTGCTTCACCAGCCCGGAGCCCGGCACCACCATCGCCAGCTTGATGTTCTCGGCCTTCCGGCGGCCCTTGACCACCTCGGCGGCGGCGCGCAGGTCCTCGATCCTAGAGTTCGTACAGGAGCCGATGAATACCTTGTCCGGACGGATCTCGGTCATCGGCGTGTTCGGCTGCAGGTCCATGTACTCCAGCGCCCGCTTCATACCCTCGGCACGCACCGGATCGGACTCGGCCGCCGGGTCCGGCACGCGGCCGTCGATCGGCGCGACCATCTCCGGCGAGGTACCCCAGCTCACCTGCGGGGCGATCTCGGCGGCATCCATCTCCACCACCGCGTCGAATTCGGCATCCGGGTCGGAGACCAGCGTGCGCCAGTAGGCGGCGGCCTGCTCGAACCGTTCGCCCGTCGGCGCCTGTGGCTTGCCACGCACGTATTCGATGGTCTTCTCGTCCACCGCGACCATGCCCGCCCGGGCCCCGGCCTCGATGGACATATTGCACACGCTCATGCGGCCCTCGATCGACAGGCTGCGGATCGCCGAGCCGGCGAACTCGATCGCATAGCCGGTGCCGCCAGCGGTGCCAATGCGGCCGATGATCGCCAGCACCACATCCTTGGCGGTCACGCCCGGGCGCAGCTCGCCCTCCACGCGGACCTGCATGGCCTTGGTCTTCTTCTGCCACAGGCACTGCGTGGCCAGCACATGCTCCACCTCGGAGGTGCCGATGCCGAAGGCCAGCGCACCCAGCGCGCCGTGGGTCGAGGTGTGCGAGTCACCGCAGACGACCGTCATGCCCGGCAGGGTCGCCCCCTGCTCGGGGCCGATCACATGCACGATGCCCTGGCGAACATCGGCCATCGGGAAGAACTTCAGCCCCAGGCTGGTGACGTTGCTCTCCAGCGTCTCCACCTGGGTGCGCGACACCGGATCCTCGATCCCGCGGTCGCGATTGGCGGTAGGCACGTTATGGTCCGGCACCGCCAGCACGGAATCGCCGCGCCAGGGCTTGCGCCCGGCCAGACGCAGACCCTCGAAGGCCTGCGGGCTGGTCACCTCGTGCACCAGATGGCGGTCGATGTAGAGCAGCGTCGAGCCATCCGGCTCTTCGCGCACCACATGCGCCTCCCACAGCTTGTCGTACAGTGTCTTGCCTGCCATTACCTGCTCCCGCGGACACGCCGCGATGTTCCTGCCATATTCTAGGGAGACGCTGATTTAATCGCACGCCCGCGCTCGAGTCGCTTTTGCGTGCGAACAAGGCGCGGTGACTGCCGTGCAGTCACCCTGCACAAGGGAACCGCAACGCCGTGCGCGCGCAAAAGCGGCCGAGCCCGATCTTTCAATCACTTGTCGGGTTGGTGCCCCCTGTTCCCCGATCCTGCGTTGCGCCGCTTGCGGGTAGAACCACTACCCGCTGCACGACGCGCCTTGCCTCGGAAAACAGGGGGCACCAACGCGGTCGCGCGATTAAATCAGCGTCTCCCTAGTGTCGTTTAACAAAAGTTCATCGACTCCGTGACTGTCCCCCTGTATCCTGACAACAGGCACTCGGGAGGCGACCGGAATGGGACGACCGATCAAGACGTTGACGATCAGTGAAGCCGAACGCGACGAGCTCGAGAGCTGGCTGCGGCGGCGCCAGATGCCCGCGGCGGAACAACAGCGCGCGCGCATGATTCTGCTGAGCACGCGAGGCCTGAAGGCTTCGGAGATTGGCGCGCGGGTTGGCGTCTCGGCGGAGACGGTGAGCAAGTGGCGCAAGCGCTTCGAGCAGGCACGCATCGGGGGGCTCACGGATGCCCCGAGAAGCGGACGTCCCCGTACGATCGATGACGACAAGGTGACCGAAGTCATCAACAAGACGCTGCAGTCGAAGCCGGATAACGCGACGCACTGGTCGACCACGCTGATGGCCAAGGAGACCGGGCTCAATGCGATGGCCATCAGCCGGATTTGGCGGGCCTTCGGTCTCAAGCCGCATCGGCTCGAGACCTTCAAGTTGTCCACGGATCCGCACTTCGTGGCCAAGGTGCACGATATCGTGGGCCTGTACATGCACCCACCGGACCGAGCCCTGGTGCTGTGCGTCGACGAAAAGAGCCAGATCCAGGCCCTGAACCGGTCCCAGCCGGCGTTGCCGTTGTCGTTCGGCCATCCCGAGACCCGCACCCATGACTACCTGCGCCATGGCACGACCACCCTGTTCGCGGCACTGGATGTGGCCACCGGCGAGGTCATCGGCAAACTCCATAGAAGGCATCGCGCCAAGGAGTTCCTGGCGTTTCTCAACGAGATCGATCGCCAGGTCCCCGACGATCTCGACGTCCACCTCATCCTGGACAACTACGGCACCCACAAGACCGAAAAGGTTCGGGCCTGGTTCGCTGCACGACCGCGCTACCACGTGCACTTCACGCCGACCTCGGCGTCCTGGATCAACCTGGTCGAACGCTTCTTCGCGCTCATCTCGCAGCGCTGGATCAAGCGTCAATCGCATCGCAGTACTCGCGAACTGGAAGACTCCATCCGCGAATACCTGAAGACGTACAACGATGAGCCTCGACCGTTCATCTGGCGCAAAACAGCCGATCAAATTATCGCGTCGATCGCCCGTCTAACCGATCGCCTCGATAAAAATACGAACTTTTGTTAAAGAACACTAGGTGAGTGCCCGCCAAAGCCCCCTGTAGGAGGCCAGCCCTCTGGCCGATGGGCCACGACGCCGGATCGGCCAGAGGGCTGGCCTCCTACAGACGAGCGGTACCACCGCATTGCCAGTCTGCGGCCGCTCTTCTATTCTTTCAAATCCGATTTATTATCTTTACCATTCCACCTGGTTATAGATGGACGATCCGGCACCGCATCAGTCAGCCGGTCATTATCCCACGGAGGCGGCAGATGCGCCCGGAACAGCTCAGCATCGAGTCCCTGCAGGCCTTCGTGGCGGTGGTCGATACCGGCGCCTTCTCCGCCGCGGCCGAGCGGCTGTACCTGACCCAGCCGGCGATCAGCAAGCGCATCCAGTCGCTGGAGGCGACGCTGCAACGCCCGCTGTTCGAGCGCCAGGGGCGCCGCGTGCGGCCCACCGAGGTCGCCGAACGCCTGCTACCCGAGGCCCGCGAGATCCTGGCCCGCCTGCACGCCATCGAGCAGCAGGTGGCGGACCTCGACCACGTCGTGCGCGGCCGCATCCGCCTCGCCACCTCGCACCACATCGCCCTGCACCGCCTGCCCGCCCCGCTGGCCGCTCTGCGCACCCGCTACCCCGAGCTGGAGCTGGAACTCGCGTTCATGGACTCCGAGGCCGGCATCGAGGCCGTCATGCACGGCGACGCCGATCTGGCCCTGGCCACCCTGCCCGAGGATCTGCCGAAGGCCGCCGACGCACACACCGTCTGGACCGATGAGCTTGTTCCAATGATCGCCCGCGGCCGCGCCCAGGATGCCCCGCTGGAGACGCTGCAACGGCTGCATGACTGGCCGGCGATCCTGCCGCCGGCGGGCTCCACCACCCGCCGCCAGATCGACCAGGCCCTGGCCGCACAGGGCCTGCACGCCGCCGCGGCTCAGGAAAGCCCGTACCTGGAGGTCATCCGCATGATGATCGCCGCCGGCCTCGGCATCGGCTTCCTGCCCCGCACCATGGCCACCGACGACCTGACCATCCTCGAATGGCCCGCCCCACCCATCACCCGCCAGCTCGGCTGGGTTCGCCACGCGGACCGCTACCGCTCGCGAACCCTCGAGGCAGTCATCGAGGAATTACCGTGAGTTGAAAACCGCGGTCGAACCACCGTCTCAGACGCGCGCCGCCTCGCGGGGGAGCAGGGAGGAGATCATCCAGGTGGCGAAGATGAACAGTGTGGAGGCGATCAGCACGCCCTCCAGGCCCCAGACCATGAAGATGGCACCGGAGGCAACGGTGCCGACCAGACGCCCACCGGCGTTGGCCATGTAGTAGAAGCCGACCTTCATCGCGACCCGGTCGGTCTCCGCATAGTCGAGGATCAGGAAGGAGTGCACGGCGGAGTTGATCGCAAAGACCACGCCGAACACGCCCAGCCCGACCATCAGCACCCAGGCCGGGTCCAGGCCCGTCTCCAGGCCGATCACGATGCCGATGGGCAGCAGCATCAGGATGAACGCCCACAACCGCGCGGTCAGCCCGGTCGGATGCAGCCCGCCACGGCCCAGCAAGCGCGGCACCGAGGCCTGCACGATCCCGTAGCCGATCACCCACAGCGCCAGAAACGCACCCACCTGCATGTGGTTCCAGTCCAGGGTCGCGCTCAGAAACACCGGCAACGCGACCACGAACCAGACATCGCGCGCACCGAACAGGAAGAAGCGCGCGGCCGAGAGCACGTTGATCGCGGTGGAATTCGAGAACATCTGGGTGAATTTCGGCTTGCCGCCGACCTTGCCCAGCCCGCGTGGCAGCCCGACGATGGAGAACAGCATCACCACGGCCAGCATCCCGGCCAGGATCACCAGCGCCATCTGGAACCCGACGGTGTACAGAAGTGCGCCGCCGACGAAGAAGCCCACCCCCTTCAGCGCGTTCTTCGAGCCGGTGAGCACCGCGACCCAGCGAAACAGCCGCCCCTCCCCGTCCCCGGCGACCAGCTTCACGCCGGACTTCGCACTCATCTTGTTCAGATCCTTGGCAATGCCCGACAGGGCCTGCGCAAACATCACGTAGGCCACACCCAGCCACGCCTCCGGCACCGTGAGCATCAGCAACGCCGCGACCTGCAGCAGCGTCCCGGCGATCATCGTCGTGTTCACCCCCAGCCGCGCAGCCAGCCAGCCGCCGGTGAGGTTGGTGATCACCCCGAACAGCTCGTAGAACAGGAACAGGAAGGCGATCTCCAGCGGGCTGTAGCCCAACTGGTGAAAGAACAGCACGACCAGCATGCGGATCGCGCCGTCGGTGACGGTGAATGCCCAGTAGTTCGCGGTGATGCGCGCGTAGGCGCCCAGGCCCAGGCTGGGCGGTGCGTTCGGCGTTTCGGCCGGGCTGCCCATCCGTCCTACACGCCCTGCTCGGCCACGCGCGCGACCAGTTCGACCAGCCGGTTGGCGTAACCCCATTCGTTGTCGTACCAGGCCAGCACCTTCACCTGTGTGCCATCCACCACCATCGTCGACTGCGCATCGACAATGGACGAATGGGGGTCAGTGCGGAAGTCGCTGGAGACCAGCGGGCGTTCCTCGTAGCCGAGGATGCCGTTGAGATCGCCGTTCGCGGCCTCCCGCAGCAGGGCGTTGACCTCTTCCGCGGAGGTTTCGCGCGCCGCCTCGAAGGTGAAGTCCGTCAGCGAGGCATTCATCAGCGGCACACGCACCGCGTGGCCGTTCAGCCGCCCGTTCAGCTCGGGGAAGATGTCGCCGATCGCCTTCGCCGAGCCGGTGGTGGTCGGAATCAGGTTCAACCCGGCCGCACGGGCCCGGCGCAGGTTGTCGCGTGGCAGGTCCACCGGCGACTGCGTGGCGGTCATGTCATGTACCGTCAGAATCGTCCCGTGCCGGATCGACAGCGCCGGGTGCAGCACCTTCACCAGCGGCGCCAGGCAGTTGGTGGTGCAGGAGGCGGCGGTGACCACACGGTGCCGCGCCGGATCATAGGCGGCATCGTTGACACCCATCACCACGTTCAGCGCACGCTCATCCTTCACCGGCGCCGCGACGACTACACGCCGTGCCCCGCGATCGAGGTGCGGCTGCAGGGTCTCCATGGTGCGGAAGGCGCCGCTGGCATCGACCACGATATCCACCCCGGACTCGGCCCAGGGCACCTGCCCCGGTTCACCCAGCTGCGTGTGGCGCAGGCTGCGGCCGTCGATCCGCAGAGCATCCGGCTCGGCCTGGATGCCGTGATCCCAGCGCCCATGCACCGAATCGAACTCCAGGAGGTGCCCGGTGACCGTACCATCGGCCGCGACCTCGTTCAGGTGCACGATCTCGAGATCATCACGATCCCAGGCCGCGCGCAGCGCGAGCCGACCGATCCGTCCCATCCCGTTGATGCCAACCCGTACGGCCATGACGCCCTCCCGCGAAAAATCGCGTCAGGATACCCCCCGAACATGACGACCGCATTACAGGCGGACCCGTGTTTCCCTAGTTCAGCAGGACGATTGCCGCGTTCAGGTAGATCGCAAAGCCCACCCACAGCAGGTAAGGCACCAGCAGCGCGCTCGCGATCCGGTCATGGCGCCAGAAGGCGATCAGGGTCGCCAGAATCAGGGGCCACAGGATCAGGATCTCGATCAATGCCAGATCGGGTCGTTGCATGCCGAAGAACAGTACGGACCAGCCAAGGTTCAACACCAGCTGGGCAAGGAACAGCCCGATCGCGAGCGGTGGACCCGCGAAGCCGGTGCGACGCCATACCCGCCAGGCGGCCACGGCCATCAGCGCAAACAGGACGGTCCAGACCGGACCGAATAGGGCATCGGGCGGATTCAGCTCGGGTCGCTCCAGCGTCTGGTACCAGTCCTGTACCGACAGGCTGGTGGCATAGCCACCCGCAGAAGCCACCAGGAACACAAGGGCCACCCAGCCCACCAGTCCGACCCCATCCCTTGTATTGATCATCGCCCCTCCTCTCACACCTCGCCCATCGTTGTTTTTAGGCACCTGTCCGCGCCATTTGAACGGAAATCAGCAAAATGAACGAGGTTCATGCGCGATTCAGCCGCTTGCGGCACACTCGCAGCATACCGTGATCCCGTTCACCCATTTCGAGCCCGCGTGCATGCCCAAGCTCTCCACCCTGATCACCTTGGTCCTGTTCCTGTTGGCGGGCGGTGTACTCGCATGGCTCTTTTGGGGCCCGGACGACGAACAGGCCTCTTCCGCGCGCGCGGGTGGCGGCGAGACACGGCCCGTGGCCGTCGCCGTGGCCAGCGTGCAACAGCAGGATCTGGTGGAACGCCGCCGTTTCACCGGCAGTATCGAGGGTGGCGACCGCATTGTGATCACTCCGCGCGTCGGGGGCCGTGTGGCCGAGGTCTTCGTGAACCTGGGCGACCGAGTCGAGCCGGGCGACCCCCTGCTGCAGCTGGATACCGAGGAATTCGAGCAGGACGTCACCCAGGCCGAAGCGGAACTTGAAGTGGCCGAAGCCAGCCTGGCGGAGGCCGTCGCCAGCCGCAACGCCGCCCAGCGCGACCTGCAGCGCACCCGCGAGTTGCGGGACCAGGGGATCGCCTCTCGCTCGGAACTGGAGGCCGCCGAGACCGAGCTCGCCCTGGCCCAGACCCGGGTCGCCCTGGCCGAGTCGCAGATCCGACAACGCCGCTCTGCCCTGCGTACCCGCGAGATCCAGCTGGGCTACACGCGTATCGATGCCGACCCGGGAAGCACCACCCGCTGGGTGGCCGAGCGCCTGGTCGACCCCGGTTCAGTGATCAGCGCCAACGAACCCGCGCTGGCACTCGTCACCCTGCAGCCGGTGCGCGCGATCCTGGCCGTCACCGAGGCGGATTATTCGAGGATCTCGCGCGGCCAGGAAGCCACCGTGCGCACCTCCTCGTACCCCGACGCGTTATTCGAAGGCACCATCACGCGGATCTCCCCCGAGTTTCGCCCGGGTTCGCGCCAGGCGCGGATCGAGGTCGAGGTACCGAACGATGATGAACGGCTGCGGCCCGGGATGTTTGTCGAGACCGCGATCACCCTTGGCCAGCGCTCGGACACCCTGGCGATCCCTCGGGATGCCATCATTCAGCGTGAAGCGGGCCCCACCCTGTTCAGCGTAGACCGTAGCGGCGAACGGCCCACGGCGCGCCGCCACATGGCCGTTACCGGCGTGCGGGACGGCAACTGGATCGAACTGCTGGAGCCCGAGCTGCCCGAGGGCACCGAAGTGGTGGTGCTCGGGCAGCACCTGCTCGCCGATGGCACCCCGCTTCGCCTGACCGACCCGCGCAGTGTGCCCGGGGCGGACTTCGCCCCGGGCCTGTCGGAGACCGAAGAGCCGTGAATCCGGCTCGACTTACCGTCCACCGCCCCGTGCTGACCAGCATGGTGGCCCTGATCGTGGTAATCCTGGGCCTGACCGCGCTGACCCGCCTCCCGGTCGATCTCCTGCCCGACATCACCTATCCGGTGGTCACGGTGATGACCTCCTACCCCAACGCCGGGGCCGAGGAGGTCGAGCAACTGGTGACCCGCCCGGTGGAACAGGCAGCGGCCGCAATCACCGGGGCCCAGGAGATCCGGTCCACTTCGGCCGAAGGCAACAGCAATGTGCGCGTCAACTTTGCCTGGGGCACCGATATCCGACAGGCCGTTGATGACCTGCGCGATCGCCTGGCGCGCATTGAAGGTCAGCTGCCGGATGAGGCAGACCGGCCCCTGGTGCGCCAGTTCGACACCCAGGACTCGCCCATCATGCGCCTGGGCGTCGGCTCGCAGCTCGACGCCATCCATCTGCGCACCCTGATCGACAACCGCATTGCCCCCCGCCTGGAGCGCATCCCCGGCGTGGCCGCGGTGGATACGTTTGGGGGACTGGAAAGGGAAGTGCGCGTCGAGGTCGACCCAGACCGGATACAGGCGATCGACCTGGGGCTGGACGACCTGCGCAACCGGATTCGCGATGCCAACGTGATTACCCCTGGTGGCCCGATCATGGACGGTCGCCGTGAATACCGGCTGCGTACACCAGCCGAGTTCCGCTCGGTGGGCGAGATACGCGATACCGTGGTCCAGCGCAGCGAAGATGGCGTCACCTACCTGCATCAAGTCGCCGAGGTCCGCGATACCCACCAGCGCGTCACCCGTCGTTTCCGGGTCAACCAGGAAGAAGGTGTCCAGCTGGCCGTGCGCAAATTGGCGGACGCCAATACCGTCGAGGTGTCCGAGGCGGTCCACGCCGAACTGGTCCGTCTCAACCGCGACTTCCCGCAGATCGACATCCGCGCGGTAACGGACGAGGCGGGCTTCATCCGCAGCTCCATTACCAATGTCGGGCAGTCCATCCTCTACGGGAGCGCACTGGCCGTTTTGGTCCTGCTGGTCTTCCTGCGCAACATTCGTTACACGCTGGTGGCGGCCACCGCGATTCCTCTCGCGGTCATCTCGACGTTTGGCCTCGTCTACTTCGGCGGGCACTCGCTCAACCTGATGACCATGGGCGGGATCGCATTGGGTGTGGGACTGATGGTCGACAACGCGATCGTAGTGATCGAGAGCATCGCCCGAAGGCGAGAGGAACACGCGGAGCAAAGCGCCATCGAGGCGGCCGTCACTGGTACGGGGCGTGTGGCACCCGCAATCATCGCCAGTACGCTGACCACCGTCGCCATCTTCCTGCCGTTGTTCTTCGCCCAGGAACTGGCCGGGCAGCTGTTCAAACCACTCGCCGCTGTGGTGGCCTTCGCGCTGGCCGCCTCGCTGATCGTGGCCCTGACCGTGGTGCCGATGCTGATGGCACGCGCCCCGATGCCCAGGCGCGACACCAGCGCCCTCGCCCGCATGGAACGGCGCTACCAGGGCCTTTTGCGCGGCACGCTGGCGCATCCCTGGATGGTGATCGGGGTCAGTGCCTTGCTGATGGTCATCGCACTGGCCGGTCTGCGGGGCGTCGGCACCGAATTTCTACCGGCCACCGACGAGGGCGAACTGCGCGTGCATGTCTCCATGGAACCGGGGACACCACTCGACGAACTGTACTCCACCATGGCCAGCCTGGAAGAGGTGATTCGCGACGAGGTGCCTGAGCTCCAGAACCTGGTGTCCAGCTCTGGCGCCTCTGCCTTCAGGGCATCGTCGCCCGCCTCCGGCAACATGCGCGTAATGGTCGGCTCGCGCGACAGTCGCAGCCGTTCTTCGGAGGAGATTGCCGCTGCCCTGCGCGAGGCCCTGGGTACCCCACCGGGAACCGAGATCCGTGTCCGCGCCTCCAGCAACATCTTCTTCCGCGGATTCGGCCGCGGCGATGACGAGGAACGCCTGTCGGTCGAAGTGCGCGGCTTCGAGCTGTCGACCATGAATGCGGTGCTCGAGCGGTTCGAGGAGGCGCTGGCCGATGTCCCCGGCATTACCGACACGCGGGTGGGAACCGATGGCGGCCAGCCCGAGTTCGCCACTCGCATCCATCGCGATCGCGCTGCAGATCTCGGCGTGGATGTACGCACTATTGCCCAGACGCTGGAAACCGCGCTGGGCGGCTCCAGCGCCGGCCAGCTGCGTGCGGGGGGCGACGAGACCCGGATCTGGGTCCAGTTGCGCGACGCGGATCAGAGCTCACTGGAGGACCTGCTCAACCTGACCGTGCGCAGCGAGGACGGCGAACGCGTCGCCTTGCGCAGCCTGATTTCCTTCGACACCGAGATCGGGCCCGACAGCATCGAACGACGTGAACAGGCCCGCGTACGTACGCTATTCATCAATCTGGGGGATCGCTCGCTGGGCGAAGTGGCGGCCTCGGTCCGCGAGGCCCTGGCAGACATCCCGCTGCCCGAGGAGATCGACTACTCCGTCACGGGCGACATCGAAGAACAGGAAGCCGCATTCTCGGAGCTGCTGCTGGGTACGATGCTGGCCACCCTGCTCGTGTACATGGTCATGGCCAGCCTGTATGAATCCCTGCGCGATCCCCTGATCGTGATGTTCTCGATCCCGCTCGCGATCATCGGGGTCACCGGCGCGCTGCTGGTCACCGACACCACGTTGAATGTGCAGTCACTGATCGGCGTCCTGCTGCTGGTCGGCATCGTCGTCAACAACGCGATCCTGCTGGTGGACCGTATGGCCCGGCGGCACCGCGATGACGGAATGGAACTGCACGAGGCGGTCGTGGCCGCCGCCGGCGAGCGCCTGCGTCCGATCCTGATGACCACGCTGACCACGATTCTCGCGCTCTCACCCCTGGCCATCGGAATGGGTGATGGCGGCGAGGCCCAGGCCCCGATGGCACGCGTAGTGATCGGCGGACTGCTGTCGTCTACGCTGATCACCCTGGTGCTGATCCCGACGCTCTACCTGCTGTTCCACCGTCGCGGCAAGCATCCCCAACCCGTCTACCGAGTCGGAGCCGAAAATGCCTAGGCGTTACCGTGCCGCCCTGCCACTGCTGGCCTCGCTGGCCCTGGCCATTCCCGCCACTGCAGAGGATGACGAGCCGACAGGCAACGGGTTGCGCCTATCGTTGCCGGCAGAGCAACTCATGGCCATCGATCCGTTTGGCCGTGAGCCCGTGGGCGAGGAGACCCTGTCCCTCGAAGAAGCTGTCGCACGGGCGCTGGAAGGGAACCGTGGCCTGCGCGCGGAGCGCCTGCAGACCGCGATTGCCGGTACCTTCGAAGCACAGGAGCGCGCCGTATTCGATCCCGAGCTGTTTGCCGAGGTCGAGGTCACCCGGGACCAGAGCGTACGCCTGCTGGAGGAGGCCGAGGAAGACACCGACGAGGTCACCTCGACCCAGCGTTTTGGCGAGGCCGGTGTTCGTCAGTCGCTGCCGACGGGTACCGACCTGAGCCTGTCCGTGCGCAGCCAGCGCGCGACCAGTTCGCGCGTCGATCAAACCCAGTTCTCGTCCCGCGCCGGCCTGACGCTCACCCAGGCCCTGCTGCGAGGTGGGCGCATCGAATCCAATCTGGTGCGCCTGCAACAGGCCGGCCTGGACGTCGAGGCAACCGAATACGAAGTCCGCGCGTTCGTCGAACAGCTCATAACCGACGTGGAGACCGCCTACTGGGATCTGGTGCTGGCCGGCGAGCAGATCGAGATTTTCGAGGAGGCCCTGGCCGTCGCGAGCCAGCAACTCGACGAGACCCAGCGCCGCATCGATGCCGGCGATCGCCCGGAAACCGAAGCCGTCTCTGCACGCGCCGAGGTCGCCCTGCGGCGCCAGGGGCTCATCGACGCGCGCAGCGAGCGTGCGCGCGCGCAAGACACCCTCGCGCGCCTGATTCAGGGTGATGGAGGCCTGTGGGACACCCGGCTGCTGACGAGTTCCGAGCCGGCCCTCGACCGCTACGAGATCGAACCACTCGATACCTACGTGGCACTGGCGCGCGACCATCGCGCCGACCTCAACGAGACCCGCCTGCGGGTCCAGCGCGACGAGCTGGAGGTCATTCGCACCCGCAATGGCCTCCTCCCCCGCCTGGACTTCTTTGTCACGCTTGGACAATCGGGCTATGCGGACAGCTTCGGGCGTACCTTCCGCGACACCCAGGGCGACGGCTACGACCTCGCCGCCGGACTGCGGTTCGAGATGCCGATCGGCAACCGTGCCGCCGAGGCGGAACACACACGCGCGCGCCTGACGCGCCAGCAAATCAGCGAAACCCTCGCCAATCTGGAGCAGTTGGCGATCGAAGACGTGCGCGCCGTCTGGTTCGACGCCGCCCGCGTTCGGGAGCAGATTCGCGCCCAGGAAGAGACCATCGAGCTCCAGGAAGAACTCTTGCGCGTGGAACAGACCCGCTATCGCGTCGGCGCAGGGACGGCACTGGCCGTGGCCCAGGCCCAGCGTGACTTGCTCGAGAGCCGTCTGCGCCTGACCGAGACCGTCGTGCGCTTTCGCCAGCTGACCACCGAACTCCTGAACGCAAGTGGTACGCTACTGCTGCACCGCGGCATCGACGCGCCGGGCTCTGAACGCGTGGACCTGCGTATGTAGTTCCGGACCCTTGTTTCTCCTGCCCCTTAGCCCCGAGCCAGACGCCGATTCAGGGCCCAGACGGACAGCGGTGCAAAGATCACCGCTATCACGGCAGCCCACACAAGGGTCCACAAAGCGGGCTCCAGCGCATGCCCCCCACTCAGCAGGGCACGCGAGGCCTCCGCCAGCAACGAGACGGGGTTGGCCTGCACAAAGGGCTGCAGGACGGCAGGCATCGTCTCCAGCGGGACAAAGGCGGTGGAGACGAACGTGACCGGGAACAACGCCGTAAAACCGAACAGCTGGACATGCTCCGGATCACGCGACAATACGCCGACCAGCACCATCATCCAGGATGCGGCCGACGCGAAGACCAGCACCAGCGCCACCATCGCCAGCACCTCCCAAACCGACGTCTCGATCCGGAAGCCCAGCAACACCCCCACGACCAGCAGCAGCGCGATACAAAGCGCCTGTTTCAGAAGATCGGCCAGGATCCGCCCCGCCAGCGGCGCCCAGCGCGGAATCGGCAGGGCGCGAAAGCGGTCGAACACCCCACGCGTCAGATCGGTGTTCAGGCCATGCCCGACATAGACGGTGACAAACAGCATGTTCATCGCGATCACGCCCGGCAGCACAAACGGCAGGTAGGCTTCGGTCGAGCCCGCGACCGCTCCGCCGAACACATACAGGAAAAGCACCAGAAACAGGATCGGCTGGATGGAATAATCCCCCAGCTCCCACGGATTGCGGCGCACCTGCACGAGACTTCGCCACGCCAGAGCCAGGGTCTGGTCGAGTACCTTCATGTGCCCTCCTCCGCCGGCTCCGCCGTTGCCTCGGCGGCATGACCGGTAAGGGCCAGAAAGACATCATCAAGGCTCGCGGTGCGCAAGCCGACCTCGACAACCTCAATGCCCGCCTGGTCCAGAGCCCGCAGCACCTTCGGCACTACGGCACTGGTCGTCACGGCCACACTCAGGGTGTTGTCCCTCGCCTGCGGCCGTTCCCCGACCGTCCGCGCGATCACCTCGGCCGCATCGTCTATCCGGGTGACATCCGCCAGCACCACGAACAGGGAGCGTCCACCCACGCGTTCCTTCAGCTCCGAGGCGGTCCCCTCGGCGATAATCCGTCCGCGATCCAGCACCACGATTCGATCCGCCAGGGCGTCCGCTTCGTCGAGGTACTGCGTCGTGAGCAGGACGGTGGTGCCCTGCGCCCGCAGTTCCCTTACCAGGCGCCACAGGTCACGTCGCGCCCGCGGGTCGAGCCCCGTGGTCGGCTCGTCGAGAAAGAGTATGGCGGGATTCCCCACCAGGCTCGCCGCCAGATCCAGACGGCGCCGCATGCCACCGGAATAGGTCTGTGCCGGACGATTCGCCGCATTGAGAAGATGAAACTGCCCCAGCAGCTCGTCCGCACGCCGACGCGCATCGCGACGGCCCAGACCCAGTAGTCGTGAAATCAACAACAGGTTCTCGCGCCCCGTCAGCTTCTCGTCGACCGAGGCGTACTGCCCGGTCAGGCCGATGATCTCGCGCACCCGCGCTGCATCGTGCACCACATCGAAGCCGCCGACCTCCGCCGTCCCCGCATCCGGAGCGATCAGGGTGGCGAGCATGCGAACGATCGTGGTCTTTCCAGCACCATTCGGCCCCAACAGACCCAGGATACTCCCGGTTGGGACTTCCAGATCGACACCATCGACGGCGCGAGTGCCGTTATAGCTGCGTACCAGTCCCTGCAAGCGAATCGCGATTTTCATGTACGCAGCATTCACCGCCCCAGCCGGTGGCGCAACCGGATGACGTTACAAATGCCGGCTGAACAGTCCGTGCCGAGCCGCTCCCAGCAGGTCTCTCCAGGCCAGGGCGGGCAGCTTGACCAGGGTCTCGTGGTCACCACCCTCCAGGTAGACATCCCCTTCGGTGGGGGCATGTTCGTCCAGGATGGGCTCGAGACCATACGGCGCGGCCAGGGCCGGAATCGCCCCCAGGGCACAGTCGGGGAAGCGTTCCGCCACCTCCTGCTCTGTGGCCAGGCCGACATGTTCTCCGATCAGGTGGTGGAGTTGTCCAAGATGCAGGCGCCGTGATGCCGGCAGGATGGCCAGCATGTAATGCCCCGCATCCTCGACGAGAACAGCCTTCGCCAACCGGTCCCCTGGCACATGCGCGGCCTCCGCCGTGCGAGTAGCACTGCTGGCATACGGATGCCGGACCAATTCAAAGGAGACGCCCTGCGCCGCCAGATAATCACTCAGGGTTCTCGCGATGCCCATGCTGTGGCCCTCTTGCCGTCCTCATCCTCGGACTATAGACCCGCATCATCCAACCGGCTGGACAACTCGCTGCTTGTCCTCGGTCTCCGCGATTTGAAGGCGATTACGTCCGGCGTCCTTGGCGTGGTAGAGGCACTGGTCCGCCCGGGCGAGGGCCGTCTCGAAATCTCGTGCATCGCGCATACTGGCCAGCCCCGCGCTGAACGTTACTCGCAGTCCATTGCCGCCAATCGGGAGCGTCGTGCCGGCGAAGGCCCGTCGAATGTCGTCGAGTACGGCCCATCCCTCATCCGGCTGCGCATGGCCCAGGAGCACCACAAACTCCTCGCCACCCCAGCGGCAAAGGAGATCGCGGCCCTTGAGATTGCGGCGAAGATGCTCGGCAAAGGCACGGATCACTTCATCGCCTGCCTCGTGGCCATGCACGTCATTGACGGTCTTGAAATGATCGAGATCCATCAACGAAAGCACCGCGGGAAAACGTTCCGATGGAAACTCGGCGATCGCTTCCTCGAAGCCTCACCGGTTCAACAACCCTGTCAGGGGGTCCCGGCGCGCGTCGACGCTCAGTTGTTCATGGGTATCGACCGTCGCGGAGTACGAGCGCACCCGCATCCACTCGGCAAGCACGGCCAGCAGAACCAGCGCCGCGAGGGCCACCATGATCCGGCTCTTCTCCACCAGGCTGTAGGGGTAGACCCATTCCTGGCTATAGGGCCCGTACAGCCCCAGCGCCACGACCGCGATGAACAGCGCGCAAACCCACATGGTGAAACGCACACTGGTGAACCCGGCCATCACCATGATGATCGCCACCGGAAACGCGAAATAGACGCCAGTGCCTTCCACACCCCCGTGCAGGATCAGAAAGACCCCCAGTAGAAAGGCGAGCGCCGAAAGGAAGTAGCTCACATCCCGAGCTCGTCCCGTCAGGCGGCTGTACAACATGAACGCCAGACACAGGACCGCCGTCACCAGTAGCACCAGCGCCAGGCCGGAGCGCCCGGCCATCACGGCCAATGTCCCGAATATCACGAGGATCGTCGAACCGACGGTCGCAAACAGCGATACGAGCAGTACGCGACGCTCGGCCTCGATCGCCTCGGGTGTCCTTCCAGCCATCCGCCCCCTCCGCCGGAAACGCCGGGCTCGCCCTCCTGGCCCTGGTCAGCGCAAGCATCCTGTCGCGCTCGTCAAACTCCCTGCTGCCCAGCGGCAGCCCTTCCCGCACTGCCATTCGCCGCCCCACACGGGAGGCCAGCCGTGTCGAGTGCGGACCGCCACGCTCGGCAACAAACCGCCCTGACACCGGATGGGCCGCAACCATCGCCCACCGCGGCAGCAGCCGTGTACAGAGGCGTAGACAGAAAGGCCGCCATCGGCCGCCAATGGATTGAATAAAATAAAGCCCACGAGTATTGCGCCCCTGTTGAACAGGAGACGGCCCAGATGACGCAAACCTTCCGTTCGCCGCGATGTACCCCCTGGTTAGGTTCCTCGCTCCCGAACCATGCACCGACTGAACGCAGGCCCTGATCCAAGGTTCCCCTGGCACGAACTGCCTCGTGGGAGGCCCTCAATCGGCCGTTCTGCTGGCCGCTATTCCGAGAGCCTTCCCGCCCGTTGGCCGAACGGCGAACGGCCGTTGAAGAAGCCTTTAATGCGTTCGCCAGGCGATCGAGAGACGGCCATCAGGGGAGACGTCGGCACCAGAATGGCACCGTTGAAGGAAGCCGACCGACGATGCCCAGAGGCCCTGATGGATTCCATGAAGGAACCCTGCATTACGGGCTCAAGCCGGGAGAATATCTGGAGGTTCCTGGTCTTTGTTCCGGGGTACCGCGGCAGACACAGGCTGAAGCCCGGCATCGTCAGGTTCCCCCGCCGTATTTTCCGCTTCAGACAACTCTAGATGGTTGCGCCCCCTGTCCTTGGCGCGATAGAGGCTTTCATCGGCTTCGACCAATGCCTGTTCAAATCCCCCGGCATTCTGCAAGCAAGACAACCCCGCACTGAAGGTCAGCTTCAAGCCGTTTTCGCCAACGGGCAACACCGTCCTCGCGAAGCCGATTCGAATGTCGTCCACGACGGCCAAGGCCTCGTCTGGCCCGGCTTCGGTGATCAGCAAGAGGAACTCTTCCCCCCCCCAGCGGCAAAGCAGATCCCCTCCCCTCACGCAGGGGCGCAGATGCCGGGCAAAGGCGCGAAGTGCATGGTCTCCCGCCTCGTGCCCGTGCTCGTCATTCACTGACTTGAAATGATCCAGATCCAGTATCGCCAGCACCACAGGAAAGCGTTCGGGGGGGAGACCTGCCATCGCTTCCTCGAACCCACGCCTGTTCAGCAGTTTGGTCAACGCGTCGTATCGTGCATCCGTCCTGAGTTGCTCGTGGGTGTTGAGCGTTGCGGAGTAGGAACGCAACCGTATCCATTCCGAGAACACCGCCAGCAAAACGAGAACGGCCAGCCCGAGCATGATGTGCATCTTTTCATCGGCGCCATAGGGATAAACCAATCCCTCGTCTACTGGGCCAAAAAGTGCAAGCGCGACAACCGATAGAAACAGGGAACAAATCGTCAATGTAAAACGAACGCTCGTAAATCCTGTCATCACCATGATGATAGCCAGCGGGAAGGAAAAGTAGGCTCCGGCACCTTTCACACCACCATGAACAACAAGGAAGATTGCCAACATGAACGCAAGTGCTGAGAAAAGGTAACTAACCGTTCTGATCCTTCCAGACAGCCGACCATATACCATCAATCCTAAACTTAATACCGATGCCCCAAGGACAACAGAACCCAGAACCACGAACCCCGCCGACATCGACAGAATGCCAAAGATAAACAAAATCAATGAACCTGACGTTGCAAAGATGTTCACGAGCACAGTGCGACGCTCGTTCTCGATTTCTTCCGGTGTTCTTACAGTCATCCGTTCTCCTAAAACGCACCGGCCTTGGTCTTCTGTTGATGCGACGAATATCGTGTTTCGCGAGGGCCGCACCCAGCTCCGTCGACGCTCACAGTGCAGAGGATTCACGACGCGAAAGCTACGCCACGCCCTTAACCCAAGTTAATATTCGTGAGCGACAACCCTTAACCCATGTTAAGGGAGGCCAATACCAATTTCCTGCCAGCAATCTACACGACCCACCACCCCTTCAGAGGGGATTTTTTGTGACGCGATATACAAAACCCTGCATGTACAGGAAACCTCCACGGCCATTCCCTGACAGGGATCTCGTGACCAATGGATGAGAGAAGCCATAGTAATCCAATCGTTGAGACTGGGGTGATTCAGTTTCAACAATTGCCGAACAGCATAAGCAAACTTAGTGGAACTGGTCAGGCAGCAGGGGTGCAGACATACATGGCCATACCAATATTATGGGAACGTCAGCAGGTGCTTATTCAGACATTCGATGCGCAAGTTTCGATCACACATTAACGAACTAGAAAACTAGTTCGTCTACCGCGTTTCGCGGGAATGAGGAAGCGCACCCTGGATCCCGGGAAGGGGACCGCAGCGGGCGTATAATGGGCGAATGACTCAATATTCAGTTCTCGATCTCGCTCCGATCACCGCGCACGCTGACGCCGGCCAGGCCCTTCACAACACCCTAGATCTGGCCCAGTTGGCGGAGACACTCGGATTTGGACGCTACTGGCTCGCCGAACACCACAACATGCCCGGGATCGCCAGTGCCGCGACTGCGGTGGTAATCGGCCAGGTGGCGGCCGCCACGACTCGGATCCGCGTGGGTGCCGGCGGCATCATGCTGCCCAACCATGCGCCGCTGATCGTGGCCGAGCAGTTCGGCACCCTGAATGCTCTGTTTCCGGGTCGAATCGACCTCGGGCTCGGACGGGCGCCGGGCACGGACCCGGCGACAGCCCGTGCCCTGCGCCGCAGCGCGGAGAGCGACCCCGACCAGTTCCCGCGGGATGTCGCGGAGCTGCAGAGCTATCTCGCCGATCCCGTTCCCGATCAGGCCATTCGTGCGATCCCGGGCGCCGGTTCGCGCGTTCCCGTCTGGATCCTCGGGTCCAGCCTTTTCGGGGCCCAGCTCGCAGCATACCTGGGGCTGCCCTACGCCTTTGCCTCGCACTTCGCCCCGGGACAACTACATGACGCGATCGCGATCTACCGCCGCGAGTTCCGGCCCTCCCCGGAGCTGGACGCACCCTGGGTGATGGCCGGCTACAACGTCTATGTGGCCGACACCGATACCGATGCGCAGACGCTGGCCAGTTCCATGGAGCAGGCCTTCATCAGCCTGCGGCGCGGCCGGCCGGAGCCGATCCAGCCCCCGATTCCGCACTACCGCGAGCAGCTCGACCGCGCCGAGCGGGCGATGGTCGAACAGACCATGGCCTGCTCCGCGATCGGGGCACCCGACACCGTCGAGCGGGAGATGCGCCGCTTTCTCGAGGCCACTCAGGCCGACGAACTGATCCTGACCACCACGACCTTTGATCACGAGGCCCGTCGTCGCTCCCTGGCACTCACCGCCCAGGTCTGCGACCGCCTCTCGCGTTCCTGAGGGCCGCGTTTAAGCAAACGTGCTTGGCAACGGGCGCCCGGGACAGGATCATTTGCCCTTTCGAACATGCACGAGGGCGGGCGATGTCGTACCTGAAGGATTTTCCGAACCAGGAAGGCTTTTTCGGCGAGTTCGGGGGTGCGTTCCTGCCCCCCGAACTGGAACCGCATTTTGCCGAGATCAACCGGGCCTACCTCGCCCTCGCCCGCTCGGCCGATTTCCTGAACGAGCTGCGCTACATCCGCAAGCACTATCAGGGTCGCCCCACCCCGGTGTACTACGCCCACAACCTGAGCCGCGAGGCCGGCGCACATATCTATCTCAAGCGCGAAGACCTGAACCACTCCGGAGCACACAAGCTGAACCACTGCATGGGCGAGGCCCTGCTGGCCAAGCACATGGGCAAGCGCAAGCTGATCGCCGAGACCGGCGCCGGCCAGCACGGGGTCGCGCTGGCCACGGCAGCTGCCTACTTCGGCATGGAATGCGAGATCCACATGGGCGAGATCGACATCGCCAAGGAAGCGCCCAACGTCACCCGCATGAAGCTCATGGGCGCACAGGTCGTGCCGGTGTCCTTCGGCGGGCGCTCGCTCAAGGAGGCCGTGGACTCCGCCTTCCAGTCCTACCTGTCGCAAGCCGAGCAGGCGCTGTTCGCGATCGGCTCCGTGGTGGGTCCGCACCCCTTCCCGCTGATGGTGCGCAACTTCCAGTCGGTGGTCGGCATCAAGGCGCGCGAGCAGTTCATGGAGATGACCGGCGGGGAACTGCCCGACCACGTGGTCGCCTGCGTTGGCGGCGGATCCAACGCGATGGGCATGTTTGCCGGCTTCATCGAGGACGCCGGCGTCCAGCTGAACGGGGTCGAGCCACTCGGACGCGGCACGACGCTGGGCGAGCACTCCGCCACCATGACCTACGGCAAGCCCGGCATGATCCACGGGTTCAAGTGCATGTTGCTGGCCGACGAGGAAGGCAACCCGGCCCCGGTCCACTCCATCGCCTCGGGCCTCGACTACCCCGGCGTCGGCCCGGAGCACTCCTACCTGAAGACCATCGAGCGCGTGGCCTACCATGCGATCAGCGACGACGAAACGCTGGAGGCCTTCTATCGACTGTCGCGCGCCGAGGGCATCATTCCGGCGCTGGAGAGTGCCCATGCCGTCGCCTGGGCGATGAAATATGGCCGCGAGAATCCCGGCGTCACGATCCTCGCCAACCTGTCCGGCCGGGGCGACAAGGACATCGACTACGTCACCCGCGAATTCGGCCACGGCGACTAACGCCTCGGGAACTCCCTCCCAGGGCCTGGGTATCTAACACCCACAGGTTTTGACGGAGCGGTGTGATGGCGGGTGGCTGGTCCAAAGACGGCGCGGAACAGGAGCAGATCGACAACACCGTCGAGGACGCGCTGGCACGTGTGCGCAGCCAGCTCCCCGAGGGCGAGAGCCTGGAGACGTGCGAGGAATGCGGGGCCACGATCCCCGAGGCCCGCCGCCGTGCCCTGCCCGGCGTACGCCTGTGCGTCCCCTGCCAGGAAGCGCATGACGAGGCGAACGCGGCCTTCAGCCCCTACAACCGGCGCGCCTCCAAGGACAGCCAGTTGCGCTGAACACTGCCGTTCCCCGCGGCCACTATGCCGAGGTCGATGCCGATGGCCCGCACCCTGTACATCACCCACCCCGCCTGCCGGCTTCACGATGGCGGGCCCGGACACCCGGAGTGCCCGCAGCGCCTGGCCGCGATCGATGCGGCACTGCAAAACCTGAATGGACTGGAACGCATCGAGGACCCGCCGGCGGCCACCGACGAGGACCTTTTGCGCGCCCACACCCGCGCCCATGTGGACGCGATCTACGCGGCACAACCCGACCCGGGCGTTCGCGTTGCCGTGGACCCCGACACGCACATCAACGAACATTCCATTCGCGCGGCCCACCATGCAGCCGGCGCGGCAATCGAAGGGACGCGCCAGGTCCTTGATGGCAAGTCCACCAATGCCTTCTGCGCAGTTCGCCCTCCGGGACACCACGCGGAGCGGGACCAGGCGATGGGCTTTTGCCTGTTCAACAACGTCGCGATCGCGGCGCGATGGGCCCTGGACGTACACGGCCTGAGCCGTGTTGCAATCGCGGACTTCGACGTCCATCACGGCAACGGGACCGAGGACATCTTTCGCGATGACCCCCGGGTGCTGTTCTGCTCCAGCTTCCAGCATCCGTTCTATCCGAACCGCCCGCTGTCCCGCCGCGAGCACCTCGTCCATACACCGCTTGCGGCGGGGACAGACGGCCCCGCCTTTCGTATGGCGATCGAACGCGACTGGCTGTCCGCCCTGGAGCGATTCCGGCCCGAGCTGATCCTGGTATCGGCCGGGTTCGATGCCCACCGGGACGACCCGCTCGCTGGGCTCAATCTGCTCGAGAGTGACTTCGAGTGGATCACGCGCAAGCTGGTCGCGATTGCCGAGCGGCTCGCGGGTGGCCGCCTGGTCTCGGTGCTGGAAGGTGGCTACGATCTCGCGGCGCTGGGACGCAGCGTACGCAGCCATGTGCATGCGCTGACGGAAACCACGTAACCACCCCATGGTGCGCTACCCTGCGCCCATGAACCTGCGCAGCCACCCCCTCTTGATCGGCCTGATGTTCCAGGCCGCTCTGATCCCCCTGGCATTCTTCCTGGCCGCAATCGCCGGGATTCCGCTCGGCGAGCACCTGCACTGGGATCCGGATCATGCGCTGATCGGGGTGATCGCGGTCCTGCCGATGCTGGCGATGCTGGGGCTGGTCGCGCATTTCGGCGGGTCCGCCTATGACACCCTTTCGGGCCAGGTGCGCGACTTCATCGCGCGGCTGTTCGGTAACGCCTGGCCGGGGGCCATCCTGCTGATCTCGCTGCTGGCCGGGCTCGGCGAGGAGCTCCTGATTCGCGGCGTGCTGCAGACCTGGCTGGACACCCACCTCCCGGCGTTCCTGGCCATCCTGATCGCCGGGGTGATCTTCGGCCTGGCCCATGCGATCACGCGGCTCTATTTCGCCTTTGCGACAGCCATCGGCCTTTATCTGGGGCTCGTCTATTATCTGACGGACAACCTGCTGGTGGTCATCATTACCCACGCGCTGTACGACTGGATCGTGATCCACTGGTACCGGCGCAAGCTCTAACACCCACTTGCAGCGATTTCCTTAACGGACATTCTCAAGGGCGCCGCCGTGAACCGACTCCACCGGGGCGATTTTCTGTTACTGCTGGCGCTGCTCGTCCCACTCTGGGCCGGTGGCCACCTGGCGCCCATCATCTGGGAGCGCGACGAGGTCATCCGCTGGCTGACGCAGGTCTCCGGGGTACTCGCCCTCACCAGCATGCTGCTGGCCGGCATCCTGAGCATCCGGCTCCCGCACAGCGACCGCCTGTTCGGCGGGCTGATCGATCTCTGGAGACGCCACCATGCCCTGGGCGCCGCCTCCCTGCTCCTGGCCATCGCCCATGTCTGGCTCGTCGCCGCCGGGGGTCTGGGGCACTCGGTAGCATCCGCCGTTCACCGCCTGTTCCCGGGCCCCGATCACTGGCCCATCCTCGCCGGCTGGGCGGCACTGATCGTGCTGGTCATCGTGCTGGCGCCAACCTTCAAGTTCTTCGGCGAACCCGGCTACGCCCGCTGGAAACGCCTGCACGCATTCTCGGGGCTCGCGCTTTTGTTGGGGATTGTCCATGCCTGGCCTCTGGCTCAGGCCACCTGGCCCTGGTGGGTACTTGGACTACTGGCCCTCGCCGCCTACCTCTGGCGCAAGCTGCTGTCACCCCGAATCGGGCGGTACACCTATCGCGTGGAGCGCCTGGACCGGCTGACCTCGAGCATGGTCGAGCTGTGTCTGCGCCCCGAAGAAAAGCCACTGGATTACCACCCGGCGCAGTTTGTCTATCTGACACCGCTCGACCCGGGACTGGCCAACGGCCAGGGTGAGGAACACCCATTCACCATTGCCTCCGCACCGGGCGAGGAGCACCTGCGCATCGGGATCAAGGCGCTGGGGGACGGGTCGCGCGCGTTGCAGGAGATCGCTCCGGGCAGCCCAATCCAGGTCGAAGGCCCGTACGGAACCTTCCTGCAGGGGCATAACCGCAAGCGGCAGGCGGTCTGGCTGGGCGCGGGAGTCGGTATCACCCCCTTTGTGTCCGCGGTACGCGCGCTGGCGCGCGAAGGACGTTCGGCCAACCCTCCCGTGCACCTTTTCCAGCTGGCCGATCGGCGGGAGGCGGCGGCCTACCATGACGAACTCGAGCGTCTCGCCAACACGATCGAGGATCTGGACCTGACATTGCACCTGCGCGAACGGGACGGCCTGCTCAACGCCGATTTCCTGCGGCAGCACGGTGCGGATTTCGCATCCGCCGAGTTCTGGGTCTGTGGTCCGGGGGTTGTCGATCGTTACGTCCGCGGACTCCTGCATGCCGAAGGCGTGCCGAACTCGCGTATCCACTCAGAGGCCTTCCATCTACTGTGAGCACGCCATGACAAGAACCGGCCAGACTGTCTATACGCTCCTAGTCGCCTTCATCGCGAGCCTGCTGACCCTCCTGGCCGTGCATCTGCTGGGCCCGGACACCACTCCACCGGTCGTGGAGGGCGACGAGGGCATCACGTACGAGGAACTGGCCCGCCACGCCAGCGAAGACAACTGCTGGATGGCAATCCATGGCGTGGTCTATGACCTCACGGAGTACCTGCCGCGCCATCCGACGCCGATCGAGGACGACTGCGGAACGGATGCCTCGCACGGATGGGATACGAAAGGCACCGGCCGCCCCCACAGCCGCCGTGCCCACGACATGCTCCCCGACTACCGCATCGGCGTACTCGCCGGCGAGGGGTCGCCTTGAATCGCGTCAGGACCGCGCCTCGCAGATCGCCAGGGCCAGCTGATTCCGAACCGATTTCAGCGCGCGCAGCACCAGCGGGTCCAGTTCCGTACTGCCCGGCGCCAACTCCAGGTACAGCAGCCCCACACAGCGCTCACGCACACCCAGAGGCAGCAAGAGAAAACTGCGCGCATCCAGCGCATCACGGAACTCCGCCGGAATGTAGCGGCTGATCGCCGGGTCCGAACTGTCGCTGATCACCATGTCCTTGCGCTGTGTCATGGCCAGCGAGAGCACATTGCCCGAGCCACTCAGCGACAGGCGCAGACGCCCGGACAGGGATTCCGCCTCATGCCCGAACGCGGTATGGGCCACCAGCGTGCGGCGTTCCCGATCCGCCAGCATCAGCATCGCGCGGCGCAGTCCGAGCACCTGGTAGATATTCTCCAGCGTCGCCTGGACCAGCGGGTTCAGCTCGAACCCCTCGACCATCGCATCGAGCATGTCCGTCAGCGACTCCATCAGGGCCGCCGCCTGCTCGGCCGGTGACGCCGCCCCGGAACCCGGGCCGTCGGCCGCCAGGCCGCCATTGGCATCCAGCAGGGCCTCCTCGTCCGGAACATCGCCACCCTGCGCGGTCTCGCCAACCCCCAGATTCCGCCGCAGTTGCCGCAGATGTTCCTGCCCCTCACGCGGCAGCTTGACCACGCTCAGAAACTGCTCGAGATGCTCGCGCCCGCCCTGAATGGCCCGCCGCATACCCGTAGCTTCGACGTCCAGCGACGCCTTGTAGCGGCGCCGTAGTTCGGCCAGGGCGAGATCCTGCTCCGCCGGGTCCTGGTGGATAATGCGACCCGCCATCTCGCTGGCCAGGGTTACGATCCGATGCAGACGCTGGTCCGGGTCGCGTACGGCCGGCAGCGTGCCCTCGGGCGCCCGTTCGACCGCCTGCACGATCTCGCGCGGGAAGTTCCAGTCCTCCAGCACGGCACGCGCCAGTGCCTCGTACGAGAGGCCAAGCACCTGGCGCGCCGCACTGCCCTCGGAAACGCCCTGCGTCTGCCGGATCTGAATCTCGTCGGCCTCCTCGGGGAGGTAGTAGAGGGCCAGCATCCGACCGATGTCGTGGAACAGTGCGCAGACAAACGCCTGTTCGCTTTCGACCCCGCCGAGCTGCCGGGCCAGCGTGCGTGCCAGCATCGCGCTGAACAGCGTTTGCACCATCGCCTGCATCAGGCGAGCGGACTGGCTGCCGCCCTTGAGGTTCTCCAGCAGCACGAGGCCAAGCGCCGCCGTGCGCACCTGCTCGAATCCCAGCAGGACGACCGCCCGGGAGACCGTGCGGATGTTGCCGCCGAAGTTGCTGTAGAAAGGGGAATTGGCCAGCCGCAGAAGCTTTTGTGTGGTCGCGTAGTCCTTCAGCACCGCATTCGACAACTCGGCGACCGAGCGCTGCTGGCTGTCGCCCGAGCACTGCGTAATCTCGCGAATGTGGGCCGAGATCCCCGGGAAATCCGGCTTGCGCCGGATCCGGCGAAGGATGAAATCGCCCGGATCCCCCGCCTCGGTCTCGCGGCCCTCGGTCACGGCGAGAAACGCCTCGCGCAGCGCCTGGGCCGATGCGTAACGCTCGTGCGGATCGGGGCGCAGTGCCCTCAGGGCGATGGCATCCAGGCGTTCGTCGCCCTCGCCTGTGTGCTTCGACGGCGGTTCGGGAACATCGGCTTCCATCTCACCCGGCGCATCCCGGTCGGCGTCCCCGGAAAAGGCCCGCCGTCCCGCCAGGAGTTCGTAGAACAGCGCGCCCAGCGAGAACACGTCCGCTGCCACTGTCGGCGGCCCTCCACACAGCTGCTCCCGGGCCAGGTAATGGCGCGTCTGTGTCTGATGCCCCGCGGCCTGTTCGCTACCCTCAGGCAACGCGAGCCCCAGACCGGTGACTCGCGCATGACCGTCCGCACCAACCGTGATGTTCGCAGGCTGCAGCGACCCATGAACAATCCCCTGCTCGTGCGCAGCCGCCAGGGCATCGACAATCTCGCGCATCAGCGCCAGGGCGCGGTCCAGCGGCAGCCGTCCCCTGGCGAGCAGGGCATCCAGCGTTTCGCCCTCGATGTACTCGCATACGAGATAGAGACCCTCGTCCCAGGGCCCCGCTTCGAAGATCGCCGCGCTGTGGGGATGCCGGAAACGGCTCACCGCGCGGGCCGCGCGCATCAGGTCATCACGCGCCTCGGCATCGCCCAGAGCCTGGTGCGTCAGCGTACGTACCATCACGCGTCGGTCCAGTACGCCGTCATGCGCGACATACAGGCCGTCGCGCGCACTCTCCCCCAGTGTCTCCAGCACACGAAACCGATCGATCCAGCGTTCCTGGCTCGCGTCACGCGACCTCGCCATGCTCCCTCCACGGAGTCCTTGCTACCCTTTCGTCCCGAGTCCGGCACCCCCGCCAAACCGGGGGCTATACCTCCAAACGCCCTCGTGCCGGTGCATTCATGATGACACGACCCGGCGCCAGTGAGGTCACCTGTCGCGGGATCGCTTGTCGAGATAGGCCTTGAGGTTTGGAGGACGGTAGTCGCGGGACTGCCGGTAGCGTGCTTCGACCGACGGGTGCAGCCGCGTCGGAGAATCCCCCTGGTCGAGGTCCCGGACCAGTGTGCGGCGCAAGCGATAGATGTGACGCCGCGACTGGTGGATCGCGGCGCGAGAGTCGGGGCGCAGGCTGGCCGGAAGGTGCGGCTCGAACTCCAGTCCTCCGGCGGATGCCTGCTCCAGCATCCAGTCCAGGGCAATATCGGCGACCCGCAGCCCCTGGGCATCGGGTGGATAGCCGCCCCCGATATCCGCGTGCACCCCGGCGAACCACTGCTGGTCCAGGTCCAGTCCTTCGCGCGGCTCCCACAGGGTGGGTTCGAAATCTGCCCGGCGCTCGTCGATGGCCAGTGCATGGCGCGCGATGCGGACGTTCGGGCCCAACTTGGTGTCGTAGAACTCGTCCGTGCGGTCGAACAGTCCGAGCACCGAAAACGGGATGCCCAGTGCCCCGACGGTATCCCAGGCACCCACGAAACGGATCTCCCGCGAGGGGTGGCTGTGCGCCTCGCGAAAGGCGCGCGAGTGCTTGCCTTCGGGCTTGTACGCCGCCCCCGTGCGTTTGTACAGGCGAAAGGCCTCCTCGATCAGACGCGCATCCGGACGCCGGAGAATCCCGCAGTTGTTGATCAGACCGCACAGGCTGCGCACGGTGTACGCACCCCGGCTGAATCCAAACAGGAAAAGCTCGGTCCCCGAGGCGTAGTTCTGCACGATGTAGCGGTAGGCATCGGTGATGTTCTTGTGGATGCCCCGCCCGGTCACGCCGCCACTGATCCGGGCGTGGTACGACCCCACACCCCAGTCATAGAACACCTGCTGGGTATCGCCGGCGGCGTCCACGGGCGCTACCGCGCGGGCCAGGCGCAAGACGTTGGTGGGGACGTCGGATTCGACGTCCTCCTCCGGACGGTTCCAGGTCCCGTCCGCGCAGATCACGATACGACGCGTCATTATCGGCCTCCCTGCCGCCTACCCTTCCTTCAGCCTAGACGGCGCCGAGCCGATCCGCATATCCCGACTGCCTCGTTCCGGTCACGCTAACGTTCAATCTCGATTCGCCGCACCCCGGGGCGCTCACCATCCTTGCGGCGAGGGACTTGGACATCCAGCACCCCGTTCTTGAAGCGGGCCGATATACGATCCGTGTCGGCATCACCGGGAAGGCTCAGGACCCGACGAAACTGCCCGTAACTGCGCTCGATCCGGTGGTAGCCCTCCTCGTCTTCCTCGTGTTCCTGGCGTTTCTCGCCCGAGATGATCAGATCGTCCCCATCGATGGAAAGGTCGATCTCGTCCTCCGAGATCCCGGGCACCTCCACCGATATCCGGTAGGCCTTGCGTCCCTCGGCGATATCCACGCTGGGCTTCAGCCACAGCGAGCCGGTACGGCCCGCGAGGGCGCTGCCTGGCACACGGCCAAGGAACTGGTCGAACATCCGGTCCATCTCCTGGTGCATCCGCAGCAGCGGGTCGCCCGTGGCGTCATCGCGCCGCGCGGGCAGGACCTCGGGCTGTTCCTGTTCCTCGCGCTTGAACCAGTTCCACGGCTTCAGCTTTTGCAGGTCCATGCAGTCACCTCCTCGTATCGTGTGTCGTGAGCACTTGCATTCAGGGCTCCTACCCCAATAGGTAGGAAGTCGACAGAAGTTTTCAAGATCCGGGCCGAAGCCTTGAGAAAAACCGGCCCTCGGGAGCAGCCGATCATCAATGGAACAGGACTTTTACATCACGCTGTTCATCATCGCGGGTACCGTCGCGACCTCCGTCTGGGCCTGGCAGCGCCCGCGCGTACTCGAGCGGATGATCTACTGGCCACCGGCGGTGGCCCGCGGCGAATACTGGCGGCTGATCACCCACGGGTTCATCCACGCGGACGGCACCCATCTCGCGTTCAACATGATTACGCTGTTCTTCTTCGGCATGGCCATGGAGCGTGTGCTGGTCCCAGAGATTGGCGTACTCGGCTTTGTGGCGTTCTACCTGGCCGGCATCGTGCTGGCGATCCTGCCCACCCACCTGCGTCACCGGAACAACCGCTTCTATCGCAGCCTGGGGGCCTCGGGTGCGGTCTCGGCCGTTTTGTTCGCCTATATCCTGCTTCAGCCCTGGTCGATGCTGTTCGTGTTCTTCATCCCGATGCCGGCGATCGTGTTCGCGGCCGCCTACGTGGCCTATTCGTTCTGGGCGCAGCGGCAGGCGCGCGACAACGTGAATCACAGCGCCCACCTCTGGGGCGGTGCCTGGGGCGTGGGCTTCATGCTTCTACTCGAGCCGGCCCTGTTCGGTCGCTTCGTGCAGGAACTCCTGTCGCCGCTTGGGGGCTAGGAGCCAGTTGGACTGGGGCTGATCGGCTGCGCGTGCGGGAGAGCGGAAAAGGGACCGCTCTCCTGCCCCACGCTCGCGACGACCGCCAAAATCCGACAGGCTCCTGGACGTGAATCCTTCCGGGCACCCGGTGGTCCCATAAAGCGCCACTGCACGAAACCGGGCCGTATTTCGCCACAGGAGGTCGCATGCCTCGAACCACGTACATACACGCCTGGCCCGCCCTCGGCATCCTTGCCGGGTTGGCTCTCGCGTTTGGGCCCACACCCACCCTCGCGGACGAGGAGCCCCACACCCGAATCCTCTGGCAGGATCCCGTCGAGGTCGCCCGTGGCGAAGCCTACCGAGGCCCCTGGCGCATGAATGCCTCCGACTTTCGCTATGTGGACGATGCCTCGGTGGCGATCAACGACCACGGCGACGTGGTCGTCGTCTGGGTTGACCAGGTGGAGCAGGCGATCTTGCTGCAACGCTACGACCGCGACGGTCAGGCGGTCCTGGACGAACCCACTCGCATCGGCGGCGAGCCCGACACCTTCTCCTGGCTGCCGCGCGTCGCGATCGAGCCGGTGCCGGATGACGAGGACGAATTCACCGTTCACCTGCTCTGGCAGGAGATCCTGTTTACCGGTGGCGACCACGGCGGGGAGATCCTCTATGCCCGCTCCCGGGACGGCGGCCGCTCGTTCGAGGATCATCAAAACCTGTCGAACTCGCGCGACGGGGCCGGCAAGGGACGCATCACCGCACATCGCTGGGACAACGGCAGCCTGGATCTGCTGCTGGCCGCGGAGGGTCAGGTCGTCGCGGCCTGGACCGAATACCGGGGTCCGTTGCGCGTCACCTATTCGTCCGACAACGGCGAGAGCTTCGCGGAACCCGAGACGGTCAACGACGGCGCCGAAAAACCGGCCCGCGCACCGAGTCTGGCCCAGACCCCCTCCGGGCGCGTCCTGCTGGTCTGGTCGGAGGGCGACGATCCGTATGCCGACCTCCGCATTGCCACCTCGGAGGAGATGGGCCAAGGCTTTTCCGCTCCCACAACAGCCCTGGAAACCCCGGGTCATGCCGATGCGCCTTCGCTCGTGGTGGATGATGACGGCACCGTGCACCTCGCCTTCGGCGCGATCCCCGCAAACGACCTGGAAGACTACCGCCAGCCCTACCACCGCCGACTGCATCTCGCCCAGGCCGATGCCGACAGCCTGGAGTTCACCTCGGCGAAGAAACTGGACGCGGACGACTGGGCGGGCGGCTTCCCTACGCTGGCCCGCTCCGCCGACCGGCTCTATCTCGTCTGGCAGCGCTATCAACACCCGACCGACCGCCCGTACGGCCTCGCGTTTACCCACGCCCCACTGGACACCCTGGAGTTCGCGCGCGTCGAGCCCGTCCCGGGGACCGTCGACCGGCCCTACAGCGGCGGGCTTCAGGGGCAGCTGAAACGGCGGATGGCGGTCAACGCGGCTGGCGAGATCGCGATTGCCCAGAGCCGCTTTGTCCCCGGTAGCCACAGCGACATCCTGTTGATCCGCGGACAGGCGCAGGACCGCTGATGGCCTCGAAGGCCTTTTCGTTGATGATCCACGGCGGGGCCGGACGCATCCGCGAGGTGCAGGACCCGCTGGTTGCCGAGCAGTACCACGCCGCGATGCTGCGGGTACTGGAGGCCGGCCGCGAGCGCCTGGCCCGTGGCGAACGTGCGCTGGATACCGTTGAATACTGCGCGGCGCTGCTCGAGGACGACCCGCTGTTCAACGCCGGTACGGGAGCCGCGTTGACGCGCGCGGGCACGGTCGAGCTGGACGCCGCGATCATGGACGGCACAACCCTCGGAGTGGGGGCCGTGGGCGCGGTGCGCGGGATCGCCAATCCCATCCGCCTGGCCCGCGCAATCCTGGAGGACGGCGCGCATGTGCTGCTGGTTGCGGAGGGGGCCGCAAACTTTGCCCGGCAGGCCGGGCTGCCCCCGATCGACGAAAGCCGACTGATCACGGCGCAACGGCGGGAGCAACTGGAACGAACACTACGACGCGGCACAGTCACGCTGGACCATGACGAGTCCGCCCCGGGGACCATCGGCGCCGTCGCCCGCGATCAGCGCGGCCACCTGGCGGCGGCGACTTCCACCGGAGGCATGAATGGCCAGCGTCCCGGGCGCGTCGGGGATTCGCCCATTGCGGGCGCGGGCGTCTACGCGGACGATCACACTGCCGCCATCTCCGCGACCGGCCTCGGCGAGCATTTCCTGCGCAGTGTCTTCGCCAAGGACTTGGCCGACCGTATCGAACTGCTGGATCTCGGTGGCACCGAGGCCCTGGCCGCGAGCCTGCGGCGGCTGCGCGACCGACTGGACGGCTACGGCGGGGCGATCGTGATCGACCACGCGGGGCGCTGTGCGGCCGGCACCACCACCCCGCGCATGATCCACGGCTGGATCGAGCATGGCGGCGCCAGCGAGACACGTATCGACCCGTAATCGCGGCATCATTGAGCGCCACTCGGACCAAGCCGTTACCATTCCTCGCCCACGTGCGGACTACAGGAAGCCAGCATGCAAGACGCGATCGCCCGCCTCCCCAAGGTGGAACTGCACCTGCACATCGAGGGCACCCTGGAGCCGGAACTCCTGTTCCGGCTGGCCGAACGCAACGACGTGGATCTGCCCTATCGTTCGATCGACGAGGTGCGCGCGGCCTACCAGTTCCAGGACCTGCAGTCGTTTCTGGATATCTACTATGCGGGGGCCTGTGTCCTGCTGACCGAGCAGGACTTCTACGACCTGACGTGGGCCTATCTGCAGCGCTGCCAGCAGGATCACGTACGCCACACCGAGATCTTCTTCGATCCCCAGACGCATACTGAACGTGGCGTGGCGTTCGCGACGGTGATCGATGGCATCACCCGCGCCCTGGACGATGGCGAACGCGAGCTGGGCATCTCCAGCCGCCTGATCCTGTGCTTTCTGCGCCACCTGAGCGCCGAGGCCGCGATGGAGACCTTCGAGGCGTCCCGGCCCTACCGCGACCGCATTGCGGCATTCGGCCTGGACTCGGCCGAACAGGGCCACCCGCCGGAGAAATTCCGGGCGGTGTTCGATCGCGTGCGCGATGCTGGCTTCCGGGTTGTCGCCCACGCCGGTGAGGAGGGCCCGCCCGAATACATCCGCCAGGCCCTGGACGTGCTGCAGGTCCACCGCATTGATCACGGCGTGCAGGCCGAGCAGGACCCCTCCCTGCTGCGCCGGCTTGCGCAGGAACAGATCCCGCTGACCGTCTGCCCGCTGTCGAACATCAAACTCTGCGTGTTCGACCGGCTCGAGGACCACAACCTGAAGCGCCTGCTCGATGCCGGGCTGCGGGTCACTATCAACTCCGATGATCCCGCCTACTTCGGCGGCTACATCGGCGAGAACTTCCGCGCGACCACCGAAGCGCTGGCACTGTCGATCGACGACCTGGAACAGCTCGCCCGCAACGCGGTCGAAGCCGCCTTCCTGGACGATCCGGCCCGCCAGCACCTGCACGACGAAATCACGGACTGGCGCCGCAGCGTCGCCTGACCGGAATCGGACGCAAGGATGATGCTTCAGCCCTGCCCTGTGCCCGGCAGGGGTGGCGGCACCCGGTCAAACCAGGGCTGCACGGCCTCCAGCTGAGTCGCCAGCGACAGCAGCCGCCCTTCCTCGCCCCAGGGCGCCATGAACTGCACGCCCACAGGCAGCCCGGCACGATCCCAGTGCAGCGGTACCGACATCGCGGGGATCCCGGCCAGGTTGGCCGTCAGGGTGAACGGGGTACGCTCCAGGTTCTCGAAGGTCATCCGCTCCAGAAAGCGGCTGTTCAGCATCCAGCGCCCCACCGGCAGGTACAGGGCGAGCTCCTGCAGGGCACGAACCAGGGGCGCTGGCTCCAGCTCGCCGATCCGCGGCGGCGGCATCGCCACGGTCGGTAGTAGCAGGAGGTCATGGCGCTCGAATAGCGTCGCCAGCGCCAGACTGACGCGATGCCAGCCCTGCCGCGCGCGGGCGTATTCCCCCGCGGTCAAAGCCCGCCCCAGCCGCGCCAGTGTGCGTGTATCCAGCTCGAAGTCGTCCCAGCGCGCACCCCGTTCGCGCGCACGCGCCACGAATGCCGCCACCTGCCCGTACAACAACGCCAGTACCGACCGCGCCACATGCCGGCCATCCACCGGCCAGTTGGTCACACGCTCAACGACGTGCCCTTGGGCTTCCAGTAAACCGGCGGTCCGCTCGACCGCCTCCACACAGTCGCGATCGACCCGTCCGTCCACGGGCGAATCGACGTTCCAGCCGATCCGCAGGCGTCCCGCCTCGTGCCGGGCGAGCGCCTCGAAGCTTGCCGGAGGGGGCTCCACCCGAAAGGGCGCGGAAGCACTGTGTCCGGAGGACAAGACATCGAGCATTCGAGCACTGTCGCGCACACTGCGCGAAAGCACCCCCTCGCTCACCGCGCCTTCCCAGGCCTCGCCCGCCAGCGGCGTCACCGGCACCCGACCGCGCGAAGGTTTCAGTCCGAACAGGCCGCAGTACGAGGCCGGTATGCGAATCGACCCGGCGCCGTCATTGGCACCCGCCATGGGCACAATCCCGGCCGCCACGGCCGCCGCCGCGCCACCACTGGAACCGCCGGGCGAGCGCTCGGTATCCCAAGGATTGCGGGTTGCCCCCCAGAGCGCGGACTCCGTAATCCCCTTGAGCCCGAATTCGGGCGTCGTGGTCTTGCCCAGAATTACCAGCCCCGCCGCTTCGGCTCGTTTTACGGTGTCGGCACTCGCCGGCGCAATCACCTGACGGCAGGATCGACTACCCAGGGTCGAAGGAAGCCCCTTGACGTCCTGCAGGAGGTCCTTGACCAGGTACGGGACCCCGGCGAATGGTCCCTTAACGCCCTCGTCGATTCGTGCCTTGGCACGCGATCGGGCATCGATGCAAACCGCATTGAGCACGGGGTTCACCGCATCCAGGCGCCCCAGCGCGCACCGCAGCAGGGACTCGGGAACGACCTCCCCGTCACGCACGGCCGCCGCACAGGCGCAGGCATCCAATTGGTGATACTCGCGCGCTCCCGGGGTCTGGCCAGCGTCGTCTCCTTTCATGAGGGAACTGTACCGTGGGTTCGCTTACGCAGTCAGGCGACCCACACGCCATTCATGCCCCGGCACCACAGCCAAAGTGCCGCAGTTGTTGCAAACGCTGGCAACGCGCACTATACGGAGCGGCAGCACGGACGCTGCGGTTGCTGGACGGAATGGGAGCAAGGACATGCGCGGGCACAGGGGGCCACGGCCGGATCGCCAACGGGAGCCGGGATCATGAGGATCCTGGTCGTCGATCGCTCGCGCGTGTTCCGGGCACTGTGGAGCCGCATGGTGGGCACCGCCGGGCATGAAGCCAGCATGGCCGGCACCGGCGCCGAGGGGCTCGCACGTCTGGACATCTTCCGCGCAGAGCTGGCCTGCGTTTCGCTAAGCCTGCCCGACATGGATGGCCTGGAATTCTGCCGCGCGGCGCGCAAGAGGCGTTACGGCCGCGGGCTCCCGCTGATCATCCTTACGTCCAACCCTGATATGCGCATTCGCGAACGCGCCTTCGCCGCGGGCGCGACCGATGTCCATGACCGAACCAACATTGGGGAACTGTTCCAGCAGGCCGAACGCTACGCGCAGCCGCTGGAGAGCCTCCTCAGCGGACGGATTCTGTATGTGGAGGACAGCCCCACTGCCGCACGCTACCTGCGTCGCGCCCTGGAGCCCATGGGCCTCGATATCGTGCACTACACCAGTGCCTCCGATGCCCTCGCGGCCTTCGACCCCTCGCAGTTTGACCTGGTCCTGAGCGACATCCTGGTTGAGGGAGAGCTGAGCGGAATGGGGCTTGTGGGTTGCATCCGGCAGCAATGCCCGGACATGACCGAGATGCCAATCGTCGCCATGTCGGGCCTGGATGACCAGCATCGACGGGCGGAAATTTTTCGACTCGGTGTCAATGACTTCGTTACCAAACCTTTCCAGGGAGATGAACTTCGGGCGCGCCTGTACAACCTGTTGAACAACAAACGCCTGATGGAAGAGGTCCGCCTTCAGCGCCAGAAGCACTACGAGATGGCGATGGTTGATCCACTGACCGGTCTGAGCAATCGCAATGCCCTGACGGAGTTCGCCAGCCGATTCTTCGATGAACCCTGCAGCCACGACCAACCGCTGGCCCTGATCCTGATGGACCTCGACCACTTCAAGGACATCAATGACCGTCACGGCCACCTGGTCGGCGACGAGGTCCTCGCGGCCATTGGCCAACTGCTGCGCGCGGTTGCCGCGCCCGGCGAGATCCCCGTCCGCTTCGGCGGCGAGGAGTTGCTGATGCTAATGCCAGGCAGCGACTTGTTCGATGCCCATACCCGTGCCGAGGACCTGCGCCAGCGGGTCCAGGATCTGCACCCGGCGGGCCTGCCGCTCACCGCGTCCTTCGGAGTCACCAGCCGAGAGCCCGGGAGTGATGCCGAACTCAACGACCTGTTCCGCGCAGCCGACGAGGCGGTCTACAACGCCAAGGCCCAGGGGCGGAACTGCGTCGTCTCCCTACCCGGAAAGCATCACAACTCTGCCGCGGAATACTACGGCTGAGCCACTCGCGTCGCCCACTCTGTTTTCCGCGGGTTCAATCCTTTAGGGTCACGGGACGGACACGCGAACGGGAACAATGGAATGAAAGGCATCGTATTCAACGTCCTTGAAGAAATCGTGACGGAACACTACGGCGAGGAAGGCTGGGAGGATCTCCTGGACCGGGCGCAGGTTACCGGCGCCTACACCTCGCTCGGAAACTACGAGGACGACGAGATGATGCGACTGGTCGGCGCCGCCTGCGAGGTTACGGGCCTCAATACCGCCGACTGTTTGCAGTGGATCGGACGCGAGATGCTTCCGCGCTTCGAGCAGGCCTATCCAGGCGTCTTCGATCACTACCCAGACTCGATTGGGCTGCTCCAGGCCCTGAACGATGTGATCCATCCCGAAGTCGTGAAGCTCTATCCGGGCGCTCGGGTCCCCGTTTTTGACTGCACGCGGACGGGGCCGCAAGAGCTGGCGATGGACTACCGCTCGGAACGGGGACTTTGTTCACTGGCGCACGGGTTGATACTGGGCACGGGCGACCGCTATGGGCAGACCGTCCACGTCGAGCACCCGGAGTGCCAGCATCGAGGCGACGGCCGTTGCCATTTCCAGATCCACGTCGAGCCAAACGTTGGCTGACTCCTACCACCAGGATCGTGCCAAGGCGCCAGCACTGCGCGACCGCCGCCTGGAACGCGAGCGCCAAGCTCGCCAGGAAGCCGAGCGAATCGCCGAAGACGCAACCCGGCGTCTGTATCGGGAACAGGTCAAGCTCGAGACGATCCTGGAAGTCACTCGACTAGCCAATGCCAGCGACAGCCTGGAGGACACCACTACCCAGGGCCTGCAACAGCTCGCTGACCACACCGTCTGGCGGCGCGCTCACGCCCTTTACCGCGACCCGGCGGGTCAGCTACGCCGAATCGCCAACCTGAACCTGCCGGCACGGGATGACGAGGTCGAGCCCACGCCGGCCGGTCGCGCACTACTGGACTCGGCCTGCGGCATCGAGAGCCAGCTTGGGCTCGCCAGCTAACACCCCAACCGCCCGGAACGCTGCTGCATCTGCAGCATTTATGTCCATGGTCATTGCTATGGGTTGATCGAGGCATTCGCCGACACCCCGGATATCGACCCGGACCTTAGCCGCGAGGTCATCGAGGGGATCGCCCAGGCACTCGGCCATGTGTACAAGCGGGAACACGATCGCCGCGTGATCGAGCACATGGCCTACTTCGACAGCCTGACCGGGCTGGGTAACCGCGCCCTGTTCTTCGACCGCCTTGAGCTCGCCCTGCGCCGCGCACGACGAGCCGATCAATGCGTAGCGGTTCTGGCACTCAACATCGACCGCTTCCGCGACATCAACGACATGGTCGGGAAGCAGGCCGGCGATCAGCTCCTGATCACACTCGCGCAAGGCCTGCAGGACGTCATCCGCGAGACCGATACGGCGGCGCGCATCGGCGGCGACGAGTTTGTAGTGGTATTCGACGGGATCGACTCCTCAGAGGATGTCGAGGGGCTTTGTCAGCGCGTGTTGAAGGCCTTGCATCACCACCATTCCATGCACACAGCCGAAGAATTCCATCCCCGATTGAGTGCGGGTGTTGCGGTATTTCCCGGGGATGCCCCTAACGCCGAGGCCCTGACCCGCTGTGCGGAAACCGCCCTGCAGCGTTCCAAGACAGAGGGTGGAGCCCGCCTGACCGTATTCGACCCCGCACTGGCCGAGCGCAGCGCGCGGCGGCGTGAGCTGGAACAGGAAGTCCGTGCTGCCGTGAGCAACGGCGAACTAACCCCCTGGTTTCAGCCGATCGTAGCCCTGCCCGGTGGGCGCATTATCGGGGCCGAGGCCCTGCTACGCTGGCAGCGCGCCGGGGCACCCGGGCCGGATCAGTTCGTACCGATACTGGAAGAACTCGGCTTGATGCTGGAGGTCGGCGACCAAGTGTTGCACACCGCGATGCAGCAGGCCGCCGACTGGCGCGCGGCGGGACACGAGTTTCAGCGCATCTCGGTGAACGTCTCGCCGGTACAGCTCAAGCGCGACCACTTTCTTACCGTGCTGGACCAAGCCCTGGCCAACACGGGCCTGCCCGCCGAGTGCGTCTGCCTGGAGGTCACCGAAAATGTGTATCTGGAGGGCGACTCCAGCATCCGCGACCGGATCGCGGCCATCAGCGAGCGCGGGGTACATATCGCGCTCGACGATTTCGGTACCGGGTACTCGGCCCTCGGCTACCTGCAATGGCTACGCCTGGACACCCTCAAGATCGACAAGAGCTTCGTTCAGCCACTCGGCCAGGACCCCTACTACAGCAATCTTGTTCGCTCGATCATTGGTCTGGCCCAGGCGCTGGATTTGCAAGTGACCGCCGAGGGCATCGAGCACCCGGAAGCGGCGCGCATGCTGGCCTCGATGGACTGCACCTATGGCCAGGGCTATTACTTTGGTCGCGCCATGCCGGCGGATGCCCTCACCCCGCTGCTGCACAAGCGTCTTTAGAAACCCGGACCCGTTCACAGCTTCCCACATGCGCCCCCGGGTAACCGCCATGGCGCCAGACAGAACCCCTATACTCGTCACATATTCGCTCCCGGTATTCTGCTTGTCTGATCCAGCCTCCCCGCATACCGCCGATCACGATCGGCTGCTCGACACCAATCGCCGTTTCTACAATGACTTGTGGAAAGATTCGCAACTGGTGTCGCCCGATCAGTTCAATACCTGGCCGCTGGTCTGTCGGCTGAATCGCGACGGCTTCGAGCGCCTTGAAGTCGGGCCCGGCATGCGTCCACGGCTGCCCATCGCCGGCACGCACTTCGCCGATATCAGCGAGCCCGCCCTGCGCACGTTGCGCGCCGAAGGCGGTCACACGGAATCTGCCGTCATCGGCGACCTTCCCTACGAAGACGGCCGCTTCGACCTGATCTCTGCACTCGACATCATCGAGCACGTCGAGAATGACGAGCAGGCCATGCGCGAACTGACGCGTGTCGCCGCGCCGGGGGCGCGCATCCTGCTCTCGACGCCCCTCCATCCGGAATACTGGACCCGCTTCGACGAAATCGTGGGGCACTATCGCCGCTACACGCCCAACAGCCTGTTCGCGTTGCTGGAACGCCACGGTCTTACCATCGACCAAAGCGGCGTGTTCGGCATGAAACCACGCTCGTCACTCCTCACCCGCCTGGGCATGTGGTTCCTGCAGCATCACCGCGATACGGCCATGCATTACTACAACCGCTACTTCATGCCGCTGGCCCTGAAGCGGCAAAAGGCGCTCCAGCTCTACCCGGGCATGATCCCCACAGAAGACGTCGGCGAGGTCTTTCTGGTCTGCCGCCGAGTGACCTGAGGCGCGCACTCTCGGCCGGAGCGTGGTTGCTTGAAGGAACCCGCTCCCGCGGGTATTGTCCATGGATCAGGAACCTGACCCAGGCTGCATCGATGTTCGATACCCGTCCGCTGCATACGGCCCAACAACAGCACCCGTTTATCCTGTCGCTGCTCGTGCTGGCGACCGGCTTCGTGCTGACGATGCAGAATCCGCAGGCCCAGGACGCCACTGCCGAGCTGGTCTCGAAGGTCGAGCTGCCCACCCTCGCGCAGGTCATGGAAATGCGGCCTCAAAGCCCGCCGCCCGGGGTCGAAGGTGACCAGATGGTGAGCGAGGAGACTGAGGAGACGCAGGCCCTGATCATGCTGGACCGCGAAGCCCAGGTCACCCGTTCCGCGAGTGACCTGCGCGAACGCCCGCAACGGTAGCTCTTGCCGGCTTCGGCCGGTATCGCAACCTCCCCAACCCTTTCACCGGGGGCTGAATGCCGGAATCGCTCCGACCAACGCCCGGTGACGGGCGCGCACTGAAACCCCATCTGGTCCCCGGCCTGCGCGACTACCTCAACGAGGACGAACACGCCGAGGGCCGACTCGAGGCCCATGCCCTGATCGAAGACGCCGTCGCCGTACGCGCCTCCGACATCCATCTCGACCCCGAGCCTGACGGCTACCGCATTCGGTTGCGCATCGATGGCCTGATGGTGGACGCCACAACACTCGAGACCGGCCTGGGGGAACTGCTGTCCAATCAGCTCAAGACCCTGGCCAGTCTCGATCCAATGCCCACCCTGAACTCCGCGGAAGGCAGCTTCGCCTGGCGCGACGAAGACACGGGGCACATGGATCTGCGTGTGACGGCCGTACCCTGCGTCAACGGCGACAAGCTGTCCGTGCGCATCCTGGCAGAGCCCGATGCCTTCCAGGACATCAGCGACCTGGGGCTGCCGGAACAGGAAGTCGAGGCCATTCGCCAGTGGACACAGACAGCCGGTGGCGTACTGCTGGTGACCGGCCCCACCGGCAGCGGAAAGACCACGACCCTGTACGCCCTTCTGCACGAAATCGGGCAGACACCCCAGCAGATCATCACGCTCGAGGACCCAGTCGAGTACGCCATCCCGGGCGTGAACCAGATCCAGATCAATACCGACCAGGGGCTCGACTTCGAACAAGGCACCCAGACCCTGCTGCGACTCGATCCGGATTATGTACTGGTCGGGGAGGTCCGCGACGGGCCATCCGCCCGCGGCGCGATCAACATCGCCACCAGCGGGCGTTCCCTGATGGCCACCCTGCACAGTCGTGATGCAGTCGGTACCGTCGCCTCCCTGCGCAACATGGGCCTTGAAGACTTCGAGATCGCGCCGACACTCGAGCTGGTGATCGCACAACGGCTTGTGCGGCGTCTGTGCCCGCATTGCCATGAGCGCCGGGCGCCGAACGACCGAGAACAACAGTGGCTCGGCATCAGCGGGCGCAAGGCGCCCGAGGCGGTCTGGGCCGCGCGCGGCTGCTCCGCCTGCAACAATCTGGGCTACCACGGCCGCATCGGTATCTTCGAGGTCTGGCACCTGGACGAGTCCGACAGCGCGGCCATCCTCGACCACCACGACGACAGAGGCCTGCGCCAGCGCCTGGCCGACAAGGGCCAGCGCATGCTCCTTGATAACGGGATGGACAAGGCCGAACGCGGCCTGACGACCTATGACGAGTTGTTCCGCGCCGGCCTGCTTTCCCCGTAGCGGAACCACACATCGTCAAACCCTGATTACACCCCCCAATGACCCCGAACGACACCTTCAACGCATTGCTGTTGCAAGCGGGCGATCCACGACCGATCGCCGAGGTATCCACCCTGAACCCGACCGATCTCCCGGCAGGGGAAGTACTGGTCGCCGTTGAGTACTCGGGGCTGAACTACAAGGATGCGATGATCCTCAACGGACTGGGTCGCCTGGTACGGGAGTACCCCCATGTGCCGGGGATCGACCTGGCGGGCACCGTGAGCGAATCGACCGACGAACGTTATCGTTCGGGGGATCGCGTCCTGCTGACCGGCTGGCATGTCGGGGAACGCCACTGGGGCGGCTTCGCGGAATACGCTCGGGTCCAGGGCGACTGGCTGACCCCGATGCCGGACACCCAGGATGCGCGTGGCGCGATGATCGTGGGCACGGCCGGGTTTACCGCCATGCTGGCGATCGAGGCGCTGGAGCACGGTGGCATCACCCCCGAGAGCGGAGAGATCCTGGTCACAGGCGCCTCCGGCGGCGTGGGAAACCTGGCGATCGCACTCCTTGCCGCGCTGGGCTATCGCGTCGCGGCCGCCACCGGCCGGCCGGAAAACGCCCAGCACCTGCAGGCCCTGGGCGCCCGTTCGATCGTGCCCCGAGGCGAGCTCGCCGAGCGGCCCGACCGCCCGCTGCTGTCCGAACGCTGGGCGGGCGTGATCGACAGCGTGGGGGGCGACACCCTGGCCCACGCACTCGCCGAAACGCGGGCCCGCGGCGTCGTCGCAGCCTGCGGACTCGCGGGCGGTGCGGGGCTGACGACCACGGTCATCCCGTTCCTGCTGCGCGGCATTCGGCTGCAGGGCATCGACTCGGTGCAGTATCCCGCGAACGACCGCGAACGGGTCTGGCAACGCATCGGCCGCCTCCTCTCAACCGAGACGCTCGAGCGGTGCCTGGCAGAAGAGATCGGCCTGTCTCAGCTCCCGGAACGCGCGGAGGCGCTGCTGGCCGGTCAGGTCCGCGGACGGGTCCTCGTCCGTCCAACCGACCACTGACGAGAGCGCTCAGACATCCACCTCGGTCGCGGGCTGCCTGTCCCAATGCCGGCGCAGCCTGCTCACGTCGCCCGCAAAGGCGCGCGCGTCATAGCCCGCCGCACGCATGCGTTCGGCCAGTACCGCGGACTGCGTACCGCGAAAGCAGTAGAGCACGTACGCGCGGTCGCGCGGGAGCTGCTCGAAGCTCGCCGCGAGTTCATCGGCCGGGTGGTTCACCGCGCCCGGCAGGTGCCAGTCCCGATACAGATCGGGCGGCTGACAATCGATGATCTCCGCCGCCGCGGGGATGCGCTCGACCAGTACCGGGCTCGCGCGAGCCGCGGATGGCGCCGGCGTCCCCAGGTCATGCATCCGCGCCTTGGCGACGGCGCGGTCGAGACAGTCGTCACTGAGCACGGCTTCCAGCTTTTCGATGTGAGCGCGCGTGCTGGTCACCATCGGCCGCTGGTTCGCAATCGCGCAGAACTCGGGGACCTTCTCGCACAGCTCGAATGTGCCGATCGCGCGCGCACGATTCATGATTTCCGTCTTGTCGAAACCGATCAGTGGCCGCAACACCGGGAGATCCGCCGCGGCATCGATTGTTTCCAGATTCGACAACGTCTGCGAAGAGACCTGGCTGAGTGCTTCGCCGGTCACCAGCGCCTCTGCGCCGCGCTCGCGCGCGATCGGCTCGGCGGCCCGATACATCAGCCGTTTCAGCACGATCTGCCAGGCATCGCCCGGCACCTTCGCGCGCAGGTCATCGACCACGCCGGAAAAGTCGACACTGAACATCCTGGGGCGAATGCCCGCGCCCCAGTCGCTGACCAGGCGGCGACAGACCGCGAGCACCATCTCCTCGTGCACGGTCCCGCCGAGGTTGCAGAATACAAAGTCCACGGCGGTCCCGCGGCGCATGATGTACCAGGCCGCGACCGCCGAATCGAACCCGCCCGAGATCAGCACCATGGCGCGCCCCTGCACCCCCAGCGGCAATCCCCCGCCCCCCTGCTCGCGCCTGGAATAGACCCAGGCCTGTTCGCGGTCCAGATCGATGCGGACGACGACCTCGGGGCGGTCGAGATCGACCCGGCCGGGCCCGTCCAGAACCGCACCCACCCGCCGCTCGACCTCCGTTGCCGAGATATCCTTGCGGCCATGGCGCTTGCAGCGAACGGCATACCGGCGCCCGCGCACGGCCTCCGTGAAATGAGCGCCCACGACCTCGCAAAGGCGTTCCACCGAGACCTCCTTGAGCACCACCTCGACCGGCGAGAAGGTGCTGACCCCGAAGGTCTTGTGCAGGATCGACTGCGCCGCCTCCGGCTTGGGCGTATAGAGCACCAGCCGGCCCTGGTGGGTCCGCAAGTCATGCGGGATGCCGGTCAGCGCACGCTTGAGGTTCCGCCGCAGGACCCGCGTGAAGTGGCGCCGGGTGCTGGGCGACTTCAGGTGAATCTCGGGGGCCAGGCGTACGATGATCGGGGTGGCGGCGACGTCAGTCATGGATCTCTTCGTTCAGGAGTTCCTGGGGAAACGGGTTCAGGATGCTTTGCTCGCGCACCCACTGGATGTCCAGTTCCCGGGCGATCGCGCGAATCCGTGCGTAAATGTCGCGTGGCGGGCACTCGCCGCGCCGACAGGCGTCGATCGCGCCGTGCAGGCTCGCCTGACGGGACGGATCGAGATGCTCGCGAAAATGCCCGGCCATATGCTGCAACACGTTCACATGTTGGCCAACCGACACCGGTGTGGCCAGCACCCGCATAAACCGCTGCAGGTATCCGTGCGCGACCTCGTTTCGCGGTTGCCCGGCGGCTTTCGCGACAAAGCGCCCCAGCTGGTCGTAGCCGACACGGTCGTGGCTGAGCAGGAGCATCTTTTCGCGCGTATGGAAACGCACCAGATCCGCCGGAGTCCACGGCGCGGCAAACAACTCGCGCACCCGCGCATGCGCGAAAATGCGCTCGACAAAGGCCTCGCGGGTATTGGAGATGGCCATCCCGGCCTCCTCGACGACGGGCAGGTCAGGTAGCGCATCGGTCAGTGCGGCGGCGAACAGGCCCGCAGCAGGCTCGGCCTCGTTCGCCACCCGAACCTCCAGCCCGCAACTGGGCGATCGTGCCTTGAATATGTAGCCATCCAGTCCGGCGTCCGCGAGGGCCGGCACACGCCCTTGAACAAAGTCCTGCACGGGTCCTGTGCAGTCACCACCCGTTTCGTTCCCGCGCAGCGCCAGGCGTCCCCCTTCACGAACCAGGTGCATCGGCTCGCGCGGCGTGCCCAGCACCGCCTCCGGGCAGACAGGTACCCAGGTGACATGGCGTGCCAGCCGTTCGACCAGAAAGGCCTCCCGCCGATGGCCGCCGTCGTAGCGCACGGGTTCGCCGAGCAAACACTGCGACACGCCGAGATTGGGGGTTGGGTGCGGATTCATCTGCCATGCGGATGGATATGCAGGACATTCAGGGTAGCAAGCCACGCCATGCGACACCGACCGCTATACTGCCAACAGTATCTGCCGGAGCATCCGCGTGTTCGCGATCAAATCCCTCCAGCGCCGCATCTCGAAGACCCGCCCTGGCCTGGTTCTGCTGCTGGCCCTGATGCTGCTGGCGTGGGTGGCCATGCCGGCGAACGCCGACGACACGGAATCAGCCAGCGATACCCGTCCGACTATTGGTCTGGCCCTGGGCTCCGGCGGTGCGGGCGGTCTGGCCCACATCGCAATACTGCAGGCCTTCGATGACCTGGGTCTGCAACCGGACCATATCGCGGGGACCAGCATTGGCGCGATCATCGGCGGCCTGTATGCCGCCGGTCTCAGTGCGGAAGAGATCCTCGACATCTTTGACGACTTCGCCGGATCGGAGATGGACGCCCTCTCGCGCCTGGCGCGCTCGGATCTCGAGCTGTTCGAACTCATCCCCCTGCGCCTGGGCCGCAACGCCCTGCTGGACGCCGACACCTTCCTGCGTTTTCTCGCCACGCACACCCCGACCCGCCGCTTCGACGAACTGCGCATCCCGCTGACCGTGGTGGCGACCGACTACTGGACCAGCCAGACGGTCACGCTCCAGGAGGGCGAGCTCTTTCCGGCCATTGCAGCGAGCATGGCGGTGCCCGGTCTGTTCGAGCCCGTACCGTCGGACGACGGCCGGTTGCTGATCGACGGCGGGGCCTCCAATCCACTGCCGTACGACCGACTCCGCGACAAGGTCGACATCGTGATCGCGGTCGACGTATCCGGCGCATGGAATGCCACCGACCGGCCACCCCCCGGGCTGACCGACCTCCTGTTCAAGACCTTCAGCATCATGCAGAAATCGCTGATCCGCGAGATGATGCGGCGTGAACAACCGGACCTTTACCTGGCCCCCGATACCGGCGGCGCGCAGCTGCTCCACTTCAACCGCATTCACCTGATCCTGGAGGCCGCCCAGCCGAGCGCCGCCGAGCTGCGCCAGCACCTGAAGGACTGGCTACCCAGCGACTCTGTCACGCGTGATCAGGGCGCCCGACAATGACCACGCAGCCTTCCGATCCATCGGACGCGGCCACCGGGTCCACGGACCCGCCCGCCTCCTCGCCCGAGGCCGTGCGCCACGAACGCTGGTTCCTGCGCCGCCCGGATGGCGTCTGCGGGCCCTACCCGGCGCGCCAGATCGGCCGTTTCCTGATCCTGGGACGCCTGACCGAACAGGACGAGATCAGCCAGGACCGGGAGTTCTGGGTACGGATCGCCGAACGCCCCCACCTGATTCCCGAGGAAGTGCGTCTGGCCAACACCCCGGGTGGCAAGGAACGCCTGGAGCGCGCCCGGCTGCGCGAGGACGAACGCCTGCGGGAACGCCGTTCGCGGGCATCGGAACCGTTCTACCGCGAGCAGCGCAAGGGCGACCGCCGCTGTCCCGAGAACCTGGAGACGTTGAGCCATCGCCAGCTATGGGCCGCCCTGCTCGACCGTACGCCATTTCCCTGGCGGCAATGGGTACAGGGTCCACGCCCCTGGATCCTGTCTGGCATTGCGCTTTTGCTTGCCACGGGCCTGCTGGTCTGGTTTGCGCTGCAACAGGAAATCACGCCGGCACCGGATTGCAATGCGCCACCCGGGCCCTCGGTGAACTGGAACTACTGCAACAAGGCCGGCGCTGCGCTGCGCGGAGCTGACCTGGCCGGTGCCAGCCTGTATGACGCCCACCTGAGCGCCGCGCGGCTGGAACGCGCGCAACTCGCGGATGCCGATTTGCGCTACGCAAGCCTCGACCGAGCCCGCCTGGACGGGGCCGATCTTTCACGCGGCCAATTAACTGGTGCCGACCTGCGGAACGCTCGACTCCGGGGCACCCGTCTGGAAGATGCGGACCTGCGCCATGCCGACCTTTCCGGCGCGGATCTGACCGACGCCCGGCTGGAAGGGGCTCGACTGGACCGCGCCATCTGGATTGATGGGCGCATCTGCGCGGCAGGCTCCGTTGGCCATTGCGCATCCAGCGCGACCGACTGACCGTACCGGACAATAATTTGACCGACGTACGATTCCTCCCGTCTGTGCAGTGAAGGCGTTCGCACCTTCCCGCCCATCCCCTTTCGTTCCCCTGCCCGGGGAGCTAGACCTGTACACGCAGACCGACACGAGCCGATGGCCGATCGGTCGGTCGCGAGGCACGGAAGTACCGTTCCTAAATCCGAAACAGGAGGTTGTACTGATGTATAGCTATCGCAAGACTGCAATTGCCTTTGCCCTCGCCTCGATGTTCGCGCTGGGTGGTCTCGCCACCGCACAGGCGCAAAACCTGGGTGCGGCTGCCGAAGGCGCCGCCGAGACCGGCGCCGAAGCCAGCGGTGGAGCCGCCGGCGGCTCCGAAATGGGCAGCGAAGCCAGTGGCGGGAGCGCCGGCGGTGCGGCGGCCGAAGGCCAGGCCCCGGGTGCCGAGGGGGGTGCTGGCGCGAGCGGCGGTGCCGGCGCCAGCGGTGATGTTCGTCAGGACGACGATGCCCGTGGTGGCGTGGGCGCCGATGCAGGTGCCGGAGCCGGTGCGGGCGGTGAAGCCGAAGGCGACGACGGTGGTGCCGAAGCCGGCGCTGAAGGCGGTGCCGAAGGCTCCGTCGAGGTCGAGTAATCACCTCCCGGCCGGGCGGCACTTGCCGCCCGGTCCGGCTTGTCCGACTGCGGATCGATCCCCATTTCCGCGGCAACCTCCCACCAATAGGGCTCCGCCTCGCACGAGCAACAGTCGCAGGCCACCGACACGCCTTCGTGCTGGCTGAGTGACAACCCCGATTTTTCCCTCGCAGCGACCTTTTTGTTCATCGTGATTCCTCACGGTGTGGCCATCCTTCTCACCATCCTCCCGGATGCGGCAGGATCCCAATAACCCCATGCTACACTCTTGAAATCCCGTCTATTCGGGGCTCGCGGAGGATGGAACGCCATGGCTACACGGCGCGACAAGCTGCTGTTTGCCGTCTTTGGCGTAACCGTCCTGGGGCTCCTGCTACCGCTGTTCCTCCTGGGCTGGTATCTCTGGCAGGGCTCCGTGGTCGCGGAGGAACAGCGTCTGGATGAACTCGCGCAGAAGCTCGGCCAGCAAACCGAGCAGGCGATCCTCGACGCGCGCGACCTGCTCGACGAACTCAACGCCCTCGATGTGACTCCCTGCTCGCCGCAGCACCTCAACCAGTTGCAGGAAGCCGCGATTTCGCGGCCCCATATTCGGGCTGTGGGTTACTGGCGAGCGGTAGAACGCGAATGCGGCGCCGGCTTTGTCCAGGGCGATGCGCTCACCCCCCCCCCAGGCGAGCCGTATCTACGACAGCGGCCTGGTGGCCTGGTGGCCCGGCCCCACGACGGCAATCGGCGGCGTAGAACTCTTCCTGATGCGCTATGGCCAGCACGACGTGGCCATCGATCCGCGCCTGCTGGTGAACCCGGGCATGCTGGAGGATCAGGAAGTCGGGCTCTGGGTCGAGTCCATGCCGATGATCACCCATCCCCCGGGTGCCGAAGTCCCGGATCCCCAGTCATTCGCACCCGGACTCACGGTGGATCGCGCCGAACAGCGGCTGGTCAGCCGGTCGTCGCTGGACACGATCCTGCCCATCGACATCATCGCCGTGCAGCCGATGGCGCAGTTCTGGCAGCGCTATCTGCCCACGCTGGCCGGGGCCGGGGCCTTTGGCCTATTACTGGTTGGGCTGTGGCTGTTTCTGATCCTGCGCTATTTCCGCCACCAGCTCAGTCTGGCTCAGGAGCTACGCCAGGCCATCGCGCAGGACCAGCTGCAGGTGGTATTTCAGCCCATCGTTCATTTGGAGTCAGGCGCCTGCCAGGGTGCCGAGGCCCTGGCGCGCTGGCGGCGCGATAACCGGGAAACCATTGGCCCGGATGTCTTCGTGCCCCTGGCCGAAGATACCGAACAGGGAACCGACTTGACCCTCGCGATCCTGCGCTGTGTTCTCCGCGAGCTGGGGCCACAACTGCGCGAGCGGCCCGATTGCCCGGTCAACCTGAACATCACCGGGCAGGATCTGGCCTCGACTCGCTTTAGCGAAGCCCTCCAGCGCGAGTTGGAGCGTGCCAAGGTGCCGGCCCGCGCGATCAAACTCGAGATTACAGAGCGCTCGCTGCTTAACACGGATGACGTTCGCAAGAGAATCCAGGATTTGCGCGCCCGCGGCCATCGCATCGCCATTGACGATTTTGGCACTGGCTACTCCAGCCTGGCCTACCTCGAGAGCTTCGAACTGGACACCCTCAAGATTGACAAAACATTTGCCGACGCCATTGGCCACGAAGCGGTGACCAGCAACATCATTAGCCATATCATCGTGATGGCCCGCTCGCTGAAGCTGAACATCGTCGCCGAAGGCATCGAGTCCAGGCATCAGGTCGAGTGGCTGCGCCAGCAAGGGGTTGGATTCGGGCAAGGTTATCGCTTCAGCCGCCCCCTCTCAGCGCGCGCATTCCGTGATTGGTGCCAACAAGCCGGGGACTCGAAGTGAACGCGATTATTCGCCACAACATGCTTGCCGCCATCGTCGCGACACTGTTGTTGACCGGGTGTAACGTCATTCCCACCCAGGGAGAACGCGCGCCTGACGAAGCCGCCAACGCCAACGGCGAGCCGGCGCGCGACGCTCGCGATACCGCCCACCGGGACGATTCTCACGCGGCGCCCCGGAACGCGGTCTATCTGGCGCGCGATGACGACGCCGTCAGTGCACGTCGCCAGCACCTGCTGGACGAGGGGCATGAATCCGTCGCCCTGGATCGGGTGGGCTTCTATATGGACGTATTGACCGCACGCTTGCGCCAGAAGCTGGCGGGTCACGACGTGGAAATGGAACGCGAAGGGCGAATCATCACCCTGATATTTCCGGGCGCCAAGGCCTTCGAGACCAACAGCGCGGAGATTCACCCGGACATGGTATCCACCCTCGATGCCCTGGGGCAGGTGCTCGAAGAGTACGACGCCAGCCTGGTGACGATCGCCGGGCATACCGATTCCGCCGGTGCACGCGGTTACAACCAGCACCTGTCGGAACAACGGGCACTGTCGGTCGGGCGTCACCTGCACGACAATGGTGTCGGAGAGGCGCGCATCATTGCGATCGGCTACGGACCGGACCGCCCCATTGCCGATAACGACACGCCACATGGGCGCGCCCTGAACCGCCGCGTGGAGCTACGCGTGGAACCACTCACGGCCACCTGATTCACAAAGCGTCTGGCGTTCCATCCGCGCGGTGGACCTCAACACGATTTCGACCACGCGCCTTGGCGCGGTAGAGCGCCGCATCCGCCTTGCGCACAAGATCTTCCAGGGCATCTCCGGGCTCGCGTGACACCACCCCCAGGCTGATCGACATCGGCTGGCCATGGGCCGCCGGTGTGTCCGCAATGGCCTGGCGGAGTTTTTCCGCCAGCAACGCTGCACGGTCCGAGTCGGCGTGCGGCACGAGAATCAGGAACTCCTCGCCGCCCCACCGGCCGAGACGGTCCGATTCGCGCAGGCACGCCTGCAGCCGCTGACACATCTCCCGCAGGATGGCATCCCCCGTCGCATGACCGTAGCGGTCGTTAACCTCCTTGAAATAGTCCAGATCGAGGAAAATCAACGAAAGTGGCAGATTGTAACGCTCCGCCCGAGCCACCTCGTGTTCCGCCTCGGTCTTGAACTTCTGGCGGTTCCACACCCCCGTCAAGGCGTCCGTACTGGCCAGACGCACCAGTTCCTCCTGCTGCTGACGCAGTGTTGCCTCAACCTCCTGGCGCAGGGCGGCCTCCTGCCGCAGACGGCGGCTTACGCGCACGTAATGCAGCAGAAGCAGAGTCACCAGAAGCAAGGTAGCGCCTGCGATCAGTGCAATCCGGTACCACCATGCCTGATCGAGTTCCACGCGTGCCGCGTGCTCGCTCGGCAGGTTTGGCCTGTCCTGGTAGAGCACACGCCGGCCGGCATCCTGATCATCCAACCGGTCAAACGCATTCCGTGTCCCCTGGGGCGGAATCGATTCCCTGCCCCACGGCGGCTCCGGCCCACCGGACCCCGGCAGCCGCCAAGGGACCAGGTGACCCTGGGCATCGCTGCCCTGCAGAAAGACTCCGGCATGAGACAACGTCTGCGAGCTGGCGCAAACGGGGATGGAGAGGAACAGCCACAACAGTCCCCCGAAGCCAAGCCAAAAGCATTGGCTACGAAAGCCACGGTTCTGGACGAGCGTCATCGGCGTCTCTCGGATCGACGGGCGCTTGCGTGCCGGCCCTCCTGCTGAGCCTAGCACCCCGTCGGGCAAACGACCGGCGGATAACATCCAGTTGCCTGCACAGCTCGAATCGTCCTGCCAATAACCCAACGTTCATCGCACTCCTGGTCCCTATTGCGGCCATTTGTGGTCCGGCGTACAGACCGACATTGCAACCGACCACATGATCGGGGACGCGTATGCATCGTGCGGGGCGAAACCCTGGCGATGAGCGTGACACTGACCTCCGGCGTCAACGAGTTATGGTCAAGTCTGGTGTATGAGCGATGGCGGGTTCAGGCGGCGCTCCGGTCGGTGATGGAGGATGCCTCGTCGTTGGTCGGTTCGGTCTGCTCGATGCCGTCGATGAACTTGACCCCGCGCTCGAGCTTGTCGAGCCATTCGTAACCCCGGAGCCGACGCCAGCGCTTCTGCGTGCTCTGACCGAGCTTGAACGTCAGGCTCAAGACGGTGTTGCGGGTCACGCAGCCCCGGGTCTTGTCGGTGCGCAGCCGCACGGTGGCGAAGGTCGATTCGATCGGATTGGTGGTCCGGATCGACTGCCAGTGCGCGGCTGGGAAGTCGTAGAACGCGAGCAGGTCTTCCCGGTCCTTGGCCAGCGTCTCGGCGGCTTTCGGGTACTTGTCGCCGTAGGCGGTCAGGAAGGCGTCGAAGGCCTGTTCGGCGTCGGCGCGGGTCTCGGCCATCCAGATCGCCTGCAAGGCGGACTTGGCCTTGGGCTGACTGCGCTTGGGCAGCCGGTTCAGCACATTGGCGGTCTTGTGGACCCAGCAGCGCTGGCGGCGGGTGTCCGGGTAGACCCGGGCCAGGGCCTTCCAGAAGCCCAGCGCGCCATCGCCGATGGCGAGCTTCGGGCCGTTCGCGAGGCCCTGATGATCCCGCAGGCGCACCAGCAGTTCGTACCAGCTCTGCTCGGACTCGCGCATCCCGTCGTCGAGGGCAACAAACTCCTTGGTCCCGTCGGGCAGGACCCCGATGATGACCAGCACACAGGCGCGTTCGTCGTCCTCCCCGCGCAGGTTGAAGTGGATACCGTCCGCCCACCAGTAGCTGTAGCGGTAGGCGCGGAGATCACGCTCGCGCCATTCGGCGTGCTCGGTCAGCCACTGCTGCTTGAGGCGGCCCAGTGTCGAGGCCGACAGCCCCTGGGCCTGCTCGCCCAGCAGCGCGCTCAGCGCCTCCTGGAAGTCGCCCGAGGACACCCCCTTGAGATAGAGCCAGGGCAGCAGCTCCTCGACCGAGCGCGCCCGGCGCAGATACGGGGGCAGCAGGCTCGACGTGAAGTGCCGGCCACCGCCGGACCGATCCCGGGTCTTCGGCACCTGCACCGGTACATCGCCGATGCCGGTCTGAACCCGGCGCTGGGGCTGATAGCCATTGCGTACGACCGCCCGGCGACCGTCCGGCATGCGATCCTCCGCGTAGGTCTCCATGAACGTCCGCAACTCTGCCTCCACCGCTTGCTGGATCAGATCCCGCGCCCCGCGGCGCAGCAGATCGGTCAACGGGTCCTCTGGTCCGTTCGGGTTCTCTGTCGTATCGTGAGCCATGTTGGCGTATCTCCTCTGGCTGGCTGGTTGGTCGCACTTCCATTCCAGCCGGATACGCCGCCTTCCTCAATCCCCCCGTACACCACTTTTGACAGTAACTCGGCGTCAACGCCGGCCCCTTCAAGGAGCATAACCATGAAGAAACGCACCTCACTCAAACTCGCAGCCGCGATGATCCCCGTCCTCGCCTTTGGCATGAGCGCCGCCATGGCGGGCGAACACGAGATGAACGGCAATGACCGCAACGCAATGGAGGAGCGCGATGCCGAAGAACGTCATGATGCCCCTCATATTGACCGTATGCCGGCGCAGGGACTGCATGCCTCCGATCTGATGGACAAGAAAATCCATAGCCGGACCGACGATGATGAGATCGGCGAGATCAACGACCTCGTCATCGACCAGGATGGTCGGATCATCGCCGTCGTAATCGGCACCGGCGGTGTTCTGGGTATGGGCGAGAAGGACATCGCAATCGCCTGGGACCGGATTGACCGCTCCACCGAAGGCGACGAGGTCAAGCTGTACATCGACATGGACGAGGACACCCTGAAAGAAGCGCCCGAGTACGAACGCGACTAGGGCTGGCTATACCCGACCCGAGGGACATCGCCTCCCTCGGGTCGGCTCCTCTCCACCGCGACCTGACCGTTGCCAAACGTTGGGCGTCGCTACGCCAAGTGCCTTAACGCGAAAATGGTCCGCCGGTCTGGAAGATTTCAGTCGGAGATACGGGGCTTGACCCACCTCGAAGGGCTATCCTTAAGCTATTCATAATCCGAATCTTTCGGACCTTCGAACTCTCTCGATCAACAAACGGACCCACCGGTGCCCTTAACCCGACCGATCGGGCGAATGCCCCTCGACAATGGACTGCTCGCGGCCCTGCCGGACAGTGAATACGAATCGCTGCACCCACATCTGAATTCGGTCCTGCTGCCACTGGGCACCAGCCTTTATGAGGGTCCGTCGGAGACCCACTACGTCTACTTTCCCACCGAAGCCATCATCGCCTTGATGTGTGTGATGGAGGATGGGAAATCGGGCGAGATCGCGGTGGCCGGCCGGGAGGGACTGGTTGGAATCTCCCTGTTAATGGGCGGCTACACAACACCGACCCGAGCCACGGTACGCATGGCTGGGCACGCCTATCGAATCCGCAGCACCATCATCAACGAGGCCTTTTCCCAAGCGGGCGAACTGCAACGACTCATGCTGCGCTACACGCAGGCCTTGTTCACGCAAATCGCACAGACCTCCGCCTGCAATCGACACCATTCGGTGGAGCAGCAGCTTTGTCGCTGGCTGTTGTTAAGCGACGACCGCTCGCCACACCGGGAACTTAAAATGACGCACGAACTCATTGCGAGCATGCTGGGGGTGCGGCGAGAAGGAGTCACCGAGGCCGCCGGGAGGTTGCAAAAATCGGGTTTGATCACCTACCACCGGGGCCGCCTGGTCATTCTGGACCGCCCAGGGCTCGAGAATCGCAGCTGCGAGTGCTATGGGGTGATCGCAAGCGAATATGCGCGACTCCTTGGCGAACCGGCGGCGTCCCAGTACTAGTCCCGCGACGCCGCCAAAGGGCTACTTCGATCAGTGTTCATCCCGGTCGATCTTCTTCTCGAATTCCGCCAGCTGCTTCTCCGCTTCGTCCTTCGTCACGCCATAGCGTTCCTGAATGCGGCCGGCCAGCTCTTCCCGCTTGCCGGCCACGGTGTCGAGTTCGTCGTCCGTCAACTTCCCCCAGCGAGCCTTGACCTTCCCCTTGAACTGCTTCCAGTTCCCTTTAACGATATCCCAGTTCATTTGCAATCCTCGTCTAGTCGCTGACCAGCGACAGTGCTGATCCACTCCCGAGCGTAGACAGACGGCCCGGGGGGCGTCTGTGCGACGACGCACAGACTTCCCACTCCCTCGTGTGACCCACTGGAGCCTCCACCCACCCAGTCAGGTCATCTACCCATGATGAACAACATCATTTGGATCGTCGGCTTTGTCGTCATTGTGCTGGTAATCCTGAGCTTTCTCGGTTTCCGTTAAGAAAAACTGATCCATGTACACGCTCGCTGCTTCGTCGCTTTTGCGTGCGAGCAAGGCGCGGTGACCGCCGCGCAGTCATTCTGCACAAAGGAACCGCAACGCCGTTCCCGCGCCCGTTTTTGATAACAACGGGCGGCCGCGCCCCATCGTTTATTGGACTGTGGGGTTGGTACCCCGGGGGCCCCGATCCTGTGCTGCACCGCTTGCGGGTAGAACCACTACCCGCTGCACAGCGCGCCTTGTCTCGGACAACCTGGGGTGCCAACGCGAGTGTGCACATGGATCAGTGTTTCCTTTAGCAATGAGCGGCTTCTGTGTGCGCCGCCGTACAGAACCATACCGGTATCCGCATGCAATCTGTCCGCAGGGACAAGCGTCGGCCTCGCTGGCGCCTGTCCCCGGAGACGCCCGCGATCCAGCCTGGACGGGGTGCAACACGGAGGCCTGCATCATGAAAAAACTACTGGCGCTCACGCTCTGCCTGGCCGGTGCCCTTCCCTTGGCGGCCGCGCAGGCCCAGCAGGGATCGGCAGCGAACTTCGGTCCTTCTCAGGGCGATCGCGAGTTCTCGCTGTCCGGTACCGGCAGCAGCGACCGCAAGTTCGACAACACCAATTTCGGCGTGTCCGGCGAGATGGGATGGTACCTGCGCGACCACTTCATCCTCGGGGTCCGCCAAAGCGTCAATTACGCCAGTATCGAGGGCGAATCGCTGCGTGATGATTTCTGGAACGGATCGACCCGCGGCTATGCCAATTTGCAGACCCGCGACGGCCGCCTGCGCCCATTCGGGGGTGGCAGTCTCGGCGTGATCTACGGTGATGGCGTCCGCGACAGCGGCTTTGCCGGTCTGGAGGGCGGACTCAAGTACTACGTCCTGGAAAACACCTACGTGTTCTGGTCAAGTGAGAACGGACACCCATTCTAAGCAACAGCCTTTTCCCACTCCCGGGGGGTAAGTTGGCCCAGGGCCGTGTGGGGTCGGACGCTGTTGTACTGCATTTCGATGTACTCCACGACATCCAGTCGGGCGGCCTCGCGGGTACGGTAGGTCCGGGCGTCGGTCCACTCGCTTTTCAGTGCGCCGAAGAAGCGCTCCATCACCGCGTTGTCCCAGCAGTTGCCCTTGCGGCTCATGGAGGGCACGAAGCCCAACGCATCCAGCCGTTCCTGGTAGCGCGTGGCGGCATACTGGCTACCCTGATCCGAGTGATGGATGAGCCCCGGCGCCGGTCGCCGGTGCCGGACCGCCATCTCCAGCGCCTCCAGGGTCAGCTCCACCGGCATGCCGTCGGCCAGGGCATAACCGATGACCTGGTGGTCATACAGGTCCAGGATCGCCGCCAGATAGACCCAGCCTTCGAAGGTCCACAGCGCCGTGATATCGGCCACCCAGATCTCGTTGGGCCCTTCAGCCCGGAACTGGCGCCGCAGCACGTTCGGGGCCACCGGTAAGCGGTGCTGACTGTCGGTCGTCGAGATCCACCGCCGACGGCGCTGCTGACACTCGAGACCGGCTTCCCGCATCAGGCTCCGAGCCCGGTGCCGTCCCACGGCAAAGTCCCGTTGGCGCAGCTCATATGCCATCCGGCGGCTCCCCGCTCGGTGGCGTAAGTGCTGGTCCACCGAACGCACATGCCACAGCAGCTCGGCATGGATCGGATCAGCCGCATCCTCGCGCTGGCGCCATTGGTAGAATCCACTCCGGGAGACCCGCAGGGTCCGGCACAGCAGGGTCACCGCATGGTTCGCCTTCTCCGCCTCAATGAACCGATATCTCAGTCCGACTCGTTGGCGAAGAAGGCCGCCGCCTTTTTTAAGATGGCCCGCTCTTCCCGCAGCCGCCGATTCTCCTCGCGCAGCCGCCGCAACTCCTGTTCCTGACCGTTCGAGGCCGGCTCAGTAACGGCTTCGCCGGCCGCCTTGCGCCGCGCCTCACGCTGCCAGCGGGACAGCATGCTCCGGTTGATCCCGAGCCGCCGGGCCGCCTCCGTGCAGCCATAGCCCTGGCTCTCGACCATCGCAATCGCGTTGGCCTTGAACTCCCGGCTGTATCGCGCTCGTCTCTGCTTGCTCACATTCACCTCCAGTTACCCATCTAGTGTGGCTTAACTGGGGTGTCCGCTGTCATTGGACCACTTCAACGTGCTGGGCCGCGTGGAATACCAGTGGTTCTTCCGCCGCTCGAGCGATGCCGAAGATGCCTTCCGCGACGGCGCATTCGCGTACACCCTGGGGCTTGGCTACAACTTTTGAACCGTACTCGGGGCCGGAGGCTTACCAGACAAAAGCCAGCAACCCGGCCCCGAGACAGACCACGACCACGGGCACAATCGTCTCCCGCACCACCTGCCCTTCGCGCGCCTGGAGGCCGCAGGCGGCGGCCGCCATCGCGATGTTGTGCAAAGAGATCATGTTGCCCACACCTGAGCCGATCAACTGCAGGGCGAGAATCGACGGTAACGACAACGCCAACGCCTCCGCGGTATCCGCCTGCAGACGAGCAAAGAGCAGATTGGAGACCGTCGCGCTTCCGGTCATGAACGACCCCAGCGCCCCCAGGAATCCGCTGAACAGCACGAACGTACCCCCCAGCCACTCCGCCAGGCCCTGCCCCAGTACCTGAGGCATCGAGGGCAGCCCCGCCGCGTTAAGCTCGGACATCAGCAGGACCTGGGTGAGCGCGATGATGAAGATCAGCACAATCGCGGCCACCCGCAGCTTGCGCCCGGTGGCCACCACGGCCTCGCCCAGCGCGGCGCGCCCCACGCGAAACAAGATCAGCGCGGTGACCAGCGCCAGGGCAAAGTAGAAATAAGGCGTGTACAGCGGGGCCAGGCTCTGCCCCAGCTCCACCCCCTGAAACTCGCCCAGCGACCAGCGCACCGATTGCAGGGCCTCGCGCAGCGGCATCACCGTGCGCGAAGCGATCAGTGACACCGACATCACGGCAAACGGCACGAAGGCGAGCAGCACGCGCCCGATCGGGGCAGGATCGGCCTCGGCGCTGCGCTGCCCAGCGGGAAGCAGAAAGCCCTTGTGCGCTGCCAGCGCGATGACCCCCATCGCGACGATGCCCCCCACGATCGAGGGCAGTTCCGGGCCAATCAGCCACGCCACCAGGGCATACGGAATACCGAACGCGAGTGCGGAGAGCACCGCGAACGGCACAAACTCGCGAAAACGCCCCTTCTCTTCGCCCAGCGTGGTGACCCAGATCATGAAGGTGGTGATAAAAACGGCCAGCAGCGCCAGAATGAATGCCGTGCGAACCACCGCCTCCTGCACCACCGCATCGTCCAGCCCCAGCCCCGCGAAGCCGATCACCACGGGAGTGCCCGCCGCGCCAAACGGCACGGCCGTGCTGTTGCCGATCAGCGCGATCGCCACGGCCTTCAGTGGCTTCATCCCGAAATAGACGAGCAGCGGTGCGGCCAGCACGGCCGGGGTCCCGAACCCGGCGATACCCTCCACGAATCCGACCAGGCCCCACCCCAGCAACATCGCCAGCACGCGCGGGTCGCGCGACACACTGGCGATCACCGACTGGATCGCATCCATGTGGCCCGTCGCGATCATCACGTTCAGCACCAACAGCGCGACGGCCACGATCAGCATGACCTCGACAAACACCACCCCCGCATCCAGCAGGCTGGCACCCAGCACGGCCCCCGGCATCTGCCAGACCCACAGGGCAATGATCAGTGTCGCCAGATACGCCAGTGGCGCGGCCTCGTAGGCCGGCCGACGCAGCGGCACCAGCCAGACAAACAGCACCACGAACGGCACCAGGGCCACCCAGAAAAGCGTCATGCGCGCGCGATCCTCGAAAAAGCGTTCCCGGGAGAGTATCGCCTGTCCCGGGCCGGGGCCCACTGCGTCAGATCAACCGCGCTCATCTTCCCGGCGCGGATGAACATGCCCGAAACGACCCATGCCCCACCACAGCATGCGATGGCTCAGCCACCAGACCAGGGCGCAGCCGGCCATCAGGGCTGCGAGCCACACGTACGGATGCACCAGCTCCTGAGGGCGCGCCCACGGTCCAAGCACCCAGTTCACGTTCGCCTCAGGGGTCGAGAGAAGGTACGACACCAGCAAGACGGCCCAGCCCACCAGTATCCACAAACGCCCCGCCAGCGGGTCGTACCCCAGGCGCCAGACCATCCACAGCAGGACAAAGGGCAGCGGCAGGTGGTAAAGGGAAAACAGCCGCAGGTAGAGCGGAATCTCCGGATCGAACATGTAGGCGACAAAGCCGAAGGGCGGGTTGCCCAGCAACACAAGCCCCAGCAGGAAGTCGATCACCCACCCCATCTCCAGCAGCACCACGCCTACCGCCAGCATGCTCGCCAGACGCCGGCTCTCCAGCCACGCCGCCGCGCACCCGGCGATCAGCGCGAGATTGGACAGCCAGAGGAAATTGAGCCAGCCATACTGGACCGCGTAGACCGGCACCAGGACGCAGACAAACAGCAGGTAGACAACCAGAAACCAGCGAGGAAACAAAGCGTAATCGCCTGACGGGGCCGGGCCCTCACTATAACGGTTCGAACCCGGAGTCACAGTGTTCCTTCACGTGCGCCAGCCTGTTACGCGTATGATGAAAAGTCCATTCTTCCCGCGGGAGCACCGGCGCGTGAGAACCTGGATTGTCATCAGCGCCACGCTGGCACTGGCGGCCTGCGGCACCCTGCCCCCGACCGCTGAACAGGCACGCGATGTGCCCTACAGCTGTGACCGTGGCCCGAACCTGATGGCGAGCTTCAGTGGCAACGAGGCCGAGTTGCGTTTTGGCCGCTCCAGGGCCGTATTACAGGCGACCGAGGTGGCCTCCGGGGCGCGCTACGCCAACCCCGGCGAGCAGATCGTGTTCTGGACCAAGGGCGAAGCCGCCATGCTCGAATTCCACGGTATCTACTGGACTTGCCGCGTTCGCCAGCCCAATGCCGATGCAGCTACTCCGGCTCCACCGGCGCCACGGCACTGGAGTGCCGCGGCAGATGTTCCTGAATAAACGCCTCCAACCGGCCAAGCACCTCGCCAGCACTGGAAAAGCCTTCCAGGCCACATTCGACCGAGCCATCGAGATACGGTCGCATGCCCTCGCTAATAGTCGGCGTAAACCCTACTCCCGTGCTCGCCAGCAACTCCGGGTCCAGACGCCCATCCACATGGATGCGCTGGATCTGCAGTACGGCGACCCCCTCCGACGTCACTCGGTCCTCGCGCACCAGTAGCGTCTCGCCGTTGTCGCACTCGGCGATCTGCAGCGCCCCTTCCCGCGCCGTTTGCGCCATTTGGTGCTCGTAGCTGCGCGCCTCGGGGTCCTGCAGGATCACACGTGCCCCCTCGAAGGCCAGGGCCGCCAGCAGCAGTACCCCCGCCAGGCCGAACAGCGTAGCCGCCACCCGCCGCCAGCCCAGCGCAAACCCGACGACACCGCCCAGCAGCAACAGCGGCGTACCCCACTCGAAGGTCCGGGCCAACGGTCCGGGCATGAAGTCGATCCCGCCGCCGAGCCCCAGCAGGGCGGTCACATACAGCCAGACGATCCCCAGCCCGACCCCGAGCAGGATCGCGATCAGCGTGCGCCAGAACAGCGAATGCCTGCGTTCGGGTTGCGTATCGGCCATACCCTTCTCCAATCCAGTCCAATCGGCGCAGCCTAAGCAAACACGCGCCGATGTGCACGCCAGGGCCCACCACCTGGCGTATCTAACCGGAACCCCTGCCCTCAAGTTTCCTCAAACGCGGCCGTTAAGCAGCTGTAGACGGGAACTTCCGGCTGCGGAATCTGGCCCTTCGCCGGATCGCCCTTGTGGCGCGCGAGACCCGACAAAATGGCCCAGGTGCTGAGTGTTGCCACCAACCTCCTGTCGCTCAATGCCCAGCGCCACCTGCGCCAGTCGCAGGCCGCCCTGCAGACGGCCTTTCAGCGCCTCGCTTCGGGCCAGCGCATCAATTCGGCGCGCGACGACGCCGCCGGGCTGGCCATCTCCGAACGCTTCACAACCCAGATCCGCGGCCTGAACCAGGCCATGCGCAACGCGCAGGACGGCATCTCGCTGGCCCAGACCGCCGAGGGCGCCCTGGGCTCCATGACCGGCAACCTGCAACGTATCCGCCAGCTGGCGGTACAGGCGGCCAACGCCACCCTGTCGGCCTCGGATCGTGGCGCCATCGACCGCGAGGTTCGCCAGCTCCTGGCCGAGAACGACCGTATCGCGACCCAGACAACCTTTAACGGCCGTTCACTGCTGGACGGATCCATGGGCACCGCTTTCTTCCAGATCGGCCCCAATGCCGGGCAGACGCTCGCCATCGACCTCGGCGACAGCATGCGCAACCGCTTCGTGGGTGCCATTGCCAGCGCCTATTCCGGCGAACTGGAGGCCGCCTTCGCCAGCGATCCGCTGGAGGTGGATCAGGATTTCTTCATCCGTGTGGGCGAGCGCGACCCGGTGGAGATCCCTGCAGGCCACTATCGCACGCCCCAGGAACTGACGGCCGCGATCGACCGCGCCCTCGGATCCACCGGACGCGCGGTCCTGACCGACGACGGCCGGCTGAATCTGATCGCCCGCGAGACCCTGACGATCTCGGGTGAGACCGCCATCGACACGCTCGGGCTGCCGGCCACCACCGAAACCGGGGGGAGCCTGAACGATGTCGACCTGACCACGCGCCAAGGGGCCAGCGATGCCCTCTCACGTCTGGATGCCGCACTGGACGCGGTCAACGCGCGGCGCAGCCAGTTCGGGGCCATCCAGAACCGCTTCGAGTCGACGATTACCAACCTGGGCATTACCAGTGACAACCTGGCGGCCGCCCGCAGCCGTATCCTGGATGCCGATTACGCGGCCGAGGTCACCCGCCTCGTGCGCGCCCAGATCCTGCAACAGGCCGGAGTCGCCGTGCTCGTTCAGGCCAACGCGCTACCGCAGACCTTCCTGCGCCTGCTCCAGTAACCAGGGGCGAGGCGTCCCTACTCTCCTGCCGGCCGCGCAGCCGCGCCGGAGAACTCCGCCCCCCGGACATCATCGTCGGTCCAGCCACGGTCCTGGTCACGACCCGTCACCCACCATTCGTGCACAAACAGCCGAATCGGCCCGAGCACGCGCTCCTCGAAGCGCGATGGCAGCGTATACGGTCCGACCTCCTCGTACTCCAGGAAGGTGGTATCGACATGGGCATTCCGGGTCGGCTCGAAGCCGGTCAGGGTGATGTGCACCCGGTAGAGGCGATCCGTTTCGGGGTGGATCCACATCACCACCTGGTCTTCGTCGGCCTTGCCGAAACCGGGCTGGATCGTGGCCAGCACGCGACGGTAGTCCACGCCACCCTCACGGCGATCTTCCAGCCGCGTCATCGATGTCGCCCGGTGTTTCACGAAGGTCGGCCCATAGTGGAACAGCTTGCCGGCATCGGTCGTCATCGCCGTGGCACGAATCCGGTCCTCGTCTTCGCTGCGTTCGCCGTTGTAGTACACGCGAATCTCGTCACGCTGGCGGATGACCGTCTTGGTGCCCTCCGGCCCCGTGTAATGCACCGCATACAGCTCGTCCGCCGGGCGGTAGCGCTCCTCGCCCTGGCCACGGTACCCACCATCCGCCACCAGCGGCTGCACGCGCTGCACCATTCGCCCCCACTCCCCGTCCGTAGCCTGGTTCAGGTCGCCGTCGTACTCGCGAAGGTCCCCGCCGTGAGCGGCCATGGTCCGGTCGAACAGTTCCTGGGCCGTCATCCCGTCCGCGAAAGCCCGGTCGTCATCAGGATCCGGGAAGGTAGTGGCGCAACCCGCCAGCAGCAGTACAGAAAAAACCAGCAGCGGCGCTACCCATGCGCTCGCACGGTACACCGGCAATGTGGTCTTGTTCTTTTTCTCCATTTCTGCACCCTCGAACTTTCTTTATGTACAGATCTTGTACAATGTATGTACATGGAGTTCAATAGGGCGTCATCAACCAACCGCTCAGGATGTGCCCATGTGTGCAAATGCCACCCGGCTCCCCACCCAGGGGGCACCCCTTGCGGTTTCCCGCGACGACGCCACGGCGATACTCGCGGCCGTCCGCGATGCCGTCGCCTATATCGAATTTGCGCCGAACGGTACGGTGCTCGACGCCAACTCGCACTTCCTCGAGACCGTCGGTCACCCCCGCGAGGATGTGATCGGCCAGCACCATCGGATGTTCTGCGACCCGGCCTATGTTCGCTCCATGGAATACCGGCAGTTCTGGCAGCAGCTGGCTGCGGGCGAGTCCCACGCCGGCACCTTCCCCAGGGTCACGCGAGCTGGCGAAACCATCTGGCTGGAGGCCACCTACTTTCCGGTACGCGATGCCCGGGGCGAGGTGTACAAGGTCGTCAAAATCGCATCGAATGTGACCGGCAAGATGGAGACGCTCCACGACCAGGCAGCCGTATTCGAGGCGCTGGATCGCTCCCAGGCGGTCATTGAGTTCACGCCGGACGGCACCATCCTCAAGGCCAACGACAACTTCCTGCAGGCCGTCGGTTACCCGCTCGAACACATTCAGGGCCAGCACCACCGGATGTTCTGCGACGACGCCTTCTACCGCGAGAACCCGAATTTCTGGCGAGACCTCGCCGGCGGGCGCTTCATGAGCGGCAAATTCCGCCGTTTCAAGTCCTCCGGCGAGGAGATCTGGCTGGAGGCCACCTACAACCCGATCCTCGATGACCAGGGCCGCACCGTGAAGGTCATCAAGTTCGCCACAGACATCACCGCCAGCGTGCACATGGCCGAGCGCACCCGGGAGGCCTCCGCCATCGCCTGCGAAATGGCCCAGAAAACGGCGGATGGCGCGCAACGTGGGGAGGCCTCGCTGGAGGCCAACGCGACCAACTCCGAACAGATCCGCCAGCATGTGGCCGAAACCAAATCGGCGATCGATCGACTCAATGCCGAGGCGCGCAGCATCGAATCAATCATCGAGACCATCCGCAGCGTGGCGGAGACCACCAAGATGCTGTCCCTCAATGCCGCTATCGAGGCCGCGCGTGCCGGCGAGCAAGGGCGCGGCTTTGCCGTGGTGGCACAGGAGGTCCGCAAGCTCGCGTCCGATACACGCGACGCCACCAGTCAGATCGCCGAGGTCATTCATGGCAACCTGCAAGGCACCCAGGCGATCGCCGAGCGTATCGACACTGTGAACAAGGTGGCGGAACAAGGGCGCCAACAGGTCCTGTCGGTACAGCAGATCATGGCCGAAATTCGCGAAGGCGCCAGCCATGTTGTTCAATCGGTTTCCTCGATCCCGCGCATCTGACCCGGCCTGCACGAGGCCACGCACATCCGCCATGCAGAACCATCCGGGCCGCGGGTTGCTCCTGACGGCCGAAGCCCCGCGCGCCATTGAAAGCAGGGGCTCGGCCGCCCGTTGTTATCAGAAACGGGCGTGGGAACGGCGTTGCGGCTCCTTTGTGCAGAATGACTGCACGACAGTCACCGCGCATTAAACGCACGCAAAAGCGACTCGAGCGCGGACACGCGATTCAACCAGCGTGTCCCTGGCGGCCTTGGCGCGAGGCCTCCCACTCCGCGCCGCGTCCCCGAGGCCTCAAACCAGGACACCCGGACCGATCGCTGAGCGGCCAGGGCGTCCCTTTCCTGTTCCTATGAACTACACTCCAGAACAACGGCTTACAACTGCCTATAACGGCCAGGGCGGTTATCGCTGAGGATCCGCGACCGCACCGCCATACTTGCTCTGCCCCGACAGGGCGCAACGCCGGCCAGGAAGGCCAAAGGATGCCTCGCGATGTCCAGGTTCGAGTCGGTACAACCGTTGGCCGCGAATATCCGGTATTCCGACTATCTGGCTCGAACCACGCTTCGCGCCTGGGTCGGGATGTCCTTTTTATCCGCGACGCTGATCATCGTCGCCGGCCTGTTGATCTCCTGGTTAATGCCGTACCTGGCGGGTGGCGCCGACAGCATCGTGCCGCACTTCTACTACGTGCCGATCCTGTTTGCCGCCGCGCGCTTTGGTCCCGGCGCCGCCCTCATCGTGGCACTGGTGGCCGGCGTACTCGCCGGTCCGCTGACCTATGTCGATGTCGCGGCCGCTACCGCACAGGAGACGGAACGCTGGCTGACGCGCACTGCCTTCTTCGTCGGCATCGGGCAATTGATGGCCTGGCTGGTCATTCCCGCGCTGCACCCGGTCACCGAAGAGCTCCGGCGCATGCGCCAGGAGTTCGACATCCGCCGAGGGCTGAAACACAACGAATTCTTTCTGCGCTACCAGCCGATCTATTCGCTCCGCCAGCGCCGTTTTGTCGGGGTCGAGGCGCTGATTCGCTGGCAGCACCCCGCACACGGCGAACTCGCTCCAGCGGACTTTCTCGACGTGGCGGAGGACTCCTCCCTGATCCATGACATCGGCGAACTGGTAATCGCCGAAGGCTGCCGGCAGGCCGAGGAATGGGCGACCCTCGCGCGGGAGCAGGGCCGCGGACCCTGGTACACCGCGATCAATCTCTCCGCCCGGGACCTGGTTCGCCCCGAGCTCGCATACGACGTCGCGTCGGCACTCAATCGCCACCACCTGCCGCCTGAACTGCTAACCATCGAACTCACCGAGAGCGTTCTCGCCCTGGAGGATGCCGAGCCCGCCCTCGAGGCCCTGAAACATCTGGGGGTGCATCTTGCCATCGATGATTTCGGCACTGGGTATTCGTCCCTCGCCTACCTCAACCGCTTCCCGATCGACACGCTTAAACTCGACCGGCAGCTGGTGTCCCGTCTCGGTCATGACCCTTCGGCCGAAGATCTCGCACGAGGCATCGTACTGCTGGCCAGTTCCCTCGGGCTGAAGATGGTCGCCGAGGGCATCGAAACCCTCGAACAGGTCGAGCGCGGCCAGGAACTCGGCTTCGATCTGATTCAGGGGTTCTATTTTGCGCGGCCGCTGACCGCAGACCAGATCCCCTCGCTCCTGATGATCGACAACGTCGATCCGGACCATCCCCCAACGCCGGAGGCAACACGCGCGTAAAAAAACCCGGCGGGCACAGCGGCGCCGCCGGGGTCCTGGGAGATATCGGGCGTAGTACTCCCGGAGGTTACGAACCCTCCGCGATCTCGGCGAATTGCTCACCGAGGTCGCTGTCGTTATCGATCAGGTAGGCAATCTCCTGGTATTCCTCGACGGTCAGCCCTTCATCCTCAATCGCGGCGACCATCTCGTCATTGGCCTCGTCGCGCAGCTCCTGGGCTTCCTCGCCTTCTGCTTCCGCGATGTCATCTGCGTATTCCGCGCGGATGTCCTGGGCGGCTTCCGCGGCGGCCAGAAAGCTTTCCAGGTCGCTCTCACTGACGTCCTCGGCAGACATCTGGGGATCATCGGTCCATTCCTGCTCGAACACATTCGGATCATCCGCCGCCACGATGCCCGTGCCACCCAATGCGAGCCCGAAAGCCAGGGCGATCGAATATGCGGTAGCGGTCTTGTGTCCCATGCTGCGCCTCCTGCTTCATCAGATCGGTTGGATTGCGATAGCCCGTCGCCATGCACGGGCCGTCTGGTCTGAAACGCTGCAGCCTCCGTGCCAACTTGTCCTGAATGCTGCATATCGCGCCCTCATGCGGTTCCCGCACTTGGATGCCTTGACCGAATGGAACTCCATCACATCCAGAAGTGGGTCATTCAGACACATGCATCGCCCCGACCCGTGTCGCTCCGACCCACTCCCCGCCTCGGTCAACACCGACAAGGTCCTTCACCTGCAAAAAAGCCCCAGGCGCAATGCCACGGGGCCCACCGTTCTGCTCGGCGTCAGGTTTAGCTTGGGCCGAAGTACTCCCGCAGAAGTTGCGTCGTGCGCGCGGCCGGGTCCTCGCGAATGCGACGTTCCTCGTCCGCCAGGATGGTAAACAGACCGTCCAGTGCGTGGTCGGTCACATAGCGATCCAGATCCACATCCAGATCGGCCAGGCCGGGGATACGACGGGCCGCATCGCGCAGCGGCTGGTACACCCGGTACACCCCGGCGCCCTCCATGTGCTCGCGGACCACGGGCGCATAGCGCTCGCGCAGATCCGACTCGGACGCACCGCGCAGGTACTGAGTCGCGGCATCATCATCACCGCGCAGTACCGCGTGAACATCGGACGGCTGCATGCCGCGAATCGCGCTCACGAACACCGGGGCTGCCTCCCGTGCAGCCGCCTCGGCGGCCCGGTTCATGCGCCGCTCGAGATCGTCGACCTGGCTGCCCAGCCCGGCGCTGCGCAGCATATCCCCGGCCTGCCGCAACTCCTGTGGCAGACCGATCCGGATGGCCTGGTTGCCCCAGTAGCCGTCTTCCTGCCCCGTACGCTCCACGGTCCGTTCGGTGCCGACTCGCAGGGCCTCGCGGATCGCGTCTTCCGCCCGGTCACCACCACTCCCCTCCCCATTCAGGCCAAAGTCGCGGACATCCAGGCCCGCACAGGCGGAGAGAAAGAACGGCAGAAACAGCAACAACAAAAGCGGCGAATGACGCATGCGGACACTCCGACAAAAATCGTACGGGGCATGATACACATCACGCCTCGCATACCCCGTGCCCCGTTCGCCACATCCGACACCGCGCCAGGCTTGCGATCCACCCCCGCATGCTCAATCGTTAGGGAATATGAACCGCCACCCGCGCCGCCAAAGACTCTCCCGCAAGCGGCTGTACGCCGCCGCCGTCCTGTTCGGCTTGCCGCTTCTCGCGTTCATCGCCTGGGTGACCTGGACGGAACAGCACCCGGAGCAGGAGCGCGAGCTGCGTGTGGAGGTCCAGGACCGCCTGCACGAATGGTTTCCGGAGGTCATGGAACTGCCCGACGAGCTTCGCGGCTTTGTCCCGCGATCCACGGTATTCGATGACAGCGCCCCCCCCGAAGTCGTGATGCTGCACGGGCTCGACGAGCCCGGCGATATCTGGGACACGCTGGCGTCCGCCCTCGATACCGCAGGGATCAACGGCTGGGAGTTTCGCTATCCGAACGACCAGGCGATTGATCACAGCGCCGATCTCCTGGCCGAGTACTGGGAAACGCTGGAGACCGACCAGCCCGTGATCCTGGTGGGGCACAGCATGGGTGGGCTGGTGATCCGGGACTTTGTCACCCGCTGGCGACACCCGGCGGGCGAAGACCCAGGGGTCGAAGGACCACCGATTGTCGGCGTGATCCTGGTCGCCACCCCCAACCAGGGCTCGGACTGGGCACGCCTGCGTGTCTGGCTTGAGGTGCGCGAATGGCTGGCCGACATACGTGAGCAGCGCTTTTCGCTGTTCGCTGGCCTGCGCGACGGCACGGGCGCGGCCAAGATCGATCTGCGGCCCGGCAGCGAGTTTCTGGCGGACCTGAATCAGCGCCCCTGGCCAGAGGACATTCCCGTGCGGATCATCGGCGGCGTGGTACCCGAGCCCACCCCGGCGATGGAAGCCAGCCTGCAGTCCCTGAGCGAGCAGCTCGGTATCGAGGATCTGCCCGAACGCATCGAAGACTGGTGGGAGGGCACCAGCGAAGGACTGGGAGACGGGGTCGTGCCGATCGATGCCCTGTCACTGGAGGGACACCCCGAACCCTTGATCCTGGAGGCCTCCCATCGAGGTCTTCTGGTTCCCGGTCCGCTGACGGAATACCCGCCCGCGATCGAACCGATTCTGCAGACCCTGTTCGACTGGCGGGGCGAGAGCCGGTCTGCCCCTCGCATCACCCCTCAGGATTAACACCTCTTCCGGGCAGGCGTCAGATGCCCAGCTCGCGCAGGACCTTGTCGATACGCGGCACCAGATGCACATGTGGCGAGTCCTTGCGCACCAGCAGACGCATCGAGGTCACATCCAGCACGTTCGAGGAGGCGACCAGTCGATCCAGGGCATTCGCCTCGTCGGGGTAGGCCCGTTTCAGCTCCCGGATCGTGTGCTCCGTCACCTCGCTCATGTTGATCAGTACGTCTCCCTCGCCAGCCGCCAGGCGGCGCAGGTTCTCCGACAGTGTGCCCTCGCGCTGCACGTCCAGGCCCTCCAGGTTGGCCTTGCCCCAGCCATTCCCGGCGTAGTCCAGCACGCGGTAGCCGGCAAAGTCCTCCAGGCGTTCCTTGGCCAGCAACACATCGCGCTCGGGGTGATCCTCACGCACGAAGGCCACCCATTCCGGCTCTGCCAGGGCGACCTCGCTCGCGATCAGATACTCCTCGCGCTCCGGCGTCATGGTGGTAATGATCGCGTCGGCCTTGCCCTCCTTCACCAGGCGCTGCGCCTCTTCCCATTCGTAAGGCTCGTGGCGCAGTGGCACCCACAAGTGGGCAAAGGCCTCCTGCATCAACTGCACGTAGTGACCGACAAAGCGCCCGTCGCGGTTGATGTACCCATACGGCGCCTCGTCTTGATCACCCGCGATATGAAACGCCTCGCGCTCGTCCGCAACCGTCGGCACCGACAACATGCCCAAAACCGCAATACCCGCTAACAGCCGTCCCAACATCGCTCACATCCTCCACACCGCACCGCCCGGCCTCTGAATCAGCCGGAGGCCGGAATCCACTTACTCAAGCCGCGGCGAGATTCACCAGCGGCACCAGGCCAAACCACAGGACATAGGCTAGCGATACCGCCATCAGCCCGTCGATACGTCCGCCGGGTGCCCCGCGCTGCCGCTCGCGCCACAGGAGCCACGTCAGCCACGCCGCATGCGGCACGACGAAATAGGCAATCCCTGCATAGGCCCCCTGAGCCCAACCGGTCAGGTGGAATGCCGCTCCGGCAACCGCCGCCAGAACGGTGAACACCAGCGCCACAACGAGGGCACCACCATTCCCCAGTCGCACCGCCAGGGTACGTTTGGCCACGGCGGCGTCCGCCTCACGATCGGGTATACCGGAAAGCGTAATCGACGGGATGATGGCCAGGAACAGCGGCAGGCTCAGCCACCAGGGCAAGGGGTCCGTCCAGTCCCCCGCGAGAAACACATACCCGCACAGCAACACGCCCAGGCTGTGAGTCAGCGCGACATCCACCTCCCCCAGCCCGCGATAGCTGAGCTTCAGGGGCGGCGCCGTATACCCGATCGCGAGCACCGCCAGCACACCCGTCACCCACAGCATGGGACCGGCATCGCCGGGCGCAACGGCGACCAGTGCGGCAAAAGCCGCCGCGAAGCCCCCCAGCGCCACCGCCGTACCGGCGTTGAGCTCGCGCAGGGACAGCCGCCCCTCCACCAGCACCCGCGACCCGCCGGTAAACGGGCTGTAGAAACGGTTCTGGCGATCGGAGCCGAAATCCACCCGTTCATTGACCAGGACCGTCGCCACCTCGAGCAGGAACAGGCACAGATAGCCCAGCCAGAAAGCCGGATTGCGCAGCACACCACCGTCCGGGGCCGCTGCCAGGGCCCCTGCGGTGTAGGCCACAAAGGTCATCGGGTAGAACTGCAGGCGCAGGGCCTGCAGCCAGCCCCCCAGCTTGAAGGCGGCCTGCTCGCGCAGGCTCTCGCGCCCGTGCTGCAGGCGCAGCCCTTCCTGTCGTGCACGCTCGAGCCACACCTCGCGCTGACGGGCGTCAGCCTCGCGCACCGAGCCCAGCATCAGCGAGCGCACCGGGCGGATGCCGCAAAAGCCCAGGGTAGCCCGCGCCATCGCGTTGATCCCCGGCTGGCGATACAGCAACCGATGGATCAGTACCGGGGTATCCATCGTGGTGATCAGCTGTGCGGATCGGCCCGGCAGCAGTCCCTCGTATCCGGTACCGCCCTCGCAACTGCGAAAGGCGAACTCGGGCGTCATCACCCGATCGAGGAAACCCTTGAGCAGCGCCGGCATGGTGCCCCACCAGGTGGGGAAGACGAATACGAGGTGATCGGCCCAGGCGACCAGTTCGCGCGCTGCGTCCAGGTCGTCTTCCAGCGCCTGCTCATTCGGCGAAGGCGTGTGAACGTGCGGATCGAACTCGAGATTTGCCAGCTCCAGGGAGCGGACTTCCGCCCCGGAGGACCGGGCGCCATCACGGTAGGCCGCGGCCAGCGCGCCGCACAGGCTGTCGGTACGCGGGTGGCCCAGGATCACGAGCACCTTCATGCGCAGTAGCTCCCGGAAAGCGCCTCGCAACCACTACCACCCGGGACGGGGCACGTGGTGCATACCGGGTTGCCTCCCTGCATACTCGAATTCCTCCGAACCCCGTCTCTGACCATGCCCACGATCGAGCACCAGGCCCACATCCGCGCGGACCGACCCGATGTATTCGCCCTGATCACGCGGGTCGAGGAGTTCGTCCATTACAGCGAGGCCATCGAAACCATAGCGCGCGTCGGGGAGGGCCGCTACCGATGGGTCGTCCGCATCGCTGGCATCCCTCTGAATTTCGATGTCGAGATCACAGAATCGGAACCACCGGAGCGCTTTTCCTGGCAATCGCTGACCGGCGTGCAGAATCGCGGCACCTATTACCTGACACCCGCGAGAGACGGGACGACGATTCACTTGCGTCTGGAGTACGAGCTGGACAATCCGCTGCTCGAAGAGACGGTCCGCCAGGCGGCCAAACCGCTGATCCAGACCCTGAGCCGGGAAATCATCGACAACGTGGAGGCGAAGCTGCAGAAGTCACCGCGAAAAACCGCAGACCGGCAGCGTCCACGCCCGGATCATTAGACCCCGGTAGCGGACAGGCTCAACAAATAGCGCTGCTGGTCCGGGCTCTCGATCGCGCCGGGGCGCGCCCCGCGCACGGTTGCGATGGCCTCCTCGGGAGCGAGGCCCTGCTCAATCAGCGTCAAGGCCGCAATCGTCCCCGCGCGGCCAAACCCGCCACCGCAGTGAAAAATCACCCCCTCACCCGCATCCAGCCGCCGGTGCACCTCGGGGCCGACCTCGCCCCATCGCAACTCCCATGGGCGATCCGGGGCCGCCATGTCACCGATCGGCAGGTGCAGCCACGCCATCCCCGCCGCATCCACGGCCTCGCCAAGCTCGGGTACCCCCAGCGCGTCCAGTTCATGCCCCTGGTTCAGCGTGACCACGGCGGTCGCTCCCCAGTCCCGGATCGCTGCCAGATCCGCCTCCAGGTCCCGCTGGCCACCGGGCGCACCCGGCTCGCACTTGCCGGGGCAAAGCGTCATCCCGATCGTTCCGCCCCCGGGCAGGCGAACCGTGCCGATCTCCAGGGAGTGGACGGGATTGTTACTAGTCTGAGTCATCAAGCCTCTCTCAATCGTCCGGCGCCAGGGCCCGTCGTTCCGTTCGCTTGCCCTCGAAGGCCTCGTCTGCGAACCAACGCCGCATCCCCCAATCCTACCGGTATGGACACCCCGTTACTTATCCTTGGCCTCCTGCTGGTCGCCAGCCTGGCCGCATTCTTTACCGGCGTACTGCCCTATCCCATCGGATGGATCATCCTGACCATCGCCTTCATCGCACGCTTGCTCTTTCTGGTCGGCCGATAACATCCTTGCTGAAGCCGCGATGGAGAGCGCCCGCGATGTCTGAAGCCCGCAAGATGCCGGTAGAACTGATCAGTGTGGACGCGGTGGTCGACGCCTCGGACACCCTCGCCCGCCAGGTCCTGGACAGCGGCTTCCGGCCGGACTCGATCGTCGCCATTGCCCGTGGCGGCTTCATGCCAGCGCGATTTCTGTGCGACTTCCTGCAGGTCCACAAACTGCTGAGCCTCAAGGTGGAGCACTACACTTCCGGCGCCCGCAAGAAGCAGGCTGCGGCCGTGACGGTGCCGCTAAGTGGCGAGGTCCGCGGTGAACGCGTCCTGCTAGTGGACGACGTCAACGACAGCGGCGATACCCTGACCGCGGCACGCCCCTACCTGGAGACCTTCAAGCCCGAGGCGGTGCGTACCGCCGTCCTGCACGAAAAGACCACGACCACCTGTCCGGCCGACTTCCGCAGCCACACCGTCCGCGAGTGGCGCTGGCTGCTCTATCCCTGGGCGGTCGTCGAGGACGTCGGCCAGTTCATCCAGCAGATGGACCCACCGCCCAGCCACCGTGTAGAGCTGATCGAACGCCTGCGCCTGAATTACAGCCTGGAACTGCACCCCGCCGAACTCGACCGCGTGATCCGCTACCACAATCTCGAGATCCGCTAGGCCGAACAGCGCAAGAGGGGCCGCGCCGAGGTCTCCTATTTTGCTCAGACCTCCCCGTATTCCTGCCCTCTCGGGCCTACACTTCAGGTCAGTTCAATTGCGTACTGATCGGAGGGCCCATGCGTTTTCGGGACCGTACCGACGCCGGCCGGCGGCTCGCGCAGGCGCTGGACCGCTTCCGTGGCCAGCCCGGCGTGGTGTATGCCCTGCCGCGCGGCGGTGTCCCGCTTGGGGCCGAGGTCGCGCGTCACCTGGACATGCCGCTGGATCTGCTGATCCTGCGCAAGATCGGCCACCCGTTCCACCCCGAATACGCGATCTGCGCGGTTCCGGAACAGGGCGAGCGCGTCTGCAACCGCCGCGAGGAGGAACGCATCGACCCCGAATGGCTGGAACACGCCGAAGCCCGCGCACGTGCCGAGGCCCGGCGACGGCGCGAACTGTACTGCACCACGCCCGCCCCGGACGTCGCCGGCAAACTGGCGATCATCGTCGATGATGGCATTGCCACCGGCCTGACCATGCGCGCAGCCATCCGCGACGCCCGGCTACGCCGCCCCAGCCAGATCGTCGTGGCAATCCCCGTGGCCCCGGCCGATACGGCGGAGCTGCTCGAGGCCGAGGTCGACCACGTGGTGACCCTGGACCGCCCGGTGTACTACCGGGGCTCGGTCGGCTCCTACTACGAATCCTTCGAACAGACCTCGGACGACGAGGTGATCGACCTCCTCGCCACCGCCCACCGCACCCGCAAACCCGATGTCTCGCGCTGAGCAACAGGATGTAACCCTCGCCCTGGACGGGCATCCCCATCAGGGGATCCTCGGCCTGCCCGAGGCGCCCGCCGGGCTGGTCGTGTTCGCGCATGGAAGCGGCAGCAGCCGCCTCAGCCGGCGCAACCATCAGGTGGCCCACGTGCTGCAGGCAGCCAATCTTGCCACGCTGATGTTCGACCTCCTGACCGAGATCGAGGATCGCACCTACGAGAACCGGTTCGACATCCCGCTACTGGCCCGACGGCTCGTACAGGCCTGCGAATGGGCCGCTTCGCAACCCCGACTCGCAGGGCTCCCGATGGGCCTGTTTGGCGCCAGCACCGGGGCGGCGGCCGCATTACAAGCGGCAGGGGCGGCCCCCGATACCATCCGCGCCGTCGTCTCCCGCGGCGGGCGACCGGATCTGGCGGGCGAGGCCCTGCCGCGGGTGGCGTCGCCCACCCTGCTGATTGTCGGGGGCGACGACACCATGGTGATCGAGCTCAACCGTCAGGCGCAGGCCCGTATGCAGGCCACCTGCAGACTCGCGATCATCCCGGGCACCACTCACCTGTTCGAGGAACCGGGCACCCTGGAGCAGGCGGCCGATCTGGCAACGGACTGGTTTACCCGCTGGCTCCGTCCCGACTAGGAAGGGCCGGGTTTTCTTCCAGGAGACTTTTCAGTTGGTCCAGGTCCTTCTCTACCGCGGACCGGTCCGCAACAAACTGTTCGTCGGACATCCCCGGCTGCCGGAAAAGGCTGAACACCAGCTCGCTGCCCTCGCCGTTCGGCAGGACGCGCATGGGGTTGTGAACAATCACGCCCGAGGGAAGCTCGACATCGTGATCCATCACACCGAAATCGTTGGGCGGTGCAAACCGCACCGTCACCCTCCCAGCGGGTCCTTCCACGACCCACGCATCCCCCTGCTGCCGAACGTCCGAGCGGGCGAGCCCTTCGGCCCATAACGGGAGGTTTCTCGGATCGGCGGCAAAGGCATAGACATCCGCGGGAGTGCGCGCGATGGATACGGTCAGGTGCAGTACCTCGGCCATCCTGGGCCCGCGGGCGTCCATTTCACCGGCCCTCAAAGGCTCGAACCAGGGCCGCGATGTCGAACTTCTTCATCTTCAGGAACGCCTGCGTGATCCGCGCCAGCGCCACCGGATCACCAGACTGCATCATCTCGTCCATCACTGTGGGGACGATCTGCCAGGACAGGCCGAACTTGTCCTTCAGCCAGCCGCATTCCACCTCCTGCCCGCCATCGGCCGTCAGCTTGTCCCAGTAGTAGTCGATCTCCTGCTGCGTGTCGCACTTGACCATGAACGAGATCGATTCGTTGAACGGGACCAGCGGGCCCGCGCTGATCGCCTGGAACTCCTGCCCCAGTACGAAGAAGGTGACGACCTCCACCGAGCCAGACGGGGTCCCCTCCAGGGTGACCGAGCTCTCGACCCACGAGTTCTCGAAGACCGAGGCGTAGAACTCGGCCGCCTCTCTGGCCTGGTGGTCGAACCACAGGTGCGGAACGAGTTTCTGCCGAATGGTTGCCATCACGTATCTCCCGCAAGGCCCGGGCCCTACTACTCTGACCTTACTCCCACGTGTTGGCTCCCTGCTCGAAGCCGCCCCGATAGGGGCTACCCACACAAAAACGATGCCCACTGGGTGCCTGCATCACCACCCAGGCCTCGTGCCGGGACACAACAGTCGCGCCCAGACTCTGCAAACGCGCGACTTCGGCCTCGATCGAGTCGGAATCGATATCCAGGTGCACGCGCGGATCGTGATCCACGCGCTGGATGATGACCTGCACCTCCCCGGGCGGCGTGACGAGCTGGATGAAGCCACTGGCCGCATCGAAGTCCTCGGGCATCGGGAAGCCCAGTGCACTGGCCCAAAAACGCGCCTGGGCGGCCAGATCCTGCGTCCGGCAGTCAATCACGAGGTTTCCGAGTCGGCTCTTGTGCATGGTGTCAGGGGGCAACACGCCGCGCGCTCGCCCCAAGGTCCACCCCGCGGTTCGGGAGAACACGCCGATGTGCGTGTTCTCCCCCTCCGCTAGCGCGGCTTGCAGGCCAGGCCGAACTCGAAGGTATGGATTTTGAAGCCCTCGGGAAACGCGGCCTTGAGCCGCCGCTCGAACTCGGCGTAGATCTCGGCCTTGTGCTGCTGAACGTCCCAGTCGCGGCTGTCGCAATCAACGCCCTCGACGTCGAGTTCCATGTTGAACTCCAGATCCGGGGCCATTTGCACGCGGATTGTCGGCATGTCGGTTCTCCTTCCGGTTCGTGACGCCCTACAGAACAGGCACGAGCAGCAGCGCCATGATGTTGATGACCTTGATCAGCGGGTTGATTGCCGGGCCCGAGGTGTCCTTGTACGGGTCGCCGACCGTGTCGCCGGTCACGGCGGCATGGTGTGCCTCGGAACCCTTGCCGCCATGGTGTCCATCCTCAATGTACTTCTTCGCGTTGTCCCAGGCCCCGCCCCCGGCGGTCTGGGAGATGGCCACGAACAGACCGGTCACGATCGTCCCGATCAGCAGCCCGCCCAGCGCCTCGGTACCGAGGAACACGCCGACCAGTACCGGCACCAGCACCGGCAGCAGCGAGGGCAGGATCATTTCGCGGATTGCGGCGCTGGTCAGCATGTCCACTGCCCGGGTGTAGTCCGGCTTGGTGGTGCCCTCCATGATCCCGCTGATCTCGCGGAACTGCCGCCGCACCTCGTTCACGATCCCCGAAGCCGCCCGGCCCACGGACTCCATGGTCATCGCGGCGAACAGGAACGGGACCAGCCCCCCAATGAACAGGCCCACGATGACATTCGGATTGCTGAGCTCGAAGTTGTGTACACCACCCGTGTGGCGCGCCAGCTCGTGGGTGTAGTCGGCGAACAGCACCAGGGCCGCCAGCCCGGCCGAGCCGATCGCATACCCCTTGGTAACCGCCTTGGTCGTGTTACCCACCGCGTCCAGCGCATCGGTGGTCTCGCGCACCTCGGAGGGCAGATCGGCCATCTCCGCGATGCCGCCCGCGTTGTCGGTGATCGGGCCGTACGCATCCATCGCCACGATGATCCCGGTCATCGACAGCATGGTGGTCGCGGCAATGGCGATGCCGTACAGACCACCAAAGGCGTAGGCCACCAGAATCGCCGCGCAGACCGCCAGCACCGGCGCGGTGGTCGCCTTCATCGACAGCGCCAGACCGGCGATGATGTTGGTCGCGTGCCCGGTGGTCGAGGCCTCGGCCAGATGGCGGACCGGACGGAACACCGTGGAGGTGTAGTAGTCGGTGGCGACCATGATCACCCCGGTTAGTACCAGGCCCACCAGTGCCGCGCCATACAGTCGCAGCGCCGCGCCACTCTCGATGCCCATGCTGGTGGCCAGCGCGTTGTCCGGCACCAGCACCAGCGTAATCGGCAGGAAGGCCACCGCAGCAAGCCCGCCGGACACCATGAGGCCCTTGTACAGCCCCTTGATGATCTCCGAGCCCTCGCGCGCCTTGACCGCAAAGGTGCCCACGATCGACGCGAGGATCGCCCCGCCACCCAGCACCAGCGGATACACCGAGGCCATGAGCCCCAGCTCGGGGATCAGCAGGGTCCCCAGGATCATCGTCGCGATGATGGTCACCGCGTAGGTCTCGAACAGATCCGCGGCCATGCCCGCGCAGTCCCCGACGTTATCGCCCACGTTGTCCGCGATCACGGCCGGGTTGCGGGGATCATCCTCGGGGATGCCCGCCTCGACCTTGCCCACCAGGTCCGCGCCGACATCCGCACCCTTGGTGAAGATACCACCGCCGACACGCGCGAAAATCGAGATCAGCGAGCCGCCCAGCGCCAGCCCCACCAGCGGCGAGAGCCCGACGTCGCCGCCCTCGGGTGTGAGCCACCAGAGCACGGCGAAATAGCCTGCCACTCCCAGCAGCCCGAGCCCGACCACCAGCAGGCCGGTCACCGCGCCCCCGCGGAAGGCCACGTCCATCGCCGCTTCCAGCCCCGACTTCGCGGCCGCCGCGGTTCGCACGTTGGCCCGCACCGCCACGTGCATGCCAATAAAGCCCGCCGCACCCGAAAGCACCGCACCGATCAGGAACCCGATCGCGGAGCCCACGCCGATCACCAGCCACAACCCGACGAACAGAACCACCCCGACCACCGCAATGGTCGTGTACTGCCGCTTCATGTAGGCCGATGCGCCTTCCTGTACGGCACGGGCAATGCGCTGCATCTCCTGGCTCCCCTCCGACTTCGAGAGCACCCAGCGGATGGAAAACAGACCATAGGCCAGCGCGGCAACGCCGCACAGCAGCGCAAACACGAGGCCGAAAAATGGCATGGACATGGACTCCCCCTTCGATACGTCGTGACACAAAACATCCGGAACGTCGGGCACCCGCGGCGGCCGACAGGCAGGCTGTCGACACGACACGGCCGCCCGGCGCGAATCCGGGCATCCGGTTTGTGCTGGCGCCGCGCATCCGCGCGACGGTCAAGGCGCGCGGCCTCCGCTGGCGCGGGGCGTACAGCCTCGACAAACGTATCGGGGGATGATGGGTCTGGCCGCAAATGGGCTCGAAGGAAGGACCGCAAAAACCCCTTACAATGCTAGGGAACTTACGTGGTGACTTGCAGGGCGTCAAGCGCGGTGGATGCAAACCGCGCGCGAAAGGCGCCTTAAAGAGCATCGACCGGGGCATACCGCCAGGTGAACTTCATCGGCCGCAGGAGAACGAACAAGTGAAAATCCAGTAAGATCGTTGACTTACAAAACAAACCGATCAACCAGGCGGTTCGATGACCAGTGCCACAGCAGCCAACAAGGATTGTTACTTCTGCCGCGTCGCGGCCGGACTGGCCGATCCCCTCATCTACGAGAACCGCTCGTTCGTCGCCCTGTTCGACACCAACCCGGTCAACCCCGGACATGCCCTCGTCATCCCGCGGCGGCACGTGGTCTCCCTGTTCGAACTCAACGAGGACGAGCAGTCGGACTACTTCGACGCCGTTCATGGCGTACGCCGGGTGATCGAGTCGACCGACCTGGCCAGCCTGTACCGCAGCATGCTGGTCCGCGAGGACCTGAGCGAGCGCCCCAAGGACCATATCGAGGGCGTGCTGGAACTCCCCTTTCTGGGCAATCGGCCCGATGCCTACACCGTCGGCAACAACGACGGCCGCATGGCCGGGCGCAGCATCGATCACCTGCACGTGATTGTGCTGCCCCGCTACGAAGGCGATGTGGAAGACCCCCGTGGCGGCATCCGCAACGTGATCCCAGATCGAGCGAATTACCACCGACACGCCCACCCGGGCGTTCGCGCCGACCGCGCCTGACCCCAACCACCCGGCCCGTCCCCGGCATTGCGACGGGGCGGGCGATCGCCCGGTGAACCATTCCGTCACGCGGGCCGTCTACCGCGTAACCGGGTTTGGTGGCGTCTGCCTCCCGTGGCCGACCTGCCCTTCGCTCCTGGCAACGACGATTCCTCCAGGTGCTATAACCAACGTTCGGCAAGTGAGCCGTTCAGGAGTGGCAAACATGTTCAGATTCGTGGCGGCAGCACTGGCGGTTCCGGCCCTGGCCATGGGCCATACCGCGATGGCGGCGGACGATGCCGAACCCATTGGCTCGATTCAGGAATGGGAGGTCCCCTGGCCGAATACGCGCCCGCGCGACCCCTGGATGGGCCCCGATGGGCGCGTCTGGTTCGTGGGGCAAACAGGCCACTACGTCGCGACCCTCGATCCCGAAACCGGGGAATTCGAACGCTTCGACCTGGAATCCGGCGCGGGTCCGCATACGGTCATCACCAACGAAAGCGGCGCCTGGTATGCCGGAAACCGCGCCGACCACATCGGGCGCATCGACCCGGAAACCGGCGAGATCGAACGCTTCGAATTGCCAGGTGAAGGAAGACGCGACCCGCACACCATGGATTTCACCGAGGACGGCAACATCTGGTTCACGGTCCAGCACGGCAACCAGATCGGATATCTCGACGTAACCAGCGGGGACATCACGCTGCACGAGGTGCCCACCGACGGCTCCCGCCCGTATGGACTCATGCTGGATGGCAACGAACAGCCCTGGGTCACCTTGTTCGGCACCCACAAGCTCGCCACAGTGGCGGGCGTTGGCGAAGCCGTCGAGGAGATCGAACTGCCGCGCGACGACGCGCGCCCGCGCAGACCCACGGTGACCGACGACGGCCGCGTCTGGTATGTCGATTTCGCGGATGGCTACCTCGGCGCCTATGACCCTGCCAGCGGCGAGATCGAGGAATGGATCACGCCGGGCGGAGCGGCCGGTGCCCCCTACGCCATCACCACCGACGGCGAGGGGCGGGTCTGGTTCTCGGAGACGGCCCACTCGCCCAACCGGCTGATCGCGTTCGACCCCAGTACCGAGACCTTTCTGCCGGCACTGGAGCTCGCCGATGGTGGCGGGATCGTGCGCCACATCACCTACCACGGCCCCAGCAACACGATCTGGTTCGGGGCCGACACGGGCACCATTGGTCGCATCCAGCTGGATTGACCCATGTCTGAGCGGCGCTGCAGGGCGGGCCTTCCTTGCCACACGGCCCATCCTGCCTGCGCAGCATCCGCCCGCGTCCACCAACCCGTGGCACCAGTCGCAGCAATAGGGCCGTATACGGGCTACGATTATTCATCACGCTTCCACCGATGACCTCGCTTGCGTATGACACGTGTCTACCCGCCTCTCGGCCCGGCTGCCGGGCTCGCCCTCGCCTCGGCCTTGTTTGGTCTTCTGGCGGCCAGCGCCAGCGCGGACCAGGACCTCGGGGCACGCATCGCACAGGATGGCAACGAGCGCGGGGCGACCGCCTGCATTCAATGCCATGGCGAACAGGGTCAGGGTCAGTCGCAGCCGCCATTCCCGCGTCTGGCGGGGCTGCCCGAGCAGTACCTGGTGGAGCAGATGGAAGCCTACCGGGAAGGCCTGCGCCCGAACGCCACCATGGCGCAGATCGCACAAAATCTGGACGCCGACGAAATCGAAGCCATCAGCCGCTATTACGCCGAAATGGAACCGGCGGGCGGCCCGCACGACGTGCCGACTGACCTGGTGGACAAAGGGCGCGAAATCGCCCTCGACGGGCTTTCGGAACGCAACATCCAGTCCTGCGCCTCCTGCCATGGGGAAGAAGGACGCGAACGCAATCCCAGCCTGCCGCCGCTGGCTGGCCATCCCCCCCAATACCTGATGGCCCAACTCCAGGCCTACGCCCACGGCGCACGCGAAACCTCACTCGCCGGTCTGATGCAGGGAATCGTGAGCGAACTGGAAGAAGAAGAAATGGCCGCCCTGGCGGCCTACTACGCCTCCCTGCCGGCCAGCGACGAGTAACCAGGGCTCGCGGAGACCTGCCCATTCAGTCTGGCACTACTCCGCTTCCACCGCCCCCGTGGCCGGATCAAACACCCATGGTTCGTCGCCGAGGCGGAACCGAAGACTTCCCTCTTCCCAGCCCAGCGCCTCGTAGTGTTGGTCCTCCGGATCAAGGTCCCCGTGTTGATCGACGCGCACCGGGATCGCATTCGCTTCCACCGAGTCGCCCAGCGATTCGCGATCCACGACCGTCAGCGTACGGTTTCCTGCAGGTCCTTCCTGCGCGAACACCACGTGGTGCCCATCGCCGCTCCAGGGGCCAATCGTGACGCTGCCCCCGTACTGAAACGCCGCCGGGAACGCCTCGCCACTGTCCGCCCGTACCAGCCAGCCGGCGCTGTGGGCGGCACCGCTGGTGACCACCGCTACCCAGGTATCGTCCGGGGATGCCTTGGCCTCGCGGAATCGCGTCGCCGCACCGAAGGCGTTCTGCTCGTCCACTTGAATGTCGCCGGGCAGATCATCAATGTGGAGCAGCGTGGTGCCCTCTACTGTGCGAATTGATTCCTCACTCATGTCGAGCGGCGCCAGCATCGACGCCTCGTCATCGTCGGAGGATCGCTCCTCCTCGCCGGACGGCATGCAACCACCGGTCACGATCAGCGCCATTACGACGCCCAGGGCGAGCAAGGCTGCGGGGGATCGAACCGAGCGGCCATATCCAGGCCGCAATGCGCCCGCAGCCGATCGCTCCGCCAGCACATCCACTCCTTCTCGACTGTTCGTCGGACCTCGCATCACGCCACCATCGACGCGGACCCGCATGCGAGTCAAACCGCCCGTTCCTGCCAATGCCCAATGCCGAAGCACGTTGGCTCGCATGCCCGACAGGCCCGCACGCCCTGCTCGCAGGTGCGAAATGTCCCGACAGCGGCTATCTTCGTATCGCGGGACAGGGTAGTCCCGCTGTCGGGTCGACTGTCACGGGCCCGAACGAGCAACCGCAGGGGGAAAACATGCCAGGGAAATGGATCGTGGGCGGCCTTGCCGTGGTCGCCGCGGGTATCGGCTATTACCACTACGAGATTCGCCAGGTCGAGCAGAAGCTCGACGATATGGCACAGATGCTGGAGCCGCTCGGTACACTGCACTATGGAGCGGTAAAGATCGGCCTGAGCGGCGAGCTCCACGTCGACAGGCTCCTGTTCGAACCGCGCAGTACGGCTATCGGCCGCACACGGGCCGAACGCATCACGCTGGAAACCGGGAACCTGTGGCAGCTCCTCCGGCTGCGCCACACGCTGGATGCCCGCCGCCTGCCCCGGCAACTGGGCTTTGCGGTCAACGGTCTGACCCTGCCGCCCGGCCTGGCCACCGGCGCACAGGACGGCATTCCGGCCCTGTGGCTCGACACCGCCGGCTGCGGCGCCTACCAGGCGGCCCCTGCGGACGACCTCCTGGCCGCCCTCGGCTATCGCGACATCCCGCTGGACATGAGCATTCGCTACCGTCTCGAGGAGGACCAGAACCGTCTGACCGTGCACAGCACCTTTGGCATGGGCCCCTTGGGCCTGGGCACATCCACAGCGCATTTCAACATCCAGGCCGCCTCGAATCGCGCTCGCGATCTCGCACCCGCCCTGATGACCACCTCGTTGCAGTCCATGACCGTGGATTACGAGGACCGCGGGTACTATCCCGCCCTGATGGAGCTCTGTGCGGCCGAGATGGACATGGAGCATCGGGATTACCTCAAGCACCATCAGGCGGCCTGGGTCGAAGCCTGGGAACCGCTCGGTCTGCAGCCGGGGCCGCTGATGGTCGAGGCCTATGGCCACTTCATCCAGGAGCCTCGGGGCTACTCCGTCCGCATCGGCCCGATCGACAACCCCGCCCTGCTCTGGCCCGGCCTCGACTCCCCGACACAATGGCTACGGCAGGTCGAAACCAGCCTTAACGTGGCCGGCCGGCCCTTTGGTCGCATCGACCTGCGCCCGATCACGCCGCGCCCCGGGAGGCTCGCCGCGACCCCGAACACGGGATGGAACGCCACACCGGCCCTGCCATCCGATTCCGCCCGCCCCCCGCAAACGGCGCGGGACTCGGTGATCGCGTTGAATACACTGGGCGAACACATTGGCCGCAACCTGCAGATCACCCTCGCGGACGGTCGCGCCCGCAACGGCGAGCTGCTCGAAATCCATGAGGGGCATATCCGCGTACGCCGCCGCATCGGGAGCGGCTACATAGTCATGCCGATCGCACTCAAGGACATTAGCGAGGTCCACTCACTGCAATAACTCACGCCTTGGGAAACACTGATTAATGTACACGCTCGCTGCCTCAAAGCTTTTGCGTGCGTTTAATGCGCGGTCACTGCCGCGCAATCATTCTGCACAAGGGAACCGCAACGCCGTTCCCGCCCCCGTTTTTGATCCACAACGAGCGGCCGAGCCCCTTCGTTCATTAACTTGTGGGGTTGTCACCCCAGGGTCCTCGATCCTGCGTTGCGCCGCTTGTGGGTAGAACCACCACCCGCTGCGCGACGCGCCTTGCCTCGGAAAACCTGGGGTGCCAACGCGAGTGTGTACATTGATCGGTGCTTCCCTTGCGGCTCGACCCGGGCGCCAAAGCGAAACCCCGGCTTCACGCGCTGAGCCGCCCAAGGATGGTCTCGATCAACGGCAGACCATCATGGGCGCCCCTTCCTGCTGACTCTCCCTACTGATCGCATTGACCGTGGATACCCCGTTCCTTTGTCATTCCTTTTGCCTGTGGGCGCCTCCCCTCCAATGCTTACCCCGACCCGGCATTCTGGCATTCTGACGGTAGAGGCGTGACCAATGGTTTGGTCAGGGGACGTGGATGGCGTTTAAAGATCAGGACCAGTTCAACGCGCTGATCGTCGAGAACGCAGCGGTCTGGATCAATTCACTGGATGTAGACGGCCGCATCACCTTCTGGAACCGTGCGGCCGAGCAGATTAGCGGCTACTCCCGCGAGGAGGTGCTCGGGCACGACCGCGTCTGGGAATGGCTGTATCCCGAGCCCAACTACCGCGAGGCGGTCTTTGCCCGCGCCCGCCAGATCATGCAGCTGGGCAAGGGCCTGCAGGGCTTCGAGAGCACAATCCGCACCCGCGCCGGCGACGACCGAACGCTGGAGTGGCACTCCGAGCAACTGTTCGCAGCAGACGGGCAATTGCTTGGGGCAAGCGCCGTCGCCATCGACATCAGCGACCGTCGCCGTCTGGAGACCGCCCACGATCGGCAATATCGCCTGCAGGGCATGATCGCCGAGATCTCCGCCGCACTGATCAACATCACGGCCGAAGACATCGACCGGGTCGTTGAAGAGAGCCTGTCCCGGCTGGGAAACTTCTTCGGCCTCGGGCGCGCCTACGTATTTCGTTTCGATCTCCCCGCCGGGCAGATGAGTCTGGTGAATGAATGGTGCGCACGCGGCGTACAAGCTTACCGCGACCACCTCCAGGCGATTCCACTGCACGAACACAACTGGGTCACCTCACAGATCCTCGCGAGGAAGGTCGTGCACGTGCCAGACGTCCACGAACTTCCGGCAGAAGCGGCGGTGGAACAGGAGGAATTCCGTCGCGAACAGATCCGGTCCCTGCTGCTGATCCCCCTCGTCAGCGACCAGAATGCGTTCGGCATGCTTGGATTCGATGCCGTGGAGGCGCCGCATCGCTGGACCGACGATCAGATCACCGCGCTGCGGCTGGTCGCCGACATGATCGCCGGCACCCTGGCGCGCAAGCAGGTGGAGCAGGAACTGGCACGCCAGGCGCGCGTGGACGGGCTGACCGGCCTCGCCAACCGCCGCGAGTTCGACCACCAACTCGAGCGGGAATGCGCCGCCCGACGCGAGCGCTCCCTCTCGCTGCTGATGATCGATATCGACCATTTCAAGCCATACAACGACGCCTTCGGCCACCAGGCCGGGGATGACTGCCTGCGGGCGGTGGCCGACGTGATCCGCTCGATACTGAACCGCCCCGCCGATGTCGGCGCCCGCTACGGTGGCGAGGAATTCGCCTGCGTACTGGCCGATACCAACCCTGAGGGAGGGCTGCGGGTCGCCGAACGCATCCGCGAGGCGGTGTACGGGCTCGACCTGAAACAGCCCGACACCGACGAAGGGCGCGTCACCATCAGTATTGGCGTGTGCAGCGTCCACACCCGGTGGCCCGTGGAGCCCAGGGCTCTGCTGCGCCAGGCAGACGAAGCGCTCTACCGCGCGAAACGCGCCGGCCGCAACCGGGTCGAGGCACTGACGCTGCCCGAGGCCTCCTGGTAGCCCGGGTATGCCGGTCTACGTCCCGGCCCCTTCCTCCCCCTGACAAGGAAACGCTGCCTCATAAGACCCGCCAGCTGCGGTATGCTGCGACTCGACGTTCCGGATCACGAGCAACACCTCGATTCACACCCGGACCTGCGATGCCCAACGATTCGCACCAGCCGCCTTTATCACTCGCCTCGCTAGCCGTTTACGTCCGCCTGTTCCTCCGCGCCCTGCGCGCCCCGGAATACAAGGCGGCACGCGTCCGCGACAATGCCCTCTTCGGCGCGGTGGCCTCGGCGATCACGGCCGTATTCGTGTTGCTCACGATCCTGATGGACTACGCGATCGACCCGGTCCACTTCACCGACGCGATCGGGCTGCGCCTGGCTCAGTCCGCTTCGGTCATGCTGCTGGCGTGGGTCTTCTGGACCTGGCCGGGGTCTCTCGCGGCACGGATCGTGTTCATCGTGGTCCCGATGTTCGTGCTGATCACGTTCCTCGAGATCCTCGCACGCCTGGAAGGCGGCGCGGCCTACGGCATCGGCGGCATCCTCTACTTCTTCATCTTCATGCCGTTCATGGGCCGGCCCCTGGGGCTTGGGTTCAACCTGTTCGCCCTGGCGGTCATCGCCATCACCCCCACCCTCCTGCACGCCGCCGGATTCGTGCAGCACCTGAACCTGGCCGTCTACCACTCCTATGTCTGGGTGGCCTTCCTGCCCTTTGCCCTGATCCTCACGCTGGTCGAGTTTCTCTACTGGCGCCTGTATGAGACACGCATCGAGCTGACGCAACAGGCCGAGCGTGACCCGCTCACCGGCCTGCCCAACCGTCGCCATTTCTTCCGGGTGGCCCCCCGCCAGTTGGCGATAGCGAACCGTACCGGTCAGCCCGTGAGCGTCCTCTTCGTCGACATCGACCACTTCAAGCAGGTGAATGACACCCACGGCCATGCGATGGGCGACCGCGCCCTGTGCCATGTCGCACGGCTGCTGCAGGCAACCTTCCGCGAGAGCGATCTCGTCACCCGGCACGGCGGCGAGGAGTTTCTCGTCTGGCTGCAGGGCACCGGTCCCCGTGATGCAGAACAGGTAGCCGAACAGCTGCGCGCACGCATCGATCGCGAGCCCCTCGCCGAGGGCGGCTCGGGGCATCCCCCTATCCCCCTGACCGTCTCGATCGGCATCGCGAGCCACATCCCCGAGAGCCCGGAAGCGCTGGACACGCTGCTGACCCGAGCCGACGACGCCATGAGCACCGCCAAGCGTCAGGGCCGCAACAAGGTCGTCCTGGCATCGTCTCAACAATCCTGACCGCCCATTGAGTGCAACCATCCCCCGCCCGGCTTGGAACATCAAGACGTTCCAGTTGCCCTCTACCCTGGGCGGTTCCCCGGCTTGACTCGGCTTGTCGGCCGGCCCGGGGCTGGCACAAACTGCCGGTATCGCCCGTCCACCGAGACCCGACGCATTGGCTCGCCTGCTCATCCCCATCGCCGCCATTCTCGCCTCCATCACCGTCCTGGTGATGGGCAGCGGTCTGATGGGGACGCTGGTCAGCACACGCCTGAGCCTCGAGGCCATCGATCCCCAGTTCAAGGGGCTTATCATGTCCGCCTACTACATCGGGCTGGTCATCGGAGCCCAGCAGGGCGACTGGGTCGTGCGGCGCACCGGCCATATCCGCGCCTTCGCAATCTTCGCGGCGATCGCCACCGTCGCAGTGCTTCTTCTGGGACTCCATGTTGCCGTCTGGGCCTGGTTTGCCCTGCGCGTGGTGGTCGGGTTCTGTCTCGCGGGCGCCTACCTGGTGGTCGAGAGCTGGCTCAACGCCCGAACGGAGAACCGAACACGCGGCCGGGTGTTCTCCATCTACCAGTTCCTCGCCTACCTGGGGCTGGCGGCCGGCCAACCTCTGCTCAACCTTTACGAACCCGTCAGCACCGAACTCTTCATGGTCGTCGCGGTACTGTTTGCCCTCTGCCTGGTGCCGGTGGCTCTGACACGCACCGGGATGCCCCCGGACACCCCTGCGCACAAACGCATGCAGCTGCGCCAAGTCGTGACCGTCTCGCCCCTGGCGGCAATCGTCTGCGTCGCCGCCGGACTGGTCAGTGGCGCCGCCTTCACGTTGACGCCAGTCTTCGCCCTGCGCATGGGACTCGACATCGCCGGGGTATCGCTGGTCATGACCAGCCTGATTCTAGGCGGCATGGCGCTCCAGTGGCCGATCGGCTATTTCTCGGATCGCTACGGCCGCCGGCCGTTAATGATCGTGGTCGGTGGTGGCGTGGCCCTGGTCTCGCTCGCGCTCGTCGCCGCCATCGGCCCTGCCCCGCTCTGGGCCATCCTCACACTCGCAGCGGTGTTCGGCGGGCTCGCGTTCACCCTTTACCCGCTGAGCGTCTCCCACGCCAACGACGTCCTCCAGCCCGACGACTTCGTGGCGGTGACCGCGGCCCTGCTCTTCCTCTGGGGACTGGGGGCCGTCGCGGGCCCAATCGTCGGCGGGTGGGCCATCGCCTGGCTGGGCGGGGTCGGGCTGCTGGCCTACATGGCCACCATCGGCGCCCTGGTCGCACTGACCGCATGGCTGCTCAGGCGCGACACGGCCGAGGCTCGCGAGCCCTTCCGCACCCTCACCCGCACCACCGCGGTGATCCACCATCTCGACCCGCGGGCACTGCCCCAGGCCGCCGCCGAGGAGGGAACGCCCCCGCAAGACACAAACGACCCACCATCGAAGGGCCCACAAGGCGACTAAGCTTCGACACAAAGTGATGTCGAGGTGTATTGACCTGTTCCGGTTCTTGCGTACACCCGTGGCCAGAGCCGGCCGTTGGCCCTGCGCAGCCTCAAAGGCGAAAGACCCGCGCGCTCCCGGCGCCCGCTCATTGCAGCGATGTCACGATCCGATCCGCGAACCAGGCCACCACGTGGGCAAGGGCGTGCGCCATCATTGCCGCTTCCAGACCGTAGCGCCAGAACAGATAACCGAACAGAACGCCAAACACCCCGTTGGCGCCTATCACAAACAGCACGACCTCAGGCGTCCAGGTCTCCAGATGCACCGCAACGGCGGGGAGATGCCCTGCGCCGAACAGCACTGCGCTCGCAACGATGGCGAGCCAGACATACCCCGCGCGAGGTACACCCTGCCGCCGTTGCAGTAATCGCCACGCCAGCCAGACCAGCAGGGTCATGACCCCCCATCGCAAGAGCAACTCTTCCGTAATGCCCCCGTAGAGCACGCGCGCGAACAGTGGCACAGTGAACTGAGGCTCGACCCCGGCAACGGCTGCCGGCGAGGCGTAACCGCCGATCGCAAAGAGTCCGATACCCGCCACCCCACCGGCCAGGAGCCCGGGCAGGAGCTGGGGCCCCAGAGCCGCCAGGACTGGCCGACTGAATGCCACCGCCTCGAACCCCGGAGCACGAAGGCCCACCTTCGGACCGAGCAATACGCCGCACCACACCGCCAGCGCAACCACGAGCGCGCCCTGCACAAGACTGGCCAGGGACACGACCCACAAGGCGGGAACGCCCGCACTCCCGTCGACCAGCTGCGGCAGCACCGTGACCACGAGAGCCACCACGCCGACCATCCCCGTGATGAATAGCAGCAGCCCAAGCCACAGCCTGGGATCGGGCCTGGGAGCACTCGTTTTCATGGGTCCGTCCCGCGTCGGAAAGCTCAGCGTACCCTCAAGTCCCCGCAACCCCTTGAGGCGACGACAGCACGTGCTTGCGGCATCTCACTCCTTGCCGCCTCGCTCGTCCAGTAAACAGCGATCAATGTGCACGCCCGTGGCCCGTATGCTGCCGCAGGCGCAACTGCTCGGCCATGACAAAACCCACCAGCAACCAGAATGCACCCACCACAAAACCCGCAACGACATCACTGAGGTAATGGAGCGTCAGCAGCATGCGGCTGAACCCGATCATTGCCACCAGTACCGCCGTCCAGTAGACCAGCTCGAAACGCCGACGAGCCGTCACAAGATGGCGCGCGACGATATACGCCACAAATCCGTACACCGCCATCGCCCCGGCCGCATGCCCGCTGGGAAAAGACGGTGACGTCGCGGCGATATCGAACAGAAACTCGGGGCGTTCGCGGTCCAGCACTCGTTTCGTCACATAAATGGTGATCTGGGATCCGATCAGCGTCGCCCACAACCCCGGGATCATATAGGCGTGCCGAAGACCCCAGACGAGTGCCGTCGTCACCACTACAACGGCCGTAAGCGCGACCGATCCACCCAGCCCTGTAAACCAGGCCAACGCCGCCACGGTAGTGTCCGTACGAAATGGCGCCAGCATCGCATTCACGGCCGTATCCAGCCGCACCAGCTCATCGGCCTCGACCAGCTCCTCGATCAGACCGGCGAACAGTCCCAGCAGATACACCGCCGAGATCACGATCAGCGTCAACGGCAGACCGGCAAACCGGCGCGGCGTCAGCCGGGCCTCCGTCCAGTACATCAAACGCGGAAACCGTAACCGCGCGGCCGACACGACCGACCGGATGCGTTCGTCCTTCGCCGCCTGCCCCACCTGCTCGTACAGCCGGATACCCAAGCCCCAGCCAAGCCGGGCCACCCACAAGGCCAGCCACCGCACACCCAGCACCCCGGCCAGCAGACCCAACAGAAGCAACCCGTCCCAGAGCATCAACCTTCCCCTGCGGTGTGCGGCCTCGTTTCACCCAAAAAAACATGGGTATCCCCGCCGATCTCCGTGGGCCCCAAGCCTGAGGCATCCCTACAACCGAAGCGTCAGCGATGACTCGTGTCGTCCGTTCCGGGTGGATCGACGCGCCATTCGGGGTCCGCGAACTCGCCAATCACCCGCACATCCACACACGCCGCCTGCTCGGCAATGATACGGCGCACGTTCTCCGGCTGGTCCGCCTCCATCGCATCGCGCTTGTCCTTCGATTCCCAGTAGGCGATGGCCAGCAGTACGTGCGGGTCGCCAATCATCCGGTGCAAGCGAGTGCCACGGGCACCCGGGGCCTGCTGGATGATCCGGCTGGCCCGCACCCAGGCGTCCGCATACTGCTCGGCTGAACAGCCCGGCCGGAGACGGATCTCGAACACAAAAATCATCCGCCCCTCTCCGCAGTCAGCAAGGCCATGCGGTCGCAGCGATGCGTTAGCGGACGGGTCAGTCGTGGAAGATGATGCGTGCGCCGGCGGGGTCGATATCCACGCGACAACTTGCGTACTCGCAGGCGTCCGCAATGTCGTTCAGCTTGGGCATGTCATTAAGCTCGGCCAGCTTCCGCACCAGGCCTGCACCCTCGCAGCCGCGCTGCATTCCGCTGTCCGGGTCCGTCTTGCACCCAAATTCGCTGCCATCCACCGACCAGTCCATACCCGATGGCATCATCAAAACCACCGGCTCCTCGTGCATCACCTGGAATTTCACTCGTCCCGCGTTCCGTCCGTCCTGCCAGTCCACGGTCGGGATGTTATCGCTGGCCATGAGGTCACTCCTTCCCGGTATCCCGGGCAGTCTTTCGGCCTTCCCTGTGACGCTAGACCGCTTGCCGACAATGCTCAAGCAACGACACCCCTTTATCGGACCTCGCAAGCTCATATCGAGACGAAATCACGGCTGGCCTCTTCTTCGCTGTTGTCCTCGAGTCAGTAGGGGACGGGGCCCCACTCCCGGCGCAACCGCGTCAGTGTCGGATCGAATTGGCAGCCGATCCGGCGGTCCACCTGCTCGAAATGGCGTGTCAGCTCCGGCATGGCCTGACGCAGCTTTTCCACTTCGTCCGGAGGGATCTCCGGATCGCCCTCCTCCAGGCAGATTCGCGCCAGATCATAGGCCCAGGCCTGACCGAGGTAATTCACCTTGTGGTGATCACAAACGTCTTCCGTACCCCGCGCTACCTGGATCAATTGCCGCGTGAACTCATCGTACTGCCGATGCTTGATGGCGCATTGCTCGCCCCCGCCGGGCGCGCCCGCGACACCCTCGGCCACCGACTCCGGCGTTACCCCCGTCAGGGTCGGGTCATACTCGTCGCCCAGGACTGCGGCCAGTAGCGCGTCCGTCGTCTCGCCGGTCTCCCGCCATTGCTCGGCGGCCTCGGCCAGCTGACTGCGTTCCTCGTGCAGTTCACTGTACTGCTCCACCGAGCGCTGGACCTCTTCATCGAGACGCCAGTAGGCCTCCAGGGATGGTCGCGCGTCCCGGTTCAGTTCCGCCTCGCACCGCTCTTCCATCCGCCACGGATCGTTCTCCCATGCACGGCGCCCATACTGTTCAAAGCAGTACCCAAGCGCCGACCGGGCAATCGTGTCGTCCATATCCGGGCCCGTGAAGGGAGGGTGCACCTGCCACCGCCTATCCAGTTCATCCCGGAGATCGTCTTGCTGCGTCACCAGCGTTTCGTACTGCGCGCGCCGGCGATCCAGCTCCTCATCTTGCTGCTCCAGGGCCACCCGCACCCGCTCGCCATCACCATCCAGGGTCACATCGTTCCGAGCGACGGCGGCTTCCTCGTCGCCATCCTCCGCCTCAGTGCGCTCAACCTGCTGCTCCGAGCCCACCGGCTCCGAACCGGACTCCGACTCCGAATCAGAGGCGTCCACCTCTGCCTGCGCCTGCCGGCTCACCGGCACGAGACGGGCGGCCTCCGGATACGCCTCCAACAGCTCTTCATAGCGCGCCTCCGGGGCGTCCGACTCTTCAATGCGGTCCACCATGCGCTCGAACACCGCCTCCCGCAGTGGCGTCGCGGGATAGGTTTCGAGAAATTCCTGATACGCCTCCAGCGTGTCGCGCTCCCGATACGGCGCGAAATCTTCCTCATCGCCACGGGGTTCCAGCTCCAGATGGATCGCGATGGGCTCGCCCCCCATAGCCGACGTGGGCTGTTGATGAAGCTCCGAGTCGTGATACCCCTCCTTTCGCGCCAGGAAATACATCCCGGACCACCCCTCGGACCGCGAGGTCGTCAACCGGAATGGGGTCGTCGTATAGTGAAAAAGGCGGTCCGGACGATCCCCTCGATAGATCTCGGCTCCTGGCGGATCCGACGTCAGCACATACTGGGTAGGCCCATGCTGGGGCCCGGCACATCCCGACAGACCCCAAGTCATCCATAGCCCAACCGTAGCAACTGCTACCCGTCTCAGCCCCCTGATCATCCTGCCGCTCCCTGGCCCGTCGCCCGTCCCAAACGAGCCTAGGCCAGTCCGTGTGAATATGCCATCGGAACCATTGACGGGCCTTGCCTTCGGTCAGACACGTTCCTAGTAATTCTGGATGCGCTCTTCCCTGCCACTCTCCACGTTCACCGTGCCGGCGTGATCACTCTTCGCAACATTCCTACGGTCTGGGATCTCCAAGGAGGTACACCCTGAATCGGACCGGGATCGTCTTTGTGCTTTCGCAGCGAATCAGAGGCGTGGATTCCGCCGGCCCAGGCTCCCCGAATCACGTGCCTTGGAGGACGGGCCGAACAACGTGGCAAGAATCATCCGCGTGGAGATCGCGATCAGCACCACTCCCAGTAGCAGCATGCCATCGACCACCCAGCCGTTCTCGAACCAGGGCAGCAGCGGATCCGAATTTCCAAGTCGTTCCGCCAGACCGAGTCCCACCAACATCGCTCCGGGCGTATGCACCAGGACAGCAAGCCGCATCGTCCGCGAACGGCCATCCGGTCCCGGGGTCAAATCGTTTCCATGCCGCGAATCGGACTCCCGCTCCGCAACGTCGGTCACGAGAGGGTCGCGATCCGGAGTCACATTCATCTCCTGCGTTGGCGATACGGACAGGTATCGCCGCATGAACATCCGACCAAGACCGGCGGGAACGACCACAAACGCCAGAAACAAGATTGTCAGCGCCACCCCCATCGACGGATCACCACCGGCGATAGCCCAGCCTGCAAACAGCACCACAACGGGGAGAATCAGCGTTGCGAGGGCGTACCGCACCCGAGGCCCCAGTGCGGCCCGCCTGGCGAGAAACAGGATTCCCAGTGCGACCAGCACTGCGGGGATATACAGAATCAGTAAAACCATGCGCGCCTCCATGCGTCGCTTATCACTACTCTTGGCCCGAGTCAGATCAGGCCTACTAATCCAGGGACAAAACCCGAGCCCACAATTCCTTCTCTCAACCAGCCCGTGATCGATCCGGGGGCGCGTCCTCGCGTAGTGACGAAAAGCCGTGAAAGTCGTCCTCAGGTTTAAAAACCTTTAACGAGCGGGAGCAGGTGCGCCTCGCAGCAGTCCTTCGGTGCTCAGGTTCTCGTCGAGCTCTGGCCAGTGAATCCCGTAGCCTCCCGCGGAGATCTCCCAGATACGCAGTTGCGCGGGCGTTGCGTGTGCGAGGCGTGGGTACCACTCCAGCGGAACCGAGATTCGACGGCCATCCATCAGGCCGACCACCAGGTCATGCTCGGTGAAACCCACCGACGCAACACGCTCATCCGGGTTCGTGGCCAAAGAACTCATGCCAAGCCTCCAACCGCTCCGGCTGCCGACCCTCGACAACGTCCCGAATCCGCCGCAACGCGTGCGCCGGAAACCCCATATTCCGCGCCAATGCCACCCGGCGCAACCAGAACTTCGCCGAGCACTTTCCACGGTCTACATGCACATGCGGCGGCTCGTCCGGCTCATGGCTGAACCAGTAGAAGCGGTAGGGCCCACCCCTGAACACCGTCGGCATCCGCGCCTCCCCTGAAACCGCGCTGGTTCAACGACAGTCGGCTGGAGCCAGAAAGATCCGGGCCGACATGCCCACACCCTTGATGCTGCGACGGCCAAGCTGTTTCACCACCTCGTGAAAACGCTCCACGTGGCCCAGGGCCGCAACATGGTGCGACCTCTGCCCTCTTCCGACATGCCCCAGGAAATGCGCTGGATCGATTCGCAGGCGTTCCAGGATCGGCGGAATGGATTCCGGGATGGCCCCGCGCTTGTCCTCGCGGATCGCGCGCCCGGTCCAGTCCACCAGCTCCAGGTAGTCCTCCGTGGTAAAGGCCACCGCATTCGCATGCGGATCGTCCCCTTCCCGGCCCAATACAGTCAGGCGAGGCTCGTCGCCCTCACACGCCGAGCCTTCGTGCTCCTGATCCTCCCGGGCCAGCGCCCGGATACGCTGCTGGATCGAGGTGAAATCGGACGTCTCGGGCGTATCCGCCATCCCGGCGCGTACCGGGTTCAGATCCACGTAGCTCATGCAGGTCAGCACCGCCGCGTCGTCGAGCAGCGCCTGGCTCTTGTAGCGGCCTTCCCAGAAGCGGCCCTTGCAGCCATCCTCCGCATTGGCGCGGCGCGCCAGGTGTTCGTTCAGGCTGCGCATGAACCAGGACAGGTCCTGCAGCCGATCCCGCCACTCGGCAATCTGCGCTTGCGCCCGCTCGCGCTCTGCCACCGTCTTGGCTTGCCCCGCCCGATAGCGGGCGACCAGCACCGGCAACGAGAACAGCCGCTCCCAGCGCTCCATCACCTCGCCTTCGCTCCATGCCGCCGCCCGGTCCGAATCCAGCCGCACCACCAGGTGATAGTGGTTCGACATCACCGCGTACGCGCACACGTCCACCGCGAACACGCCCTGCAGATCGCGCAGGCGTTCCAGCACCCAGCCGCGCCGGTGCTCGTAGTTCGTGCCCGAATAGGAATCCTCGCCGCACAGGAACGCGCGGCGAACACAGCGACAAATGCAGTGGTAATACGGCGTCGTCTCGACCGAGACGAGCTCCTTCCTGGCTCGCGTCATCTCCGGACCCTCCCTGGTCCATGCACTCCCCTGAAACCTAGCCCGGCCGTCCAATACCGTCAAGAAATCATGGGTGTCCTCTTCTTGCGCGTCCTCTTTTTCACCGCTCTCCCTGGTCCATGCACTCCCCCTGAAACCTAGTCCGACCCGCCCAGACCATCAAGAATCATGGGTGTACTCTTCTTTCCGCCGGTTTTTATGTAGGTTACCGAGGTCCGACCGCTTTATTGGTAGGTCCAAGGGCAAAAGGCAAGGTCTGACCCAACGATTCCAGCTTAGTCGCGGTCGTTCATGTCGCCGTACATCACCCAGTTTCGCAGTCGACGCTCTTCTTTCTTCTTCTTTTGTTCGCGGGAGTCCGAAGTTCCCGTTAGGGTGGCGATCGCCCCGAATCAAGAATCATGGGTGTCCTCTTCTTCTCTAAATCTAAACTCTTTAGCAAGCGAATCATACGGTTACATAGGTCCGACCCCGTTATTCGCCTCTACGATACAGCTCGACGTTCACCGGAATCGAGGATGCCTCAACTTCTTCGCCATCCTCACATACATCTATTCGGACTATCTGCTTGGGAAGACCCTTATTCTCTCGCCACCCTGCCGCTACCGCCAATGCATCATTTCCATACTCAAGATCCAAACCACATAGATATCGCGTCATGAGCTGCGTAGTAAACGGAAGTGCCTGATTGTACAACCGAACGTCCTTATAGGAATTCGCCAAAGCGGCATTTATCGGGGTACACAATACCTTCGCGACGGGCGCGAACCCCGTGCGCCCTTTCAAAACTCGGCGATCATTGATGCCCCACGGATCAAACCCTTCTTGACTAACAAAGCGAGTCGTGGAGTTATGGTCAAGTCTGGTGTATGAGCGATGGCGGGTTCAGGCGGCGCTCCGGTCGGTGATGGAGGATGCCTCGTCGTTGGTCGGTTCGGTCTGCTCGATGCCGTCGATGAACTTGACCCCGCGCTCGAGCTTGTCGAGCCATTCGTAACCCCGGAGCCGACGCCAGCGCTTCTGCGTGCTCTGACCGAGCTTGAACGTCAGGCTCAAGACGGTGTTGCGGGTCACGCAGCCCCGGGTCTTGTCGGTGCGCAGCCGCACGGTGGCGAAGGTCGATTCGATCGGATTGGTGGTCCGGATCGACTGCCAGTGCGCGGCTGGGAAGTCGTAGAACGCGAGCAGGTCTTCCCGGTCCTTGGCCAGCGTCTCGGCGGCTTTCGGGTACTTGTCGCCGTAGGCGGTCAGGAAGGCGTCGAAGGCCTGTTCGGCGTCGGCGCGGGTCTCGGCCATCCAGATCGCCTGCAAGGCGGACTTGGCCTTGGGCTGACTGCGCTTGGGCAGCCGGTTCAGCACATTGGCGGTCTTGTGGACCCAGCAGCGCTGGCGGCGGGTGTCCGGGTAGACCCGGGCCAGGGCCTTCCAGAAGCCCAGCGCGCCATCGCCGATGGCGAGCTTCGGGCCGTTCGCGAGGCCCTGATGATCCCGCAGGCGCACCAGCAGTTCGTACCAGCTCTGCTCGGACTCGCGCATCCCGTCGTCGAGGGCAACAAACTCCTTGGTCCCGTCGGGCAGGACCCCGATGATGACCAGCACACAGGCGCGTTCGTCGTCCTCCCCGCGCAGGTTGAAGTGGATACCGTCCGCCCACCAGTAGCTGTAGCGGTAGGCGCGGAGATCACGCTCGCGCCATTCGGCGTGCTCGGTCAGCCACTGCTGCTTGAGGCGGCCCAGTGTCGAGGCCGACAGCCCCTGGGCCTGCTCGCCCAGCAGCGCGCTCAGCGCCTCCTGGAAGTCGCCCGAGGACACCCCCTTGAGATAGAGCCAGGGCAGCAGCTCCTCGACCGAGCGCGCCCGGCGCAGATACGGGGGCAGCAGGCTCGACGTGAAGTGCCGGCCACCGCCGGACCGATCCCGGGTCTTCGGCACCTGCACCGGTACATCGCCGATGCCGGTCTGAACCCGGCGCTGGGGCTGATAGCCATTGCGTACGACCGCCCGGCGACCGTCCGGCATGCGATCCTCCGCGTAGGTCTCCATGAACGTCCGCAACTCTGCCTCCACCGCTTGCTGGATCAGATCCCGCGCCCCGCGGCGCAGCAGATCGGTCAACGGGTCCTCTGGTCCGTTCGGGTTCTCTGTCGTATCGTGAGCCATGTTGGCGTATCTCCTCTGGCTGGCTGGTTGGTCGCACTTCCATTCCAGCCGGATACGCCGCCTTCCTCAATCCCCCCGTACACCACTTTTGACAGTAACTCCGAGTCGTGAAGTCGTAGTCATAAAGCACGTAGAATGCTCGAGGCGCAACCTTAAGTATACGACGCGCCTGCTGAACTCTAATTTCTGGATATCTAAGCCCGTTCAGCGAACGGCGCTTAGCTTCCACAAAGGCTGCTCCGAGAATTGGTTTCTGCCCTTTTCGAACAATATTTACCAAAAACACAATATCGCCAAAATTCTTCTCGTACCGCCCATCCAGCTTGTAAGTCTCAAACTCTACGGACACAGCCTCCCGTCCATGAACCAATTTTCGACCGCGAACAGCGGACCGGATCCCTCCCAACATGGCGTGCGTAATGTGGTTCTCTTCCCACGCATAGGGATAACACTCAGCGATCCCAGAGTTGATGGCACTTTCGATTTCTATTGCTAAATGGCTCCATGCACTCATCATTCTCTCCATAAAGAAACCGCATCCACCCTTATTGGACCCAAACCCTAAGACTGAGACTGCGAACCCCCAACAGTTGTCCGAGAACCCAGATCGCCTTCCCCTCCGAGCGCCTTGGCCATTCCAACTTACCCAAGAAATCATGGGCGTCCTGTTCTTGTTGCTCACTATTTCGTATATTTATATTTCTGGCTCTAAAGATATCGCCTTTCCATGATCTCGGGGACCTCTCTCGAATAGCAGAACTCTCGATTCACGCAGACAACCAACGACAAGACTTGGCTTTCTACCTCATAGAACTCGTTACGCGGCGCACGAGACATCCTTACCCCAAGCTCTTCCAGAACCCCAATCAGTCTACTCTGATGCTCTACATACCTAAATTTCTCACTCGATGTGTTCGAGGTCAGTTTATTAGATTCCAGAATCGCACGATTAATTTCCTTGATCCGTTCCACATACCCCCTCGACAGCTTAGTAGAGCCCTCGCGAGACTCTTCAAATATGCGATTATACCACTTGAATATGTCTACTGAGCTGAGTTCGACAAGCGGCCTTTTCTCGATCTCTTGGGCCAGAAAACTCTGAAACACTGAAATATGCGATAGATGATTACTCAAAGCATTTGACTGTGCGTTGTTAATGTAACTTTGAAGCGCCACCCCTATACCACCGACCATCGCAGTCGCCACCACAATGGAGAGCATCCCTCTAATTAGGTCTACCGAGGCACTATAGATATCAAACGCGTTTTGAACACAATGATTGGAGAAACATAGATCCTTACTAAACGCACCCGAAAACCCTTCCACAAAAAACACCGTGGCCGAGAGACCCAATCCAACGATCAACACTGTCACAACAGCAAAAGACAGAACTTTAAAAAAAAACCAATTGTTACGAGTCATAGAGCGGCTTGACCTTCTTAAGTCGTTCCCTAAACTTTTTAGCCTTCGCTATATAGATAAGTTGCAGGACATTCAAACGCTCATGCGCCCTGTGATATCGCTTCCAATACCAGAAAGTGGCTCGCTTCTCCGCATGATCCTTTTCTAAGCGACTAACCATAACCTCCAGCCGATCCAAGTCTGCCCTTGATGGCAAGGGCCGGATACTTTTTAACCGTCTCACCAAGATCGAATGCTGCTTATGCCCTACACGACTTAATTTATTTACGCGCCCCATACACCGATTGTAATCGCGTCGGTACGCGTGACTTACACGGTAGTTCGGTTCCCGAGCAAGCTGCTCCATACTCTGAACCGACGCTCGAATGCGTTTTACCTCTCCGGCAGGCAGACGGGGCTCCTTGAAACCAACACGGAGCCCATGAACCGTTAGGGGCTCGGTAGATAACCGCTGGACAATAGTCTTGTCTTCGTTAATAGGCAGGTCTTTTTCGATAAGCATATCCGTGATTATCTTCTTGGCATAGCTGAAATTATAATTAGCTACGTGAGAAGAGACGGTAATGTCGTCGACCAACCTCGTATAGACAAGTCCTTTATTCTCTAGACGCCTAACGACGCTCCCCTCTTTATCATGCAAACAGAGAGAAGCCAGATAACTCGAGGTGAGGCCGCCCTGGGGAAGAGAGCCCCTGAGAGTACAAAGATCCGTGAGAATCTTGGACACGTCTTCAGGAAAGCTCAACAAGTTCAGAAAGACCTTATAGACGTGGTCTTGATGAACATTGCCAAAGAAATCGGAGATATCCATCTTTAGGATACTCTTCGACTGGCAATGCTTGCTTGCACAGCTCACGTAGTCAGTAGTGACTAGCTCGCCGTCGTCATCGACATAGTTTGGTATGCAGCCAAAAATATGCCGCGGCCAACGGATAAAATCGGGGTTAGCGAAGAACCTCTTGTTCAATCGCCGTTGGATTTTTCGAATTAAGTAATGAGGATTGTTTACGATGCGATCAGAGCCATTTAACTTGGGCTGCCGCATTGTCGTATAGCGCTCATCGCCCCGCATAGAACGGGCCGATTCTAGTTCATGCCAAGAGATATCGAGTGCTTGGCACAGATTATGTTCGCTTGATACCGATTCTGAAGAAAGTTTTGAAGGGGAGTACAATATCAAAACGCTGTGTATCGATTAAATATAGGCCCGACCAACCCATACAATAGGGTACAGTGCTATGTGTCACCTTCGCCGAACTTCAACGCCGACTACTACCACACACCACATGGTCGGACCTATTGTCAATCTCTCCTCCGGGTCGGAGGAGAGGAGGGTACGAACTTCGCCCCTCTAGCCCTCTATAGCTCCGAGGACGCCCACTAGGTTGTTCAGATTAGCGGGCCAGATATCGACGTTGTTACTGCTCGGCTGCGGTGAAGAGGCGATGCGCCCCTGCGATTTAGAAAGTAGACGCTGAGTGTGGTAATGTCAAGCAAGCAGGCGCGTTCATGACTCTTAGCGCTTTTTTAGGCAATCTACCGTGGTTGTGATGCCTGTTAGAGGGGGGGGTTAGCACCATCCCTGGCACGTTCTAGTCCAACCGGTCCTTCGGCCTCAATCCCAGCTCAACGCCCCACCCGTCTGATACTCCGTAACCCGCGTCTCAAAGAAGTTCTTCTCCTTCTTCAGATCCAGCACCTCGCTCATCCACGGGAACGGGTTGTCGGCACCCGGGTACATCTCGGCCAGGCCGATCTGCGCGCAGCGACGGTTAGCGATGAAGTGCAGGTATTCCTCGAACATCTGCGCGTTCATGCCGAGCACGCCGCGGGGCATGGTGTCGCGCGCGTACTGCGCCTCCAGCTCCACGGCATCCGAGATCAGGGTGCGCATCTCGTTCTTGAACTCTTCGGTCCACAGGTGCGGGTTCTCGACCTTGATCTGGTTGATCACGTCGATGCCGAAGTTCATGTGCATGGACTCGTCGCGCAGGATGTACTGGAACTGCTCGGCGACGCCGGTCATCTTGTTGCGCCGGCCCATGGAGAGGATCTGCACGAAGCCGACGTAGAAGAAGATGCCCTCGAACACGACGTAGAAGGCGATCAGCTCGCGCAGCAGCTTCTGGTCCGCCTCCGGCGTGCCGGTGCGGAAGTTCGGGTCCGCCAGGTGCTTGGTGAACGGCAGCGCCCACTCCGCCTTGGTGGCCACGGAGGGCACCTCGCGGTACATGTTGAAGATCTCGCCCTCGTCCAGGCCCAGGGACTCCACGCAGTACTGGTAGGCGTGGGTGTGCAGCGCCTCCTCGAAGGCCTGGCGCAGCAGGTACTGGCGGCACTCGGGGTTGGTGATGTGACGGTACACGGCCAGCACCAGGTTGTTCGCCACCAGCGAGTCGGCGGTGGAGAAGAAGCCGAGGTTGCGCTTGACGATGGTGCGCTCGTCCTCGGTCAGACCATTCGGGTCCTTCCACAGGGCGATGTCCGCGTTCATGTTGATTTCCTGCGGCATCCAGTGGTTGGCGCAGCCGTCCAGGTACTTCTGCCAGGCCCACTTGTACTTGAAGGGCACGAGCTGGTTGAGGTCCGCGTGGCAGTTGATGATCTTCTTGTCATCCACGCGGATGCGCTCGGCACCCATCTCGAGGTCTTCCAAACCGGTGCCGGTCAGGGCGTCTTCATTCGGCTCGGCCAGCGGCTGGCCGGCGTTTTCCGGCTCCGGCGAGACGCTGGGCGCGGCGCCGGCGGTGCTCATCAGGGCTTCGTTCTCCTGAAAGCCCATGCCGGGGCGGACGGCGGGTTCTTTCTGGCCTTCGCCTTTGATGGCTGCGATCGGATCGTCCCAGGAAAGCATAGTGTCCCCTCTTCTTTTCGGTGGCGGCCCGGCTCGGTGGCCGGGCCTTTTGTTCAGTGCGTTGTGATCGGTGCTTGGTGCGTATTCGGTGCCCGTGGGCGGGGCCGCCTTACTGGCAGGCCTCGCAGTCCGGGTCGAGGATGGAGCACGCCTTGGGCGCTTCGGGCTCGGACGCCTGCTGGCCGCCGGAGACGGCGTTCAGCTTGTTGGCGCGCGAGGAGTCGGCCACGGTGCTCTTTTCCACGTGGGTCGCGCCCATGGAGCGCAGGTAGTAGGTGGTCTTCAGTCCGCGCACCCAGGCCAGCTTGTACAGGGCGTCCAGCTTGGGCCCGGAGGGCTCGGCCATGTACAGGTTCAGGCTCTGGGCCTGGTCGATCCACTTCTGCCGGCGCGAGGCGGCCTCGACCAGCCAGCGGGTGTCCAGCTCGAACGCGGTGGCGTACAGGGCCTTGAGGTCGTCCGGCACGCGGTCCAGCGGCTGCACCGAGCCGTCGTAGTACTTGAGGTCGTTGACCATCACCTCGTCCCACAGCTCGCGGTCTTTCAGGTCGCGCACCAGGTACGGGTTGATTACGGTGAACTCGCCGGACAGGTTCGATTTGACGAACAGGTTCTGGTAGGTCGGCTCGATCGACTGCGACACGCCACAGATGTTGGAGATGGTCGCGGTCGGCGCGATCGCCATGGTGTTGGAGTTGCGCATGCCGACCTTCTTCACCCGCTTGCGCAGCTTGTCCCACTCCAGGCGCTGGGTGGTGTCCATCTGCAGGTAGTCGCCGCGGGTCTCGGCCAGCTTTTCGACCGAGTCGATCGGCAGGATGCCCTGGCTCCACAGGCTGCCGGGGAAGCTCTCGTAGCGCCCGCGCTCCTCGGCCAGGTCGGTCGAGGCCTTGATCGCGTAGTAGGACACCGCCTCCATGGAGGTATCGGCGAACTCCACGGCGGCCTCGGAGGCATACGGCATGCGCAGCTTGTACAGCGCATCCTGGAACCCCATGATCCCCAGCCCCACCGGGCGGTGGCGCAGGTTGGAGCGCCGCGCCTGCGGCACGGAGTAGTAGTTGTAGTCGATCACGTTGTCGAGCATGCGCATGGCCGTGTTCACGGTCTGCTCGAGCTTGTCCTGGTCCAGCTCGCCGGCCTCGTTGATATGCGCGGCCAGGTTGATCGAGCCCAGGTTGCACACCGCGATCTCGTCGTCCGAGGTGTTCAGGGTGATCTCGGTGCACAGATTCGAGCTGTGGACCACGCCGGTGTGTTGCTGCGGGCTACGCAGGTTGCACGGGTCCTTGAAGGTCATCCATGGATGGCCGGTCTCGAACAGCATGCCGAGCATCTTCCGCCACAGGTCGACGGCCTTCATGGTCTTGTGCACGCGCAGCTCGCCGCGCGCGGCCTTCTCTTCGTACTCGCAGTAGCGCTTCTCGAAGTCGGTGCCGACGAGGTCGTGCAGGTCCGGGGTCTCGTTCGGGGAGAACAGGGTCCAGTCGCCGTCCTCGGCCACGCGCTTCATGAACAGGTCCGGGATCCAGTTGGCGCTGTTCATGTCGTGGGTGCGGCGGCGGTCGTCGCCGGTGTTCTTGCGCAGCTCGATGAATTCCTCGACATCGATGTGCCAGGTCTCGAGGTAGGCGCACACCGCACCCTTGCGCTTGCCGCCCTGGTTCACCGCCACCGCGGTGTCGTTGGCGACCTTGAGGAACGGGACCACGCCCTGCGACTTGCCGTTGGTGCCCTTGATGTGGGCGCCCATGCCGCGCACGCGGGTCCAGTCGTTGCCCAGGCCGCCGGCAAACTTGGACAGCAGCGCGTTGTCGCGGATCGCGCTGTAGATGCCGTCGAGGTCATCCGGGACGCTGGTCAGGTAGCAGCTGGACAGCTGCGGGCGCAGGGTGCCGGAGTTGAACAGGGTCGGCGTGGAGCTCATGAAGTCGAACGAGCTCAGCAGGTTGTAGAACTCGATCGCACGCGCCTCGCGGTCGATCTCGTTGATCGCCAGACCCATGGCCACGCGCATGAAGAACGCCTGCGGCAGCTCGAAGCGGGTGCCGTCCGAGTGGATGAAGTAGCGGTCGTACAGGGTCTGCAATCCCAAGTAGGTGAACTGCAGGTCGCGCTCGGGCTTGATCGCCGCGCCCAGCTTGTCGAGGTCGTAGCGGGTCAGCTCGCTGTCGACCAGCTCCAGATCGGCGGCGCGGCGGATGTAGGCACCGAAGTACTCGGCGTAGCGCTCGGCCAGCTGGGCCTGGGTGGCCTCTTCCGGGCGGCCGTGCACGAAGCTCAGGGCCTCGCGGCGCAGGGCGTCCATCAGCAGCCGGGCGGTGACCTCGGAGTAGTTCGGCTCCTTCTCGATCATCACGCGGGCGGCCATCACCAGCGCGGTGGCCACATCCTTCTCGGCGACGCCGTCGAACAGGTTGCGGCGCGCCTCGGTCAGGATCTTCTCGCCGTCCACGTGCTCGATGCCGTCACAGGCCTCGGCGACGACCGCCTGCAGACGCGCCTCGTCCAGCGGGGCCTGGGTGCCGTCGGCGCGGGTCACGTTCAGCGCGGCGGCCGCTTCCTGCTCTTCCGGGGATTGTTCGGCGGCCTCGGCGGCACGCTTCTGCGCCTGCTGCTCGCGGTAGATCACGTAGGCCCGCGCGACCTTGTGGTGGCCGCCGCGCATCAGGGCCAGTTCCACCTGGTCCTGGATATCCTCGATGTGCACCGTCATGCCCTGGGTGCCGGCGCGGCGGAACAGGCTGTCCACCACCTGCCCGGCGACTTCCTTCGACACCTCGTGGATGCGGCGGCTGGCCGCGGCATTGCCGCCCTCCACCGCGAGGAAGGCCTTGGTCACCGCGACCTCGATCTTGGAGGCATCGAAGCCGGTGACCTTGCCATTGCGGCGAATCACCTGGTGCTGGCCCGGGCTGGTCGCCAGGACCTCGGCCGACGGTTCGGCCTGCGGCGGGTACTGGATGCCCTCTTGGGCTTCGGCGGTCTGGGTGTCGCTGTACATGGTGGCGGCCTCACGCGTAACTGTGGGTAGTGGACGTGAAGTACTATAGATCGGGGATCGGGAAGTGCATAGACACAATATCTTGTGCCTGTCAGCCGAATAACCCCTCGGACAACCCGTGGGCAAGCTGTGGATAAAAACCCCAACCCGGCACTCTGCCGCCATTCTTCGGGCGTTCGCCCGGTGGTGGATAAATCGCCCTCGTTGTGATCGTTCGGGCCCACCATCAGCAAACACGAACATGAAAATGTTTTATGGCCCGCGATTACCGAATCGGTATCCGTCGATGGGTCTTCCCAAGGTCGAATCCGGGTGGACCCTCGCGCGCGGTGGCGGTGTTGGACAAAGCCCCGCCGGGTGCCAATAATCCCCGCCTTATCGAACCCGCCTTGCGCGCCGTCGGCCCGACCGGCAGCGCCAGCCGTATTCATCGAATCGACAGGGAGTACCGCATGAGCGACGCCAAGGACCCATCCGACAAGAAGAGCAAGAAGGCCGATAAGAAGGACATGCCCAAGGCCGCCGTCGCCACCGGGGCCGTTCAGGCCGCCGCTGGCGCCGTCTCGCTCTCCGGTGCCGGCGAGCCCTCTTCCAAGGAAAAAAAGGGTGGCGACGAGAAGAAACCGCGCCACTGCCCGCTACTGATCCTGGGTTCCGGCCCCGCCGGCTGGACCGCGGCCGTCTACGCTGCACGCGCCAACCTGAACCCGGTGGTGATCACGGGTCTGGAACAAGGCGGCCAGCTGATGACCACCACCGACGTGGACAACTGGCCGGGCGACAACGACGGCGTGCAGGGTCCTGAGCTTATGCAACGCATGCAAAAGCATGCAGAACGCTTTGACACCGAGGTGATCTTTGATCACATCCATACGGTGCATCTGAAGGACAAGCCCTACCGCCTGGTCGGCGATGCCGGCGAGTACACCTGTGACGCGCTGATCATCTGCACCGGAGCCTCCGCCCAGTATCTCGGGCTGGAATCCGAACAGGCATTCATGGGCAAGGGTGTGTCCGCCTGTGCTACCTGCGACGGCTTTTTCTACCGCAACCAGAAGGTCGCGGTGATCGGCGGCGGCAATACCGCGGTCGAGGAGGCCCTGTACCTGTCCAACATCGCCTCCGAGGTCGTGCTGGTACACCGCCGCGATGCGCTGCGCGCGGAGAAGATCCTGCAGGACAAGCTGTTCGAGAAAGAGAAGAACGGCAACGTCACGATCGAGTGGAACCACACCCTGGACGAGATCCTGGGCGACGACTCCGGCGTGACCGGCATGCGCATCAAGCATGCGCAAAGCGGCGAGACGAAGGACGTCGAGCTGATGGGCGTGTTCATCGCCATCGGCCACAAGCCGAACACCGACATCTTTCAGGGTCAGCTGGACATGGAAGGCGGCTATATCAAGGTACAAAGCGGGCTGGAAGGCAACGCTACCGCGACCTCCGTGCCGGGCGTGTTCGCCGCCGGCGACGTGATGGACCATGTCTACCGCCAGGCGGTGACCTCTGCCGGCACCGGCTGCATGGCCGCACTGGACGCGGAGAAATACCTCGAAGAGAACGGCTGAGTCGTGAGCGCCGAGGGCGACACCCAGGCAACCCCGCCGGAAGACCACGCCGAGCGCATCGAGCTGCGCGATAGCCTGGCCGACGTGGACCCGGGAGCCTGGGATGCCCTGACCGGCGGCACCGAGCCGTTTTTGCGCCATGCCTTCCTGGAGGGCCTGGAGCGCCACGGCTGCCTGGGGCGGCAGTTCGGCTGGTTCCCGCAGCATGTGCTGATCTTTCGCGAGGATCAGCTTGTTGCGGCCGCACCCGCCTACGCCAAGACCAACAACTACGGCGAGTTCGTGTTCGACTTCGCCTGGGAGAGCGCGTGGAGCCGCCACGGGCTTAACTATTACCCCAAGCTGGTCGTCTCCGTGCCCTACACCCCGGCTACCGGGCCGCGCCTGCTGGTGCACCCGGAGGCGGCGGACTTCGATCACCTGCGCACCCTTCTCGTGCGCGCCCTCGCCACCCGCGGGCGCGAGCTGAACGCCTCCGGCGTAAACATCCTGTTCCCGAACGCCGACGATCTCGCCGTAACCCGCGAGCTGGGCCTGGCTGAGCGCATGGGCTGCCAGTACCACTGGACCAACGCCCCGGACGGGGGCTACAAGGACTTCGACGCCTTCCTCGGCGCGCTCAGCTCGAAAAAGCGCAAGAACATCAAGCGCGAACGCCGCCGCGTCGCCGAGGCCGGCATCGAGTTCCGCACCCTGACCGGGGCCACCGGATCGCCCGAGGACTGGGCACGCTTCCACCGCTTCTACGTCGACACCTTCGAAAAGCACATGGGCATCCCGACGCTGTCCGAGGCGTTCTTCGTGGAGACGGCGGCGGCGCTGGGCGATCAGGTGGTGCTGTTCGAGGCAAGACGCCCAGGCGATGCGGGGGACGACGAGACCATCGCCGCGGCGCTTTGCTATCGCAGCCACGACACCCTGTACGGGCGCTTCTGGGGCTGCACCGAGGAGCTGGCCGATCTGCACTTCGAGACCTGCTACTACCAGGGCATCGAGTTCTGCATCCGCGAGGGGCTGGCCCGCTTCGAGCCCGGCGCGCAGGGCGAGCACAAGATCCCGCGCGGCTTCCTGCCCACGCCCACCTGGTCCGCCCACCTGATCCTGACCGAAGGCTTCGACCAGCCCGTGCGCGACTTCTGCGAGCGCGAGGCCCAGCTGATGCGCACCCAGTGCGAACGCCTGCACGAACACTCGCCCTACCGGCAGGCCTCCCAACCAGACGATGCACCTCGCACCTGACCGATCTCCTTCCCCATCCGCCGGTGCCCGCGCGCTAACTACCAGCGCGGCACCACCCGTAGGAGCGGGCTCGCCCGCGAAGCCCCTGCCCGCGCTGGAGCCCGCCCCAGACCATTCGCCTGCAAGCAGGCTCCTACGGGGCTTGGCAAACCACCAGGGCCAGGGTATCCGTCATCCCCGCCGCAGCGGAGCGCCAGGATCTCCCGCGTCAGACAACCCCCAACGGTCTGCCCAGCGCCCGACACCAGAGGTGGCGGCTAACCGCTGTGCCTTTCCGGGTTGACACGAGATGAAAATTCTCGGGGGCCGAGAGTCGAAACGACTGCCGAGGAAATGATGGCGACGTGAGCCGGCCACATCCGGGACATCGGCGGCCGTCTGGAGCTGCGAATCAGCCGCCGGGCTTCATCGGACCGGAGCGCATGGAGTTGCGGCGGGTATTCTCGTAGGCGTTGGTGCCTTTCCGCCCCGCGCGCAGTTCGCGCAACTGGCGGCTGGCATCGCCGCGGCGTTCGGCCAGGATCGGGACGGTTTCTTCATAGAATGTCGAGAGGCGTTCCAGTGCGCTGCGCAGGGCTTCGCCCGTGTCATCACGCAACGGTACGGGCTCATCGCCAAAGGCACGCTCGACCAGCACACGCGCCTTCAGGTCCAGCTCTTCCAGGTGGTCCCAGTCTTCCTCGCGGATGGCCTGGTCCATCAGGCCGCGTACGGCTTCCACCGCATCCTCCAGCGTTGCACCGGAGTCGTCTTTACCCGCATCGTTGGTCGTCATAATCGGCGAACAACACCACGAGGCGATGGTGCCGTCAAGGAGGCGCGCCTCAACCCGCCTTGCGCTGGCGCTCCTCGGGTGGAATGTCGTCCCAGCCGGCCTTGATCTCGCGCAGCAGCTTGGCCACCTCGTCCAGCGCCGCCGGATCGTTCTGGGCGTTGCCTTCCAGCAGGCGACGGGTCATGTACGCATAGAGTGCATCCAGGTTCGCAGCCAGCTCCGGCCGATGCTTGTGATCCAGCATCGCCCTGAGTGATTCGACAATATCGATCGCCTTACCAATGCGTTCACCCTTGACCGCGACATTGCCCTGCTGCATCGCGCCCTTCGCCACCGCGATACGCTCCAGGGCCCCCTCGAACAGCATCTGAATCAGACGGTGAGGATCGGCCACCTGTGCCTCGGCCATCGGCCCCGCTTGCCGATACTGGTTGACTGCCCTGTTCATGCCCGGTCCGTACATTTCACTACCCCTGCTCGGTGAGGTTATCGGGATTGATTTCTGGCCAGCGGCGTGTTGGCCAATTGCGCCATCAGTTGATCGCCCGTGGCCTGCATTTGCGCCACCATGGAGTCCATCCGCGAAAACTGACGCACCCAATTCGCCTCAAGCCGCTCGATGCGGGCTTCCAGATCCTCGCGCTGGCGTTCGATTCGGCTGAGATCACTCTGCAGCCCGTCCTGCCGAACCTGTATCAGTCCATCGCGGCCGGTAAAGCTGTCCGTCACATCGCGCATCTGGCCCGCGATGTTGCGCACGGTGTCGGAGATATTTTCGAATCCGTCACGCTCCATGGCCTCACTGAAGCGAGTACTGTCAAAACTCAGCGTCCCATCCCGGTTGGAGATGATGCCGAGTTCGGCCAGCGTTTGATTGGATCCGCCAGCACCTTCCGCTGGCTGGATCAGGGCGTTGCCAAGACGGCTGCGAATCCCGCGCACCGTGCTGTCGCCCGTCAGCACGGCCGCCTCGTCCTCTTCGGGATCGTAAGCCGTGAGCTGGTTGGTCTGCCCGATGAGCGCGTTGTAGTTCTCCACGAAGCTCTGCAGCAGCGATTCCAGCTCGTCGCGATCCTCCGACACGGACACGGTTGTCGGGCCGCTGGAGACACCCGTCAGTTCGATCTCGAGCCCCTCGATCGTGTCGCTCAACGTGTTACTGGAGCTGGTGACGGTCAGTCCGTTGATGACGGCCTCCGCGTCCTGGGCCGCGCGGGTCTCGGTCAGGTTGCTGCTATCCAGTCGGCCCAGTCCACTGCCCTCGGGGTCTTCCGTCGCCGTGACGGAGATGGTGTTATCCGCTCCGGTCTCGTTCGCGCTCAGTACCAGGCGCGCACCGTTGCCGTCATTCACAATGGACGCGGTGACACCCGCTTCGGAGTCGTTAATCGCATTGCGAACATCGCGCAGGGTGGCGCCCTCTTCCACGTCAATAGTGACGGCATTCCCGTTGCCGACCTGGATCTGCAGCTGACCCGCGCCTACTTCGTCATCGGCGCTGTCGAAATCACCGGCAGCCGAGGCAACGATCTGAGATTGCGCGAGCTGATTGACCTCAAGCGAGAAATCACTGTTCTCGGCGTCCCCGGTCACCGTGACGTTCGCCACGCTGTCATCCGCCACCGAGGCCGATTGCGTAGGTTCGAAACCGGAAAGATCGCCCAGCACCGAACCCACCTGGTCCACACTGCTGGTCAGCTCGCCAAAGGCCGAAATCTGCGCGTCAATGCGCTCTTCGCGCTGGTTCAGGCGCTGTTCCTTGGGCTCGCGCTCGGCCGCTACGAGCTGCCCTACCAGCTGATTCAGGTCCAGTCCGGACCCTACGCCGAGAGAACTAATTGCCATGACGCGCCACCTCACCACGCCCCTGTTCGGGACTTTCGCATGCGTTCTAGCTGAGTATAACGACTGTTTCAGCGATTTCTTTAGCCAAGCCGCGCCGCTTCGTTCGTGAACCGGTTCACGCTTCGGCTTCAGTCTGGCGCAGCCGTAGCGAGTACCCAACCTGGCTTCACATGGTTCGGGATTGGATCCGCGCAATAAAAAAGGCGGGCAGCCCAAGGCCACCCGCCTTACATAAGGTCTTCTTGAAGACCCCGGCTTACTGCAGCAGTGCCAGCACGTTCTGCGACGTGGCGTTCGCCTGCGACAGTACGGAGGTCCCCGCCTGCTGCAGGATCTGGGCACGGGTCAGCTCCGCGGTTTCCTCGGCGAAGTCGGCATCCCGGATTCGGGATCGGGCCGCATCGAGGTTCTCCGAGGAGATCTCCAGGTTGGCGATGGTGTTTTCGAAACGCACCTGAATAGAGCCCAGGTCGGCTCGCAGGGAATTGACTTGGTCTAGGGCACCATCCACTACAGCCAGGGCTTCGGTGGCCCCCGAACGCGACGCGATATCCACATCTGTGAGATTCAAGGTCTGACCATCCACCGCAGCTCCATCACCATCAGAATCGAATAGCGTCACATCAGGATCGGTAGTGTCGCCTCCCTCTAGGGTCACACCGCCACCATCCACCGAAAACTCTGTGTCAAAGTTTCCGCGAATCGCGATCGTGGTTTCACCATCGTCATTGGTGACGAGTGCGGCACTCAGGCCCGCATCTCGCAATGCCGCCATGGCTTCTTCGTCATCAAGGTCTTCGCCAGAAACAAAACTCCCCACATTTTCATTGTCCGGATCCGGAGAAGCGATCGCCGCGTTAATTTCGCGAACTGCATCCTCCAGCGTATTAACCCCCATCCCTTCCAGGTCGACCTCCAGCTCAACCCCGAGATCGTTGTCCTCTCCTTCGCCAAGTACCCCTACCTGCTCCAAGTTGATCGTGATGTTGTTGATCTCTTCGATGCCCACATCATTAATCTGAGTCTGCGTGAGCCCTTCGCTACCCTCGGCGATCACTCGGCCCAATTCGGTCGCGCGAGCATCCGCACCGGACACCGCGATGTTCTGCCCCTGGTTAGCCCCGATCTGGAAGAAGATGTCGTTCAACGCCCCATCCAGGATGGCGTCGCCGTTGAACTCGGTCTCGTTGGCAACGCGGCTGATTTCGGCCACGAGCTGCTGGGCCTCGTTGTTCAGGGCCTCGCGGTCGGACGCGGAGTTGGAGTCGTTCGCCGCCTGTACGGACAGTTCACGGATCCGCTGCAGCGCATCGCCCACGGTACTCAGCGCACCTTCGGCGGTCTGCGAGAACGAGATACCGTCGTTGGCGTTGCGCACAGCCTGGTTCAGGCCGTTGATCTGCGTGCTGAAGCGCTCGGAGATGGCCAGACCGGCGGCATCGTCCTTTGCGCTGTTGATTCGCAGGCCCGAGGACAGCCGCTCGAGGCTCTGGCCCAGGGCACCCTGCGACTGGCTCAGATTGCGCTGAGCGTTCAGGGACAGGATGTTCGTGTTGATAACTTGGGACATGATTACGTCTCCTTACGGCATAGCTTTAGACCGCCTCGGGCGATCGCGATGGCGGCATTCAACCGCTCTCAGGCCCGTTAACGACAAGCTATCCGTGAGCTTTAACACGAATTTTCGATTTTCTTGCCATTGTGCCTATGTGGGTTCCGCAACGATTTCCTGTCGAGCCCCCACATCCGATGCACCCCCATATCGGCCGACAGAAAAAAGCCGGGACAAGCCCGGCCGAAAGTCACTGTGGTTGATAATGTGCCGGGTCGGTCAGGCCCGTTCCTCGACCCCCGTACCATCCAGGCCTTGCTGTTCCTGGAAATGACGAATCAGGGCCACCACTGCCTCCGGCGGAATCTGCCGGATCACCTCGTCCTGCTCGGCATCCTTGACCGTGATCACGGTCCGGCCGCTCGAATCATCCACGCTGAACTCCAGCGCACGCTTGGACGATTGCAGATAGGCGTTGATCGACTCCACGACCTGCTCCATGCCCTCCGACTCTCCCAAGTCCACAGACTGGGTCGATTCATCCAGCCCCCGTTCAGGAGTATCGGGGCTCGCCGGGACATCCCCGAAACTGGCATTCCGAGAACCCGCGGTATCGTTCAACCCTTTAGCAACCGGAATCGAGGCATCGCCCTGCCCCTGACGGGCAGGCTGAAACACCAATGAAGTGATACTGCCAATCGAATCACTCATCTTGCTTCCCTCGCCATCAAGGGCGGGTGACCGTCTGGCCACCCGCCCGTCTCATGGCCTTTTACCGGTTCAACTTACTGCAACAAGGCCAGCACGTTCTGCGACGTCGCGTTCGCCTGGGCCAGCACCGAGGTACCGGCCTGCTGCAGGATCTGCGCCCGGGTCAGCTCAGCCGTTTCGGAGGCAAAATCCGCATCCCGAATACGTGAGCGAGCCGACTCCAGATTCTCCGAGGACACCTGCAGGTTGGCAATGGTGTTTTCGAAGCGCACCTGGATCGAACCCAAGTCGGCCCGCAACGAATTGATCTGGTTCAGAGCCCCATCGACGATTGCAAGAGCCTCGGTAGCGCCACCCCGGCTGCCAATATCGACATCGGTAAGGTTCCGCGCCCGAGAGTCGACGGAAGTGGGGTCGGCGTCGTCTCCGTCTCCGAACAAAGTGACTTCTACTTCGTCGCCCAACTCGACCTTACCACCTTGAACCGAGAATGAGGTATCGAAGTTGCCACGAATGGCTATCGTGGTTTCACCATTGCTATTGGTGACCAGCGATGCACTGAGGCCGGCATCGCGAATCGCAGCGATCGCCGCGTCGGCATCGTCTAACTCCCCGTCCTCAAGGCTTCCTGCCGCATCACCTGTGGGCGCCGCCAGTGCGGCATTGATCTGCCGGACCGCGTCTTCGAGGGACGTTACGCCGTCAAGATCAACCTCCAATTCAACTCCCAATGCGTCGTCATCGTCACCCCCCAATACACCGACCTTATCCAGGGTGATCGTGATATTGGAAATCCCTTCGATGCCGACGTCGTTCAATTGCTGCTGAGTCAGCCCGGAGTCACCTTCCGAAATAGCGCGACCCAGTTCCGTAGTGCGCGCATCGACCCCGGAGACCGCAATGTTCTGACCCTGATTCGCGCCAATCTGGAAGAACAGATCCTGCAGGGCGCCATCCAGGATCGCGTCACCGTTGAACTCGGTGGAGTTCGCGACGCGGCCAATCTCGGCGATCAGCTGCTGGGCCTCGTTGTTCAGGGCCTCGCGGTCGGAGGCGGAGTTGGAGTCGTTCGCCGCCTGGACGGACAGCTCGCGGATACGCTGAAGGGCATCGCCCACGGTGCTCAGCGCACCCTCGGCGGTCTGCGCAAACGAGATGCCGTCGTTCGCGTTGCGCACGGCCTGGTTCAGGCCGCGAATCTGGGTGGTAAAGCGTTCGGAGATCGCCAGACCGGCGGCGTCATCCTTGGCACTGTTGATACGCAGGCCGGAGGACAGTCGCTCCAGGCTCTGGGCCAGCGCGCCCTGGGAATTGCTCAGATTGCGCTGAGCATTCAGGGACAGGATATTGGTGTTGATGACTTGAGACATGATTACGCTCCTGTAGCGTCATGCCGAACCACCTTGGTCGGCTTCCTCGGCGAACACTCGTGCGCCTTCGAAAGCAGTAACGACCGCTCGACCGAATCCTTTAGCCCCATTCCGGAAAAATTTTGCCGCCCGCCTGAACGTGTCCGCCACGGCGCACGCTCGCCACCCCAGCGCTTCGGCTCACACCACTCATCAGCCACGGCCGATACGAAGCCGCACAGCACCACAGGGGACACAGGCCAGCCACATACCCGTGGTCCTGAACAACCGCTTTGACGCACCCAGGTGATGCGAGAAAACTGTGTCAGGTCCGAAGCCACTACTACCGTCATCGCCAAGGAGCAAGGCCACCCAGCAATCGGCGTGGACCCTCAGAGATATGGATCTTGGGCAACGAAAACCAAGGCGGCCCCAGTTGCCCGATTTCCCCCTGTAGGAGGCCAGCCCTCTGGCCGATGGGGCGTTGGCATGTTCCCAATCGGCCAGAGGGCTGGCCTCCTACAGGGCCGGAGTGAATCAGATCAGCCAGGTGGTGCCGATGCGGGTCTCGGGGGTGGCGCCGGGGATCAGGTCCATCAGCAGCCAGCCGAAGATGAGGGTGATGAACGCGCCGCAGAAGACGGTGGCCACGAACAGGCCGATGCGGTTGCCACGCTTCAGCCCGAGGATGCCGCACAGCGACCCGTACAGCAGCCACAGGCTGTAGAGGATCAGCAGCAAGCCGACGGTGTTGCCCCAGGGCCAGGGGAAGGCGGCCACAACCTTGCCCACCCAGGCCGGCAGAAGGCCGATGGTCACGGCCAGCATGGCCCGATCCGGATGGGAGTAGCCCTGGAACAGCTCGGTCAGGTAGTGCGCGGACCAGGCCAGGCCCAGCACCCCGATACTCATCGCCAGCACGCTGTAGACCCCGAAGCCCCAGGCCCCCGGCATCGCCTCCGGCGGCAACCCGGGCGGGATGATCTGGTACAGCCACTGGCTGACGATCACGCTGACCAGCAGCACCGGGAACGCCAGTCGCACGAACGTCTGCCACCAGGGCGGCACTGTCTCCAGTTCGCCGGCCTCGCGTACCGCCCGCAGGGGGTTCGTCAGTGTGCGCAGGACCAGCCGGCCCGGGTTCAGACGGGAGGGGAATGAGTTCATCCCGTCAGTATGTGGCAATCCCGTGACGGTTTCGTGACAACACCAGCCCCGAACCCTGCCCTCGCCGATCAGCGCCTAGCCAGCAAGCGTCAGGACCAGAATCACGAGTGTCAGGGTCTCCACCAGCTCCAACGTCGCCCCGGCCGTGTCGCCGGTGAAGCCTCCCAGCCAGTGTCTCAGTACGCGCGTTGCCACCCACAGCGTCAGGCCGGCGGCGACCAGGGCCGGTATCACCCCCCAAAGGCCGGAGAGCAGGCCCAGCACCAGCACCACGACGGCCGAGCCGCCGACGACGCCGATGGCGGCGCTGCGAGGAAGGTGCTTCGCCATGTCCGCACCCAACCCCACCGGGTTCACGTAGGGCGTGGTCAGAAACAGCACCGGCGGCACCACGCGCCCCAGCAGCACCGCCAACAGCAGCGCGATCCAGGCACCGGTATCGGCCACCGCCACCAACGCCGTGCCTTTCAGCAACAGAATCAGGATCAGTGCCGCCACCGCCATCGGGCCACAGGCCGGGTCCTTCATGATGGCCTGGGCCCGCTCCGGATGCCGCTGACCGCCGACCCAGGCATCCACCGTGTCCGCCAGCCCGTCCAGATGGAGTGCACCGGTGAGCGCGACCCAGAACGTCAGCACCAGCGCCGCGACCAGCAACACCGGCGCCCCTGGGATCGCGGACAGCCCGATCCCCACCAGCACCAGAAGCAGACCCAGGATCAGCCCCACCAGCGGATAGGCCAGGAGCGAACGGCCGAGGTCCTCGGGTCGCGGCTCCTGCGGGGGCGTCGGCAGTCGCGTCAGGAACTGCAGTGCCAGCCAGAAGGGGGCAAACACGGAGTTCATTACTCCCCTCCTTCCAGTCTTGCCGTAGGAGGCCAGCCCCCTGGCCGATGGGGCGTTGGCCCATTCCCAATCGGCCAGGGGGCTGGCCTCCTACAGGTTTCGTGCCCGATCACGAGGGGACCCCTTCGCGCTGGCCCGGCTCAACAACGTACAGCGAGGCCAACGGGACTTCGATCGACAATAGCTTCTCCAACGGCCAGCCCTCCAGGTATGCGCGGAGCAGGCGAATCACCCCACCGTGGGTGACGACCAGGACGCGATCACCCGGCGCGACCACGCTCTGCTCCCAGCCGGCCAGCACCCGGTCGCGGAAGCGGCCGAGGTCTTCGCCGTTGGGCGGCGGATAGCCGAAGGGATCCTGCCAGAACCGCCCCAGGGCCTCGGCATCGTCACACATCAGCTGCTCCGCGGTACGTCCCTCCCAGTCCCCGAAATGTAACTCCTGCAGGCGTGGATCACACTGCACGGGGATTCCGGCCGCGCGGGCGAAGCCTTCGGCCGGAAGCCGACAGCGCTGCAGTGGCGAACACACGACGCGATCCCACTCGCCGGAGGACTCGAACGCCGCGCGCATCGCCCTCTCGCCTTCAGGGGTCAGCGGATCATCACAGCCACGTCCGCGAAAACCGGTGCCGGTGGTCTCGCCGTGGCGCAGCAGGCCGATCCGGGCTGCAGCGGTCACCGGGTATCGCCCGAGACGCCGGCCTCGGCGAAGGTCGCCATGCCGGCGTGCAGCTCGCAGGCCAGGCGCAGCAGGGGCACGGCGGTGGCCGCGCCACTGCCCTCGCCGAGGCGCATGCCGAGATCGAGCAGCGGCTCGGCCGCCAGTGCTTCCAGCAGCCGCTGGTGACCCGGCTCCGCCGAACTGTGGGCGTAGAAGAACCATTCCGCCGTGCCCGGACACAGGCGCTCGGCCACCAGCGCCGCGGAGGTGCTGATGAAACCATCCACCAGCACCGGCAGCCCGATCTGCGCCGCCGCAATGTAGGCGCCAGCCAGGCCCGCAATCTCGAATCCCCCCAGACAGCGCAGACTGCCGAGTGCCTCGCCACGCACCGCGGCGTGGGTGCGCAGGGCCTGCTCGATCACCTCGGCCTTGTGGCGTACCCCGTTCGCATCCAGACCCGTGCCGGGCCCAGCCAGATCGACCGGGGGCAGGTCCAGTATCGAACAGGCGAGTGCAGCGGCGGCCGTCGTGTTGCCGATGCCCATCTCGCCACCGATGAACAGTTGTGCGTCCCCCCGTCGCGCACGCTCGGCACACTGGCGGCCGGCGTTGAGCGCGCGTTCCAGCTGCGCCGGCGTCATCGCCGGCTCGCGTACGAGGTTGGCAGTGCCGGGCCCCAGGTTCAGCTGCTGCACGCCGGCCACATCCGGGGGCTGGGCCACCGTACCCAGGTTGATCACCTCGATGGACGCCCCCAGGTGCCGGGCCAACACCGAGATCGCCGCGCCGCCATTCGCGAAGTTCGCGACCATCTGTACGGTCACGGCCTGCGGGAAACGCGAAATGCCCTCCGCCACCACACCGTGATCGCCCGCAAACACCGTGATATGCGCCCGCTCCAGCATGGGCTGGGACACACCCTGCATGGCGGCCAGGCGCTCGGCGATCGCCTCCAGTCGCCCGAGCGAGCCCGGTGGCTTGGTCAGATGGGCCTGGCGCTCGGCCGCCGCCTGGCCCGCCTCGACGTTGAGGGCAGCCGGCGGCACCTGCAGCCAGTCACAGTCTTCGGTCACTTGTTCTCCTTATTCGGTCAGGATTCGCGGGCAAGCCCGTCATCGTGGCCGCAGCAGAGCACGCCCTGGATCACAGAAGGTCACCCTTGAGCACATGCGGGAGGCCGGCGACGGTCAGCACGACTCGGTCCATGGCCGGGGCCAGGCGCTGGTGCAGCCAGCCGGCCTCGTCGGCGAACCGGCGGGACAAGGCATCCATCGGGGTAATCCCCATACCCGTCTCGTTGGACACGAACACGAGCGTGCCCGGCAGGCGCGGCACGGTCGCGATCAGGGCCTCCCGCTCGCGCTCGATCAGGGGCTCGTCCTCGGTGCACAGGAGCTGGGTCAGCCACAGCGTCAGACAGTCGACCAGCAGGCATTCATCTGGTCTAGCGGCCTCTTCCAGCGCGGTGGCCAGGCCGGTATCCGCCTCGATCAGGCCCCACTCCCCGGGACGGTCGGCGCGGTGGCGCTCAATGCGGCGCACCATCTCGGCGTCGTCGGCACGCGCGGTAGCGACATAGGTCACGTGCAAGCCGCTGGCATCGGCCAGCTGCTCCGCCAGCCGACTCTTGCCGGAACGCACGCCGCCGAGCACCAGCGTCTTCATGTCACAGCCTCCGAGTTTCCTGCCCGCAGCAGCGCGAGGATGCGCCCCAGGTCCAGGTGCGCCTCCAGGGTATCGGCCAGGCGTTCCAGGCCACGCTCGCGGGCGGTCGCCAGGTCTTCCCCATGCTCCGTCCCCGTGCGCATGCCGGCCCAGTGCAGCAAAGCCTCGGCGGCAGCGGAGGTATCGAATACCCCATGGATATAGGTCCCCGCCACCGCATCGTCCTCGCTGCGCGCGCCGTCCGGGCCATGCTGCAGCTCCAGTAGGGCGCGATCCAGTCCGGGTCCGGTCGTCACACCGGCATGGATTTCGTAGCCCTCCACGTGGGCTTCCTGGCCCAGCACACGCCCCCCGGCAACACGCTCCAGGCGCTTTTCGGGCGCGAGGCGCGTCTCGATGTCCAGCCAGCCCAACCCCGGCGTGGAACCAGGCCGCCCCTCGACGCCGTCAGGATCGTGTACGACCCGACCCAGCATCTGGAAGCCGCCACAGATCCCGAGCACCTTGCCGCCATAACGCACATGGCGGCGCAGCTCGGCCTCCCAGCCCTGTTCGCGCAACCAGGCGAGGTCATCACGCACGGCCTTGGACCCGGGAAGGATGATCAGATCCGCCGGCTGCAGCGACTCGCCCGGGCCGGCGAAGCGAAGGTCCACAGCCGGGTGCAGGCGCAGCGGGTCGAAATCGGTATGGTTGGAGATACGCGGCAGGGCCGGCACGACGACCTTCAGGGCATCCGCCACCTTCTGCGGGACCGCCTCGCGCGGCAGGGCGTCCTCGGCATCCAGGTACAACCCGTGCAGGTACGGGATCACCCCAAGCACCGGCTTGCCGGTCTCCTGCTCCAGCCAGTCCAGCCCCGGCTGCAGCAGGCTGATATCGCCGCGAAAGCGGTTGATCACGAAACCCTGCACCCGCGCGCGCTCCGTCTCGCTCAACAGCGCGAGCGTGCCTACCAGATGCGCGAACACGCCGCCGCGGTCAATATCCGCGACCAGAATCACCGGACAGTCCACCGCCTCGGCAAACCCCATGTTGGCGATATCGCCTGCGCGCAGGTTGATCTCCGCCGGCGAGCCCGCGCCTTCCACCAGCACATGCGCATACTGCGCGGTCAGTCGCCGATGCGAGGCCAGCACGGCCTCGCGGGCAACCGGCTTGTAGTCGTGGTAGGCGCGGGCATCCAGCTCGGCCGCCGGGCGGCCGTGGATGATCACCTGCGCCCCCTCATCGGAGGTGGGCTTGAGCAGCACCGGATTCATGTCGGTGTGCGGCTCCAGGCCGCAGGCGGCGGCCTGCAGGGCCTGGGCGCGCCCGATCTCGCCGCCGTCCAGGGTGACCGCGCTGTTCAGCGCCATGTTCTGCGGCTTGAACGGCACCACCGACAGCCCGCGGCGATGCAGCACCCGCGCCAGCCCGGCCACCAGCACGCTCTTGCCGGCATCCGAGGTGGTCCCCTGCACCATGAGCGTTGTACCGTTCATGCCTGCTGCAGCTCCGTTTCCAGCCGCTGCCAATCGGCCTCACGCCCCGGCAGGCCAAAACGCAGGCTGGCCGGACGGTCGAAACGACGCACGAGGATGCCCTGACGCGCCAGCGCATCCTGAATCGCCTGCGCATGGTCGGTCCGGCACCACTGGAACAGCGGCGTCCCGCCCGCCGGCGGCAAGCCGGCATCCCGCAGCAGCGTCTCGAGCCGGCGCCCTGCCTCCTGCAGTTGCCCGCGCGTCTGTGCCTGCCACGCCCGGTCTTCCAGCGCCTGCTGCGCCACCCACCGCGCGGGACCGGGCACGCTCCACGGTCCCAGCAACTCGGCGATGCGCCGCAGCCAGCCGTCCGGGGCCAGAACGAAGCCGACCCGCGCACCGGCCAGGCCGAAGAACTTGCCCAGCGAACGCAACGCGAACAGGCCCTCGCGCGGCGTATGTCCAGCCAGACTCTGCTGGGGCGTGGTGTCCATAAAAGCCTCGTCGACCACCAGCCAGCCACCCCGCTCGGCGAGCCTACGGTGCCAGTCGAGCAGCGTCTCGGGAGCAAAATACGCGGCGGTGGGGTTGTTTGGATTGACCAGCACCAGTACGTCCAGCGTGGACGCGGCCCCGGCGAGTTCGCCCTCCCTCACCGCGACCACTTCGTGTCCAGCCGCCCGCCAGGCACGGGCGTGCTCGTTGTAGCTCGGCTCCAGTACCCCGACACGGGCAGGCCCCGCTCGCAGCCGGGGCAGCGCCTGAATCGCCGCCTGGGAACCGGCGACCGGCAGTAACGATGCAGCGCCGTAGTACGCCCGGGCGGCGGCCTCCAGCCCGTCCTCGTCCTCCGGGAGGCGCTGCCAGGCCTCGGCGGGCACCGGTCCGACGGGATAACCCTGCGGGTTGATCCCCGTGGACAGGTCCAGCCACTGCGCCTCGGGGATCCCGTAATGCGCCGCCGCCGCACGCACACCGCCCCCGTGGACCTGCTTCAGCGGCCCGCTCGCGGATTCGGTTGTGGCGTTAGACGAATACAAGAATCAGTACTCCTGTGGCGATGGCCACCAGCCAGATCGCCAGCGCGTGATCGACCAACCGCAGTGCGGCATCGATGGCACCCGGGCCCGGGGCGGCGCCGGCACCGAGGACCGGCCGATCCTCGGTACCCCCGGCATAGTGCGCCGGACCGCCCAGCGTCACCCCCAGCGCCCCTGCCCCGGCGGCCATCACCGGTCCCGCGTTCGGGCTCTTCCAGCGTCTGCCCTGGTCGCGCCAGCAGCGCAGCGCCGTCCGCGTCTGTCCGGCCAGCGCATAGGCCAGGCTGGTCAGGCGTGCCGGGACCCAGTTGAGGATATCGTCCAGCCGCGCCGCGACCCGCCCGAAGCGTGCATGGCGCGGCGTGCGGTAGCCCCACATCGCATCCAGCGTGTTCACCAGACGGTAGACCACGACACCCGCCGCACCCGCGACCAGGAACCAGAATACCGTCGCGAACACCGCGTCGTTGCCGTTCTCCAGCACCGACTCCGCCGTGGCCGCACGAACACCGGACGCGTCCAGCTCCGAAGTATCGCGGCTGACCAGCATGCCCACTGCCTGTCGGGCGCCAGGAAGGTCCCCGGCCTGCAGGGCATCAATCACGCGACGGGCGTGCTCCTCCAGCCCGCGCCCGCCGAGCGCCAGCCACAGCACGGCCAGCTCCACCAGCCAGCCGCCCGGGAGGCGGCTCAGCCACCAGGCCGCCAGCCCGAAGGGCACGACCAGCACCAGCACCCAGAAGCCGCCGCGCCAGACCGAATCCGCGTGGCCGAGCCGCTCCGCCCCGGCCGCCAGCATCCCGAATCCTGCCAGCGGATGGCCTCGCCGCGGGTCCCCCAGCAGCCGATCCAGTACCAGAGCGGCGACCAGCAGTGCGAAGGTGGTCATGCGCGGCGTCGAGCCGCGCGCGGCGCATCCGCACTCGAGTCCCGTTGTTGTTCCCAGCGATTCTCGAACACCAGCTCGTCCAGCGGCCGCCGCTGATCCCAGCCCTCGGTTTCCAGCATGGGCCGCTCGTAGAACGCATCCACATGGCCCAGGCAGAGGATCGCGATCGGCCAGGCCCCTTCCGGCATACCCAGTTCGCGCGCCAGCCAGTCCGGGTCGAACAGGGATACCCAGCCCATGCCCAGGCCTTCGGCCCGCGCCGCCAGCCACAGGTTCTGGATCGCACAGGCTGCGGAGCACAGATCCATCTCCGGCATCGTGCGCCGACCCAGCACGTAGCGCTCGCGCCCGTCGGTCAGGGCCACCACGAGCAGCTCGCCGGCATCGCGGATACCCTCGAGCTTCAGCCGGTGCACCTCCGCGGCTCGCTCGCCACAGGCCTCGGCCGTGCGCGACTGTTCGGCCGCCACATGGCCATGCAGCGCGTCGCGCAGCCGCAGGTCCGTCACCCGCAGAAAGCGCCAGGGCTGCATGTAGCCCACACTGGGCGCCTGATGTGCGGCCTCCAGTAGCCGCCGCAACGTATCGGCATCCACCGGGTCCGGGCGGAAATGGCGCATGTCCCGGCGCTCGCCGATCACGCGATACACCGCGGCACGCTCCGCCGAGGCGAACGCGTTCGGATTCTCTTCTGACTGGTTGGGAGTTGGGGCCGTCATGAGGTTCCGTCGAGGCGACGGCACGGCGAAGACACGAAGGAACAGGCATCAAGCCAGCACGCCTGCGCCCTCGACCGTTGCCCGCCGCACGGTCGCAGGATGAATCACCGCCAGGCCGGTCTCCGGGCTTGCGAGCGTCGGACGATGCCGATCGGCAGACGCCTTCCCAGGTGCAGGACCCAGTGGCCAGTCTGCTTCGCCGCTCGCTTACCGTTGCGGGGGCAGCGCCGGACTTGCACCGGCTTCCCGTTTCACCTGCGCACTGCAGGCACCTGGCGAAAGCGAGACATGATACGCGCTCGGGCCACCCGCGACCAATTTGGGCACCAAACCATCTGGCCCTTGCTGCTATGATGAAGCGCTTTCGCTACCCGTTCGGCGCCCCGAAATACGGTATTTTCTACATTACAAACAATACACAACCATCGGATTTTTAATGATTTTAATCGCCATAAAACGCCAGTTGACGCTCCTTGTCACGATACTCCTGTGCGCGGCACCGGCACTGGCCGAGCCGGTCACGGTGACCGACGACGACGATCGCGAGGTCACGCTCGACCGGCCCGCCGAACGCATCGTCAGCCTGGCCCCGCACATCACCGAAGTCCTCTTCGCCGTCGGTGCCGGAGACAAGCTGGTGGGCGTCACCCAGCACAGCGATTTTCCACCGGAGGCGGAGATGATCCCGCGAGTCGGCGGCTACAGCCGCATCGATCTGGAACGCGTGGTCGAAATGGACCCGGACCTGGTGGTCGCCTGGCGCAGTGGCAATTCCAGCTCGCAGATCGAGCGCCTGCGCGATCTGGGACTGAATGTCTATGTCTCGGAACCGCGCAGTTTCGAAGGGGTGGCCTCCAGCATGCGTCGCATGGCCCAGCTCGCGGGTACCGAGGAACACGGCGAAGAGGCGGTGCAGGCCTTTCTCGACGAGATCGAGACGCTACGGCTCGACTATGCCGACCGCGACCCGGTCCCGCTGTTCTACCAGGTCTGGGAGCAGCCCCTGATGACGGTCAACGACGAACACCTGATCAGCGAGGCCATCCGCCTGTGCGGGGGCGACAACGTGTTCGGCCACCTGGACCGCCTGGTACCGCGCATGGATCGCGAGGCCGTGATCGACGCCGACCCGGAGGTGATCATTGGCGGCGGCATGGGCGAGGACCGGCCGGACTGGGTGATTGCCTGGGAACAATGGGAGGACATGACCGCGGTGCAGCGCGACAACCTGTTCTTCATCCCGCCGTCGCTCCTCCAGCGTCACACTCCGCGGATTGCCGAAGGAACCCGGCTCATGTGCGAGGAACTCGAACGCGCCCGCCAGCGCCGGACGGACTGATCCTCCGTGACCCGCTCCTTCCTCCTCGCCACGGGGGTCCTGCTCCCGGCGTCACTGCTCGCGATCCTGGTCGCCCTGGCCTACGGCAGTGTCGCCATCCCCCTCGGCGACCTGCTCGCGGTGCTTCAGGGCGAAGGCAGCCGCCTGCACAGCACGCTGGTGCTGGAACTGCGCCTTCCGCGCGCCCTGGCCGCGTTCGCCGCCGGCGGGCTGCTGGGCGTCGCCGGCGCTCTGATGCAGGTGTTGCTGCGCAACCCGCTGGCCGACCCCTATGTGCTGGGTCTCTCCGGCGGGGCTTCCGTGGGCGCCCTGCTGGCCATGCTCGCGGGCCTGTCGATGTTCTCGGTCTCGGTCGCCGCATTCGCGGGTGCGCTGCTGTCGACGGTGATCGTCTTCGGCCTCGCGCACGGCACCGGCAGCTGGACCCCGACCCGGTTGCTGCTGACCGGAGTGGTCGTAGCGGCCGGCTGGGGCGCCGTCATCAGCTTCCTCTTAGCCGTAAGCCCGACCGCGGAGCTGCCCGGAATGCTGTACTGGCTGATGGGCGATGTCTCTCACGCCCGCAACCCGTACCCCGCCTGGGGCGTGCTGGTACTGGTGGTGCTGCTGGCACTGCCCCTGGGACGGACCCTGAACGTCCTGGCGCGCGGCCCGATGCAGGCGGCCGCGCTGGGCGTGGCCGTGCGTCCGGTGGAGTGGACGATTTACGTCGCTGCGGCACTGATCACAGCCACGGCGGTCATGCAGGTCGGCGCGGTGGGCTTTGTCGGGCTGATCGTGCCGCACATGCTCCGACTGGTCTTCGGCAACGACCAGCGTGTGATCCTGCCGGCCTCGGCGCTGGGCGGCGGCATTCTGCTGACGCTGGCCGACACCCTCGCCCGCACGATGATCGCCCCGGAGCAGTTGCCCGTCGGCGTAATCACCGCGATGCTGGGGGTTCCCGTGTTCCTGTTCCTGCTGTACCGGAGCCGCTGATGCCTCCGCACACTGCCCATCCCCAACGCCACGGCGATCCCCATGCGCCCGGTGCAGAGAGCGTGCACGAGGCGCCCGGACCGGACACCCTGCTGGCGACCCACGATCTGGTCATCGACATCCCGGAACGCGCCAGCGGCACGCCCCTGGACCTGACCATCAACCCGGGACAGTGCTGGGGCATCCTCGGCCCGAATGGCGCGGGCAAGAGCACCCTGCTGCATACCCTGGCCGGGCTGCGCGACGCCCGCACCGGAGAGATCCATGTGCAAGGCCGCCCGCTCCCCGACTACTCCCGTGCCCGCCTGGCGCGCGAACTGGGTCTGGTGTTCCAGAAGCACCACGACGGGTTCCCCGCAACGGTACTGGAGACCGCCTTGATCGGCCGCCACCCTTACCTGCGACCCTGGGACATCGAGACCGCCGAGGACTACGCCCAGGCCCGCGCCGCACTGGCCCGGATGGACCTGGCCGCGCTGGAACACCGCCTGGTGGACACCCTGTCCGGCGGCGAGCGCCAGCGCCTGGCCATCGCCACCGTGCTCACCCAGAACCCGCGGCTCCTGCTGCTGGACGAGCCCACCAGCCAGCTGGATCTGCACCACCAGGTCGCGGTGCTGGACCACATCCGCGGCATCGCCCGGGGCGACCGCGCCGCGATCCTGGTGCTGCACGACGTGAACCTGGCGGTACGCTACTGCGATCACCTGCTGCTGATGTTCCCCGACGGCAAGGCCTGCTGGGGCCCCACACGAACGATGCTGGTACCGTCCGCGCTGGAACGGCTGTACAACCAGCCCCTGAGCGTAGGCGAGATCGACGGCCAGCCGGTATTCCTGCCCACAATCCCGTAAGGCGACCCTCATGGAGTTCTTCCGCACCCTGCCCCTGCGGGCTAGCACCGATTCCCTGCAGGCCAAGCTGACCGTGCCGGCCCTTCCCCGGCTTTGCCCCGCCATCGACACGCTTGTTGAAGAGGCCGGGCCGGATGCCGGGGTCGTCTACTGCCTGTGGGGCGAGTTTCGTGTCCGGCGCGAGTGCATCAATGGCGGGGTACGCTTCAGCCTGCCGGGCTGCCCGAACGCACTCGCCTGGACCCTGACGACCGGGCATCCGCCGACCCCGGAGGCGGTCATGCTGCACCTGACCATCAACCGCCAGGAACACGACCCGGATTTCGTCGAGAGCCTAGAATTCTTTGCCGATAGCTGGCTGGAGCTGACATCGCTGCAGCCGCCCCATGACGGGCCCTGAATGCAATTTTCTTTTGCTTTCATGGTCGGTATGGTTGCAGGGTTGCCCAAGGAGATGTCATGACCCCCACACCGCCGGACAGCGTACGCACAGCCCACCCGACCCAGGACGGCGCGGGTGTGAAGATTCGCCGCATCCATGACTTTGGCGGCGGCCTGGACCCCTTCCTGATGCTCGACGAGCTGAAGGCCAGTGCGAAGGAGGACTACGTCGGCGGATTCCCGTCCCACCCGCATCGCGGCTTCGAGACGCTGACCTACCTCGTCCATGGCGGCCTGACCCACGAGGATTCAATGGGCAATCAGGGTCGCGTGGAGGCCGGCGAGGCCCAGTGGATGAGTGCGGGGCGCGGGGTCATCCACTCCGAGATGCCCCTGCTGGACTCAGACGGGCTGCACGGCTTCCAGCTCTGGGTGAACCTGCCGGCACGGCGCAAGATGGACCCGCCGCGCTACCGCGACGTGCGCGCCGACGCGATGCGCCACCTGCCGGAAGACGACGGCCCGCTGCACTTCAAGGCGATTGCCGGGTCCTGGCAGACCAGCGCCGGGGATACCGAAGGCCCACTGGAGCAGATCGGCGAAGGCGCGGCGATGGCGGATCTGAGCCTTCCGGCCGGCTACCGCCTGTCGCTGGCCGTCCAGCTGGATGACCGGGTGCTCGCCTATGTCTATGACGGCGAGCTCACCGGGCTGAAGACGGGCCAGCTAGGCACCTGGAGCGGACAGACGCAGATCCACCTGATCGCCCAGCAGGATGCGCGGGTGCTGCTGTTCAAGGGCCGCCCGCTGGCCGAACCGATCGCCCACTACGGCCCGTTCGTGATGAACACTCCCGACGAGATCGAGCAGGCGATCAGCGACTACCAGTCCGGCCAGCTCGCGGCCGAGCCGGCCAGTATCGACTGATCCGGCCGGGGCTTCGCGGGCAGGCCCGCTCCCACAGTGATCGAGTGAGCGCTGCCTGTCGAAGCCATCGCCCCCTGTAGGAGCCGCCTTGGCGGCGAAGCCCCTGCCCACGCCGGCCAGCTCCCCGGACCACCCGTTCATCAGTGTTTCCCTAGTCGCTCGCCTCGTTGTCGTCCTCGCGCGCCCAGCCCATCGTGCGCTTTACGGCCTTTTTCCAGCCTCGGTAATAGCGATCGCGGGTGGCCGCATCCATCTGCGGTTCGAATACGCGGTCCAGCTGGCTCTTTTGCTCCAGTTCGTCGCGCGTCCAGAAACCCACGGCCAGTCCCGCCAGATAAGCGGCCCCCAGCGCGGTGGACTCCGTAACCACCGGGCGCTCGACATTGACCCCGAGCATGTCCGCCTGGAACTGCATCATCACGTTGTTGGCGACCGCACCGCCGTCGACGCGCAGCCCTTTCAGCGCGATGCCAGAGTCCTGCTCCATCGCGTCGATCACGTCCTTCGTCTGGTAGGCCAGCGAGTCCAGCGTGGCGCGGGTGATGTGTTCCTTGCGCGTACCGCGCGTCAGCCCGAAAATCGCCCCGCGGGCATACATATCCCAGTACGGCGCCCCCAGCCCCGCGAATGCCGGGACGACATAAACGCCGTCGGAATCTTCCACCTTGCTCGCGTAGTACTCCGAGTCCTCGGCCGAGTCGATCAGCTTGAGCTCGTCGCGCAGCCACTGGATCGCGGCGCCGGCGATAAAGATGGAGCCCTCCAGCGCATACTCGACCTGGCCATCGACGCTCCAGGCGACGGTCGTGAGCAGCCCCGAGTGCGAGGCGACCGGCTTGGTGCCGGTGTTCATCAGGAGAAAGCAGCCGGTGCCATAGGTGTTCTTGGCCATCCCGCGCCCGAAACAGGTCTGCCCGAAGAGCGCGGCGTGCTGGTCGCCGGCCACGCCGGCGATGGGGATCTCGCTGGCGCCGAACATCTCCGTCCCCGTATGCCCCAGCACCTCGCTGGACGCACGGACTTCGGGGAGCATGGCCCGCGGGATTGCCAGCGCGTCCAGCAGCGTGTCGTCCCAGTCCAGTTCGTGGATGTTGAACAGCTGCGTGCGCGAGGCGTTGGAGACATCGGTTACATGCCGCTCACCCCGGGTGAGGTTCCAGATCAGCCAGGTGTCCATGGTGCCGAACAGCAGCTCGCCGCGCTCCGCGCGCTCGCGCGCACCGTCCACGTGGTCGAGCAGCCAGCGCAGTTTGGTCCCGGAAAAGTAGGCATCCACCACCAGACCCGTGCGGCTGCGGATCATCTCCTCCAGCCCGCGCGCCTTCAGTTCATCGCAGAAACTGGCGGTGCGCCGGTCCTGCCAGACGATTGCCGGGTGGATCGGCTTGCCCGTCTCGCGGTCCCAGACCACGGTGGTCTCACGCTGGTTGGTGATGCCGATGGCGGCGAGCTGGGCCGGCTTGATGCCGCGGGTCTCCAGCACCTCGCGTGCGGCCCCGATCTGGGTGCCCCAGATCTCCATCGCGTCGTGCTCGACCCAACCGGGCTCCGGGTAGTGCTGAGTGAACTCGCGCTGGGCGACACCGATGATCGCCGCATCACGATCGAACAGGATCGCCCGGCAACTGGTCGTGCCCTGATCCAGGGCCAGGATGTACTCGCCGTCCATGTTCCCTCCTCGTGCAGCGGGGGACTCGGCGCGGCGCACCCGCGCGGGGTCAGCCCGCCTCGATCAGTTCGACGGTGTTGCCGTCCGGGTCGCGGACGAACGCGGCAGGCCGCCCGGACTGGCTGCGCTCGGCCGAATGCCCGGCGTTCTCCAGGCGTTGCAGCAAAGGTTCCAGACCGTGCACACGCAGGGCCAGGTGGCGGTCTCGGCCACCGCGTACACCGCGTTCGGTGGCATCCGGATTGGGCACGCAGAGCAGATGCAGCGTCTGGCCGCCGCCCAGGTCATACCAGAGCCCCGGAAAGCCGAGATCCGGGCGCTCCACCCGTCGCAAGCCCAGAATCTCGCCGTAGAACCGCGCGGACACTTCCAGATCGGCGATCACGACACTGACGTGATCCAGACCCAGTACGCTGTGCGTCTGAGCCGCCGTCATACGTGCATCAGCCCCGAAGAAGGCTCCAGCAGCACCACCGCCTGTGCCGCAACGCCCTCGCCGCGCCCGGTAAAGCCCAGGCGCTCGGTGGTCGTCGCCTTGACGTTCACGCAACCGGCCGCAAGCCCCAAGTCCGCGCCAATGTTCTCCTCCATCTTTGCGACATGCGGGGCCATTTTCGGCGCCTGTGCGATTACCGTCGCATCCATGTTGACTGGGCGCCAGCCGGCCTCCTGGACCCGGCGCAGGGCCTCGCGCAGCAGCTCGCGGCTGTTCGCCCCGCGAAAGCGCTCGTCGGTATCGGGAAAGTGACGACCGATATCCCCCAGCCCCGCGGCCCCGAACAGGGCATCGCAAACCGCGTGCAGCAGGACGTCGCCATCGGAATGCGCGACAAAGCCGTGATCGAACGGGATACGCACGCCGCCCAGGACCAGATGATCGCCAGGCCCGAAGGCATGTACATCGAAACCCTGCCCCACGCGCATGCCGCTCATGGCCGGAAACCCCCGTCCAGACGTCTCTGCTGCATCAGGTACAGCTGGGCCAGCTCCAGATCCTCGGCGCGGGTGATCTTGATGTTCATCATCGAGCCCTCGATCAGCCGCGGACGGGCGCCATGCCATTCGATCGCGCTGGCCTCGTCGGTCACCGGATGGCCGGCCTCGCGCGCGGCCCGATTGGCCTCCCGCAGCATGCCCAGGCGGAACATCTGCGGGGTCAGCGCGCGCCAGACGCGTTCGCGTTCCAGGGTCCGCTCGACGCGCCCTTCCTCGTCACTCCACTTGACCGTATCCGTGCTGGGCGTGGCCAGCAGCCCGCCCACCGGATCGTCCCGCAACGCGTTCAGAAGAGAGTCCAGGTCGGCGCGTGGCAGACAGGGGCGTGCCGCGTCGTGCACCAGCACCCAGTCGTCGGGAGAAGCCCGATCCTGGAGAAAATCGAGGCCGTTCTGGACCGAATCGGCCCGCTCGTCACCACCGGCTACCCGAAACAGGCGCCCGCCCGCCGTCGGAAGATCCAGCGCGTCCGGGTCCACATCCGGCCCCAGCACCAGGACCACACCGCGGATGCGGGGGTGTTCCAGAAAGATCGACAGGGTATGCGAGAGGATGGTGCGCGAGCCCAGCGTGAGGAACTGCTTGGGTCGGTCCGAGCCCATGCGCCTGCCCACGCCGGCCGCCGGAATCAGGGCCCAGTAGGCGGGTTCCGCGGAGGGGTTGTTCACGTCGGGATCAGCCATCAAACGGATCCTCGGGTGGCAGCGTATCGGTGGCCGGCTCGCGCTCGCGGTCCGGGATCTCGGCGGGACCCGGGGACACGTCCCGCGCCGGATCCGGCAGCGGCTCCGGCACCGGCCGCCGGTCGTCGTCCTCGCCGACCACAAAGAAAAAGACCTCGTCTTCGCGGATCATGCCCAGGTCGCGCCGTGCGCGTTCTTCCACCGCATCGGTACCCGTACGCAGGTCCAGTACCTCGGCCTCCAGCGCCTGATTGCGCTGTTCCAGCTCGGCGTTGGCCGCACGCTGCTCCTCGACCTGCTCGCGCAGGTCGCGCACATCGCGCCAGCTGCCCTCTCCCAGCCACAGTGGCCACTGCAACAACAGCAGCACCACGGCTAGACCGATCAGCAACCCGCGCATCAGCAATTCCCGCGACCACGACCGACCGCCACAGCCAGCCACAAGGGAGAGAGTCGAGCTTCCATGCTCGGCATTCTACGGCCCATTGGTCGTGGGGCACAGGAACCGCCCCGCAGGCTGTGAATCCCGACCGTGGCAAACGAGGCAACTGCAGCCCTATCTGCGGACGTTGAACGCATCCATGCCGGGATAACGCGCCCGGGACCCCAGATGCTCCTCGATCCGGATCAGCTGGTTGTACTTGGCCACGCGATCCGAGCGCGAGAGCGACCCGGTCTTGATCTGGCCCACCCCGGTGGCCACGGCCAGATCGGCGATGGTCACGTCCTCGGTTTCGCCGGAGCGATGGGAGATCACCGCCGTGTACTTCGCCTGGCGCGCCAGCTCGATGGCCTCCAGGGTCTCGGTCACGGTGCCGATCTGGTTCAGCTTGATCAGGATCGAGTTGCCCACACCCTTGTCGATCCCTTCCTGCAGGATCTGCGTGTTGGTCACGAACAGGTCGTCGCCCACCAGCTGCACGCGATCACTCATTCGCTCGGTGAGGGTCTTCCATCCGTCCCAGTCATCCTCGGCCATACCGTCCTCGATGGTCAGGATCGGGTACTGGTCGACCCAGTGGGCGAGGTAGTCGCAGAACTCGTCAGCAGAGAAGGCCTTGCCTTCGGAGTCGAGGTGATAACGACCGTCGCGGTAGAACTCGGAGCTGGCGCAGTCCAGGCCCAGCCAGATGTCCTGCCCGGCCTTGAAGCCCGCCTTGTGGATGGCCTCGAGGATCACCTCGATTGCGGCCGAGTTGGACGGCAGGTCCGGGGCGAAGCCGCCCTCGTCCCCCACGCCCGTCGCCAGATTGCGCTGCCCCAGCACCTTCTTCAGGGCATGGAACACCTCGGCGCCGTAGCGCACGGCCTCGCGCACCGAATCCGCACCCACCGGCAGGATCATGAACTCCTGCATGTCGACACTGTTGTCGGCATGGGCACCGCCGTTGATGATGTTCATCATCGGCACGGGTAGCAGAGTCGCCTGCTCGCCGCCCATCGCCTCGAACAGCGGCTGCTCGCGGTCCGCCGCCTGTGCATGTGCGGCCGCCATCGACACCGCCAGCAGCGCATTGGCGCCCAGGCGCGACTTGTTCTCGGTGCCGTCCAGCTCGAGCATGCGGCGGTCCACCGCGGTCTGGTCCAGCTCCATGCCGCGCAAGGCATCGCGGATCTCGCCATTTACATGGCCCACGGCCTTCTGCACACCCTTGCCGCCATAGCGCGGCTCGTCGTCGCGCAGCTCCAGCGCCTCGCGGGCCCCTGTCGAGGCCCCCGAGGGCACGGCGGCGCGACCCATCGCGCCGGAATCCAGGACAACGTCGGCCTCGACCGTCGGGTTGCCCCGCGAGTCGATGATCTCGCGGGCGTGAATCTCCGCAATCTGGGACATGCTCTCTCCTTGAAAAAATATATTCTTCCGCCTCGAGTTTGCAGGCGGAACTTAAACGAAACTCTTAAGCAAACCTGCGCGAATCAACCCAGCCCGTACTCGGCCTCGGCAAACGGCTGCGCCTTGGCGGCGGCATCCAGCGCCTTGAGCGTGGTCAGCAGCTCCGCCATGCGTGGCAGGGGCCAGGCATTGGGTCCATCCGAGAGTGCGCGCTCCGGATCCGGGTGGGTCTCCATGAACAGACCCGACACCCCGGAGGCGACGGCCGCCCGCGCCAGTACGGGGACATATTCGCGCTGCCCACCGGACGTCGCACCCTGCCCGCCCGGCTGCTGGACTGAATGGGTGGCGTCGAACACCACCGGGCAACCGGTCTGGCGCATCTGGGCAAGACCCCGCATGTCCGAGATGAGTGTGTTGTAGCCGAAGGAGACGCCGCGTTCGCAGACCATGATCTGCTCGTTGCCGGCCTCGCGCGCCTTGTCCACGACATTGCCCATATCCCAGGGCGCCAGGAACTGGCCCTTCTTGATGTTCACCGGGCGCCCCTGGCGCGCGACGTTCTGGATGAAATTGGTCTGCCGGCACAGGAACGCCGGCGTTTGCAGCACATCGACCACCGACGCGACCTCGTCCAGCGGGGTATCCTCGTGGACATCGGTCAGCACCGGGACTCCCAGCTGCTGCTTCACCTGTTCCAGGATGCGCAGGCCCTCTTCCATGCCCGGGCCACGAAAGCTCTTCGTCGACGAGCGGTTGGCCTTGTCGAACGATGACTTGTAGATAAACGGGATACCCAACTCATCGGTGATCGCCGTGAGCGCACCCGCCGTCTCCAGGGCCATCGCCTCGGATTCGATCACGCACGGACCGGCAATCAGAAAAAAGGGCCGATCGAGGCCAACTTCAAAACCGCAAAGCTGCATGCAATGTCCTGTCTGGCGGACGCCACCCTCCGGGCGCGGCCGCAAAGCGTCGTCGTACGGCGCGTTAAGGAAGCACTAATCCGTCAGCGCCGTCGTGGTCTCCGGCTCGCGCTCGTCCTGATAGGTTCGCGCGGCGCGAATGAAACCGGTAAACAGCGGATGCCCGTCGCGCGGGGTCGAGGTGAACTCCGGATGGAACTGGCAGCCGATGAACCACGGGTGGTCCGCCAGTTCGACCGCCTCGACGAGCTCGCCGGACTCGGAGACACCAGAGATGCGCAGGCCGGCCGCCTCCAGCCGTTCGCGATAGGCATTGTTGAACTCGAAGCGGTGGCGATGGCGCTCGCTGACCTCTTCGCGGCCATAGGCCTCCGCAATCCGCGAACCCTGGGCCAGTCGCGCGGACTGCGCCCCCAGACGCATCGTGCCGCCGAGATCGCTTTCGGCATCGCGCCTTTCGATGCGGCCCTCACGGTCCTGCCACTCGGTAATCAGGGCAATCACCGGGTGCGGGGTATCCGGGGCGAACTCCGTACTGTGCGCACCTTCGAGCCCGGCCTGATCACGAGCGAACTCGATCACCGCTACCTGCATGCCGAGACAAATACCCAGGTAGGGCACGCCGTGTTCGCGTGCGTAACGCACGGCCGCGATCTTGCCTTCCACTCCGCGCTCGCCGAAGCCACCGGGCACCAGGATCGCGTCCAGGCCTTCCATCTCGCCCTGGATCTCGGCATCCGCCCCTTCGAGCTTCTCCGAATCGAGATAGCGAATGCGCACGCGCGTCCCAACCTGCACGCCGGCGTGGGTCAGCGCCTCGTTCACGGACTTGTAGGATTCGGTCAGATCGACGTACTTCCCGATCATACCGACGGTCACCTCGGATTCCGGGAACTCCATAGCATTGACCACGTGCTTCCAGTCCGACAGGTCGGCCTGCGGGGCCTCGATATGCAGCTTGCGCAGCACGATCTCGTCGAGCTTCTGCGAATGTAGCCACAGCGGGATCTTGTAGATGTTGTCCACGTCCACCGCGGAGATGACGGCCTTCTCCTCAACGTTGGTGAACAGCGCGATCTTGCGCCGCTCGCCCTCGGGGATCGCCTGGGTCGAGCGGCACAGCAGGATGTCCGGCTGAATCCCGATCGAGCGCAGTTCCTTGACCGAGTGCTGCGTCGGCTTGGTCTTGATCTCGCCGGCGGCGGCAATAAACGGCACCAGGGTCAGGTGCATGAACAGGGCATTCTCGTGCCCCAGTTCCACACCCATCTGGCGGATCGCCTCGAGAAACGGCAGGGACTCGATATCGCCCACCGTACCGCCGATCTCGATCAACGCAATGTCGGCATCGCCCGCGCCCTCGCGGATCGAGCGCTTGATCTCGTCGGTGATATGCGGGATCACCTGCACCGTACCGCCCAGGTAGTCGCCGCGGCGCTCCTTGCGGATCACGTTCTCGTAGATCTGCCCGGTGGTGAAATTATTGCGCCGCGAGGTGCGGATGCGCACAAAGCGTTCGTAATGCCCCAGATCCAGGTCCGTCTCCGCACCGTCGTCGGTCACGAAGACCTCGCCGTGCTGGAACGGGCTCATGGTGCCCGGATCGACGTTGATATAGGGGTCGAGCTTGAGCAGCGTCACCTTGAGGCCGCGCGCCTCGAGGATGGCCCCCAGCGAGGCGGATGCAATGCCTTTGCCCAGAGACGAAACCACGCCTCCGGTAATGAATACATAACGCGTCATGCGGGAAACCTGGCTAGGGAAACACTGATTAATGAACACGCTCGCGCTCGAGTCGCTTTTGCGTGCGAACAAGGCGCGGCGACTGCCGTGCAGTCACTCTGCACAAGGGAGCCGCAACGCCGTGCGCGCACAAAAGCGGCCGAGCCCCTTCGGGGTTGGTACCCCAGGTTCCCCGATCCTGCGTTGCGCCACTTGTGGGTAGAACCACTACCCGCTGCCAGAGGCGCCTTGTCTCGGAAAACCTGGGGTACCAACGCGAGCGTGTACATTAATCAGTGTTTCCCTGGGGAACGACGGACCCCCGCCACAAAAGGGCTCACGGGCGGCTGAAATCGGCCGAAATGCTACCAGAGAGCCCCTCTCGGCTCAATCAACTGCGGCATCGCGAAGCGCACTTTGCGCATTGGGCGGAAGGGGCCGGAACGCGACCAGCGTCATATCGTCACGCCGTGGTTCGCCGCCGCGATAATCCTCCAGCACGCGGACCACGGAATCGATCTTGGCGGCCAGGTCACGCGGGGACTTCTCCGCCAGCACATGGCGCAGCCGCCGGCGCCCGAACAGCCGCGGCGGCTCGCCACCCACATGGTCGTGGGCGCCGTCGGTAATCAGGAAGAACTCCATGCCCGGCTCCACCGACACTACGTGGTCCACCGGCTGCGCAGGCTCCAGACTGCGGTAACCCAGCCCGCCGCGCACGCCGCGAATCTCTTCCACCTCGCCCGCACGGTCGATGATCAGCGGCAACCCCACGCCGGCAAAGGTCAGCGTACGGGCATCCGGGTCATAGACGCAGACCGCCGCCTCCAGTCCGTCGTCGGAATCCGAGTCCTGACCGTCCTGGCGCAGGCGCGAGCGCACCAGCCGATCCATCTCGCGCAGGATTGCCGACGGCTCCAGGAGCCGGTGTTCATGCAGGATGCGATCCAGCGCCGAGGCCAGCACCAGGGTAATGAACGCCCCGGGGACACCGTGCCCGGTGCAGTCCGCCGCCACCAGTACACTGCGCCCGTCGATGGCCTCCAGCCAGAAGTAGTCGCCCCCGACCAGATGCAGCGGCTCCCAGTAGACCTGCACCTCGTCCAGATGGCCGTCCAGGGCGTGTTTGTCCGGCAGCATCGCGGTCTGGATGCGCCGCGCATAGTGGATGCTCTCCACGACGAGCCGGTTACTGCGCTCGAGTTCGCGGTTGGCCTCGTCCACCCGCGCGAGCGCGCGCTCCGTCTCCAGCTTCTCGGCCTCCAGCTCGCGGGTACGCTCGACCACGCGCCGCTCCAGGTCCTCGTTCAGGGCCTTCAGCTCGCCCCGTGCACCATCCCGCGCGTCGAGGCCCTGTTGAAACGCGTTCAGGAGGCGATCAAGCGAGCGGTCCAGGGCGCCCAGCTCGTCATTCGCGTGGTGCCCCATGCGGGGGCGCGGCCACTGGGCCGGGCGGTCGGGATCGGTACCCGCCACAGCGTGGGAGATGCGCAGCATCGGGCGCAGCATCAGGCCGTAGAACAGCAGCACGACGACCAGCGAGACGATCACCGCCTGTACCACGCTGGTGATCACGCTGTTGCGCAGCCGCTCGACCAGAGCTGCAGCCAGCACATCGGGGGCGAGTTCCACACGCAGCGCCCCCACTGCGCCATTGGTCTCGCGCAGGTCCGGGTGGAGAAGCTCGCGCTCGTGCTGGCGATCCGCCCCGAACAGGCGCTCCCCAAGCCAGGAGGTGTCACCACCTTCGCGCTCCACCTCGGCCAGGGTGCGCCCGAAGTCGTCGAGGATCTCGGCGCGGTGGATCTCGTCAAAGGCCTGCAGGCCCGCCACCAGCGATTCCGCCTGATCGGCATTCAACTGGTAGGCCGCCTCGGCCGCGGGAGGGGCCACCAGCCGTTGCAGCCGGTCGATCTGTTCCAGGGTTTCGGCGTGAAAGGCTCGCGAATCGGCCGCGATGACGTAAGCGCTCGCCAGCAGGCTGAGCGCCAGCGCCACCAGCAGGGTCGCGAGCGCCAGCTTCGCGACCAGGCTGCGGCTGCGCGCCGGGCCGGACTCCGTCATACAGGCTCGCCGTGGAACTGGACCTCGACGCGGTTACGGCCTTCGTTCTTCGCGCGATAGAGCAGATCATCCGCCGCCGCGACCAGTGCCCCGGCATCCGGCCAGCGTTCGGTGGTCACGACGAGACCGATCGAGACCTCCAGATGCAGCGGTTCGCCCTTCCAGCGCGGGATCGTCTGCTCGACACTGGTGCGAATGCGCTCCGCAAGATTCTTGGCGGCGTCGAGATCGAGATCGGCGGCCACCACCAGAAACTCCTCGCCCCCCATGCGCCCGGCGTACTGATCGGCACCGAGCTCGCCACGGAGGATCTCGGCGAAACTCTGCAGGGCGTAGTCCCCGGCGGCATGGCCATGGGTGTCGTTCAGCGCCTTGAAGTCGTCGAGGTCGAGCATCATCACAGAGAGCGAGCGGGCCTGATCGCCCACCGTTTCGGCCAGCCCCTCGACACAGTCCATTACCCGGCGCCGCGAGAACAGCCCGGTCAGGGCATCCTCCAGCGCCAGGCGCTCGAGCTCGGACGTTAGCCGTTCACGCTCGCGTACCTCGTCGGACAACGCGCAGTTGAGCTGCTCCAGGTGCGTGGCCTGCTCGCGCAGCTGACGGTTCGCGGCCTGCAGGTCCAGCTGCATGCGATCGCTCATGCGCATCATGCGGCGCTGAACGCGGTAACTCTCTGAATAGGCCTTGGCCAGCATCCGTACGCCTTCGGCTACATCATCCAGCGCCTCCAGCATCTGCTCGGAGCGCTGCATGATCTGCTTTTCCTGTTCGAACAGGGAGAAGTCGGCAAGCGCTTCCGGATCGTCGCCGTCGCGGGAGGCCGATGGCATCGGCACGGGCTGATTGGGGTCGTGAGAGGCGCTCATGATGTCGGACACATGCGGTAGTCAGCGTGGGCAAAGTCCTCGGAAAAGTCCTCGCCGAACTCTTCCATCGTCTCGTCGTCTTCGTGGTAGCACCAGTTGATCTGCACGTTGATGCCGGCCTCGGCGGCATCTTCGAGGATCTGAAAGAGATTCATCAGCGCCTTCGCGGTCGAGCTGTTGAAGTAGATCATCTCGACGCTGAACTCCAGCGACTCGCTGACCCGCTCCTCGACCGCCTGGCGCAAGCCCTGGGTCAGGGGTCCATAGAAGCTCGCGGCGTCTTCCGGGTAGGACTCGCCGGCAATGCGGTATTGCCCCGCCGCGAAATCGAACAGGACCTCCGGGGTACGGTCCGTTGCCTCGTGTCGAATGGGGTCCGGTGCTGCCATCAGATGTAGGCCTTCAGTACAAAATAGGAATACGCGTCGGAAAGATGCTCGAAGTCGAACTGGATCGGCTCGCTGGCTCGGCGTGCAATCTCGATCAGCCCGATGCTGCCCCCCTTGCTGCCCTCGTCCGGCGGCTCGCGCAGCTTTTCCTTGTAGAAGCGCCGCAGGGCCTCCGCGTCCATACCCTGCAGTTCGCTGAGCCGCCCGCCGAGAGTATCGGCGTCTTCTCGGGCGATGATATTGCCGCAGATCACGAAAAATCGGCCTTTGTCGGAGCCGACCGTAATCATGCCCGAGCTCAGCTCCACCGGGGGTTCCGCCTCATGCTCGATCCGTTCGGCGGAGTAGCGAATGATGTTCTGCACCTGCTCGACAAACACCGAGAACACTCGATTGACGGTCTTGTTGTCGGTCGACTCCAGCCGGATCTTCTGGCGCAGGGCATCGCCCAGCGCCTTCAGGATGCCCTCGGAGATGTAGCCGGTGAACGAAAAGATGATGCCGCGCCGAGTCATGTTGCGCTGAAAATCCAGCACCTCCTCGGCGATCAGGCCACCGCGATCCGCTTCGCGTTGCGTGGCGAACTCAGTCATTCGCGTCTCCGTTACGTTCGAGTACGTCGCTGACGATCGCCGCGTAGCGGCCATCCTCGCGCATGGCATCCAGCGCGGCCTGGAGGCGGCCCAGCCGAGCGCGATCGGTATCCGGGTGGCAGGCGAGCGACATCACCGTATCGTTGAAGGCAAACAGCGAACGCAGTTCGCCGATCTCTTCGAGACGCGCGTACCAGGGTGCGAGGTGCTCGCCACTGACCCAGACCTCAATCCGGTCGGCCGCGAGCTTGCGCGCGTTCAGGCGGTCATTGGGGGCGGTATCGACCTCGATCCCCCGGGCCTCGACATACAACGCGACCGCGTCGTCGCGATAACCACCCACCCGGTAGTCATGGAGGTCATCGAGCGACTGCGCTGCGACGTCGGAGCCTTCAAGGGCATAGGCATGCCACTGATTCTCCACCAGCGGGCCTACCCACTCGAAGAGCTCTTCCCGTTCCGGGGTCCGCGTCGTGGAGAACACACAGGTGTCGGGGTTCGACTGCGCCTCGGCGTAGGCGCGACTCCAGGGCAGCAGGCGGATCTCCGCCTCGATCCCGGTCTCCTCGAGCAGCTGGTTCATCACGCGCACGGAGATGCCGTCGAGCTCGCCATCCGGCGTCTCGAAGTTGAATGGCGGATAGCTCTCGGTGGCCAGGTGGAGGGTTCCGCCCTGTGCCGTTGCCATACCCGGCAACGCGAGCACACAAGCGATACCCCAGACATACCCCCCGGTCTGCCGGCTGATGGTTCTCACACCCCGGCCCCTCAAAAGTATGACGAAGTTCAAGCATTCGCTTTTCCGCTCGCCCCGTCAACTGTACGGGGACTACAGGTTTGGGGCCCGCAATCGATCAGACAGCCGACTTCAGGGCCCCAGCTCTCCATCCGGCCAGAGAATGGCCACGACGGTCCCATCCGCCCGCCGCCTGACCAACGGCAGGTGCTCGCGCGCCCATGGCGGGACCCCTCGCTCCTGCAGCCGTTTCTTCAAGGGTCGCCGACCCGCTGGCGTCACCACGGTTTCCCCGCCTCGGCGAAACCCGACCTCCAGCGCCTCCTGCGCATCCACACCCAGCGCCTCCAGCGCTGCGCGCTCCAGCACTCGACCGTCCGGGAGCGTCAGGCGCGCATGGCCCGGCGGCCAGGGCATCACGTCGCCTGGCGCGGCCGGCTTCCCATCCGGGGCTTCGGCGTAAATCGTTCCGCGGTAAACGCCCATCCAGCCATCCGCCCAGCGCAGTTCCGGATTCCGGTCCGCCCCGTGCACCTCCAGTTGTCGACAGAACTCCTCCAGCCGCGCATGACCCGGCGGTCGCAGGCCCTGCGCGCGCAGCCAGGCCCGCAATCGTGCGCGCCGAGCGGGCAGATCCAGTTCGGCCAGCGAGGCCACCTCGAGCGAGGCTTCACCCGGAAGGTGCTTGTCCTCCAGGCTCGCCAGGCGATCGACAGCCTCGCGCTGCCAGCGAGCGCAGCGTGCCAGGGAGCCATAAACGGGGAACCGTTCTGCCAGACGCGGAAAGATCTCGCGGCGCAGGAAGTTGCGGTCGAAGCGGGTGTCGTCATTGCTCGGGTCGTGGTACCAGTCGAGAGCGGCCACACGCGCGTAGCCCGCGATGCTCTCGCCCGGGACCGCCAGCAGCGGACGCCCCAGCCAGGTATCCCCTTCGCGACGCAGGACGCGCATGCCTTGAAGGCCCTCCGGACCGCTCCCGCGCAGCGCGGCGAGCAGGAAGGTCTCGGCCTGGTCGTCGGCGTGCTGGGCGGTCAGGATCAGGTCCCGCTCGCCAAGGCCCTCGCGCAGGGCCGTGTAGCGCGCGCGGCGCGCCGCGGCTTCCGGCCCCTCGGAGGCATCATCGAGAACGATCACATTGCGTACGGTCAGCGGTACTTCCAGCGCCTCGGCAACGCGCACACAGAATGCCGCCTGCGCCTCGGCATCCGGTCGCAGACCATGATTTACATGCCAGGCCTCAAGCCCTTGAGGGCGCAGTTGCGCGAGCGCGTGCAGTAATACGGAGGAGTCGCGGCCGCCGCTGAAGGCAACCCGCAGGGATGTAGCACCGGGGTGATCCTGCAAAAAGGCCCGAACGGCGGCCATCACCGGGTGAGTGCCATCCGGCACCCGGCCCGGCGTCTCAGGAGGCGGCTTCCTGGAAGGCACCGTAGTCCATCAGGCGGCGGTAACGCCGATCCAGCCGCTTGGCCGGGTCCAGCGCCTCCAGGCCATCGAGGGTTTCCAGCAGTGCCGCGCGCAGGTGCGCCGACATCGTCTCCGGATCGCGATGGGCGCCGCCCAGCGGCTCGGGGACAATGCGATCGACCAGCCCCAGGTCGTGCAGCCGCTGCGAGGTGATACCCAGCGCCTCCGCCGCCTCGGACGCGCGTTCGGCACTCTTCCAGAGAATGGAGGCACAGCCTTCCGGCGAGATGACCGAGTAGGTCGAGTACTGCAGCATCAGCGTGGCATCGCCGACCCCGATCGCCAGCGCGCCGCCGGAGCCGCCCTCGCCGATCACCGTCGCGATAATCGGGGTATCCAGCCGCGCCATCACCATCAGATTGCGGGCAATCGCCTCACTCTGGCCGCGCTCCTCGGCACCCACACCCGGATAGGCGCCCGGGGTGTCGATGAACGTGAGGACCGGCAACCGAAAACGCTCGGCCGTCTCCATCAGGCGCAGGGCCTTGCGGTAGCCCTCCGGCCGTGGCATCCCGAAGTTGCGGTACACCTTCTCGCGCGTCTGGCGCCCCTTCTGGTGGCCAATGATCATCACCGGGCGCCCGTCGAGACGGGCCACGCCACCGACGATCGCCGGATCATCCGCGTAGGTCCGGTCACCGTGGAGTTCCTCGAACTCGTCGAACAGCTGCGGGATATAGTCCAGCGTGTACGGACGCTTCGGGTGGCGCGACATCTGCGCCACCTGCCAGGGGGTGAGCTTGGCGAAGATACTCTCCGTCAGCGAACGGCACTTCTCCTCCAGGCGCTGGATCTCTTCCTGGATGTTGACCTCGGCATCGTCACCCACATAGCGCAGATCCCGAATCTTGGCTTCCAGTTCGGCGATGGGCTGTTCGAAGTCGAGAAAATCCGGATTCATGCAGGGTCCCGCGTCGGAAAGGTGGGCGTCAGGCGCGGAATTGTAACCAATTACCCCGCACTTCGCTGCCCGTTCGAGACCCGCCGGGACGGTTGCGCAGCAACATGCCCTGGTTCAGCGCTATTGATGACAACGCCCGACTTCGTAGATGCCCACAGAATCACCGGCCGTACAGGACCTGGGCCTCGCAACCCGGCCCCAGGGTCTGCTGCAGGTTGCGCAGCAACCGCTCGTCCGGACGGATGGCCCAGCCCTCGGGCAGACTCAGTTCGGCCTCGAGGCCGTCCCGGCGGTAGCACAGGTGGACTCGGCACTGGCCATCGCGATGTTCTTGCATCAGGCCGCGCAGGTTCTCTACCTGCTCGGCACGCACCCCCTCCAGACACAGGTGCAGAGCGCGTGCCCACTGCGCCCGAGCCTCGTCCAGCGTGTACACCGCCCGGGCCCGCATGCGGATACCGCCGGCATAGTCATCCAGCGCCACCGTGCCCTCGGCCACCAGGAGGGTGTCCGGCTCCAGCCGATCGCGGTACGTGGTGAAGTCGTCGTTGAACAGCACGATCTCGGCACGCCCGCTGCGGTCATCCAGGGTCGCGATGCCCATGCGCCCGTTCTGCGTGTTGCGCACTCGCACCCCCACGACCAGGCCGGCAATGCGCACCGTCTCCTGCCGCCCGCGCCGCCCCTGCTGGCCACCCTCATCGGGCCGCTGCTCCAGCTTCGCCTCCAGTTCGGCGAACGTGCTGCCCGTCAGCCGCTTGAGTTCTGCACGATAGCGTTCGACCGGGTGCCCGGTCAGGTACAGGCCCAGCGTCTCCTTCTCCCCGCGCAGGCGGTCATCATCCTCCATTTCCGGGAGGGTCTCGCTCTCGGGGACCACGGCCGCCGCCGGGTCGCCAAACAGATCCACCACCCCCAGGCTCGCGTTGCGCTCGGTCTGCTCCGCCGCGGCCACGGCGGTGGGGATGTCGTTCAGCAGCGTCGCGCGGTTCGCGCCGATCGCATCCAGCGCACCCGCACGCACCAGCGTCTCCAGCACGCGCTTGTTCAGCTTGGACAGGTCCACGCGCTGGCACAGGTCGATCAGCCCGTGGAAGGGACCATCCACCGCACGCGCCTTCAGCAGTGTCTCGATCGCCGACTCGCCCACACCCTTGATCGCCCCGAGGCCATAGACCACCGTCCCGGCATCGCGGCAGGTAAAGCGGTAGTCCGACTGGTTCACGTCCGGCGGCAGGACCTCCAGGCCCATGTTCCGGCATTCCTCGATCAGGCCCACGACCTTGTCGGTGTTGTCCATATCCGCGGACAACACCGCGGCCATGAACGGCGCCGGGTAATGCGCCTTCAGCCAGGCGGTCTGATACGCAACCAGGGCATAGGCGGCCGAGTGCGACTTGTTGAAGCCGTAGCCGGCGAACTTCTCCATCAGGTCGAAGATATAGGTCGCGGTCCCCTCCTCGACCCCGCGCCCCAGCGCACCCTCCATGAAAATCTGGCGCTGCTTGGCCATCTCCTCGGGCTTCTTCTTGCCCATCGCGCGTCGCAGCAGGTCAGCGCCGCCGAGCGTATAGTTCGCCAGGACCTGGGCGATCTGCATCACCTGCTCCTGGTACAGGATGACCCCGTAGGTCGGCTGCAGGATCGGCTCCAGATCCGGATGCGGGTATTCCACCTGCGCGCGACCATGCTTGCGGTCGATGAAGTCATCCACCATCCCCGACTGCAGCGGGCCCGGCCGGTACAGGGCCACCAGCGCGATGATGTCCTCGAAGCTGTCCGGCTGCAGGCGCCGGATCAGGTCCTTCATCCCGCCCGATTCCAGCTGGAACACCGCGGTGGTCTGGTAGGCCTTCAGCAGCTTGAAGGTGTCGGGGTCATCCAGCGGGACCGCATCCAGGTCGATACGGGTCTCGGGGTCCATCTTGCGCACGTTCTCGACCGCCCAGTCGATGATCGTCAGCGTGCGCAGCCCCAGAAAGTCGAACTTCACCAGACCCACGGCCTCGACGTCGTCCTTGTCGAAGTGGGTCACCAGCGAGCCACCATCGTCCTCGCAGTACAGTGGCGAGAAGTCGGTCAGCGCCGAGGGGGCGATCACCACGCCGCCGGCGTGCTTGCCCGCATTGCGGGTGAGTCCCTCGAGCTTGCGCGCCAGATCGATGATCCCGCGCACCTCCTCGTCCTGATCGTACTGCGACTTCAGGTCCTCGCTCTCGGCCAGGGCCTTGTCCAGGGTCATGCCCAGCTCGAACGGGATCAGCTTGGCGATGCGGTCGACAAATCCGTAGCCATAGCCCAGTACACGACCACAGTCGCGCACGACCGCCTTCGCGGCCATGGTGCCGTGGGTGATGATCTGCGAGACCTTGTCGCGCCCGTAGCGCTCGGCCACGTAGTCGATCACGTCATCGCGTTTCTCCATGCAGAAATCGACATCGAAGTCAGGCATGGACACGCGCTCTGGATTAAGAAATCGCTCAAAAAGCAGCTCGTAACGCAATGGATCCAGATCAGTAATACCCAGCACATAGGCGACCAGTGAACCCGCGCCCGATCCACGCCCCGGCCCCACCGGAATGCCATTGTCCTTGGCCCACTGGATAAAGTCGGCCACGATCAGGAAGTAGCCGGGGAAACCCATCTGGCAGATCACGTCCAGTTCGAGCTTCAGGCGTTCCTCGTACTCCGAGCGCTCGGCAAACTGAAAACGTTCCAGCCGGGCCTCGAGCCCCTTCGCCGAGGTCTCGCGCAGATGATCCTCGACCGTGTAGCCCTCCGGCACCGGGAAATCCGGCAACACCGACTCCCCGAGCGTCAGGCTGACACTGCAGCGCCGGGCGATCGCCACCGAGTTCGCCAGGGCCTCGGGGATATCCGAGAAGCGTTCCGTCATCTCCTGCGGGGTGGCGAGGTACTGATGCTCGGAGTAGCGCCGCGGGCGCGAGGGGTCATCCAGCGTGGTGCCATCATGGATACAGACGCGCGCCTCGTGGGCCTCGAAGTCCTCGGCCTTCAGGAAGCGAACGTCGTTGGTCGCCACCACGGGCAGCTCGAATTGTTCCGCCGCCGCGAGGGCCTGCTCGATCCAGGCCTCCTCGCCCGGGCGCTCGGTGCGCGTCAGCTCCAGATAGAAGCGCCCGGGAAAACGCTTCAGCCAGGGGGCAAGATCATCGTGGGTCAATACGCGCGCGACGCCCGAGCCGCTCACGAACAGACCATCGATGCCACCCGACAGCGCGATCAGGCCCTCGGCCGCGCTATCCAGCCATTCCGCGTCGATCCGAGGGATGCCCTTTTCCTGACCTTCCTGCCAGGCCCGCGAGATCAGTCGGGTGAGGTTGCGGTAGCCGGGGTCGTTCTGCGCAAGCAGCGTCATGCGCGCCACGCTCCCGTCTGCGCGGGCGTCCCGCACCAGCAGATCGGCCCCGATGATCGGCTGCACGCCCTGGGCAATGGCCGCCCGGTAGAATTTCACCAGTCCGAACAGGTTGCAGTGATCGGTCACCGCGACCGCGGGCATGCCCTTCTCCGCGACCGCCGCGACCAGCGGCTTCAGGCGCACCAGCCCGTCGATCAGCGAGTACTCGGAGTGCACCCTCAGGTGCACAAAACCGGGGTCGTGCCATGCGCCGCTCATGCTTCTTCCCCCGCAACAGCGGCCAGTGCCCGCGCCACTGGCCCAAAGCTCCGACGATGCTCCACACACGGCCCGAGGCGCGCCAGCGCGTCGCGGTGGTAGGCCGTCGGGTAGCCGGCATGACGATCAAAGCCGTAGTCGGGATAGCGCTCGTGCAGGGCCGTCATTTCCGCGTCACGCGCCACCTTGGCGATGACTGAGGCCGCACTGATCGCTGCCACGGAGCCATCCCCGCCGACGATCGCCTCGGCACTCCAGGGGCCCTCTGGCGTGAAGCGGCCATCGACCAGCAAATGATCCGGCGCCTGCGACAATGCGGCCACCGCGCGCTGCATCGCCAGCAGGGTCGCGCGATGGATGTTCAGTGCGTCAATCTCGGCCGCCTCGGCACGGCCCAGCGCCCAGGCTACCGCCCGTTCGCGAATCTCGACATCCAGCGCCTGCCGGCGCCCGGCCGAAAGTTTCTTGGAATCGGTCAGCCCCGGTGCTGCAAAACTCTCCGGCAGGATCACCGCAGCCGCCACCACCGGGCCGGCCAGGGGGCCACGCCCCACCTCGTCGACGCCCGCGACCCAAGCGTTTGTCACCCTGTTTGCGGACATCGAACCCCCGGCCGGGTTTAGGAAACACTGAAACCCGTGTTTCCCTGGACAATAGCGGGAATGAATCGCGGACATGCGCCGTCCGGACGATCCGTTACAATAGCGCCGGAAATCCTAGCACACGCCCCACGAACCCCGAGCCCGCCCATGTCTCAGAATCCCCTGCGCTGCGCCGCGATCGGCGTCGGTCACCTCGGCAAATGGCATGCTGCCAAATACGCCGCCCTGCCAGAAACCGAGCTGGTCGCCGTAGCCGATGCCGACGCCACCACCGCCGAGCGTGTCGCCGCCGAACATGGCTGCGCCGCCGTCACCGATCACCGCGAACTGCTTGGCCAGGTCGATGCGGTCTCGATCGCCGCGCCGACCACCCTGCACTACGACATCGCGCGGGACTTCCTCGACGCCGGGTGCCATGTACTGGTCGAAAAACCGATCACCGCGACGCTGGAGCAGGCCGAGGCCCTGAACCAGCTGGCCGAGGCCAAGGGCGTGGTATTACAGGTCGGGCATCTGGAGCGTTTCAATGCCGCCCTGCGCCGGCTGACCGACGATCCGCTGCATCCGCGCTTTATCGAATCGCACCGTCTCGCGCCGTACAAGCCCCGTGCAACGGATGTCTCCGTGGTGCTGGATCTGATGATTCACGACATCGATATCATCCTGTCCCTGACGGATTCGCCGCTGACCGAGGTCCGTGCCTCCGGCGCCCGCGTGCTGACGCAGGACATCGACATTGCCAACGCCCGTCTGGAGTTCGCCAACGGCTGCGTCGCGAACGTGACCTCCTCGCGCGTGAGCAACAAGTCCGAGCGCCGCATGCGCATCTTCCAGTCGCACGCCTACGCCTCGGTGGACTTTCAGAACCGCATCCTCTCGCTGAACCGAATCGGAGCACCCGACCCCGAGACCGGCGCCCCGGAGATCCACCGGGACGAGAGCGTGTTCGACGAGGCCGATGCCCTGCTCGCCGAGATCCGCGCCTTCGTGGCCGCCGTGCGCGGCGAAGGCCCGGTCGTGGTCAGCGGCCGCGACGGGCAGCGTGCGCTGGCCACCGCCGAGCAGATCACAAAGCTCGTCTATCAGAATCTCAACGTGATGGGCCAGGCCGACGGCCCCCACAGCCACCTCGAAAACACCCGCACAGGAGTCAAGTCGTGATCCCGATGGTCGACCTGCAGCGCCAGTACCAGAGCCTGCGTCCCGAAATCGATGCCGCGCTGCAGGAGGTCCTGTCCGGGGCCCGCTACATCCTGGGCCCCAATGTCCAGGCACTGGAAGACGAGCTGGCGCGCTATCTCGGTGTGGAACATGCGATCACCTGCGCCTCGGGGACCGATGCGCTGCATCTGGCCCTGGCCGCCGCAGGCATCGGCCCGGGCGACGAGGTGATCACCACGCCGTTCACGTTCATCGCCACCGCCGAGGCGATTCGCTATGTCGGGGCCGACCCGGTGTTCGTGGACATCGATCCCGACACCTTCAACATCGATCCGGAGCAGGTCGAGGCCGCGATCACCGAAAGCACCAGGGCCATCATTCCGGTGCATCTGTTCGGACAACCAGCCGACCTGCCGCGCCTGCAAGCCATCGCCGAACGCCACAAGCTGCTCATTGTCGAGGATTGCGCCCAGTCCTTTGGTGCCGCCATCGACGGTGCGCAGACCGGATCCGCAAATGCCTTTGGCTGCTTCTCGTTTTTCCCCTCGAAGAACCTCGGGGCCTTCGGCGACGGCGGCCTGGTCACCACCAGCTGCCCGACCTCGGCCGAGGCCCTGAAGCGGCTGCGCAACCACGGGTCCACCGAGCGGTACTACCACGACGAAGTGGGCTACAACAGCCGCCTGGACGAGATGCAGGCGGCGATCCTGCGGGTGAAACTGCCGCACATCGACGAATACAACGCCCAGCGCCGGCGCGTCGCCGCCAGTTACCGCAAGGGCCTGGAGGGCCTGCCGGTTCAGACCCCGCACGAGGACCGGATTGGTACGCATGTCTACCACCAGTACACGCTGCTGACCGATCACCGTGACGCGATCATGCAGGCCTTGAAAGAGGCCGAGATCGCGCACGCGATCTACTACCCAGTGCCGCTGCACCAGCAAAAGGCCTTCGCGGACCTTCCGAATCTGCCGACGAGTCTTCCGGTCACGGAATCCGTCACCGCACGCTGTCTGTCGCTTCCGGTGTTCCCCGAGCTCGAGGACGGCCAGATCGAGAGGATCTGCGACACCATCCGGCGCGCCCTCGCCTAAGCACCGAAACAGACCCGGCCCCATGGAACGCCACGTGGTCATCTGCGCCGGAGAGAGCTCCGGCGATGCCCTGGGTGCCGGGCTGGTGCGCGAACTGGCGACCCTGGAGCCCGCGGTGCGCTATTCCGGCATGGGGGGCGCGCAGATGCGCGATGCGGGTGTCGAGACACTGATCGATGTCGAGGAACTCGCGGTCGTCGGGCTCGTCGACGTCCTGGTGAACTACCCGCGCCTGCGCCGACTGTTCCGGCGCATGGGTACCCACCTGGAGAATACCCGCCCGGATCTGCTGGTCCTGGTCGACTACGTCGAATTCAACCTGCGCCTGGCGGCGCATGCACGACGCCTGGGTATCCCGGTCCTGTTCTATGTCAGCCCCCAGCTGTGGGCCTGGCGATCCGGGCGTATCCGCCGGATTCAGCAGTGCGTCGACGCGATGGCGGTACTGTTTCCCTTCGAAACCGAGATTTACGAACGTGCCGGCGTCCCGGTGCGCTACGTCGGCAATCCACTGGTGGACCGGGTCCAGGCACCCAGCGTACCGCTAGCGGAACGGATCGCCGTCGCCGAAGATGAACGCGTGGTCGGACTCTTGCCCGGCAGCCGCAGGGGAGAGCTCAAGCGCCACTGGCCGCTCCTGGTCGCGACCGCGCGCCGGATGCACAGGGAGGACGCCTCGCTGCGCTTCGCCGTCGCACTGGCCCCGGGCGTTGACCCACCACGCCTGGATGCTCTGGCCCCGCGAGATGGCCTGCCGATTTCGTTTGTCTCCGGCGAGGATGGCACGCACGCGCTGATGGCGGATGCCGATCTGCTGCTGATTGCCTCGGGTACGGCCACGCTCGAGGCCGGCCTGCTCCAGGCACCGATGCTGGTGTTCTACCGGATGGGGAGTCTCAGCCACGCGGTCTTTTCACGCCTGGTCCGCCTGGAGAATATCGCCCTGGTCAACATCGTCGCGGGGGAACGACTGGTCCCGGAATACCTTCAACGTCAGGCAAACCCGGAACGCCTCGCGTCGGACGCGCTCGACCTGCTCCGGCACCCGGAGCGGCTCGGCGCGATGCGCGAATCCCTGGCCTCGATTCGCGAGCGCCTGGGGGAAGGCGGGGCCAATCGCCGAATCGCCGAGATGGCACGGGAGCTCCTCAACCAGGGACGCCTGGTCGAGCCCTGACACGGCAAACCGGTGTCAGTGCGGGCGCCCCCCTCGGAGTATGCCGCGCTGGCTGTTGCGCACGAACCCGATCAGGTTGCGCACCTCCGGGACCTCGGTCTCGTCGAACATCGTCTCCAGATGGCGCTCGCGGCCGGCGCGACCACGCATGCCGAGGATAAAGACGCGATGCAGCGCCTGGATCGCCTCATTCGAGAAACCATTGCGGCGCAACCCGACCTTGTTGATCCCGATCAGCCGCGCGTAGTTGCCGCTGGCCAGGCAGTAGGGCGGCAGGTCGCGGTTCAGCGCCGCCCCCATGCTGGTAAAGGCAAAGGTACCCACGCGACAGAACTGATGCACCAGGGTAAAACCGCCCAGTGTCACGTTGTCCTGAATCTCGACGTGACCGGCCAGAGAAGTCGCGTTGGAGAAGATGATCTGGTTGCCGATGGTGCAGTCGTGCGCGATGTGCACATAGGCCATGATCAGGTTGTCATGACCGATCACGGTCTCGCCCAGCCCCTTCTCCGTGCCGCGGTGCAGCGTGACCGATTCGCGAATCACGTTGCGATCCCCGATCACCAGCCGCGTCGGCTCGCCCTTGTAGGTCGTATCCTGCGGCTCCTCGCCGATCGAGGAGAACTGGAAAATGCGATTCTCGCGGCCGATCTCGGTCGGGCCCCGAATCACGACATGAGGACCCACGCGGGTACCGGCCCCAATCCGCACATTCGGGCCGATCACGCTGAACGGCCCCACCTCGACCGAGGAGTCCAGCTCCGCGCTCGGGTGTACATCGGCCCGCGGGTCGATCACGAGGGGATTTCCTGCCCGGAACACATCAGCTGGGCCGTGGCACAGATGTCGTCACCCACACGGGCAACCGCATCAAAGCGCCAGATGCCGCGCATGGTGCGCTTGAGATCGACGCGCAGGTGGAGCTGGTCACCGGGCACCACCTGGCGCCGGAAACGTGCCTCGTCAATGCCCACGAACAGGTACAGCTGCTGCTTGTCCTGGTTCTCGTTGCGCGCCTCTTCGGTCTTGAACGCCAGAAGGCCCGTGGCCTGCGCCAGCGCCTCGAGGATCAGGACACCGGGCATTACCGGCTTGATCGGGAAGTGCCCCTGAAAATAGGGCTCGTTGATACTGACGTTCTTGATCCCGGTCAGATAGCCGCCGGGCTCCCATTCCAGTACCCGGTCGACCATGAGAAACGGATATCGATGCGGCAGATAGCGCATGATCTCCTGGACGTTGAAGTCATCCACGCGGCATTCCTTTTTTGTTGATTCTGACGAGCCGAGACCAAAGGACGACTCCAACACAAGCGGGATTCACGCATCCCGGGTCCGGGCGAGCCGACGCAGCCGTGCCAGCATCCGGTTCCACAGCCGGGCCTCCTGGTGCGGGACACCGGATGCATACTCCCCCGGTCGATCAATCGAGCGCGTGACGAGCGTCATCGCGTGCAGTGTCACCCGATCGGCGATCGCCAGGTGGCCGAGAATCCCGACCCCGCCCCCAATGGCGCAATGCGCCCCGATGCGTGCGCTGCCCGCAATCCCCACACAACCCGCAATGGCCGTATGGTCGCCAATCTGAACGTTATGGGCAACATGGACGAGGTTGTCGATCTTGACCCCGTTGCCGATCCGTGTGGACTCCAGCGATCCGCGATCGATGGTGGAGTTCGCACCGATCTCCACATCATCGCCCACGCGCACATCTCCCAATTGCTCGATCTTCTCCCAGGAGGAATCCGGGCCGGGTGCGAATCCAAACCCATCCGCGCCCAGTACCGCGCCACAATGGATGATGGCGCGTTTGCCAACCTTCACGTCATCCAGCAGGCTGACGCGGGGATGCAGGTAGCACCTCTCCCCCAGTTCGACGCGCTCCCCGAGCACACTATTTGCTCCGATCACCGACCCTGCACCGACCCGTGATCCAGCTCCAACGACCGCGCCGGGTCCAACCTGCACATCGGCGGCAAGATGCGCATCCGGATGCACTCGCGCGCTTGCGTCCACTCCGGGAACGGCGTCCCGGCGACCGGCCGCCAACCAGCGGGACACCTGTCCATAGGCCCGATAGGGGTTGTCGACGGCAATCCACGCATGCGCAGTCGTCGACCCTGGCTTGATACCCGAACGGGGGACCAGAACACAGCCCGCTTGGGTCGACTCCAGGGCATCACGATAGCGATCGGGATTCGTCACAAAGGCCACATCGGCCGGCCCGGCCTGTGCAAGCGTTGCCAGACCTCGCAACGGGATCTCGGCCGATCCCTTGAGGTCGCCGCCCAGATACTCGGCCAGCGCCCCAGCGGTAATCACCCGCTCAGTCGTCGCGCTGCATTGCGGCAAGGATATCGTCCGTGATGTCGACCCGGTCGCTGGCGTAGAGCACATTGCGCTCGGTGAGGATGACGTCGATCTCGCGTTCGCGCGCCAGTTCCACGATGGCGTCGTTGATCCGCCGCTGCAGCCGGGAGAGTTCTTCGTTACGGCGCACGTTCAGGTCCTCGCTGAAGCTCTCCTGGGCGCGCCGGAACTCTCGCGAGCGCTGGGAAAACTCCCGCTCCAGATCGGCCCGCTCAGAGGGATTCATCATGTCCCCGTCGCGCTCCAGCCGGTCACGCATGCGCTGCAGCTCTTCCCGTTCGGCCACAAGCTCGGCGTCACGCGGGGAGAACTCGCGTTCGAGCTCGCGCATAGCCTGCTCGGCCTGCGGCGAGTCCTCCAGGATGCGGTTCATCGTCACAAACGCGACGTTCTGAGCCCCGGCCTGTGCCGGGAGGGCCAGCCAGCCAGCCAACAACAGCACGGCGGACAGCGCCAGGGCGCCGCCCTTCATGGTCCCACTGCGCTGACTCATCGTTTCTTGCTCCTTACACTCAGAAGGATGCCCCCAGCAGGAACTGGAAGCGCTGGATGTCGTCCTCCGGCTGGTCGTTCAGCGGCTCGGCCACACTAAAGCTCAGCGGCCCGACCGGCGAGAACCAGGTAACCGCGAAGCCAGCGGAGGCCCGCAGTTCGCCGACGTCCCAATCGCCCGGGTCGTTGAATACATTACCCGCATCGACGAAGGTACTCATCCGCACGGCATCGTTATCGGCCGCAAACGGCAGCGGGTAGAACAACTCGCCCGAGATCGTAGTGCGGAACCGGCCACCATACGGGTCGTCGTTCGAATCGCGCGTCGCGGGAACGTCCTCGCCCCGGAATTCGCGCAACTCGCGCTGGTCACCCAGGCGGTTGTCCTCGTAGCCACGCACCGACCGAATCCCGCCGGCGAACAGCCGTTCATAGAACGGCAACTCGGACCCGCCGTAGCCGTCCGCGTAGGCGATCCCACCGGAGAGGCTGAACGAATAGCGATCCGACAGGCGGAAGATCTCCTCGCCAGAATAAGTCAGCTTGTAGAACTCTCGATCACTGCCGGGCACGGCAAGTTCCAGACCAATGCGGTGGCGTCGGCCCTGGGTGGCAAAGGTGGTCCGATCGCGCGTGTCATGGATATAACTCGTCTCGATCTTGTAGAAATTCGCCGAACTGCCGAACTCATCGATCTCGTCAAAGATCTCGTCCGGGCTGCCCCGCCGGCCATCGCGGTCAACCGTGTCAATATCGATGTGCTCGAATCCGGGCACGATCCGCACACGATCGAACTCCGACAGCGGGATCCCGTAGCTCACGTCGAACCCGTAGCGGTTCGAGGAGTAGCGCGAGATATTCGCCCGCTCGGCGTCGATCTTGCGGTAGAAGACGGAGAACCCGCGACTGGCCCCGGCGGGGGTGTAGTGCGGGTTGGTCACGCTCATGCGGAAGATCTGGTTCACCCGGCTGGTGCTGACCTCCGCATTGAAGCGGTTCCCGGTGCCCAGGAAGTTGTCCTGCTGCAGCCCGGCCGTCAGCAGCACACCCTGGTTCTGCGAGAAACCCGCCCCGAGCGTCAGCGCGCCGGATTGCTGCTCGGTCACCGTGATATTCAGGTCCACCTCGTCATCAGTACCGGGGACCCGCTGCGTCTCCACATTCACGCTCTGCACGAATGGCAGACGCTGCAGCCGCACGCGGGAGCGCTCGATCAAGGCCCCGTTGTACCAGGAGCTCTCCATCTGCCGCAGCTCGCGGCGATAGACGCGCTCCTCCGTATTCTCGTTACCGGTGATCTGGATACGGCGCACATAGACGCGCGGGCCTGGGTCGATAAAGAAGGTGATCTCGACCTCGCGGCTGTCCTCGTCGACATCCGGCACGGGATTCACGTTGGCGAATGCATAGCCGTCCTGCATCAAGCGATTGGTGATCCGCTCGGCCGATTGCGTCACCTGGCTGCGCGAGAAGGGTTCACCCACATCAATCTCGACCAGCTCTTCCAGCTCGTCCCGCGACACCACGAAATCGCCCGCCAGGTCGAATCCGGTGACGGTATAGCGCTCCCCCTCATCCACGTTAATCGTGATGAACAGATCGCGGCGGTCCGGCGTCAGGGTCACTTGGGTGGAATCGATATCGAACTCGAGAAAGCCCTCGTCCAGATAATGCGAACGCAGCTGCTCCAGATCGCCCGACAATTTCTCGCGGGAATAGTGGTCCCGCCGACTGAAAAAGGCCCACCAGCGGGGCACGCCCGAATCAAACCGGCGAGTCAGCTCGCGGTTGGTGAAGGTCTCGTTGCCCACCACATTGACCTGCTGGATCCGCGCCACAGGGCCTTCGGCGATATCGATCTCGATATCCACACGGTTGCGCGGCAGGTCGATGATCTCGACGTCCACCTCGACGTTGTAGCGGCCGCGCGCAAAGTACTGCTGGCGCAGTTCACTCTCGATCCGGTCGAGCATCGTGCGGTTGAACACGCGACCGCTGCGCAGTCCGGCCGCTTCAAGCGCCTCGCGCAAGCCGTCGTCGGGGATGTCGCGGTTCCCGGAAAAGTTGATCTCGTTGATCGCCGGACGCTCGGAGACAATCACCACCAGCACGTTCCCACGCCGGGCAATCTCCACGTCGTCGAAAAACCCCGTCTGGAACATCTCGCGGATGATGTCCGGGCTCTGGCTTTCATCGAAGGTGTCGCCCACTTCGACTGGCAGATAGCTCAGCGCCGTACCGGCGGTAATCCGTTCCAGCCCCTCGATCTCGATATCCTCGATCTGGTAGGTCTGCCCCCAGGCCGTACCTGCCAGACCCAGGAGACCGACCAGGGCTATTGCTCTCAAGCTGTTTCGCGACATGCTTTCCGCCAATTCAGAAGGGCTGTGTCGGGTTCACCCGAACAGACGTGTCAAATCGTTGTACAGGGCCAGCAACATCAACCCGGCGATCGCGAGGATGCCGAACTGCTGCCCGATCATCTGGGCGCGCTCGGACACCGGGCTGCCTTTAACCGCCTCCACGGCGTAATACAGCAGGTGGCCACCGTCCAGCAGCGGGATCGGCAACAGGTTGATAATCCCCAGCGACACACTGACCAGCGCCAGGAATCCAAGGAAGGCCGAGATCCCGATCACCGCAGTGGTGCCCGCAAACTCGGCTATGGTAACCGGTCCGCTAATGTTTTTGACCGACGCCTCGCCGGTGACCATGCGCCAGAGGATACCGACCGTCAGAATCGAGACATCCCAGGTTCGGGCCGCCCCTGAAAGCAGGGCCTCCACGGGGCCCTGGCGCACCAGTACTGCCATCTCGCGCGCCGCTGGCTGATCTGGATCCACCCCCGCACCGATGCGCCCGATGGTCTCGCCATTGGTGGCGATTGCCTCCGGCGTCACCCTCAGCTCGACCGTTTGGTCACCACGTTCCACCTGCACGAGCTGTTCACGCTCCGGGCTCGCCTGAATGCGGCGGACCCAGTCGTTCCAGTCGTCGATCGGGTCACCGTCCACGGTCAGCACGCGGTCGCCGGGTTCAAGCCCGGCCGCCGCCGCGGGACTGTCCGACTCGACCTGCCCGATGCGCGGGACCAATGCCGGCCGATACGGAGCAAGCCCCACCTGCTCCAGGAATTGCCCCTGGCCGAGGATCGCCTGACGATCACGCAAATCCAGCGTGCGCTCCACCTCGCGACCATCGCGGTCGCGCACGAGAACCGGCACCGTATCACCCCGTACGGCGTGGTCAAGGAGCCGAAGGTTCGTTTGCTCCCAGTCCCGCACGGCGCGCCCGTCGACCGCGAGAATCTCCTCGCCGCGCTCCAGGCCCGCGACCGCCGCCGGGCTGTCCGCGGTAATGTCACCCACTACCGGTCGCACCCCGCCCACGCCAATCATGAACATCGCACCGTAAGCGACGATCGCAAACAGGAAATTCGCCAGCGGCCCGGCGGACACGATAAATGTTCGCGCCTTCAGGCCCTTGTTGTTGAAGGCGCGATACCGCTCCTCGGGCGCCACGTCGCCCTCGCGCTCGTCAAGCATCTTCACGTACCCGCCAAGCGGCAGGGCCGCCACGACGAACTCCGTTCGATCACGTCCGATCCGGCGGCTCAACAGCGGCCGCCCGAATCCGACCGAGAAGCGCAGTACCTTGACCCCCATCGCGCGTGCCGCCAGATAGTGCCCATACTCGTGCACCGTCACCAGCACACCGATGGCCACGGCGAACGCCAGCAAACTGGTCAGCAGCGTCATGACACCGCCCGTCGCTGCAGACGCCCGATCTCGCTACCGGCATGGGCGCGTGCCTCGGCATCCGCCGCCAGGACACGTCCCAGGGAATCGGCTGCCTGCGTCGGCAGCGCGTCCAGCGTCCGCTCGATGACCACGGCAATATCGCTGAAGGCCAAGCGGTCCGACAGGAAGGCCTCTACCGCGACCTCATTCGCCGCGTTCAGCACGGCGGTGGCCGTACCCCCCTGCTCCATGGCTCGGTAGGCCAGCCCCAAGGCGGGGAACCGTTCGGCTTCCGGCTCGCGAAACTCCAGCGGCCCCACCGTCAGCAGATCCAGTGGTGCCACCCCGGACGCCACCCGGTCGGGCCAGGCCAGCGCATGCGCGATCGGCGTACGCATGTCGGGATTACCCATCTGGGCAAGTACCGAGCCGTCGTTGTACGCCACCATCGAGTGCACGATGCTTTGCGGATGCAGCACGACCTGGATGGCCGCGGGTCGAACCGCGAACAGCCAGCAGGCCTCGATCACTTCCAGGCCCTTGTTCATCATCGTGGCAGAATCGACCGAAATCTTGCGTCCCATGTCCCAGTTCGGGTGGGCGCAGGCCTCTTCGGGCGAGATGTCGCCAAAAGTATCGAGAGGGCGGTCGCGGAACGGGCCACCCGAGGCGGTCAGCCAGATGCGTTCGACGCCATGCGGATTCACCTCGTCCGCACAGACGTACCCCGTCGGCAGACACTGAAAAATCGCATTGTGCTCGCTGTCGATCGGCAACAGACAAGCCCCGGAGCGGCGCACGGCATCGATCAGCAGCGCCCCGGACATGACCAGGGCCTCTTTGTTCGCCAGCAGCACGCGTTTGCCGGCCTCGGCCGCGGCGAGAGTCGGCAGGAGCCCGGCCGCGCCAACAATGGCCGCCATCACAGCGTCCACCTCCGGTGCCGCCGCCACCTGGGCCAGGGCGTCGGGCCCTGCCCTTACCTCGGTGGCACACCCGGCCGCCTCCAGCTCGCGCTGAAGCGCGTCCGCGGCCGCCTCCTCGGCCACGACGGCCACGCGCGGTCGGAACTCCAGGCACTGCGCCTTCAGGCGTTCCACATTGCGGTGCGCGGTCAACGCATAGACCTGAAAGCGCCCCGGCTGGCGCGACACGACATCCAGGGTGCTGACGCCGATGCTGCCGGTGGAACCGAGTATGGTGATCCGCGTGGGGCTCATAACGTGTTACCTGCGACTCTTTATGCCCCGGGGACGGGCAACAAGGCCAGCCAGAGCAAGCCGGCCAGAAAGATCGGGGCCGCCGCGATCAGGCTGTCGATGCGATCCAGAATACCCCCGTGACCGGGTAGCAAGGAACCGCTGTCCTTGGCACCCGCCTGGCGCTTGAGAATGCTCTCGAACAGGTCACCCACCACCGACACCAGCGCAATCAGGATCGACAGCAGCACGAACACCAGGGCATCCATGGGCGCCAGCCCCCAAGTACCAGCCACCAGCACCGCCAGGGCGAAGACCGCGCCCAGACCGCCGAGCAAGCCTTCGCGGGTCTTCCCCGGACTGATGTGCGGCGCCAGAGCGTTGCGCCCGAAGGCCTTTCCGGCGAAGTAGGCACCGGTATCGGCAAAGCCCACCAGAACGATCAGGTACACCACCAGCCAGGGCGCCAGCGCATGCAGCCAGACGATGGCCATACCCGCGGGCACCAGCGTCAACACCGCCGCGACGGTGAGCAGCTTGGGGCGCGGCCCACGCCCGTCGATCCCGGAGCGGTAAAACGGTAGTGCCAGCACAATCAGCAGCCACCAGACAACCGCAAACAGGAGAACCAATAGATGCACAGGCTGCGCCAGCGTCAGTCCCAAGGCCACCAGTGGCGTCAGCACCAGCACCACCAGCGCCGCGCGTTCCCAGGCCGCGTGCAGCCCGGTCAGCTCGCCCCACTCCCAGGTGGCCAGTCCAATTCCCAGAGCCATCAACGCCAGCACCGCCCAGTTGGGCCCGAACGCGATCAGTGCCAGCGCGGGCAGCCCGATGACCGCGGCGGTCATTACACGGGTTCTAAGCACCGGGGACCTCGGTCGCTGAACAGGCCCCGGCAGGTACACGACCAAAACGCCGCTGCCGCTGGGCATACCAGGCCAGGCTGCGCTCGAAGTCCTTCACGCCAACATCCGGCCAGTAGGTCTCGATGAACAGTATTTCGGCGTAGGCCGCCTGCCACAGGAGGAAGTTGCTGATGCGTTGTTCGCCGCCGGTTCGGATCAGCAGGTCCACGTCTGCCAGACCGGCAGTACTCAACTCGGCCGCAAAGGCGGACTCGGCATCACCATCGGCCTCCGACCCACCACTGGCCACCCAACGCCTGGCCGCCTGCAGGATGTCCCAGCGGCCGCCGTATCCCAGTGCAACCACCAGGCACATCCCCTCGTTGCCCGCGGTGGCCTCTTCGGCCTCGCCCATACGGGTTTGTAGCGTTGGAGGAAATGTGGCGCGATCGCCGATGAATCTCAGGCGAATGCCGCGCTCGACCAGCTCGGGCAGTTCGCCCTCGATGGCCGTGACAAAGAGTTCAAAAAGCGCCTCGACCTCGGCGCGGGGGCGACCCCAGTTCTCGCTGCTGAACGCAAATACCGTGAGCGACTGAATACCGTGTTCGGCGTAGAAACGCACCGCCCGGCGGGTTGCCTCCAGACCCTCTCGGTGGCCTTCGGAGCGGTCCAGCCCACGGGCCTGGGCCCAGCGCCCGTTGCCATCCATAATGATGGCAACGTGGCCGGGCAGCGCGGGATCTGTGGCGGAGGAAACCGGCATACGGGGATGGCCGGTCAGACTTCCATCAACTCGGCTTCCTTGTCCTCGAGCAATGCATCGATCTTCGCGATGTGGTCGTCGGTGAGCTTTTGCACCTGCTCCTGTGCCTTGCGCTCTTCGTCTTCCGAGACCTCCTTGTCCTTCACCGCCTGCTTGAAGGTGTTGTTGGCGTCGCGGCGGATATTGCGCACCGCAACACGCGCATTTTCGGCCTCGGCCCTGACTACCTTGACCAGGTCACGGCGACGTTCTTCCGTCAGCGCCGGCAGCGGCACCCGGATCACAGTGCCCATGCTCGCCGGGTTCAGACCCAGGTCCGAGGTCATGATCGCCTTCTCCACCTTCGCGACCATGTCCTTTTCGTATGGCACCACGGCCAGGGTGCGCGAGTCCTCGGCGTTGATGTTCGCGACCTGATTGATCGGCACTTCCATGCCGTAGTAGTCGACATGCACATGCTCGAGCAGACTGGGGTGCGCGCGACCCGTGCGAATCTTGGCCAGCTCGTTGCGCAGGGCCTCAATGCTCTTGTCCATGCGCTGGCGCGCGTCCTTGATCGTGGCGTCAGTCATCTCGGGATCCCTCGACCAGGGTTCCCACCGGCTCGCCCATCACCAGCCGGCGGAGGTCCCCTTTTGCAAACATGTTCATCACGCGGATGGGCAGGCCGTTATCACGACACATCACCAGCGCGGTCGTATCCATTACACCCAGGCGGCGTTCCAGCGCCTCGTCGAACGTCAGGCGTTCATAACGGCGGGCATCCTTGCTCGTCATCGGGTCCGAATCATAGACCCCGTCCACCTTGGTGGCCTTGATCATCAATTCGGCATTGATCTCGATGGCGCGCAGCGAAGCGGCGGAGTCGGTGGTAAAGAAGGGGTTGCCGGTTCCCGCGGCGAACACCACGATCCGGCCCTTTTCCAGATGCCGCACGGCGCGGCGGCGAATGTAGTCTTCGCAGACCTGATTAATGCGGATGGCCGACATCACGCGGGAGAAACGACCCGCGCGTTCGATCGCATCCTGAATGGCCAGGGCATTGATTACCGTGGCCAGCATGCCCATGTGGTCGCCCGTAACCCGGTCCATGCCACCCTGGGCGAGACCGGCGCCACGAAAGATGTTGCCCCCTCCGATCACGATGCCGACCTCGACACCCATGCTCGAAAGCTCCGACACCTCTTCGGCGACCTGCGCCAGGACATCCGGGTCCACCCCATAGGATTGCTGGCCCATCAGGGCCTCCCCGCTTAACTTCAGAAGGATGCGCCTGTACGCGGGCTGCCTGTCCTGACTCATTGGGCTCCTTTATCGGGCTCGGGTCCTGCACCTGTCATCAATGGCCGTGCTTGCCGGCCGGCGAGCGATGCGGGCGCGTCCTGCGCCCGCATCGGGAGTCTACGCCAAAGCGATTCGGCGGATCAGGCCCCGCGGGCTTGAGCCATCACTTCTTCGGCGAAGTTCTCTTTTTTCTTCTCGATGCCTTCGCCCACCTCGTAGCGCAGGAAACCGGTAACCGAGGCGCCCTTCGCTTCCAGCAGCTGGCCAACGGTCTGATCCGGGTCCTTCACGAACGGCTGACCGACCAGGGTGATCTCGGCGAGGTACTTGCGAATGCGGCCTTCGATCATCTTCTCGATGATGTTCTCCGGCTTGCCGGATTCCTCGGCCTGCGCCTTGAAGATCGCGCGTTCCTTGTCGAGCAGGTCCTGCGGGACACCAGACTCGTCCACACACACCGGCTTCGAGGCCGCAATGTGCATCGCAACGTCCTTCGCGAGGGCCTCGTCGCCACCCTTCAGGCTGACCACGACACCAATGCGCGTGCCGTGCTGGTAGAAGCCCAGCGCGTCCTCGGCCTGCAGGCGGTCAAAGCGGCGCACCTGCACGTTCTCGCCGACCTTCGCGATCAGCTGCGTACGGTGTTCCTCAAGGGTCTGGCCGTCGACGGTCTCGGCCATCAGGCCTTCCACGTCGCCAGCACCGGAGTTCAGAGCGATCTGGGCGCACTGCGCGGAGAAGGCACGGAAGTTGTCGTCGTTACCGACAAAGTCGGTCTCGCAGTTGATCTCGACCAGCACGGCCTTGTTGCCCTCGCTGACGATCTCGACGCGGCCTTCGGCCGCCACACGACCGGCTTTCTTGTCGGCCTTGGCCATGCCGGACTTGCGCATGGCCTCCACGGCGGCTTCCAGGTCGCCCCCGGTCTCAGTCAGTGCCTTCTTGCACTCCATCATGCCGGCGCCAGTGCGCTCGCGCAGTTCTTTCACTTGGGCAGCAGTAATCTGCATCGGGATGTACTCCTGAAAAATTCGTCAATCGAGCCGGCCACGCAGCAAACCGGGGCCGGCTCTTTGGTTCAAGTGGCCCGGGCGCGGTATCGCGCACCGGGCCCAATGCCCACTCAGGCCGGGTTGGCCGGGGCCGCCTCGCTGGATTCGGCATTGCCCCCGGCATCGGCAGCGGCATCCGCGAACTCGTCCTCGGACACGCCGCCCGTGGTCACCGCGCCCTTGGCCTCGATGATCGTGTCAGCAATCGCAGCTACGTACAGCTGGATCGCACGCATCGCGTCGTCGTTGCCCGGGATCACGTAGTCCACGCCTTCCGGCGAGTGGTTGGAATCGACCACCGCCACGACCGGGATACCGCGTTTCTTGGCCTCGGCCACTGCGATCTTCTCGTAGCCAACGTCGATCACGAACATCGCGTCCGGCATGCGGTTCATGTCCTTGATGCCGCCCAGGCTGCGCTCGAGCTTGTCCTTCTCGCGGCGGCGGGTCAGTGCTTCGCGCTTGTTCAGCACCTCAAAGCTGCCATCGGCGTCCATGGTCTCCAGGTCCTTCAGGCGCTTGATCGACTGCTTGACCGTGCTGAAGTTGGTCAGCATGCCGCCCAGCCAGCGATGGGAAACGAACGGCATGCCGCAACGGCGCGCCTCTTCGGCCACCACTTCACGCGCGGAGCGCTTGGTGCCCACGAACATGATCTTGCCGCCGTCTGCGGCGATCTTGCCGAGGAAGTTCAACGCATCGTTGAACATCGGCAGGGACTTCTCGAGGTTGATGATATGAATCTTGTTGCGTTCCCCGAAGATGTACGGGGCCATTTTGGGATGCCAGTAACGCGTCTGGTGGCCGAAATGCACACCGGCTTCCAGCATCTGTCGCATAGTCACGAGGGACATTAGATTTCTCCTGTAACGGGTTGAGCCTCCACGCATCCCGATCTGAAACCCGAGCACGAGACCGAAGCCTCCTGGCGGGCACCCGACAGACCGTGTCGATGCGTGTGTGGATTAAGGTTCCGCGAGACCGCCGGCTTCCGGCCGCCTCCCGACCCCGCCGAATTGCCAGCGAGGCGCGCGCTTTATAGCATAGGACGCTGACTTGAACCAACTATCCGGGCCCTGTTTGGCGCCGTGTCGCGGGCTCCCGAGACCCGCCACACAACCCTCGCAGGTCTCGACCGGAGCCCCCATGTCCGTAACCATCAAGACCCCAGAAGAGATCGAACACATGCGCGTCGCCGGCCGTCTGGCCGCCGAAGTCCTGGAGATGATCGAACCGCATGTGCAGGCCGGGGTCACCACCGGCGAGCTGGATCGCATCTGCCATGACTACATCGTGAACACCCAGGATGCGATCCCCGCGCCGCTGAACTATCGCGGCTTTCCCAAATCGATCTGCACCTCGGTCAATCACCAGGTCTGTCACGGCATCCCGGGCGATCGCAAGCTGAAAAACGGCGACATTCTCAATATCGATATCACCGTGATCAAGAACGGCTTTCACGGCGACACCAGCCGCATGTTCGTGATCGGCAAGCCCAGCATTCAGGCGCAGCGCGTGATCGACGTCGCCCGCACCAGCATGTATCTCGGCATCCAGCAGGTACGCCCCGGCGCGACCCTCGGCGACATCGGGCACGCGATCCAGCAGTACGCCGAAAGCCAGCGCTGCTCGGTGGTGCGCGAGTTCTGCGGTCACGGTATCGGGCGCGGCTTCCACGAAGATCCGCAGGTGCTGCACTACGGCAAGCCGGGCACCGGGCTTAAACTCGAGGAAGGCATGTGCTTCACCATCGAGCCGATGATCAACGCCGGGCGCCGGCATACCCGGATCCTCGCTGACGGCTGGACCGCCGTGACCAAGGACCACAGCCCGTCCGCGCAGTGGGAACATACCCTCCTGGTGACCGCAGACGGCTACGAGATCCTGACCCTGCGCAAGGACGAGACGCCACCACAGGAACTCGCGGCCTGAGGGGCTGCCCGTGAGTACCCTGCCCGCCGGCGGCACCCCCAGCGAGGGCGACGCCCCCGCCTTCTCGCCCGACTGGGGCGAGGACTACCAGCGCCTGAGCCGTAACCCCGGGAATATCTCCCTGTTCCGCGATCGCCGACGCGCAATCCTCGAACAGCAGTACCAGGGCTTTCGCGACGGCATGCCGATCGAGGAGCTGATCCTCGGTCACGCCCGCCGCATCGACGAGATGCTCAAGCTGATCTGGGCCCAGCAGGGGCTGGCCGATGACGACCGGCTGTGCCTGGTCGCGGTCGGTGGCTACGGACGGGGCGAGTTGCACCCCGCTTCCGACATCGACCTGCAGATCGTGATCGACGGCACCACGGACCGAGAGGTATTCGACCGAATCAGCGCATTCGTCACCTTCCTCTGGGATATCGGGATCGAGGTCGGCCACAGCGTGCGCGGCATCGAGGACTGTACCCGCGAGGCCCGTGACGACATCACGGTCGCGACCAACCTGATCGAGTCACGCTACTTAAGTGGCAATTTAAGTCTTTTCAATGAATTTCGCGGCGCGATCGACTCTGATCGCATCTGGGACTCGCGCAGCTTTTACGCCGCGAAGCTCGCGGAACAGCAGGCACGGCACCGCCGCTTCGGCGAGACCGGCTACCGCCTGGAACCCAACGTGAAGGAAGGCCCCGGCGGGCTGCGCGACATCCAGATGATCGGCTGGGTCACCAAGCGCCACTACGGCGCGGAACGTATCGAGGAACTGGTATCGCTCGGCTTCCTGCGCGAAGGCGAGCTTCACGAGATGCTGGAGGGCCAGAGCTTTCTCTGGCGTGTACGCTTCGCCCTGCACATGCTCGCCGGGCGCCGCGAGGACCGGTTGTTGTTTGACCTGCAGCGTCAGCTGGCCAACACATTCGGCTTCGTGGACCAGAACCACAACCGTGCGGTCGAGCAATTCATGCAGCGCTACTTCCGCACGATCAACGACCTGGAGCGGCTTAACGAGCTGCTCCTGCAGCACTTCAACGAAGCCATCCTCGATGATCCGCAGGCCCTGCAGGAGCCCATCCGCATTCATCAGCGCTTCCAGGTGCGCGGCGGCTATCTGGAAGTGGCCCACGACCAGGTCTTCATGATTTACCCACCGGCCCTGCTGGAGGTCTTTCGCCTGCTGCAGGAGCATCCGGAGATCCAGGGAATTCGCGCCTCGACCATTCGCCTGATCCGCGCCCACCGCCACCTGATCGACGGCCATTTCCGTCGCAACCCGGTCTGCCGCGCCCTGTTCATGGACATCCTGCGCGCGCCCCGCGGCATTACCAGTCAGCTCCGCCGCATGAACCGCTACGGCGTACTGGGGAACTACCTGCCCGCCTTCGGACGCATCATCGGACGCATGCAGTACGACCTGTTCCATGCCTACACGGTGGACGAACACACCCTTAACGTGGTGCGCAACGCCCGCCGACTGGCCCTGCCAGAATTCGCCCACGAACAACCACTTGCGCACCGTATTTACACGGAACTGGAACGTCCCGAACGACTGGTACTGGGCGCCCTGTTCCACGACATCGCCAAGGGTCGTGGCGGCGACCACTCGGAGTTGGGCGCCCACGACGCCCTGCACTTCTGCCAGCAACACGGCCTGTCCGACGAAGACGCGGGCCTGGTGGCCTGGCTGGTCCGCTCCCACCTGCTGATGTCGCTCACCGCCCAGCGCAAGGACATCTCCGACCCCGATGTCGTGCTGGCCTTCGCCCGCGAGGTGCGCACCCGCGAACGCCTCGACTTCCTGTACCTGCTGACCATCGCCGATATCCGCGGCACCAACCCGGAGCTGTGGAACAGCTGGAAGGATTCGCTGCTGCAAACGCTTTATCACGCCACGCGCAACGTACTCGAGCGCGGCCTCGACGCGGCCCCGAACATGGACGCACAGATTCGCGAGACCCGCGGCGAGGCCCTGCAACTGCTCGAGGGGCGTGGCTTTGGGGCCCACGACGCCGAAGCCCTGTGGGACGAGCTCGACGACGAGTACTTCCTGCGCCACTCTGCCGACGAGGTCGCCTGGCACGGACAGGCCCTGCTGCCGCTGAAGGCGGACGAACTGCCATTGATTCTGGTGCGCCCCAAGACCTCCCGCGGCAGCACCGAGATCTTCGTCTACGCGGAAGACCACCCCTACCTGTTCGCCCGCATCACCAGCGCGCTGACCCAGCTGGGCCTCGACATCGTCGACGCCCGCATCATCACCACGGCCGGGGGGCGCACACTGGACACGTTCCTGGTGCTGGAGAGCGGCGGCGGCCAGACGGTGGACGCCGGTTACCGCAGCGACGAGATCCGCCAGTACCTTGCGAACGAACTCACCCGCACCGATGGCGAAAAGACCCCGGTGAGCCGCCAGTTACCCCGCCGCCTGAAGCATTTCGACGTGGATACGCAGATCGAATTCGAATCCGCCTCCGGCGGGCAAGCCACACGCATGCGCCTGCGCGCGCTCGACCGCCCCGGGCTCCTGTCGACCATCGGTCACGTCCTGGCCGAACACGCCATCGACGTCCGCACGGCCCGCATCGCCACGGCCGGCGAGCAGGTAGAGGACAGCTTCCTGCTGGAGTGCAACAACGGCGGGGCCCTCTCCGAAAACCAGCAGGAGACCCTCCGCAACGCCCTGCTGGAACGCATCTGACACACATCCGCGTCCAGAGCCCACAGCACATCGGTCAGGGCGAACGCGCCTCCAGCGGTTCGGGGGACGGGCGGGCCTCGGCGTTGCCCAGAAGCCGCGCCTCGAAGTCCGTCAGTACGCTGAACTCCACCCGCCGCGAGGCCTCGTGGTCTTCCTGTCCATCGGCATCCAGCACCCGCCGCGACGAGGACAAACCGACCGCCGCCACACGCGATCGGAACCAGTCGTCCTCCTGCAGGGGCTCAAGCCGGTAGGCATGCTCGAGCACCGCTCGGGTACGGCGCTGGCTCAGGTCCATATTGCCGAAGTAGGCATCCATCGCATCGTCGCTTCCGGCCCACTCGCTGGAGGTATGCCCCTCGATACGCACCTCGCGGATCACGTCCGCAAACGGCCGCAGCTGCTCGGCGTAGCGCGGCATGAAATCGTCCAGGATCGTCTCGAAGCGCGGGCGGATACTCGCGGAACTGCGCTCGAACAGAACCTCCGGCTCGCGAAAGCGCAGCGTCAGGGTGTCGCGGTCGAGTTCCGCATTCCAGCGCGGCAGGTCCTCGCGAAACTCCTCCTCCAGCACCGAGTAGATCGCCGCGCGCAACGCTGTGGCCTCGTTGCGCACCTCGACATGGGCCGCGCTGGAGCGCTCGACCTGCACCATATGCAACAGCGCCAGAAACAGGAAGATCATCATCAACGCGGCCATCAGGTCCGCCACCGCCAGCCAGTGCGACCCCTGATCCGCCTCGTGCGTAGCGCCACCCGCGCGCGCCCGGGGTCGAAGCCACCAGCGCAGGATCACGACCGCGCCCCCAGGGTGTCCGCCGGCGTCGCCACCCCCACTGCGAACGCGTCTCCCCGCCAGCGCGACTCGGCCGCACGCCCGGATTGCACGGCGTTCTCGATGCTCTCCAGCATCGCCTCGAGCCGGGCATCCATCGCCGGGAAGGCCTCGGTGGCCCGGTCACGCAGGGCGGCGATCGCACTCAGCAGGGCCTCCAGCTCCACCGTTTCCCGTCGCAGACTGGCCAGCGTCGCATCCTGCTCCTCGACATGGCGGGTAATCTTCAGCGCCTGGCCCGTCAGGCGCTCCAGTGCACCCTCGCTCTGTTCGACGCCCTCGCGCGCCTGGTCAAACGCCCGGTGCAGGGTGTCCATCTGTTCGCGGTAGCGGTCCTGCCAGTCCACCAGCCGCGCCACCGAATCGTCCAGCCGGCGAAAGTTCTCGCCGAACTGCTCGCCCAGACGGTCGTTGAAATCGCGGATCACCTGCTCCAGCGCCGCCACCAGATGACCGCTGCTGAGCTCGCTCATGCGGTCCGCCAGCCCCTCCAGACTCTGCTTCAGCTCGTGGTGCTGATTTTCGAGACGCTGGTCCAGACGACGGTCCATCTGCTGCACCGCCTGCAGCAGGGCCCGCGTCGCGTCCCGCTGCTCGGCCAATACGCGCTCGGGATCACCGCCGACCTGGGCATCACCTCCACCCTCCGCCCCCTCGACCGGGGACGGCATCATCACCTGCAGCACGCGCAGCACTGCGGCCAGCAGGATACCCACGATGCTGGTCACGAACGCGAGTTTCAGCCCCTCCAGCAATGCCGGAATACTCGCCTCTACCCGCGCCGCATCGAAGTCGATCAGCCCGATCGCAACGCCGAGGAACGTACCCAGGATCCCCAGTGTCGTCAGCAAGGCGGGCGCGGCACCCTGAAACGCGTTCGCCCGCCGCAGTGTCAGCGCCATCAGGGCCACCAGAAAGAGCACGAACAGCAACAGCGAAAAGGCACCGATAACGGTCAGCGGGGTCAGCCCCTGCAGGGTGGCGAGCAACGCCTCGGCGACGCGGTCGAAAATGGTCATCTTGATTCCTCCGGCCGCGCCCGTCGGCGCGGTGATCTGCATGCGACAATACCTCATGCAAATTCGACGCCAGCTCCCTCGCAACCCGCCCAAGTAGACGCGCACGAGCGGATTCAACGGAATTCCGACAGCCGCGCGAAACAGCACCCTCTCTGCGGTGCCGATTTATTGACGCATGGACACACCAAGTGCGGTTGACTATAGAAACCTGCAAGCCCATGCACCGGGATCGCACCCGATGGGAAAACGTCAGGCCGGGTTACCCCCTCTTCCAGCGTCCGTAAACCGCCGGGCTCGCCTGCGCACCATTGGACTTGTGCTGGTAGTCGCACTACTGCCTGGCACAGCGTTTACGGACGAAGCCTGGGAGCTGGGGATACAGCCATTCGCGAGTCCCCAGGCTCTGTTTCAGCGATACGCCCCGTTGCGCGAATGGCTTGCCGACCTGCGCCAGGCGCCCGTACACCTGGAAGCCTCGCGCGATTTCCCTCGGTTTATCGAGCGCCTGTCGGAGGAGCGCTACGACGTGGCGATTGTCGCTCCGCACGTCGTTCCGCTACTCGGCGAAACCAGCGCGTATCGCCCAATCGCTCGTTCGCGCGATACCCTGGCCATGATCATCGTGGCACCAGTGGACGCGCCGCCCCGGCAATTGACCGACCTGGAGGACGCAACCCTGGCGACCCCCGCTCGGCACAGTCTGGGTACCCGGCTGGCCAGAGAGCGAATCCGCGCGGTGTTCGATACGGAGGATCCCCCGATCCACTATCTGGAGTTTCCGCACCACAATGCCGCCGCGGCGGCCATGCAACGCGGACTGGCCGAAGCGGCCGTACTGGTGATTGATGCACGCGCGCTCGAGTCGCCACGCTCGCCGCAGGAGGGGCCCCGCACCATTGCCCTGGCCGATGGCAGCCTGGCCCGCATCCTCGCCCAGTCGGACCCTTTCCCCGGCGTTACGATCGTGCTGCACGAACGGGTGCAAACGAATGATCTAGACTTGCAGACACAATTGCTGGAGCTTTCCAGCACCACCTCCGGGCAACAACGGCTGCGCGCGTTTGGCCACTCTCGTGGCTTCGAACCGGCAAGCCCGGAGGACTATGAAGCCTTCAGGAGCCTACCGCCAGACCACTGAATCTGACCCAGCTGCTCAACACAAGACCCCGCGCAAACCTCAACCACGCAATCAGGAGACACCGAAATGGACAACATGCTGGACGACACCGGGAAGCTGATCCTGCGACTGGCGCTGGGCGTCATGATCCTGCTGCACGGAATCGACAAGATATCCGGAGGCGTCGGACACATCGAGGGGATGCTGGCGGGGGCCGGACTGCCGGGAATACTGGCCTATGGGGCCTACATCGGCGAGGTCCTGGCACCCATCCTGTTGATCATCGGCCTGTATGCGCGCATCGGCGCCGTGCTGATCGCAGTCAACATGCTGTTCGCCATCGGGCTCGCCCATGCGGACGAAGTCGTGCAGTTGACCCAGCACGGCGGCTGGGCCATTGAACTACAGGCCATGTTCCTGTTCTCGGCGATTGCCCTCGCCCTGACTGGCCCGGGCCGCCTCGCCATCAACCGGTACTAGGAGCCTGTCGGACTTGGGGCTGATCGGCAGCGCGTGCGGGAGAACGGCCCCTTTTTCCGCTCTCTCTCGTTACATCGTTCCCACTGTGCGCCTCGAGAGACCAAAAAATGGCCTCACTCTCCTGCCCCACGCTCACGACGATCATCCAGACCCGACAGGCTTCTGGCCGCGCGCTGTCGGGCGTCCAGGCGGAGGGCACCGATCCATAACTCGTCCTCCGCCTGGCATAAAGAAAATAAGCCCCCGGCAAGGTAGAATAGGTCGACTCTACTCCTGATCCCGATCATTACGGGTACCCCCGGACGGCTCATGTTTCGTCTTTCGCCCGCATCCAGACCGCACAGCGGCCTGCCATGCCGCGCCCGCTCTGGTGGGCCTGCGGGGCATTCATGCGCCTGAACGTCGCCTGGCAGATCATCATTGGCACCGTCGCGATCCAGGTCGCGATGGTGGGAGCGCTGCTCTTTAGCGGAATCACCCAAGTCCAGCAGAACCAGCAGGAGGTCCTGGAGCGCACCGCCGAACAACAAAGCCGCCTGCTGGGATCTGCGCTGACACCGGGCCTCGCTTACGCCGATCCCGCGATGCTCCAGGACCTCCTCGACCTGCTGGGAGACGACTCCAACGTCCTCTACGCGGTCGTACTCGACGCCAGCGAGCGCCCCATGGCCTCGGTCGGCGTCGCCCCGGACGCCCTCCCCGCCCCCGAGGCAGGTGTGCGCAGTGAATCCGGCCAGGTCGAGATTGCCCGGGGCATCGAGCTTTCCGGCCAGCCTCTGGGTACCGTGGCGGTCGGCTACTCGACCGATGCGATCGACCAGCTCTCGACCAATCTTCTGGAACGCAATGTCTTGCTGGCCCTGGGCGTGCTGGGGCTCTCGATCCTCGCGGCCATTTTATTCGCCCTGATGACGACCCGCCGTCTGCGCCTGCTCCTGCAAGGGGGCAGGGCCCTGGAGGCCGGGCAGCTCGACCACCGAGTAAAGATCGATTCCCGTGACGAGTTCGGCGACCTGGCGCGGACGTTCAACGACATGGCCGCCCACCTGGACACCACACAATCGACACTACTCCAGCAAAACCAGCAGTTGAATCGCTCGGTAGCCCGCCTGGAATCCATGCTGGGCGGGGCCAACGCCATCCTGTGGGAGTCGAACCCCGAGAGCCACGAATGGGAGTTCGTCGCCGGAGACACCCGCAAGCTGCTGGGCTTCCCCTCGCGCAACCTGGGGCGCGGGGAACTGCGCGCCCGGCATATCCACCCGGATGACCTCCCCCGCGTGCGCGAGGCCGCGCACGCGGCCGGTAACGAACCCCAGGTGGTTGATTACCGCTTCGCCCACCGCAACGGTCAGTGGATCTGGCTGCGCGATATCCTCTCCTCGGCCGAAGACCCCGGCAGCCGTCGCAGCCTGCGCGGACTGACGCTCGATGTCACCGCCCACCGTCGGGCCGCAGCAGCACTCAAGGAGAGCGAAAACCGCTACCAGGATGTCGTCAACCACATTTCCGAGGTGATCTTCCGCACCGACGCCGAGGGCCGCTGGACCCTGCTGAACCCGGCCTGGGAGGCCCTGACTGGATTCAAAGTCGAAGAGACCCTTGGTCAACCCATGTGTGCCTTTGTCGATCCCGAAGACCGCGACGACGCACAGAGCTTCTGTTCCACCCTGCTCGAAGGGGGCACTCACGCGCAATCCGAGGAGATCCGCCTGCGCACGCACGACGGCAGTCATCGCTGGGTCAGCATCTATGCCAGTGCGCGCTTCGATGAAGACGGCCATATCATGGCGACCTTTGGCACCATGATGGATATCTCCGACCGCAAGGAGGCCGAAGAGGAAATCCGGCGCCTGGCCTTCTTCGATGGCCTGACCGGCCTGCCCAATCGAACGCTGCTGCACGACCGTCTGGGCCAGGCCCTCGCCAATACGGCGCGCACGCGTCACCACGGCGCGGTCCTGTTCATCGATCTGGACAACTTCAAGGACATCAACGACACCCTGGGACACGCGGTCGGGGATGATCTGCTGTGCCAGGTGGCCCGACGGATGGAGAACTCCGTGCGCGAAGCCGACACGCTCGCGCGCCTGGGCGGCGACGAGTTCGTGATCATCCTCAACGACCTTCACCCCGACCCGGCGCGCGCCGCCACCGAGGCAGAGGCAGTCGGGCGCAAGCTGATCAACCTGCTGCGCGAGCCCTTCCAGCTCGCGGGCCAGAACCGCCACGTCACCCCCAGTATCGGTGCCACCCTGTTCAGCGGCCGCAGCCTCGGCGTGGAGGAGGTACTGAAACAGGCCGACCTCGCGATGTACCGGGCGAAGAACGCCGGGCGCAATACCGTGCGCTTCTACGACCCCGAACTGCACCGCGCGGTGGAGGCTCGTTTCGAACTCGAAAACGAGCTGCGCCATGCCCTCGACGAAGACCGGTTCAGCGTGGTCTATCAGCCGCAGGTCGATGCCGAGGGGCGCGTCATCGGCGCCGAGTTGCTCCTGCGCTGGGAGCACGCACAACGCGGCGCGATCTCCCCGGCCGAGTTCATCCCCGTCGCGGAGCAGACCGGGCTGATCGTGCCCATTGGGCGCAAGGTCCTGCGCACCGCCTGTGCTCAGTTGGGGGCCTGGCAGCACACGGCCGCCTTCCGCGACCTGACCCTGTCGGTGAATATCAGCGCACGCCAGTTCCGCGATCCACACTTTGTCCCGCATCTGCGCGAGATCCTCCAGGAAACCGGAGCCCCGGGCGATCGGCTGAAACTGGAGCTGACCGAGAGCATGCTGCTCGAGGAAATCGACACCGTGGTGGCCCATATCGACGAACTGCGAGCGCTGGGCGTCGAGTTCGCCCTGGACGACTTCGGCACGGGGTACTCCTCCCTCGCCTACCTGAAACAGCTTCCCCTGGCACAACTGAAGATCGACCAGTCCTTCGTGCGCGACGTACTGGACGACCCCAACGACGCCGCGATCGCGCAGATGGTCGTCAATCTCGCCCGCACGCTGGACCTGGACGTCATTGCTGAAGGGGTCGAAACAGTCGAACAGCGGGCCTTCTTGTTTGGCCTCGGCTGCCGCCACTTCCAGGGCTTCCTGTACGGCTATCCTGGAGACCTGGCGGACCTGGAAAGGGCCGTGCTCGGGGCATCACCCTCGTTTGAAAGTGCTGCGCAGCCGCCCCACTAACGATTCGCTTTAACCGAACAATAAAGCCATTAAAAGCCCATTTTTATTCGCTTTAATGAGAATTAAGCTGGACCTCGATCAAACTCGGAGGTCCTTCCCATGAGCACCAAAATCCTGATCCTGTACTACTCCACCTGGGGCCACATCGAGCAGATGGCCGAGGCCGTCGCCCGGGGCGCCCGCGAGATTCCTGGTACCGAGGTCACAATCAAGCGCGTCCCGGAATTGATGCCCGAGGACGTCGCAAAACAGGCCGGGGCAAAGCTGGACCAGGCCGCCCCCATCGCCAGTCCGGAAGAACTGGCGGACTATGATGCAATCATCATCGGCACCCCGACCCGCTTTGGCCGCATGTCCGCGCAAATGGCCAACTTCCTCGATCAGACTGGCGCGCTGTGGTTTGGCGACAAGCTCGTCGGCAAGATCGGCTCCGTATTCGGTTCCACCGCCTCGCAGCACGGTGGGCAGGAGACCACGCTGGTCTCGACCATCGTCAACCTGATGCACTACGGCATGACCATCGTCGGCCTGCCCTACACCGAGAAGCGTCTGCTCGACATGAACGAAATCAGCGGCGGCACACCCTACGGTGCCACGACCCTGGCGGACGGCGACGGCTCGCGTCAGCCGAGCGAAAACGAACTTGCGATGGCCGCCTTCCAGGGCCGACATGTCGCCGAAGTCACGCGCGCCCAGGTCCTGGGACGCCAGGCCAGCTAACCGGTTCGGCCTTGCCCAAAGGGGCGGCCTTCGCCGCCTCTTTGGGGTACCATGCGCGACCGAATCCCCTCGGTCTGACCTCCCATGTCGACAACCCGAACCCTCGTTCTCAGCGCCTCGCAGATTCTGCCCGTGATCCCGCGCGACACGGTGCTCGTCGATTACGCACTGGTCATTCGCAACGGCGTGATCGAGGATCTGCTACCGCGCGCAGAGGCCTGCGCAAAACACCTCGATGCCGAACACCTGCACCGCGAAGGGCATGCCCTGATACCGGGGCTGGTCAACGTACATACCCACTCCGGCATGAGCCTGCTGCGCGGTGTGGGCAGCGACCGCCCGCTGATGGACTGGCTCAAGCGCTATATCTGGCCGGCCGAGGGGCGCTTGCTGTCGCCCGAGTTCGTCCGCGCGGGCACGCGACTGTCGGTCGCCGAAATGCTGCGCGGCGGGACCACCTGCTTCAGCGACATGTACCTGTTCGTCGACGACGCTGCGCGCGTGGTCGACGAATCCGGCATCCGCGCCGCACTGGGCCTGACCGTGTTCGACTTCCCCACGCCCTGGGCGCAGACGACCGATGAATACTTCCAGCGGGGTGCCGAGGTCGTCGAAAACTGGCAGCACCACGGGCGCATCCACTACACCGTCGCACCTCACGCACCCTACACGGTGGGTGACGAGAGCCTGCAACGTGTGGCCGAACGCGCCCGGGAACTGGGCGTTCCCATTCACATGCACGTGCACGAGACCGCTGGCGAAATCGCCGATGCCGAGCGCGATCTGGGCGAGCGTCCACTGGCCCGGCTGGCTCGCCTGGGCCTGCTGGACCAGCCCTTCATCGCGGTTCATATGACTCAGGTCGGCGCACAGGACCGCGAGTTACTGGAGGGACGCCCGGTATCGGTTGCACACTGTCCGGAATCCAATCTGAAGCTCGCCTCCGGCTTTTGCCCAGTGGCGGCGCTGCTGGCGGACGGCATCACCGTGGGGCTGGGCACCGATGGCACGGCGTCCAACAACGACCTCGACATGATCGGCGAGATGCGCACAGCCGCGCTGCTGGCCAAGGGCGTCAGTGGCGACGCCTCGTCCCTCCCCGCCACCGCCGCGCTCGAGATGGCCACGCTGGGCAGCGCCCGTGCGCTGGGCCTGGCCGACCGCATCGGGAGCCTGGAGCCGGGCAAGCAGGCCGACGTGGTCAGCATCGATCTTCGCGCCCTCGAGCTGCAGCCCGCCCATGAACCGGCCGCCCAGATCGTCTACTCCGCCACCCGCGATGCCGTCACCGACGTCCACGTGGCCGGACGGCCATTGCTCAGGGACCGGGAACTGCTTACGCTGGACCTGGACGAGCTCCAGGCCGAGGCCCGCGAATGGGGCGCGCGCGTGCTGGAAATCCAGCGCGAGCTGGCCGCGTAATCGAGATCACCATGACCCATGAGACCCACGCCAAGACTGGCGACAACGTCGATCACGCCGAACTGCACAAGTTCACGCATCGGGCGCACGAGTGGTGGGACCCGAATGGCGCCTTCGCCACCCTGCACGCGATCAACCCCCTGCGGCTGGAGTGGATCGACCAGCACGCCGATCTCGCCGGCAAGAAGGTACTGGATGTCGGCTGTGGCGCGGGCATCCTGTCCGAGGCGATGGCAGTGCGCGGCGCACAGGTGACCGCGCTGGATGCCGGGGCCGAACACCTGGAGGTCGCGCGCGAGCACGCACACGACTCCGGGCTCGAGATCCACTATCTGCACACGACCGCCGAGGCCCATGCCGAGCATCATGCGGGCGATTACGACGTGGTCACCTGTCTGGAGATGCTGGAGCACGTGCCCGATCCCGAGGCGGTCATCGACGCCCTGGTCCAGCTGGTGCGTCCGGGCGGCTGGCTGTTCCTCTCGACCATCAACCGCACCCCCCGCGCGTTCGCCGAAGCGATCGTCGGTGCCGAATACGTACTGCGCCTGCTACCCACCGGCACGCACGAGTACAGCCGCTTTATCCGCCCCTCCGAACTGGGCGCGGTCCTGCGCAAGCACCGCTTCGAGGTCACCGACATGACCGGGCTCACCTACTCGCCGCTGTCCGGCCGCTACCGTCTGGTTCCGCGCACGGACGTCAACTACCTGATGGCCGCGCGCCGGCCTGAAGCCGACAGCGAGACCCCATGAGCCGCGAACTCCGCGGGGTCCTGTTCGACCTGGACGGGACCCTGCTCGACACGGCCCCGGACATGCACGCGGCGCTCACCGTGCTGCTGGCCGAAAACGATCGCCCACCGCTGCCCTTCGAGGCCGTGCGCAATCACGTCTCGCACGGCTCCCAGGCCCTTGTGCAGCTCGGCTTTCCGGATGTCGAGGGTGCGCGCCGCGAGACCCTCAAGCAACGCTACCTGGAGATCTACGCCCGCGACCTGTGCATCGACACCGCTCTGTTCCCCGGGCTGGGCCCCGTGCTGGACGCCTGCGAACAGCGCGGCTGGCCCCTCGGGGTCGTGACCAACAAGCCCGCCTGGCTGACCGAGCCATTGCTGGAGACCCTGGGCCTGTCCCCTCGACTCGCCGCCATCGTCAGTGGTGACACGCTCCCGCAGCGCAAACCGGATCCCGAGCCGATGTGGCTGGCCGCGCGGCAAACGGGTCTGCCCCCTGAACAGCTTTGTTACTGGGGCGATGCCGAGCGCGACATCGCCGCTGGCCGGGCGGCGGGTATGGCAACACTCGTCGCCCGATGGGGCTACATCGATGCCAGCCAGAACCCCGACACCTGGGGCGCCGACGGCACGCTCGATCGCCCCGATGATTTCTGGCGCTGGCACCAGGCCAAAGCGGACCCGCAATGGCTGGCGAGCTGACCGAACTGTCGACCACGGCCTGGCTGGCCCTGGCCGCTGCCCTGCTGGTCGGGCTCCTGCTGGGATATACGCTGGCCAGTCTGCGCCTGAACCGTCGCATCGGGGATCTGCAAACCCGCAATGCCCGGCTGGAAGCCGAACTGGAGGGCGCCGAACAGCGTCGCGAGGACTTGCGTCAGAGTTTCGAGACCGCGCGGCAGGAACTGGATCGCTCCTTCTCCGCCCTGGCCAGCGAGGCCCTCGAGGCCAACTCCAACCAGTTTCTGCGTCTGGCCCAGTCGATCCTGACGCAGAAGCTCAGCGAGGGGCAGAACGAGATCGCGCGCTCGGAAAACAAGGTCGAGGCGATGCTCAAGCCGATTCGGGAGACACTGGGCAAGACCGAGGCCGAAATCAACGCGATGGAACGCTCGCGTGCCCAGGCCTTCGCCGCCCTGAATGAACAGATCCAGCGCCTGAGCTCGGACAACGCCACCCTCCAGCGCGAGGCCCACAACCTGGTCCAGGCCCTCTCCCGCCCCGGCGTGCGCGGGCGCTGGGGCGAGCTGACGCTCAAGCGCGCCGTGGAACTGGCCGGCCTCTCGGCGCACTGCGACTTCACCGAACAACCCGCGCTGGACGGCGATGGCGGGCGCCAGCGTCCGGATCTGCTGGTACACATGCCCGGCAACCGGGCCCTGGTGGTCGATGCCAAGACACCACTGGATGCCTATCTGGACGCGGTCGCCGCCACCGATCCAGAGCCGCGCGCCGCCGCCTTCAAACGCCATGCCCAGCACCTGCGCTCGCGCGTCACCGAACTCTCCAGCAAACAGTACTGGGCCAGTGTCGAGCAGTCCCCGGAGTTCGCCGTCCTGTTCCTGCCCGGCGACCCGTTCCTGGCCGCCGCGCTGGAACACGAACCCGGCCTGCTGGAGTACGCGCTGGAGCGCCAGGTTCTGCTGGCCACGCCGAGCACGCTGATCGCCCTGTTGCGCACCGTCGAGTACGGCTGGCAGCAGTCCCAGCTCACCGAGCACGCGCTGGAGATTCGCGACCTCGGCGCGGAGCTCTCCCACCGCCTGGGCACCATGACCGAACACATGGCGCGCCTCGGCAAGGCACTGGACCAGAGCACCGACGCCTTCAACAAGACGGTCGGCAGCCTGGAGCGCCAGGTCATGCCCAGCGCCCGACGGTTTCAGGAGCTGGGCATCCGCGCGCGCAAGACCCCCGAGACCCCGGACACCCTGAACAATCGGGCTCGGCGCCCCGTCGAGGTCGATGATGCGGGCGACACAGGCGACGACAACAAGCCCGAAACGCAGGACTGACCCGATGGCCGGACATCCCGACATCCGTGCCGCCTACCGCCACTGCCGGGTCCGCGCCACCGCGCACTACGAGAACTTCCCGGTCGCCTCCTGGCTGCTGCCCGCGCGACTGCGCGGACCCGTCGCCGCGATCTACTGCTTCGCCCGCGATGCCGACGACCTCGCCGACGAGGACCAGCGCCCCGTCGACGAGCGACGGGCCGACCTGGTCGCCATGCAGGAACGCGTGCAGATTCTCGAAGATCCGGCCGCGGAGTCCGAGCCGGAATGGATCGCGCTGGCTGATGCGCGGCAGCGCTTCGGCCTGCCCGCTGCCCCGTTTGTCGATCTGGTCGACGCCTTCATCCAGGACCTGGAACAAACGCGCTACGCCACCTTTGGCGAGGTCGTGGAGTACTGCCGCCGCTCCGCCAACCCGGTCGGCCGGCTGATGCTGTACCTCGACGGCAACCCCACCGAGGAGATGATCGGCTACTCCGACGCGGTCTGCTCGGCCCTGCAGCTGATCAACTTCTATCAGGACCTGCACCAGGACCTCACCGAGAACGACCGGATCTATCTGCCACAGGACGAGATGGCGCAATACGGCGTCAGCGAAGAGACGATCGCGGCCGGCCAGACGACCTTTCAGTTACGCAACCTGATGCAGTTTCAGTACGCCCGCGCCGATCGCCTGCTGCGCGCCGGAGCACCGCTCGGCGGCATGCTGCGCGGGCGCATGGGCCTGGAGATCCGCGCCATCATCAACGGCGGCGCCCGCGTACTCTGGCGCCTGCGCCAGCAGGACGACGTCTTCGCCCGCCCGCGCCTGCGCGCCCGCGACGCCTGGGTCATCCTCGCCCACAGCCTGCGCCCGCGCCGCCGCAAGCGAAACGCTGATTAGACGACCTTCGAGTAGCGACGGCGTTCCTCGCGGTTGAGGTAGGCGTCGAAGGCCATGGCGATGTTGCGCAGCAGGAGTCGGCCGCGTGGCTGGACCTCCAGGCTGTCGCGGCCGATGGTGACGAGGCCATCGGCCTCCATCTCGGCCAGGCGGTTCAGGGCATCGGCGAAGGTCTCGCGGAAGTCGATGCCGAATGTGGCCTCGATGCCGCCGAAGTCGATCCTCGAGTGGCACATCAGCTCGCTGATCACGGCACGCCGCAGACGGTCGTCCTCGCTCAGTTCCAGGCCGCGGAAAACGGGCAACTGGCCCGCCGCCAGCCGTTCCTGATAGGCATCCACCTCGCGCAGGTTCTGACTGTAGCTGTCCCCGATCTTGCCGATGGCGGTGGGTCCGAGTGCCACGAGGTCGTACTCCGCCCGCGTCGAGTAGCCCTGGAAATTTCGTTGCAGGGTGCCCGCACGCTGGGCGATCGCGAGTTCGTCATCGGGCAGCGCAAAGTGATCCATGCCGATGTACACATACCCGGCGTCGGTCAGGCGCTGGATGGTCATCTCGAGGACCGCAAGCTTCTCCGTGGCCGGCGGCAGGTCGCCGTCGCGGATCTGGCGCTGCGTCTTGAACAGCTCCGGCAGGTGCGCGTAGTTGTATACGGCCAGCCGCTCCGGGCGGAGTTCCAGCACGCGGTCCAGTGTCGCGGAGAATGTGTCCACCGTCTGCAGGGGCAGCCCGTAGATCAGGTCCAGGTTGGTGGAGACAAAGCCGTGCTCGCGCGCCTGGCGGACCGCCTGCTCGGTGACCTCGAATGGCTGGATGCGGTTGACGGCCTTCTGCACGGCGGGATCGACATCCTGCACCCCCACACTGATGCGGTTGAAGCCCAGCGATGCCAGAAGCGGCAGGGTACCGGGACGCACGGCACGCGGATCGATCTCGATCGAGAATTCCCGCTCCGGCCCCGTCTCCAGCGTGAAATGTCGACCCAGGGCCTTCATGACCCGGGTCAGATCCTCGTCGGACAGATACGTCGGCGTCCCGCCCCCGAAGTGCAGCTGGCGCACCGGCCGATCGCGATCGAACCACTCGCCCTGCAGGGCAATCTCCTGTTCCAGCGAGTCGAGATAGCTCGTCGCCCGCCGATAATTGCCGGTAATCACCTTGTTGCAGGCGCAGTAGAAACACACCGTGTCGCAGAAGGGCACGTGGACATAGAGCGAGAGCGGTCGCGCCGCCCCTTTGACATTCGTCGCCCGCGCCACCCGCGCATAGGCCTGTGCGTCGAACGCCTCGTGGAACTGCGGCGCCGTGGGGTACGACGTGTAGCGAGGGCCGCTGACGTCATAGCGACGCAAGACTTCAGGATCGAATACCAGACGCTGTTCCATACGGGTTTCCGCATCGGGAGGGCGGCCCTTGTGCCACCCTGACGCTTTCACCCTAAGCGCCCCCGAGACGGGCCTTGTTGATGTATGTCAAAAGGCGTTTCGATCACCCGCGTCGTCCGCATCCCGGCCCCGCTGTGCTAGCCTTGCCGTCCCAAGACGGTACCCCGATCCCGAGCGCGTATGTCCCCCGACGAATATTGCGAGGAGAAGGCCGCGAAGAGCGGCTCCAGCTTCTACTACGCATTCCGTTTTCTGGAACCCGACCGGCGCCGTGCGATCACCGCGCTGTACGCGTTCTGCCGCGAGGTGGACGACATCGTCGACGAGGTCCGCGAGGAGAGCGTGGCGCGCACCAAGCTTCAGTGGTGGCGCGAGGAGATCGAGCGCCTGTTCGACCATCAGCCGCGCCACCCGATCACCCAGGCCCTGCAGCCGCATCTGGCGCCGTTCGATCTCAGCCGCGAGTACTTCGACGAGATCATCGACGGCATGCAGATGGACCTCGACTACGACAGCTATCCCGACTTCACCACACTGTCGCTGTACTGCTACCGCGCGGCCAGCGTGGTCGGGATCCTGTCCGCCCATATCTTCGGCTTCTCGGACCGGCGCACGCTGAAGTACGCGCATGACTTAGGCATGGCCCTGCAGCTGACCAACATCCTGCGCGACGTCCACGAGGACGCAATGCGCGGCCGCGTCTACATCCCGCTGGACGAGCTGAAAAAGCACGGCGTAAAGCCCGAAGAATTTCAGGTCAACGTCACCGACGACCGCCACCGCGCCCTGTTCGCCGAGCAGGCCGAGCGGGCCCGCCGCTACTACCAGCGCGCGGAGGAGCACCTGCCCGCCGAGGACCGCTACCCCCAGCGCCCGGGTCTGATCATGGCCGCGATCTACCGCACCCTGCTCGACGAAATCCAGGACGACGGCTACCGCGTGCTGGAGCACCGCGTACGGCTGACCCCGATCCGCAAGCTGTGGATCGCCTGGCGCACCGCGCGCCGCCTGAAGCGCGAATACCGCCGCGCGGGCTGACCCCGCCCGCACCATGGCCGCCGTTCCCGAATCGCATCCGGTCGTCGTGCTCGGCGCCGGCTGGGCCGGTCTGACCGCCGCGCTGACCCTGGCCCGGGCCGGCATCGCGGTCCACCTGATCGAGGCCGCCGCGACCGCAGGCGGGCGCGCCCGCAGCCTCAACCGCGATGGTGCGGACCTGGATAACGGCCAGCACGTGCTGGTCGGTGCCTGTCACGCCACGCTGGACCAGCTGCGCTCAGTCGGCACCGACCCGGAGCGCGCCTTCGTGGCCCTGCCGTTCGGACTGCGCATGCATGCCCCGGGCCACCCTCACCCAGCCTTTACCCTGGAGCCCCGCTCGCCACGTCTGCCGGCCCTGGTTCATGGCTTGTGGCAATCGCTCGCGGGCACCCCGTTTCACCGCAGACTCCCGGCCCTGCTGGGGGCTGCCTCGATCCTGTACCGGCCGTTGGAGGAAGATCTCGACGTACTCGAATGGCTACAGGCGCGTCATCAGCCGGACACGCTGATCCGCCAGCTCTGGGAACCGCTGTGCCTCGCGGTCATGAACACGCCAATCCGCAGCGCCTCGGCGCAGATCTTCCAGAACGTGCTGCGCCTGGCCCTGAACCACGGGCCGGACGACGCGCGGCTGCTCATCCCGACTCGGCCGCTGGGGTCGCTGTATCCCGAACCGGCCCTGCGCGAACTGCACGAGCGCGGCGCCACGGTCGAAACCGGACGGCGCATTGTGGTCATCGAATCCAGGGGAACCGAGTCCCGCTATCAGCTCCGTGATCGTAACCATCACGTTACCCCTGCCAACGCGGTGATCCTCGCCACGTCGCCCAGCGCGGCCACTCGGCTCCTGCCCGAGGCCCCCGAGCTCCAGCCCCACCATCGGGCCCTGAGGGCCATGGGCGAGCGCAGCATCTGTACGGTCTACCTGCACTATCCGGACCCCGTCCTGGCACGCCCGCCGCTGCAGGGACTCCTCGACCAGCACGGACAATGGCTGATTCCCCGCCAGGTGGCCGGCGAGCCGAACTGGCTGGCCGTCGTGATCTCCACCGCGGACGACCTGCCGACGATGACGGCGGAGGAGCGCTGGCGTCGGGTTGCTAAAGAGCTGGAACGGACCTTCCCCGAACTGGGAATGCCCCGGACCGGTCATGTCGTGTGCGAGAAACGCGCCACCATTGATGCCCGCGTCGATCTGGACGCGCTCCGCCCGGTAGCCGGCACCCCCTGGCCCGGGCTGTTCCTGGCGGGCGACTATGTGACACCGGGCCTGCCCTCGACCCTCGAAGCGGCCGTGCAGTCTGGATTAGAATCAGCCCACAAGCTACTGGAGACCCTCCCTTGACCGATCTCGACATCCCTGCCCTGCTCGACTACCGCCCGGAACCGGGTGCCTTCAACGACCGCGTGATCTTGGTAACCGGCGCGGCCGCGGGCATCGGACGTGCAATCGCCCAGGCCTGCGCGGCGGCGGGCGCGATCGTCGTGCTGCTGGACAAGGACATCAAGGGGCTGGAGAAGACCTACGACCTGATCGAGCAGGAAGGCCATCCACAGCCGGCCATCTACCCGCTCAACCTGGAGGGCGCCACGGTCAAGGACTACGGCGACCTGGCCGAGAACATCCGCGACTCCCTCGGGCGCCTGGACGGACTGGTGCTGCACGCCGGCTGGGCCGGCACCCTGACCCCCATGAAGGGGTACGACCCCGAGTTGTGGTTCAAGGTCATCAACAGCAACCTGCACGGCCCGTTCTTCCTCGCCCAGGCCGTACTCCCACTGCTGGAGGACAGCCCGCACGGCAGCCTGGTCGTCTCCACTCAGGACTGCCGCAAGGCCTTCTGGGGCGCCTTCGGCATGGCCAAGGCCGCGCAGGACGCGATGATCGACATCCTCGTGCGCGAACACCGCAACGAGAAGCACTTCATCCATGTGAACGGCATCGACACCGGCCCGGTCCGCTCGCGCTTCCGCGCCGGCCACTACCCGGCCGAGAACGCCGACAAGCTGCCGCGCCCGGAAGACGTCGTCGGCCCGTACCTCTACCTGCTCAACACCACCGACCCCGCGCACACCGGCCTGCACCTGTCGCTGGAAGGCCATGTACCCGAGCCGGCACCCCGCCCGCACCACCAGCCCCAGGAGGGCTAACCCCCCTGTAGGAGGCCAGCCCTCTGGCCGATCGGGTGTCGGAAATGCCCCATCGGCCAGAGGGCTGGCCTCCTACAAGTGGATGCAGCGGAGGTGGAGTCCTACGGACGCTGCGGCCGGCGCTTGCCCGGGCGAGATTTGGCCCGGGGCGGGCCCTTCTTCGGGCCGGGGCCTGCCGGGCGGGCGGCGACCTCCACGCCCTTGTGCTGAGTCTGGAAGGTCTGGCCGCGTTTTTTCAGGGCCTTGCCGCCGCGGGTCACACGACCGCCAGTGGCGGCCCTCGCTCCGCCGGCGCCCTGGCCGGTGCCCGCGGGCTGCCAGGTGGGAATCAGGTGATGCTTGCCATTGCCGATCAGGTCCGCGCGGCCCATGCGCTTGAGCGCATCACGCAGCAGCGGCCAATTGTTCGGATCGTGATAGCGCAGGAACGCCTTGTGCAGGCGCCGCGCCCGCGCACCGCGCGCGACCGGCACGCGGTCCCCGGCCTTGCGTTTGATGCCGCGCAGCGGATCGCGCCCGGAGTGCCACATTGCGGTCGCGAGCGCCATCGGGCTGGGCAGGAAGGCCTGCACCTGATCGGCGCGGAAGTTGTTGCGCTTCAGCCAGAGCGCGAGGTTCAGCATGTCCTCGTCGGACGTCCCCGGGTGCGCGGCAATGAAGTACGGGATCAGGTACTGCTCCTTGCCCGCCTGTTTCGAGTACTTCTCGAACATCGCCTTGAAGCGGTCGTAGGCGCCCATGCCCGGCTTCATCATGCGAGAAAGCGGCCCGGATTCCGTATGTTCCGGCGCAATCTTCAGGTAGCCTCCCACGTGATGCGTGACCAGTTCCTTCACGTATTCCGGTGATTCCACGGCCAGGTCGTAGCGCAGACCCGAGGCGATCAGGATCTTCTTGATGCCCGGCAACGCCCGCGCCTTGCGGTAGAGGTTCACCAGCGGCGTGTGGTCGGTATCGAGGTTCTTGCAGATCCCGGGATAGACACAGGACAGCCGGCGGCAACTGCGCTCGATCTCCGGGTCCTTGCAGGCCAGCCGGTACATGTTGGCCGTCGGCCCGCCGAGATCGGAGACCACGCCGGTAAACCCGTCGACCTTGTCGCGGATCTCCTCGATCTCCTTGAGCACGCTCTCCTCGGAGCGGCTCTGGATGATCCGTCCCTCGTGCTCGGTAATCGAACAGAACGTACAGCCCCCAAAGCAGCCGCGCATGATGTTCACCGAGAAGCGAATCATCTCCCAGGCCGGGATGCGCGCATCGCCATAGGAGGGATGCGGCGCACGGGCATACGGCAGGTCGAACACCGCATCCATCTCGGCGGTGGTCAACGGGATCGGCGGCGGGTTCAGCCAGACCTCCTTGTCGCCATGGCGCTGCACGATGGCGCGGGCATTGCCCGGGTTGGTCTCCAGATGCAGCACGCGAGAGGCATGCGCATACAGCACGGAATCGCCCTTGACCTGTTCAAAGGCCGGGATGCGGATCACCGTCTTGTCTCGCGGCGTGCCGCGCGGAATATCCCGGTGAAAACGAACGACCTGCGCACCACCTTCGCCGGCCGTGTCCTCCGACTCCGCCTTCGTCTCGGCCTCGGCGCAGGTGGACGGCGACACCATCGCATAGGGATCGGGGTTGGCATCCACCGGGCCCGGGGTGTCCACCTCGCTGGAGTCCAGCTCGACATAGCCGGCTGGCACGGCATCGCGCAGAAAGGCCGTGCCGCGCAGGTCGGTGATCTCGCGGGGGTGCTCACCGGCGGCCACGCGGTGCGCCAGCTCCACCAGGGCGCGCTCGGCATTGCCGAACAGCAGGATGTCGGCCCGCGCATCCAGCAGCACCGACCGGCGTACCTTGTCCTGCCAGTAGTCGTAGTGGGCGATGCGGCGCAGGCTGGCCTCGATCCCGCCGGCCACCACCGGTACGTCCTTGTAGGCCTCGCGGGCGCGCTGCGCGTAGACGATCACCGCGCGGTCCGGCCGATGGCCATGCACGTCGCCCGGGGTGTATGCATCGTTGGAGCGGATCTTCCGGTCAGCCGTGTAGTGGTTGACCATGGAATCCATGTTCCCGGCGGTGACGCCAAAGAACAGGTTGGGACGGCCCAGCGCGCGGAACGGCTCGGCCGAGGTCCAGTCCGGCTGCGCGATGATGCCGACGCGAAAGCCCTGCGCCTCCAGCAACCGCCCGATGATCGCCATACCAAAGCTCGGGTGGTCGACATAGGCGTCCCCGGTGACCAGCACGATGTCGCAGCTGTCCCAGCCGAGGTCGTCCATCTCCTCGCGGGTGGTCGGCAGAAACGGTGCGGTACCGAAGCGCTTGGCCCAGTAGGGCTTGCGCGCAAACAGCGAAGGCGGGAAATCGGGGACAGCGGACATGGACACAGGCTCCCGGCGCAGGGCCGGTGGATTCAAACCCGCGCATTACACGCCGGAATCGCCGCCAGATCAAACGGCCCCGGCGCCTGCGGGGCCGAAAGGGATGCCGGACAAACCCCATCGGCCAGAGGCTGGCCTCCTACAAGCCATGCCCCCAGGCGGACCGAGGTCAAGGAACACGATAACCAACCCCAAAGCCCTTGAACGCCCCCCTGTAGGAGGCCAGCCCCCTGGCCGATCGTTCGCTCGGCGCGACCGGCCTCAGTAAAGCCTTACGAACAGATCAATCGCCGGCTGCATCGCACCCCGCCAGCGCTCTTCCAGACGCGGCTCCCAGCGCGGGTCGATCTCGGCGGCCGTGCGCACCATACAGTCCAGCCAGATCGGGTACAGATCCGGCTCCACGGGCACACGGCCCTCGCGGGAATGAACCTGGCCCATGCGCTCCATGGTGGAAGCGACGAAGCTCTCGCCCTCGGCATAGCTGATCGCCGTCGAAATCGCCTGCCCGAGGGCACGTTTCTGCTGCGAAAAGTCCGTCGAGCCGAACGCCGCCTTCACCCGTGGGTCGGCCTGGAGGAAGTGTTCGTAAAAACGCGTCACGAAGTCGCCCGCCCGGCGGCATCGCCCGTAGCTCTGGTGCACGTCGGAGAAACTCATGACTACCTCTGCGCCGGAAGAAGCCGCAAGGATAGAGCCTCTCGGAGATCGAGCGATTGAGCCAGATCAACCTTCTCTGACGGCCGTCGCGTCCACCCAGTGCAACTGGGCAAACAGATCCACCGTGGGGGCCGTCGCCGCGCGCCAGCGCGAGGCCAGTTCGTCCCGCCACTCGGGGTCGGTATCCCGGGCGGCCTCGATCAGGGCCTCGACCCAGCAATCGTTCAGCGCCGGCGCGACGGGCACACGGCCGTGTGCCCCGTGAACCATGGCCATGGTATGCACCGGAGCCCGGCCGTCGTTGCGCCGCTCGGCAAAGTCCAGTGCCGCCAGCACCGACTCGTTGAGAATGTGCTCCTGGCGCGCGGGTTCGCTGTCGCCAAACACCTCGGGGATCCGCGGATCCGCCGCCATTAAGGAAACACTGATCAATGTACACACTCGCGTTGGTACCCCAGGTTTTCCGAGACAAGGCGCGTCGTGTAGCGGGTAGTGGTTCTACCCGCAAGCGGCGCAACGCCGTATCGGGGAACCTGGGGTGCCAACCCCGAAGGGGCTCGGCCGCTTTTGCGCGCGCACGGCGTTGCGGTTCCCTTGTGCAGAATGCTGCACGGCAGTCACCGCGCCTTGTTCACACGCAAAAGCGACTCGAGCGCGAGCGTGTACATTAATCAGTGTTTCCTTAACAACAACCGGAAGTGGCGCAGGAAGGCATCGGTTCGTATGCAGCGATCATGGCTCGCGCGAACATCGGGGAAAAACATGCGGTACTCCGCTGATGGGCCCCGTGATGCTACGCAGTCGAACGTTTGCCCGCTATAACCCATGCTAACGGGCCCACCGGACGTACCGTGCCCCTTCAGGACTTCGGATACACCCCGGCGTACTGAATGCCCGCCAGTTCCGCCAACTCGCGGTCGAACGTCGTCAGGTCGTTCGGGCCGAAGTCCTCCAGACGGCTGTGCCCGCAGGCCCGCGCCAGTACACACATCAGCTCGCTCGAGGCCTGCAGGAAGCGGCCGAGCCGTTCCCCGCCCTCCTGGGGATCCAGCCGCGCACGCAACTTCGGGTCCTGCGTCGCCACACCGGACGGGCAGCGATTCGTGTGGCAGATCCGCGCGCCCACACAACCCACTGCCTGGATCGCCGCGTTCGCCAGCGCAATACCGTCCGCACCCAGCGCCAGGGCCTTCACAAAATCCGTCGGCGTGCGCAGGCCGCCGGTCACCAGCAGCGTGACCCGGCCACTGGCACCGTTGGCATCCAGAAAACGCCGGGCGCGACCCAGCGCGGGGATCGTGGGCACGCTGATATGATCCCGCAACAACGCGGGCGAGGCCCCGGTCCCGCCGCCACGACCATCCAGGATCACGTAGTCCGCCCCCGCCTCCAGGGCAAAGGCCAGATCCGCCTCGATATGGTTGGCCGAGAGCTTGAAGCCGATGGGAATGCCCCCGGTCTTCTCCCTCACCTCGTCGGCAAAACGGCGGTAGTCCGCGGGCGTCTCGAACCCGTCCAGGCTGGCTGGCGAGATGGCATCCTGCCCCGCGTCGATCCCGCGCACCCGCGCGATCTCGTCACTCACCTTCGCCCCGGGCAGCACGCCGCCCACACCGGTCTTGGCTGCCTGGCCGGCCTTGAAATGAAAGGCCTGCACCTTCTCCAGCACCTCGTCGGAATAGCCAAAGCGCGCCGGCCCCAGCTCGAACAGATAGCGCGAGTTCTCCGCCTGCTCGGCATCCAGCATCCCGCCCTCCCCGGAACAGATCCCTGTGCCGGCCGCCTCCGCACCGCGCGCCAGCGCGATCTTCGCCTCGCGCGACAGCGCGCCAAAGCTCATGTCCGATACCAGCATCGGGATATCCAGCCGCAGCGGCCGCTTCGCTTCCGGCCCGATCACCAGCCCCGTCTCGACCGGGGCCCCGTCCGGCAATGGCCGGCTCGCCAGTTGCGCCGCCAGCAGCTGCAGGTCGTCCCAAATCGGGAGCCGGCTGCGCGGCACACCCATGGCCACCGTCGGCCCGTAGTGGCCCACCTCGTCCAGCCCGGAACGGGCCATGCGATGGATCAGCTCGACATGCGGCTCCGTCTCGGTATTACGCGGGTCCGGCGCCTCGTTACCTTCATCCTGGCCCGACTCGCCCTTTGACTCCGGCTCGGTCCCGATGTCGTCCTCGTCGAACTGCTGGTGCGTGCCGTCGCAGTACGGCAGATCACCCGACTGCTTGCACTGGCAGAGAAACGCCTCGCCGTCTTCCTCGGGAGTAAAGGCGATGGGCTCCAGCCCCGTCCCCTCGTGCGAGCCGTCGCAAAACGGCTGGTCCTTGGACCGCCCGCAGCGGCAGAAGTAGTACTCCTCCCCCTTCTTGAGCTCGACACCCTTGGGCTCCACTGCCGCGATCTTCGCTCCAGCCATCATTCGCTCCTTGCTGTTTGGTAGACACAGTCATGTGCAATGTCCCTGTGACAACAAAGCCACCGCAAATTTCCCGTGCCGTTCGCGATAGCAGCCATTATCATGGTTGCAAAGGCCACCGGGAGACCCGATGAGCACCACCGACCACCGTCACACCCGCCGCGACTACACCCAGGGCGAACTCCACCGCCGCGACCTGCTCGACAACCCGCTGACCCTGCTCGACCGCTGGCTGGACGACGCGCGCAAGGCCGGCAACCCGGACCCCACCGCGATGATCCTCGCCACGGCCGACGCCGATGGCCAGCCCTCCGCGCGCACGGTTCTGCTCAAGCATGTCGAGGGCGAAGACCTCTGCTGGTACACCGACTCCCGCAGCCGCAAGGGTCAGGACCTCACCGAGAACCCGCGCGCCGCCCTCCTGTTTTACTGGCCCGAGACCGAGCGCCAGATCCGCGTCGAAGGCAGCGTGACCGCCCTGCCCGGCGAGGCCGCGGACGAATACTTTACCCAGCGCCCGCGCGCCAGCCAGCTCGCCGCGGCCGCCTCCATCCAGAGCCAGCCCATCAGCACCCGCGCCGAACTCGAGGCCCGCGTTCACGCACTGGAGAAGCAATACCCGGAAGGCGCGATCCCCCGGGATCCCGCCTGGATCGGCTACCGCCTGCAGCCCGAGCTGTTCGAGTTCTGGCAGGGCCGGGCCGGCCGCCTGCACGACCGCTTCCAGTACCACCGGGCGGACAATGGCTGGCACATCACTCGCCTGATGCCCTGACGCGCTACCGCAACAGCCTCCGAATCTGCTAGGATTCGCTCCGCCGTCGCGGCTCGACCCCGCACGGTAAAGCAATTCGGAGAGGTGCCGGAGTGGTCGAACGGGGCGGTCTCGAAAACCGTTGTACTCTCGCGAGTACCGAGGGTTCGAATCCCTCCCTCTCCGCCAGATTCAAGCAAGGGGGCCTAAGTGGCCCCTTTCGCACGTCTGGCCCCTGAGCTGCGAGGATTCGAACCCGAGGTAATCCAAAACGATGGTTCGACTGGCAGCGCGTAGCGATGCCAGAACGTCACCGCAGGTGACGACCCGAAGGGCGAGACACATCGTGCCGAGTAATCCCTCCCTCTCCGCCAGATTCAAGCAAGGGGGCCCGAGTGGCCCCTTTCGCATGTCTAGCCCCTGAGGTACGGGGATTCGAACCCGAGGAATAGAGAATGATGGTTCGACGGGTGACGCGCAGCGGCACCCGAACGTCACCGCAGGTGACGACCCGAAGGGCGAGGCTCACAGCGCCAAGTAATCCCTCCCTCTCCGCCAAATTTCAGCAAAGGGGTCCATGTGGCCCCTTTCGCACATCTGGCCCCTGAGCTGCGAGGATTCGAACCCGAGGTAATCCAAAACGATGGTTCGACTGGCAGCGCGTAGCGATGCCAGAACGTCACCGCAGGTGACGACCCGAAGGGCGAGACACATCGTGCCGAGTAATCCCTCCCTCTCCGCCAGATTCAAGCAAGGGGGCCCAAGTGGCCCCCTTCGCATGTCGGGCCCTAAGCATTTTGTCCGCTGAACAGTGGCTCGCACTGACGCCAGTCCGTAGCGATTGCGTTCCCCCCTTCCAGATGCTTTCGACCGGCTTAACAAAGTTTGTCGATTTTCCCGATTCCCGTTCGTCTACAGTTCAAAGGGGCCGCTGAACCACGCCCGTTTGTTTGATCCCGCCAGAGGAGATACCGCCATGGCCGCCAATCCCGTCGTCTGGTTCGAGATTCCCACCAAGGATATCGGTCGTGCCCGTGCGTTCTACGAAACCGTCCTGGACATGTCGCTCACACAAGCCGACACCAGCGCATTCGCCCCCAGCACGGAGATCTGGATGTTTCCGATGGAGGAAGACCGGCCGGGGTGTGCTGGCGCGCTGGTACAAGGCCCCGACAACCTGGTCGGTTCCGGCGGCTGCATGGTCTATTTCGGCTGCGACGACTGCGGGATCGAGGCGGAACGCGTCGATCCCGCCGGTGGTTCGATCGAAAGCCCCAAGGAGTCGATAGGCGACTACGGCTTCTGCGTCATCGCGCGCGATCCGGACGGCAATCGATTCGGTCTCCACTCCATGCGATGAGGATGCCCACGATGAACTTTCTGTTGCTCATCCTCGAAGATCACGGCAACCGCGAGGCCCGCAGCGATGCCGAAGGGCAGGCGCTTTACGCGGAAATGCTCGCCTTTGGCGCCGAACTCGACGCGCGTGGCCAGTTGCTTGCCAGCGAATCCCTGCGACCCGACCGCCACGGCGTGCGCATCCGATCCGACGAAGGGAAAACCCGTTTCATCGACGGCCCGTTCATCGAGTCACGGGAGATGATCGGCGGATTCTTCCTGATCGACTGCGCCGACCGCGACGAAGCCGTGGAATGGGCCACACGCTGCCCCGCCGCGCGATTTGCAACGGTCGAGGTACGCGAATGTGCCCCCTGCCACCAACGCTGACGGCACCACGCGCCCCCTCCCACAATCGTTCGACCTCGGAGGCCATCAGCCATGTCCACTGACCGCAATGTCCACCTGCACCGCGTCCTGCGCGCGCCGCCCGAGCGCGTATATCGGGCATTCCTGGAACCCGACGCGATCGCCAAATGGAATGCACCATACGGCTTTACCGCGCGTATCCACGAGATGGATGCTCGCGTAGGCGGCGGCTACCGGATGAGCTTCATCAACTTTGCCACGGGGACTCAACACGATTTTAGTGGCGAGTACCGCGAACTGGACCCGGGCCGTCGAATTGTCGTCAGCGACCGTTTCGACGATCCCGCGCTCGGCGGCGAGATGACGCTCACCGTAACGCTGGATCCGGTCTCCTGCGGCACCGCACTGGATATTCTTCAGGAAGGTCTGCCGGAGGCCATCCCACCGGAGCTCTGTGTTCTCGGCTGGCAGGAATCGCTGACCCTGCTCGCCTACCTCGTCGAACCCGAGATCCCCGATGGCGGCTGACCCGGCACCCCCGCAGCACGAGCGGTCCTTGCTCAAGATCCGGCGCCTTGGTCCGGCGGATCGGGCAGCCGCGCACGCCCTGCTCGACCTGTTTGCACACGTGTTCGAGGAACCGGACACCTACTCGGGTGCACGTCCCTCCGACGAGTACCTCAAGCGCTTGCTGGCTCGAGAAACGTTCATCGCCCTGATTGCCGAAACGGAAGGCCGGGTCGTCGGCGGGCTGGTCGCCTATGTCCTGGACAAGCTCGAACAGGCCCGCAGCGAGGTCTACATCTATGACCTCGCCGTGGCCGACAACTTCCGCCGGCGCGGCATTGCCACGGCCCTGATCCGCCACACCCAGGCCATCGCCGCCGAGTTGGGTGCCTGGGTGGTATTCGTCCAGGCTGACCGCACCGACAATGCCGCGATAGCGCTCTACAGCGGGCTGGGCCAGCGCGAGGACGTGCTCCACTTCGACTTGCCCCTGAACAATCCCCGTAATGCACCTCCACCGCACCCGGACACCAACCCGGGGAACGCCGACGTTCCCAACACGGGGGCCTTCGGAATCAAGCGCTCCGAACCAGGAGACGAGACGCCATGAGCCACATACCCCAGATCATTGTTCCCCACCTCTTGTTCGACAACGAGGCCCGGGAGGCGGTGGACTTTTATTGCTCGGTCTTTCCCGACTCGAGCATCACACACCTGACCACGCTACATGACACACCCGGGGGCGACTGCGACGTCGTGTCGTTCGTTCTATGGGGTCATGCGTTCATGGCGATCAACGCGGGCTCGATGTTCCGGTTCAACCCGTCGATCTCGTTCATGGTCAACTTCGACCCCTCGCGTGATCCCGACGCCAGAACACGGATCGACGAGATCTGGGGGAAGCTTGCCGACGGCGGCCGGGTACTCATGCCACTGGACCGCTATCCATTCAGCGAGCGCTACGGCTGGATTCAGGACCGGTTCGGGCTGTCATGGCAGCTGATCCTGACCGATCCGCGAGGGGAAGAACGCCCGCCGATCATTCCGTCGCTGCTGTTTGTCGGAAACGTCTGCGGCAAGGCGGAAGTGGCGTCCGATTTCTACCTGTCGAAGTTTCGCCATTCGCAACGCGGGCAGCTCGTCCGCTACCCCAGCGACATGGAACCCGACCGCGAAGGAACGGTGATGTTCACCGACTTCATGCTCGAAGGCCAATGGTTCGCCGCCATGGACAGCGCGCAGGAACACGATTTCGGCTTCAACGAAGCCATATCGTTTGTCGTGAACTGCGCCGACCAGCAGGAGATCGACCAGCGCTGGGAATCCCTTTCGGCCGTTCCGGAAGCCGAGCAATGCGGCTGGCTCAAGGACCCCTACGGGGTCTCCTGGCATATCGTCCCCGAACAGCTGTCCCACATGCTGAAAGATCCCGACCCGGACAAGCTCGGCCGGGTCACCCAGCGCATCCTCACGATGAAGAAGCTCGATCTCGCGGCCCTGCAGGGTGCATACGATGATCGCTAGTCCAGACCGGAAAACGGTCCCCAACCGCACGACCGGGGTCCCGCACGCCCGGGTACCCGCCCATATCCCGTCCGATTCCCCAAAGGAGCCAGACCATGAACTACGTTGACGGCTATGTAATACCGATTCCACGAGACCGGATCGAGGACTACCGCCAGCAGGCTGACCTCGCCGCACAGATCTGGCGCGAGCACGGCGCACTGGAAGTCATCGAGTGCGTGGCTGACGACGTCGCGCCGGGCGAGGTGACGTCGTTCCCGCGCAGCGTCCAGGCACGCGACAACGAAACGGTTGTGTTCTCGTGGATCCGCTTCGAATCGCGCGAGCATCGGGATCGTGTCAATGCCGACGTCATGGCGGACCCTCGCCTGCCGTGCCCGGACAAAACGCCGGACCAGGATCCACCATTCGACCTGCAGCGCATGTTCTGGGGCGGCTTCGAGGTACTGGTGGAACGGTGAGCGGCCGCGACCAATCCGGTGCACATCCGGCGCTTGGGCCGCAGGATATCCAGCGCCGCATCGAGTCCATCTGGCGTCTGGATGCGAGCCGCATCGTGGCGGCCCTGGCGCGCTGGAGCGGCGACTACGCCCTCGCCGAGGACGTGGCACAGGATGCCCTGATCGCCGCCCTCGGACACTGGCCCACCCAGGGAGTCCCGGAGAACCCGACCGCGTGGCTGCTGCATACGGCACGCAACCGCGCGGTCGACCAGCTGCGCCGCGAACATCGGGGTGATGCCCTCGTCGCCGATTACGGCCACGAAATCGCATGCAGCCACCTGGGGGCATCGACGCCGCAATGCAGCGACGATGTCCGTCACGACACGCTCGCCCTGCTGTTCATCGCCTGCCACCCGGTCCTCTCCCCCGACACCCGCTGCGCACTCGCCCTGCGCACCCTCGCCGGGCTCGACAACACCGCCCTCGCCCGTGCCTTTCTGGTCTCCGAGATCACCATCGCGCAGCGCATCGTCCGCGGCAAACGTAAACTCGCACAGGCCAACGTCCGGTTCGAAACGCCATCGCCGTCAGAATGCCGGGAACGCCTGGGATCCGTGCACGAAGTGATCTACCGGCTGTTCACCGAAGGGCATGTAGCCAGCCAGGGCGACGCCTGGACGCACGGGGAGTTCTGTCATGAGGCGCTGCGCATGGCCCGCGTGCTCGCACAGGCCATCCCCGAGGACATCGAGACCCAGGCACTGCTCGGCCTGATCGAACTGCACGGTGCGCGCCTGGCCGCGCGCATGGATGCGCAAGGCAACCCAGTGCTGCTGAAGGACCAGGATCGCGGCGCGTGGGATCGCGGCGGCATCCGCCGTGGTCTGATCGCCCTGTCCCGTGCCAACAGGCTCGCCCGAGATCAGAAGGCCCGGCCGAGCCCATTTCGCCTGCAGGCTGCCATCGCCGCCTGCCATGCGACAGCGCCCAGCTTTGCCGCCACCGACTGGCCACAGATCGCCGCTCACTACGCAACGCTGTTCACGACCACGGGATCGCCGGCCGCACGCATCCATCAGGCCCAGGCCGCCGCCCAGTTCGACGACCCGGCGCAGGTACTGGCGGCGCTCGACACCGACATTGATGCCCGGGCATTGTCCAGCTATGTGCCTTTGCACGCCGTACGCGGGGATCTCCTGGAACGCTGCGGCGAGCGCGAGGCCGCGGCAGCGGCGTTCCGGCGGGCTGCCGAGCGCTCTGCCAATGAAGCGGAGAAGCACCTGCTGCTTGACCGTGCGCGGGCAGCCGCACCCCCAACAAAAAAGGGTTAGGCCCGCAAGGACCTAACCCTTTGATAATGCTGGTGGGCGGTACTAGGTTCGAACTAGTGACCCCTGCCGTGTGAAGGCAGTGCTCTACCGCTGAGCTAACCGCCCAGAACGGCGGCAAGATTACGGCCAGCGGGGGTCGGCGTCAAGGGAGAACAATTGCCACGAGAGTAAACCCGCCGCACAGCCGAAGGATGTGATGAGCAAAGCGAATCGCATCGGGGTTACGCGCAGCGCAGGGGGTGGTGCGTTTCGCAGCGCTCAACAGCACCCTACGAGTATCGCACTCGTTCCCGCGGCGGGCTAAAGCGTGCAAACCGTGAGAAATGGCGGAGGGGGTGGGATTTGAACCCACGAGGGACGTGAATCCCTGCCGGTTTTCAAGACCGGTGCATTCAACCACTCTGCCACCCCTCCGGTGGCCGGCATTCTCCGGGATGTGGGGCAGGCTGGCAATGATCGCGTCGGGGTGCGCCCGCGGCGCCCTCCGGGCGCCCGGGGGTGGGATTGATTCGGGCTCGCGCCCTCACCCTTCGGGCGTCGCCGCTCGCGGCGACGTCCTGCGGCGGCTGCGCCGCCTTGTTGAACCCACGAGGGACGTGAATCCCTGCCGGTTTTCAAGACCGGTGCATTCAACCACTCTGCCACCCCTCCGGTGGCCGGCATTCTCCGGGATGTGGCGCAGGCTGGCAATGGCGAGCGAGGAGTCGCTACAGGCGATTCGTCTCGCGCGCCAGGGCCTGGAGTTCGGCGGCGCGGCTCTCGGGAACCTGTTTCCAGGAGAAGCGCCAGCGCCAGTTGCCATCGTCCATCGTACCGGGGCGGTTCATCCGGGCCCGGGTGTCCAGGGCGAGCGCGTCCTGCATGGGCACAATGGCCAACTGCGCCACGGAACGATAGGCGGCGCGGATCAGCGGCCACGGCATCTCCTCGGCCCCGCCCTCGTTCAGGGTGTTGATCACGTGCGCCTGCATCTCGGGGGAGAGCGAGTGAAACCAGCCCAGCGTGGTGTCGTTGTCGTGCGTCCCGGTATAAACGGCGCTGGCCTCGTCGTGGTTATTCGGCAGGTACGGGTTGTCCCCGCCGCCCTCGAAGGCGAACTGCAGGATGCGCATGCCCGGCAGATCGAAATGCTGGCGCAGCGCCGTCACCTCGGGAGTGATCACGCCGAGGTCTTCGGCCAGCAACGGCAGCGTGCCCAGTTCGTCCTGCAGGCGGCGAAAGAACGGCTCGCCTGGGCCAGGCACCCAGCGGCCATTAGTCGCGTCCGGCTCCTCGGCCGGGATCCCCCAACTCGCCTCGAAGCCACGGAAGTGGTCGATACGCACCGCATCCAGTGTCTGCAGCGCCCAGCGCATGCGCTCGACCCACCAGCGGTAGCCGGTGGCCTCCAGCCGGTCCCAGTGGTACTGGGGGTTGCCCCAGCGCTGCCCGGTCTCGGAGAAGTAGTCTGGGGGCACGCCCGCCACCGTAAGCGGGTGGCCCGTCTCGTCCAGGTCGAACAGGTCGCGATGGGTCCAGACATCCGCCGAGTCGTGCGCAACGAAGATCGGCATGTCACCCAGGATCAGGATATCCAGGTCCTGCGCCCGACGACGCAGGTCCTGCCACTGGTCGAAAAACACAAACTGTGCGAAGCGCACCCGCTCCAGCTCATCGCGCGCCTCGTGCTCGATCCGCTCCATCGCGTCCGGCTCACGATCGCGCAGCGACGGCTCCCACTCCCACCAGGGCCGGCCCTGTTCGCGAGCGCGGATCACCACGAAGCGGGCGTAGTCGTCCAGCCAGACCGGCCCCTGTTCCTCGCAGAACCGTTGGTATGCCTCCCGCCAGACCGCCGGGGTCTCGTTCAAACGGGCGTGCGCCCGGGCCAGCATGGCCTCACCGGTGCCGCTGTCAGCCGACAGTCCGACCCGCTCGGCCAGCAACCGGGGATCGATCAGGCGCGCATCACCGGCAAAGGCGGAGATGCATGCATAGGGCGAGCCGTCCTCGTGCGGGGGATGCAGCGGCAGGATCTGCCACAGCGTAAAGCCCGCGCGGCTCGCCCAGTCCAGAAAGGCGTAGGCCTCGCCACCGAGTGTCCCGACCGGCTCGCTGCCGGGTAGCGAGGTCGGATGCAGCAGGACCCCCGCCCGCCGCCGCTGCATCAGGGGGTTGGCATGGCCCTCCCCGACCATCAGTCGCCCTGCCCCTTGCGCATCGTGCCGCCGGCCGAGGGGTCCCCACCGCCCACCGAAAGCACCTCGCCCAGGGACTCGGGAACGTTGAGATTGGCAAGCTGGTAAAGCCGCGCGAGGTGCCGACGATAAAGCTGCTCGAAGTCACTGACCGAACCCGCCGGGTTGTACGCGCCGAACCACCAGCACCAGTCGGATCCTTCGCAGATCGCCAGCTGTTCGCGTAACGCGGGGGTATCCAGCGAGGGATCCTCGGCCACCGCCCGGTCTACGGCCTGGCGTGCCTCGATCAGGCTGTCCCAGCCCCGAT